>NZ_NMQR01000113.1 GCF_003545805.1 Photorhabdus sp. CRCIA-P01 | reverse complement strand
GGAAACGTTGCAAGTTTTCCAGTCCCTGCTCAATGTCCCGTAAATCCAACAGCTTGCCTTCACGCGCGGGGAATGGCGTTATCCGCTGGATATATTTTCCGCTGTCAGGGGTATAGCGGATATGTCGGATGTTGCCCGGTATCATCACCAGTTTTAAGGTTTGGGTATGCAGATCCTGACGAGGAACCAGAACCCGGCTGGTGACATAGCCGTGATTAATGAGCTGATCTTGCAATCGGGTCATTAGCCGGTTAATGCCCTGAGCACCGAGGCAATGGTTTTCGCCCTGTTGGGAGACACGCCTGAACGGCAACCAGTGCGGGAAATTTTCAGTGCCGGCCAACACGACGCGGGTGATCGGAAAACACGGCGTTTCCAACGGAAATGCGGATGACACCGCCGGTTCGGGTACCGACAGGTGAACCTCCGCAGGGGGTGGGGCTAATTGCGCCTCCAGGGCTTGCTGGCGCGCCTGTTGATGAATGAGTTGTTGTGCTGAGAGGTCTGCGGCCTGGCTGCTTGAGACCACGCTATAAAAAACCGCAAACAATAAAATACTGCTTTTCATTGACTTTCTATTCCACAATGTCGAAGCAGTATTAACCACAAATTTAATTTAGTGATCAATATGCAGCATTAATAATCAATCGGGCAACTAAAATAGGGGGTTGGTTAAGATAGCAGCAAAAACAAGGGGTTATATTGTAAGCAAAAAACAGGCCAATGTGATTATTTTGTGACAATATTGTATAAAAAACAGATTAATATTAATCATTTAATAATCAATATTAATAATTTCAAATTAATTTCATTTTTTGTGTCAATTATGTGATGTACGTCACATTTATGATGTTTTATTTCAGCATGAAATCACTAGTAAAGTGATGTTTGTCGTAAATTGGTGATGAAATATTATCTTTTTTGATGAGGTTAGATGGTAACTTTTAGCTCAGTTGGCAGAACTGGCGCTATGCTATTTTGGATTTCTCTATGCCAGTCAACTTTCAACCTGCATTTTGCTCACTTTTTGAAGAACATAAATGATTATTTTATACAGTATGAAAAGCTTTCTTGACGTTGAAATGAACATTGATTAATTTAAGGCAGTATTCGTTGTCGCGTGAGCGATCGTTAATGTTCTCGCAGTCTGAGAGGAACGCCTTTGGGTGACTGATCTCAATGCCATCACAGCCTGAGAGGTGGCGTCTTCGGACGGTAAATCCGTTTATCCTTTGAAAACGGGTATCACTAACAATAGTGATGAAGGTGCAATTTCACATATAATTTTCTAACTTGTCAGTATCATCAAAAACAATCTACGGGTTGATTTGCTTTCTACGATTGGCTTGCTTGGGTGGTTTCGTTCAGCATTCCGGGTGACTATTGTCAGATTCAACAGGTTATTGGATATTTTACGGATAACGCATTGGGTCCAGAAGAAACGGGCAGCGTCACTTGTTGGCGTGATAACGAAAACCAAGTGACGCTGCCAGCGTACAACATCCCAAACCACGTAATACAAGCTTTCCCTGTATCTTCTACCTTCTGACCAATACGTAATACCCCGGTCGGAGGGTTTGAAGATCGCAATCCACCTTAACGTCTTGAGTGAAAAATAATCATGTTGACGTTTTATATTCAGAAGAAGGAGAACAATCGACTCGGTATTGATGGCGACGTCAGTGAAAACTGGCGTTGGAGGTAGTCTGACAACGGTCAGGACGGTGTAAACCGCGAACAGCTCAGAGAGCTGGGGTGCCTCGTAAGAACTCAACAATTTCACCGCCCCGATGCACAGATATCAGTCGAGCCGCAGGAAGCGCAAACCAAACCGTGCCGTTGGGGTTGAGATATGACATTCAAAAACTGTTTAGTATTGCCTGCATCTGTCAGGTTGCAAGCGGTGGTGTCGTGTGTGTTAAAAAGGAAATCGTTTGAATGTCAAAGTTGAGTAAACAGTTAGTAACCTTGGCCCGTCAGGCTGGCGGCAGTTTTAAAACCGTTTCAGACAGAATGAAAATAGCCAAACGTCTGGCAGAAAGCATGGCGATATTAAATATTCAAATCCGTGATATTAAGAATATGAAAATTAATCATATTGAAAAATATATTGATAGCCGAAAGTCAGAGAATATTTCAAAGCGAACGTTACAAAATGAAATGGCGGCTGTTCGGGCGATATTCGCTATGGCGGGAAGATCTCAATTAGCTAACCCTCATCACGAGCGGTTAAGTAATCGTGCGCTCGGATTATCTGGCGCCAGCCGGGAGGGAACTAAAATGGCGATTTCGGATGAGTGTTATCACACGACCCTTGTTTTGGTTCGTGGGAAAGATGAAGGTGTGGCTGCTGCTATGCAACTTTCTCGTTATCTGGGGCTACGAACGGAGGAAGCTGTTCAGGCGGCAAAATCATTAAGAACGTGGGAAAAAGCTTTATTGCGTGGGGATGAAAGATTGAGGGTGGTGTTTGGTACAAAAGGAGGACGTCCTCGTGATACGACAGTTGTTGATCGGGATAAAGTGATCCAGGCAGTCAGGACGGCAATAAAGTATACCAATAAAAATAAGGGGCGTTTGATTGATAAGCCGAATTTACATTCGGCTATTGATCGTTATCGGAATATAGCTAGGGAAGCAGGGTTAACCGGAAAGTCTTCACCACACAGTTTGCGTTATGCTTATGCTGTTGAGGCAATAAATTATCATTTGTCGGAAGGATTAAGTCGAAAAGAAGCAGAAGCGATGGTTTCAATGGATTTGGGTCATGGGGATGGACGAGGACATTATGTTGCCCGTGTCTACAATAAACAGTGCAGTGATGATTAATTGGCTTTTGAATTTAGCTTGAATCGAAACAGCCCTGGGCTTAGTTATGCTAGCAAGAGGTTGAGCGGGGATGCACTATCCCGAAAACCTTTCTACCTTCAATTGCTGGATGGAGAACTATCAATCTCTGTGGCTGTTATGGCGATTAAGCCTTTACGCGCTGCTGGTCTGAGGCAGCGGGAAAATCTGGCAGTTGACGGAAAACAAACCGGAATGTCGTGTCGTGCTAATGCGGATGATTACAGCGAATGTGCTGTTTATCCTGCTGTGTGAATATGCCCTGTCAGGCAGTTTGCGTGACGACAAACGGGCAGGTCAGGCAATCCGCCGACATGTTTGGTCAGATGGTGATGCAGAAGATGATGTCAAAAGGGAAGTAGACAAACCGGGGTTTAAAATTTAAGGGATACGCAGTTATCCCTTAAGCATCATGGTTCGAATTTTATGTCAGTTTTATTTTTTTCCGCCTGTTTAGACTGTTTGTCATTGTCCCGATAATTAAAGATTAGATAAGTATTATTAACAGTGCAGGTAAATAAATTATTTAATGTAAATGTATTATTGAATTCATTTATTTGTTTTCTTAACTTAGATTGGATTTATATCCATTTTCTGTGTTCCAATATTTCATATTGGAATGGTATTAACTCAATATGTATGATGTATATCACAAAAAAGCAAATGGCTTAATGTCATTTAATTTAAGGTGATTTACACTGAAAACGCTATATTTTTCATGTTTTATACCCGTAATCATTGAAGATGCTTGATTTTATCCGAAATGGAGATCATTATCCTCGCTATGAAAATATTTATTACATCAGAACAAAAAATCAAACTTGAGCGTCTTCACGACACCACTCGCGATGGTCAAGTACGAGACAGAATAAAAGCTATCCTTCTGGCTTCTGAAGGGTGGAGTTCTGTGATGATAGCTCAGGCATTGCGACTCCATCAGACCACGGTTGACCGCCATATCAGTGATTACCTTAATCACGGTAAACTTAAATCGGGTAATGGGGGGTCTGACAGTTTACTTT
>NZ_NMQR01000112.1 GCF_003545805.1 Photorhabdus sp. CRCIA-P01 | reverse complement strand
TGCATACTGTGGCGGCAGTGGAAATCCCCCTCAGCGAGGGCGAGAAAACTGATGCAACTGGGCATAGCGGAGTCCCGGGCCTGTAAATCGGCGTGGAACGGTCGCGGAGCGTGGTGGAATGCAGGGGCATCTCATATGAATCAGGCGCTGCCAAAAAGGCGGTGGAATAAAGCGGGACTGGTATCAGTCGCGGACACGATACAACGGCTCAAACGTATAACCTGAACCGCCGTATACGGAACCGTACGTACGGTGGTGTGAGAGGACGGCGGGTCAAAGCCTGCCTCCTACTCGATCCTCTAGAGTGTCATATCTTTCCACTGTAGAATTTTCTAGGCTCAACACCCCATCAAAATCTGGTTCATTTTTCTTAAGCCAGTCAAAACATTCGCGCCTACATAGATACTTTAACTGGGCAGTATCTTTTGGTGCTGTGTCGGAAACTTTCCAGTTTGCATCTGACGTGGACGCATACACTTTACGACCTACGTTATATAGCCCAATAAAACACGCATTAGTCCCACCTTGTGGGATTTGGCGACGTACGTCATCTATATAGCCTTGTAGCTTATCTTTACTAGTATCAGGGCATGTCAGACCTACACTTGTTAGTTGATCTTTAAGAATACCCACTTTCATTTCAGTAGGAATCGATTTTATGAGATTAAATTTCATAGTCGAACCGTGCATAGGCATTTTTTATTCCTCTAATCTGATGATTTTTTGGTTGTTTATTAGTCAAAGATACTCACAAGTTCTATACCTGTTATGGACCCCATATCTGTACAAACATTCACAATATATCCTCCCTCATAAGCTAGAATTGCAAGCTGTGCTAAAACAGCATTTTCCGCACCCCCTAGATCGTTTTCTGTAATATATTGACTATACCACTTACCATTAACACTGATATTAATTCCAGGGGCCGTGTTGTTTAAATTTGTAAGGATATTCACGCTATCTATAAGGGTGTTCGGGATATAGTTCTGGCAATTTTTTTGCAAACTACCGGCAGCTTTTACTCCTATTGAAAAAAATGGAATCATTGAACTTAATATTAATATAGTTGCAGTTAAGAGTTTTTTCATGGAATTCTAACCTGCTTTATAGTTTTTATGATGAATAACAGTCTACTCGTCTCCGTTTAAGCAGGAATGCTGACTTCTTCCGCTGCCTTTGGCTTTGCCAATCGAGTACTGAAAAGCAAAAACGTCAAAAGCAAAAATATTTTAATTACTTAACCATCTGGGCGCACACCAATACCCGCTTACCTTTCCTTAAAACGGATCATTATCATATCATGTTAATATGCTAATAAATTTTTACATTAAAAACACATAGTCAAAGATATCAAACTTGTCCAGTTTCCATGAGTACCAAAACAATGTTTTTTGTACTATTACCTTTGGTCCGCCTGTAAAAATAGACTTATACTATCCCAAGATACAAAACAACAGATTATTAACCTAAGAAATCTAAGGTAGTGAGTACTTCACATTACAAGATCAATATGCATTCGTGTAAAACCAAGCTTCTTCAATGGAGCACGGGTATAATTATCATCTTTAATGTGACATTAGTATCTTACCTAACTAACTTATAAATATAGATGTTATTAACACATTGTCAAATTAAATATGAAAATTTCAATATGATTAATTGATAACTGAAACTTCACTACAAAAAACACGTTAATAAGATGTTTTATATAGGAAAAATAATATTCCAGTAAATTTCAATTCGGCAAATTACATGTATAAAGTTCCATTTATCTTCCCATTGAAAATGGTGAAATCAAGAACGACATCACAAAAATAATAGATAAATTATAAGGGGGAATTCCCACCATGGAATTAAATTAACTGTGTGTGAAAACAAAATTCTTGTTATTATTTACTGTATCAATAAATCAGGGCGAGAGCGCGAATGTTTTTTGAACTTAAGTTGCACGTAACACAATCTAAATATAACCCGAATTCTGGATAAGAAATTGACGTGAAGCCTGCTCCAGGAGCAATGTTTTGGTGAACACCGAAAACAGCTCCGGGGGCGACCATAGATTACTCTTGTCTGCCGGCGGGCGGCCAGTTTTTTCTCCTCGTCCTTTTTTAGCCACAATTCCTTCAGCTTGAAGCTCTCTAATGAGCGCACGCTCAAACTGACTAAATACCGACATCATATGTAATTGTAGTTCTTGTAACAGATTACTCTCGCTAGCAGAAAAATGAATGTTTTCCTTGATAAAAATAAGCGAAATGCCTCGTTGTTTCAGTTGAAGTGTTAAATTACACATATCCATCACATTTCTGCACAAGAGATCTATCGAATGAACAATGAATGTATCTCCACGCTCTAATATCGCTAATAATTGTTGCAGATTTGGGCGATTTGTATCTTTGCCACTGGCAACATCAGTAAAAATATTTTTTATCTCATAACCGGCATTTTAAATGGCGATTTCTTGTCGGGATGAATTTTGTTCTGCTGAACTGACGCGTATGTAAGCATAAATCATAAAACAATCCATAAAGGTCATAGAGGTTTTTGTAATGTTCTCTAAAGGTGGTCTAAATTGAATTTAGTTATTTTACCCAGAATAATAATCCATGTAGAATAATACTATTTTTTGTGTAATTTATTTAAGTGAGAGAAAATTTTCCATTTTTATATAAATTAAAAACATCTATAAATATTAAATATATCAATGTGTTAATTGAGTAAATTAACATAGATTAATGTTATTTAAAATAATCATTTTATGCTGATCAAAATTATTATTATTTCTTTTGCTACTCTTATTAAATAATACTAAGCTTAAGAAGTGGCACTGTTGCAAATAAAGAGATGAGTTTGAGTTTTTTCGCTCGAAGTGGATTAGAGACTAAAGACTCGATTCACTAGGCGCATCTCGCCTAAAGCTTGCCCATAATAAAAGTGTTCAGCTTGACCCTTGCGAAGAGCACGCATCACCTCAATCCCTTTGATAGTGGCATACGCGGTTTTTATCGATTTAAACCCTAACATGGGATTAATGACACGTTTCAATTTACCGTGATCATATTCAATCACATTATTGTGGAATTTGATTTGTCAATGTTCGATATGAGAGGGACATTTGCCTTCCTGTTTTAGTCGGCTGAGGGTGCGACCGTAAGGAGCAGCTTTATCAGTATTAATGATCCTCGGAATTTGCCTTTTCTTTACGCGATTGAATATCTTCCCTAAAAACCGATAGGTTGCCTTGGTATTACGACGAGGCGAAAGATAAAAATCAAGAGTCTGTCCACGACTATCAATAGCACGATAAAGATAAGTCCATTTTCCATTGACTTTGATATAGGTTTCATCCAAATGCCAGGCGTTATAACCTGAAGGATTGCGCCAATCAATGGCATTCGGTTAAGGAAACAACGATGTGATAAAATAGGGTCTAAATGAGCAAGGGGGAATGGATCATGGATTTATATCAACGCCTAAACAAAACCTTTTTTAATTCATGTTCGACGATTGATAAATCGTGGAAAAAAAGAAAAAGAACAATAGATACAAAATTGATTGTCTTATTCCGCATGAAAATTATTTCCGGAAAAAATAATCATGGATATGCTTATATCATCAATGAAATATGGGATGACTGCGTTCATGAAAATATACCTCTACCTCAGTGCAGTCCTATTTCAGCCTCATCAATGTGCGAAGCCAGAATGAAATTACCTGATGATGCCATCAAAACCATTAATAAAGATATTGTGGTTGTCTGGGAGAAAAACACTCTCCCGACAACATGGAAAGGACACCGAATTTTTGCCATTGATGGATCAAAGCTCAATGTCCCCAGAAAACTTATCAATAATGGCTATCGTGTCACACAACGTACGTCCAGACATTATCCCTATGCCATGATGAGCTGTCTCTATGATGTGTTGAATTCAATTGTATATGAT
>NZ_NMQR01000111.1 GCF_003545805.1 Photorhabdus sp. CRCIA-P01 | reverse complement strand
CCAAATTCCTGGATTGATTTCCAGCCAGAAGCCCCACATAACACAGCAGAAAAAGCTAAAAAAATCACATCCATTAATTCATGTTTTTTATTGATGTCAGAACGTGGGTCATCTATCTTGCTGATAAAGTTGAAAATACTCATTATTAAGATCACGCTTTTATAGAATAGAGAGATCTTAACGTTTTAATGAGAGAAGTGGCTATAAAAAGTTATATTTTGGTCTTTATTTAACCCAAATAACCTTGTTAAAATTGTGAGATCTTGCCCTGGGATTCACATTGTGTTGCCAAAGCCCACAAATACAATCTCCCTAGTTGGATAGGACATTTACCAATTTATCTATTTGTTGGCAGCTCAGTTATTGCATTACTGCTTGGGTCATTGGCTATAGCTATAATGGTTATACTGGCCTTTGTATTATTACTAGGAATTTCTCAAAACATGTGGAATAAAAAAAATTCAAATATAAGTGAGCAAAAAACTGCTTATGAACGTTTTTCGTGGGAACAAGATTGGGATAAAGACACCTATAAAAGACATTCATGGGAATCAGATGACTGTTGAGATCAAGAGTAACCCTATCCAGTCATCTATATCAGGCTATACTAAGTAACAATTAAAGCTTTCCAGATATCTTAGAACCTAATTGACTGCCAGCCGCCTTGCTATCCTTAGTTGCTGTGCTGCCTGCATTTTCTATTACTCCACCAACTTTAACTCCAGCCCACGACAACGCACTTATCCACAATGCCGGCAACACAATAAACATCGCTCCCATCACAAAACTCATAATGATATCGTCTGTGCTATTCTGAAAACCGGCCATATTCCATCGGCTGTGCGTATCCGAACCGTACAATGCCTCCAATAACCAGCTGTCCAACCAGCGTGCCAATTCCCACCAAAATGTCAAAAAGTTCAACGCAAACACGACAAAGGTCAGCGTAATGACCGTCTTATATTCGTAGACAGCAAATACTATAATCAGCGGTAATATGATAGTCACTGCCATCAGTATAACAGCCTGCACCATTGGTAATGCCTGGCGCATTGCATCAAATGCCGGAAATGCCGCCAGACTGCCCAACGACATCCCACCTAATGAAGCCAGACGGCCC
Organism: Photorhabdus sp. CRCIA-P01; assembly: GCF_003545805.1. Taxonomy (GTDB): domain Bacteria; phylum Pseudomonadota; class Gammaproteobacteria; order Enterobacterales; family Enterobacteriaceae; genus Photorhabdus; species Photorhabdus antumapuensis. The sequence goes on along the minus strand of NZ_NMQR01000111.1, from coordinate 2,901 downwards.
ACTGAATTCATCAGGGTAAAATCCGCGTTCCCCCCGTAACCTGCATAGACATGTCCCCCCTGAGATGTTGTCAGGCTTTCCGGACTCACCAAACGCCGTATCACTGCCTCCTTATACTCTGATGTCTCCTTACCCATCAATTTCAATGCCGCCGATAACCGAAACCACATGCCTGGCTCAGCCTGCGCCATGATCCGTTTTTCCAATCCTACTTGACTGTCTGACCACCATTCCTTACAGGTCGGATAGCCGCCTTGTCCCGTATTAGCAAAACCATCATCACGGCGCGGTTTCCAGGGAAAATCCGGCCGGGGCGTTTTTGACTGAAGCGCATCATAATAACCCGCCCCATTCAGAAACGTTTTTGACCCCAACCATTCAATATCCCGTAATACCGCTTCATCCAGGGTTTTTCCCTCGTCCCGGCGTTTCCACTGATACAATGCCAGCGCATAACAGTCATGGGTAAAATCCTGTAATATCTGAGCCAATGCCGGATTATTAATCTGCGTATGCTGGACCTCAAAACGCAGTTGCCTCAGGTCGGGGCGGCAGGGAAGAGAAGCTATTGCGGCCTGAGTGACCCCTTTGGAAATTTGATGAACCAGTATCCACCAAACTGGAGCGACTGCTGTTTTACCCTCAAGCGACGATATCACTGACGCATAACCCGTTTCAGCCGGTTTCGGTGTCCAAGTACCACAACTTTTTGCCCGCGAGTCATCATACGTAATGGTACTCAGACTCACATTGACCAACGGCACACAGCAAGCAATCATCACCAGAAAAGCACCATACAAGGTGTTTTCAATCCGGGTCACTGAGAGCATGCCCTTATTCCCTTCATCCTCCCCTTCTTCCCGGACTTTCAGCCAGATACCTATAATTTTAAATGTCAGCGGCAGCACAAATAACCCAGTGGCCAACAGCACATTCCACAAGCCATTATTCACCATCCAACCCAGCAGGGTCAGAAAATATTCCAAATAGCTGTAAGTTGTCATGACTGCTCTCCGGAGACGAAGAACATGGCATACTCACAAAAGCCCACAAATCCCAGCGAAATTAGCGCAATCCGTTTCAAAGCAGCTTTCTGTGTTAACGGCAATGGGAATCGCCAAAGCTGCCACATGAAACAAGCAATAACACTGTACATGACCAATCGCCAAACCAGCCAACCGTAACGGGTCGTGTACATCCAATGTTGTAAGGCATTGATCTGAGACGGATACGCCAAGCCAACTACGGCAACAAGTAACATGCACCCCATCATCAGCATGACGATTAACCCTCGTCTGAGATTCCGTTTCAGTCCCACTATCAACCTTTGTTTAGTGCCAGTAGGTACCCGGATTTCACTTTGCTCAGACATCATTATTGTCCTTCACGCCCTTTTGGCGGCACAGACAAAGTGTTAATACGACTGTCGGTATTATCGGTGGACTGCCGTTGCAAATTCATTTCTACCCGATTTTGTTCACGCTCAAGCGCGGTCAGGGCGGTATTTTGTGCAATCGCCCGGCGCAGCTCCATCTCATTCTTCATAGCGACAATTTCTCTGTCCAATATCGTAATGCGACGATCACTCTCTTCCATAGCTTGCGTCTGAGCAGCCGCATTCGGCTCTGCCTGTCCGGTTATCAACATTCGCCGCATAGTGAGCGCGGTCTCAATGGTGTCTGCCATCGCTAACTCACTGGCCAACCGACTCACCAGCGCACCACTGTCCGGATCACGTTTCAGTGCCTGGATAACCCCGCGAGTCACCGCCAGGCTACCCGTTTTGAGTTTTGCCAGATTGACTACGGTGGGAGCATTTTCCCCGCTGACCAGTTTCATCAATTGCTCAATGTTGGTTTTGGTAGCCTCTTCCAGCATCGGCGCAAACCCCGTCCCAGCGACACTCGCACCTGGCTGATCTTCGGTACCACCACTGGTACACTGACGACTGTCAATACAGGTTCTAACCGAACGATCACCTAACACCCTGACTACTGCGGCGGCGGCTTCTTCACTGTTCTTGAATTTCTGGCACGCAGCACCATTACATTGACCACGGCTGACATTGGCATGGCTATTCGCCGGCAGGTTGTTCATCATATTGAAGCCGGCTTTTGCCAGATCCCGGATAGGCTGAATGGCTTTCTGCCCTTTTCCTCCCCGTTTTTCACCCCCTATCCAGTTTGAACCTTGTGTACCGTCTGCAACCTCCATTTTTTGTGTCGTGCCAACCGCATCACCGTTGCCGGTATTCACCAACGTTTTGTATTCCTCCATCAACGCCGCTTTAGTCCATTTACTGCTATCGGAAAAATCCATCATACGCTGTGACATGTTCTGGCAACTCAGTTGTGATTTGTCGAATGCAATGCCTGCCTGTAATACACCGTTGGTCAGCATTTCATATAATCCCGGATAGCACGCTGGATAACCATTGCCGGCAAACTGGCTACGGCCCCAGTAGCTCCCTGTATCACTTCGCCCATCAGGTTTTTAAAACCCGAAGTCAGGCCATTAAGCTGATTCCCTACCGTCGTTTTTAAATCAAAGTTACCGCACATCAGGTCACTGCTCCAACCGAGGTTTAATCCGCCCAAATGTTGCAGATTGCTGCGGGTCGCCGGCTGTGATATCACTGATCCGCCACCAATGTTGTAAAACAGTTTGTCCGATACAGCGCCATTCATGCTTTTCCCGTAACCTATCGGGCTGTCCGCAATGGCAAAACTACCGCCTGAACAACAGGAACACTCATAAACGCCAGTGCTACCAATACCGGCAAAAATAATCGTTGTCTCATCCCATGATCCCAGTATCAAAAATCTGTACTGTAGAGAAAAGTCTGTCCACGCCGCTGACAACAACTATATGGTTGCCACAATGCAAAGACATAATTCCCGT
>NZ_NMQR01000110.1 GCF_003545805.1 Photorhabdus sp. CRCIA-P01 | reverse complement strand
GAGACCCTCAGCGGTGACGGCCATATCCCCCTGCGATAACAGTTGGCCGTCACCGCTGAGGGTCTCGGCGTTAATATCCACCTGTTTCCCGGCAATCAGGGTGCCCTGTTGGTTGTTAATCCTCAGATGCGGTTGCTGAGCCTCGCTGTTGATAGTGAGCTGTTTGCCAGCAGAGACCAGCCCCTGGAGATTATTCAAGCTCTGGCTGATGTTCGCTTGCAGATGGTCGGCCGCCCGTAAAGCGCCCTGGCGGTTGTCCACCTGTTGGGCGTTGACCGTCAGGTTTTGCGCTTCCAGTCCTTTATCCGTCTGCGCCGTGTCGCGGTTAATCAGGTGAGCGGTGCTCAAGGTCAATTGCTGACCACCACGGATAAGGCCGCCGGTGTTATCGGTTTGGGTTTCAACATTAAGAGCGGTGTCGCCCACCGCCTGCACCTGCCCGTGACGATTGTCGAGCCGCTGGGTTTTCAGGTTGAACGTACCGGCCGACAACAATTTGCCGTCCCGGTTATCGGTCTGTGCCTGTCGGGTGTCGATAACCAACTGTCCGCCTTGCAGATGACCGTGGCGATTGTCCAGCGGGCCGCTGGTGACGGTGGTTTTGCCCTCACCAATAATTTGGCCCTGTTGGTTATCCAGTAACTGGCCGTCGGTATCCAGATTCAGGGCGTTTGCGGATTGTAAGGTCCCGTTGCGGTTAGTGAGTTGCTGACTGTGAATGTCCAGCCCGCCATTCCCGGCTATCTGTCCCTGAGTATTGTTGAGCATGCTGCTGGTCAGCGTCGTTTTGCCGTCCGCGGCTATCATGCCGCCGGTGTTATCGATGTCGCCGGTACGCAGGGTTAACTGCCCGCCGCTTAACAACCGGCCTGCTTTTTGGTCGGCATTGCGGGTATTAATGAGCCCATGCCCGTGGGTATCAACGGACATCTCCCGGCCGGATTGTAACCGCCCCGCCGTATTATCCAGTTCACCACTGTTTAAGGTCAGGGTGTCCCCGGCTATCACCTGTCCCGCCGTATTGATGAAGGGCTGGCCGGTGGTCTGGCTGTTGATATGCTGCGCCAGCAACACGCCTTGCGTGTTATCCAGTGTCTGGCTGGTTGTAGTCAGTCGGGTTTTGGCTTCAAGATGACCATTGGCATTCTGAATGGCCTTGCCAATGGTCAGGGTGGCGCTGTCCCCGGTAGCCACAAGGCTACCCCGGCGATTATCCAGTTGGGCCGCGCTGAGCCGGAGCGCGTTACCTGCTTCCAGTCTGCCCGCCTGATTGTCCAGCGTGTCTTTGACCGTCAGTGTCAGCGAGCCCTTGTCGGCAGCCACAAGGTTGCCGTGACGATTATCGACGGTCGTTGCCTTAAGGTTCAGGTTACCGTTACCGGCAAGGGTGCCGTTCTGGTTATTTAGGGTGTTTACCGTCAGAGACAGTGTATCTTTGCCGCGTTGTTGCATCACACCGCCTTGATGGCTCAGGGTGTCCGCATTGATAGTAATCTGCCCGGCCTGCGTTTCGGCGTGGTTGAGTTGCAGTTCCCCGGCTTGTATCGTCAGGGCACCGTTGGTGAGCAGTTTGCCCTTATTGCCCAGCCAGTGTTGGCTGTTGAGTGCCAGTTTCCCGTTACCCGCCAGTTGCACCGTGCCCTGAGTGTTATCTGCGTGACGCGCAGTGAGATGCAGGTCCTCGCCCTGACTGGCAATGTTGCCCTGATGGTTGTCGAGCTGGTCTGTGGTGAGGATCAACCGTTTCCCTTGATTGAACACTGTCCCTTCACGGTTATTCAGGGTACGGGTATGGAGCGTCAGTTCACCGCTTCCTGTCTGGTTAATTTTTCCTTTCAGGTTAGAGATATCCGGGGTCGTGAGGTGGATTTCCCGCGCCACTAACTGGCCGCCGTTGTTGTTAAACTGGCCCGGCGTTTTCGCAGTCAAACGGTTTGCGTTAACGGTGGCGCGAGCGGTATTTATCCCCGATTGGCCGGCGGTGAGTTGAATCTGGCTAGCGGCGGTCTGGCTGTCGCTCAGGTCAATCTGTTGACTGTGGATAGCCAGCGTGTCGGTCGCCAGATTTTTGCCATTGGCCTGAACGTGTTGCGCGGTCAGGGTCAGTGAACCGGGGCGGGTGGTGTTGCCCTTATCATCCAGTCCGGCGGCCCAGACGCTGTCATGGCTGCTGTGTATGGTGCCTGCGGTAACGGTGGTATCGCCGCGGGCCTCCACCCGGCCCTGATTCTTTAACGCCCCGTTGGCTTGTAAATTCACCGTTGATTGTGACAACAATTTGCCCGCGTTAGTCACATTGGAAGACGACGTTAATTGCAGCCCGTCACGGCTGCTGATGGCGCCGCGGTTTTCTATCCAGCCATCGGCGGTAATATGCACGTCCCCGGCTGAGGCCCCGATATTGCCGGCATTATGGACGCCCACCCCCGTTTCGGTGCCTATTAGCCTAATTTTATGGGCATACATGCCGCCCAGTGCCGCCACATCCAACGCAAACTCCGGCTGGTCAGTGGCCTCAGCGGATTTTTTCTCAATCTTCTGGTGTGCCGCATCCACCCGATTGCGCCCGGTGGTCACTTTCAGGTCTTGCGCATGTAATTTGGCGTTAATCGCCACGGAGCGGGCGATAATATCGGTGTAACTTTGCTGGGTGCTGTCCATGCCGTGCCCGTCAATCCGCACTTCCCCCTGATTGACATCAAACCCTTTCAACCGACCCCGCTCCATCAGGGCTTGCCCGGTGGTGAGCGTAGTGCGGTGCGCGTTAATAAACCCGCAGCCGTTACAGGTGATCCCCGAAGGGTTGGCAATAATCACCTCGGCTTTATGTCCGGCTACTTCAATCCAGCCGTTGAGGTGACTGCGGTCGTGGCTGTTGACTTCATTGAGGATAACGCTGGCGTCCCCTTTGGCTAACCACGGATTACCCGCCACCATACCGCCGAGTTGCGTCTGCGTGGCCTGATGGCTGTTATTAAGGATAACTCCTTGTTTATCCACATCAAACTGACGGTAGCTGTTGTGAGAAACGCCATCAGAGCCGGGCGTCTGAATATTAACCTGCGGCGTGCCGTTGGCGCTGCGAATGATGGTCGGCTGCTGACGTCCCGGCGCCTGTCCGTCGGCCACAATCGCCGCCTGTGCCGTGAGTGAAATCCCGCCAAGCGCTAACAAGAGACTGAATCGTAACGCCGTAAACCGGCAACGACACGACCGTAGAGATGGCCGACGAGCGCGGCGTCCCGTTCGTCCGCGCCCGGCACACACTATCTCGGCCACTACCATCCACATCTGACGGGCCTGATTAAAGATAATACGATACAACTGCTGGTTCATGATTTTTGCTCCACACAACACTACCCACTGGCAGTTTTGCTATTTGAATTAATACTGCCAATACAGGTTGAATCCGGCCGTGACCGGGGAGGTTTGGAAACCGGCGGGTTTGGACAGCGGGACGCCGACAAACAGGTCGTAGCTCACCCCTTTCAGGCTGCCTCGCCAGCCCAGGGCGCTCCCCGCCAGGTGTTTTCCGAGCAGCGCGTCGCTACCCGGACCGCCCACTTCTCCGTAATCGATCCCCAGATACAGCGACTGCCCACGCAGCGGGGTTTGCCAGTCCAGTTCGTTCCGGCTGTACCACCCCCGATCAGCGGATAAGGTCAACTCGCCATCAAAGCCGCGTACCGTCCAGCGGCCGCCAATTGAAAAGCGATCCTGAGGCGTCAACGGGCTGGCGCTTATCTGGCGCAGATACTGGGTTTGATAAGAAAAGGGCTGAGAAAACAGCGTTAACGGCCCGGCCAGCGTCGCTGAGAATTGGGTGATTTTAGGCAAGGCAGTCCCTTCATTGCGGTACTCTTCCGGCGCCGGTTGCGCGCCAAACCAGCGCATGCCCTGTTGGTAAGTGACCCTGGTATCGAGAGTGGCGTTGCCGATAGTGTGATGATGGGACAGTCCCAGCTTCCAGCCTGCGGTTTCCCGGCGCTGAACATCGATTTCAGTGTTGTCAATAAAATTACGGGACGCCCGGCGATAAATTTCACCGTTGAGCAGGGTTTTCTGGTCGGCGTTGCGGTGCAGCACCCGGCTGAGCTGGACCGCCAGGTTTTGGCTTTT
>NZ_NMQR01000011.1 GCF_003545805.1 Photorhabdus sp. CRCIA-P01 | reverse complement strand
GGCATCGCCCGGTAGCTAAGTGCGGAAGAGATAACCGCTGAAAGCATCTAAGCGGGAAACTTGCCTTGAGATGAGTCTTCCCTTGACTTGAGGTCACGGAAGGAACGTTTAAGACGAAGACGTGGATAGGCTGGGTGTGTAAGTGCAGCGATGCATTGAGCTGACCGGTACTAATGAACCGAGCGGCTTAACCTTACAACACCGAAGGTGTTTTGGCGTCATAAGACAGCGGTCGGAAGACGGAGAGAGTTTCATTCAGCTTGTTCAGAGATTGGTTTTGGGTGTTGCGGCCGAGAGGGAAGCGACAGCCGGAACGGAATGAATTTGCCTGGCGGCGATAGCGCGGTGGTCCCACCTGACCCCATGCCGAACTCAGCAGTGAAACGCCGTAGCGCCGATGGTAGTGTGGGGTCTCCCCATGTGAGAGTAGGGAACCGCCAGGCTTTAATTTTTTGGGGTTTGCGTTAATATTGACGGCGAGCCGCTATTGCTGATATGGCTCAGTTGGTAGAGCACACCCTTGGTAAGGGTGAGGTCCCCAGTTCGAATCTGGGTATCAGCACCATGATAATATATAAAGAATTTGTCTGGCGGCGATAGCGCGGTGGTCCCACCTGACCCCATGCCGAACTCAGCAGTGAAACGCCGTAGCGCCGATGGTAGTGTGGGGTCTCCCCATGTGAGAGTAGGGAACTGCCAGGCTTTAAATAGAGTAGAAACCCCCAGCGAAAGCTGGGGGTTTTTGCATATCAGGGTATGTATCATTTTGTTTGCTTATATTACCTAGTTACTGTGTCTATCCGCATTATATAGAACAACTCTGTCGGGAACGGATTTGAACGTCGCGGGCAGTTTTGTGTGTAGCGGTATATTATTTCCCCCCGGTATAAAATTTGCTTTGGGCAAATTTTTTTCCACTTTTCTTAGATGATATAAGTTGTTCTTCTGTAAGGCTCCGGTGAACTCACCTTGCATGGTCAGATAACCACAAAATGGGATATTAACTGAAGGGATGACCCGGCCAGGGAAGCAGCTCATTCAACCGATTGTTCGGCCAGACAGGCAACCGGGTAAGGACATCACGTAACCAGACCCAGGGCTCATGTCCGTTGGCTTTGGCGGTTTCCAACAGGCTCATTATCATCGCGGCCCGTTGCCCCGCGGCTAGCGAACCCGCAAAAAGCCAGTTCTTTCGGCCAACCGCCACACCCCGGACCGCATTCTCCGCCCGGTTGTTGTCTATCGGCACCCGGCCATCATCCAGATAACACACCAGAGCCGACCAGCGTTTCAGGGTATAATCTATCGCTTTGCGCAACCCGGAGTTGGGGGCCGTTTTGGCCTGAGTCGTCTGCAACCAGGACCGGAACTCATTCAGCCACGGCCGGGCATAACGCTGCCGCCACTGACGCCGTTTATCCGGGGGCCGGTGTTTGATTTTTCGCTCCAGTTTGTACAGGTCACGAATACCCTCCAGCGCCTGTTTGGCCGTCGGATTGGCGCTGGCCTGGTAGTGTTCAAAGAACTTACGCCGGGCATGGGCCCAGCAACCCGCTTCGGTGATATCCGCCCGGGCATGCAGCGCATTGTAACCCGCATAATCATCCGTCACCAACGTGCCGCCCGACCAGTCTTTCAGCATGCTCTGCGCATAACGGCCACTGCGGCCGGGATGCAGCTCATAGTACACCCCCGCCGGTGAGGTATCGGGGCCGGTGACATACGTCCACAGATAGGCACGCTGGGTCTGGCCTTTTCCCGGCGCCAGTATCGGCAACGGGGTCTCATCGGCATGCAGCACGGGGGATGTCAGCAGCGTCTGCTTCAGCGTATCGGCCAGCGGTTGCAGCGCCAGAGCCACCTGCCCCACCCAGTCCGACAGGGTGCTGCGGGCCAGGGTTACGCCACTGCGGGCATAGATGGACTGCTGACGGTAGAGCGGCAGGTGGTCACGATATTTAGCGACCACTATCTGGGCCAGCAACCCCGGCTCCGGAATACCCTTTTCGATAAGACGGGCGGGCCGGGCCTGGGCATGCACACTCTGACAGGCCGCACAGCTGTACTGCGGACAGACATAACGTCGGACGATAAACGTGGCCGGACGGTATTCCAGTCGCTCACTGATTTCATCACGCAAAAAGCGCAGGGCATGACCGCAATCCGGGCACGCCTGAGTCTCCAGCGACAACCGGATATCTTCTCGAGGTAAAGTCGCCGGTAAAGGCTGTCGTTTGGGGTGAGCCGGAGTCGCGTCTTCCTTGATATGCAGACGTGAGAGCTGAGTTTCCAGCACCGCGATATCGGTGTCGGCATCCTCCTCGAATTGACTGCGTTTGACCCCCACCGGCAGGGTTTCACTGTGCGCGCCGAAACGCCAGCGTTGCGCCTGTTTCAGGGCGTCTTCCAGCCGGTGAATATAGTCGCGTTGCTGCTGAAGCAGCGCCAGTGCCCGCAAGCGGAACTGGTCGGGGTCATCCAGCGCCATTAAGTCATGGAGAGTCATGCCGACAGTGTACCGGATAATGCCCTGCCGTTATCCGGTAAAAGTGTGACCGGGGTAGCGGAATTAGCTTTGCCAGCCGGACAGGTCATCCCCCTCGACCTGTTGCCAGTGAATGCCGCGGATGAGCCAGTCAAACTGGGCGGGCGTCATCACCCAGCTGCGTTCGCCCTGCTTCGGCCAGACAAAGTGGGCCCGGTGCAGACGGCGGGTACACAGCCAGACGCCGTGTCGGTCCCAGCGCAACACCTTGAGACGGGAGCGGGCCTTGTTGCAGAAAACAAAAGCGGCCTCGTCCTGCCAGCGCAAATTTAGTCCCTCCAGGTGCTGGGTCAGGGCATCAATGCCCCGGCGCATGTCGACGGGCTCTCGCACCAGAAAGAGCTGTTGCGGTTTCAGCATCGGGCCAGCACCCGCATCACGTCAGGCAACAGCGTCAATGGACAGGCGATGGCATAGCCGTCCGGGGTATGCAGGGTGACGGTGTGCGTGTCGTCAGGCTGGAGTGAAACCGGCAAGAGGGCGGGCAGTGTCTGGCTGAGAGGTTGGCGCATTTTGTTACTGTCGGCAATCCAGTCGCGGAAAGAGGAAAAACTCAGCTGATGCTGTTCGCAATACTGTTTTCGAGTCAGGTCACTGTGGCGCCATTGGGTCACATGTTGCTGTTTTTGTTCCGGGGTATATCGGCTACGGCTCATGGTGTCAGTCTCCAGGTGAAGATAAGGAAGCGGTAGCGTGCAGGGGCCGGAGGGGAAGAACAAGGTGAGATGACCGGACGTTTACGTTCTTCTTCCCGTAATTGTTGAAACTTCTTTGGGGTTTTGTCCCACGCATCGTAAAAATTCTGCTTAAATAAACTGTAGTGCATTAATGAGACTAGGGCTTACACTATGAGCTTGTGTTGTAAACATTATCGCTAGACGAACCAAATTGTAGGAAATGAGGCTCGTTTGTCACGTTCGTCACTTTTGAGTATTACCATGAAAAACGCCGTTATTGGGTGATCTGCTTGGATGAAAATACCCACAAGGGAAGAGTTTCAGAGTAAACCGGTGAAGTGATAAATCTTTTTATGTTCCGTTAGGCGATGTCGGCTAACAGGTTATTTTCGATATTGGTTTTGAGCATCTTATAACGCAGCTTTTTCTTAATTGGTATAAGTTAACGAGAGTTCTTTCCTAATTGTATGCCTACTTGTACTTAAGCTGACGATGTAGTCCATATCAACTTTGAGCCAGTGTTGAATGATTAAACCTTAATTTCGTCTGGACATTTCTCCTAAGCTGACTTAATGTCTCTGCTTCTGATTTTGATAGGTTTGGCAATTTTCAAGTTCTTACTCATTGTCATGGCGTGGTTCTTGCGGGTTGTGGTGGCTCATTGCTCTAAATCATTCGGTAATATCTCAGCGGCGAAATCCTCCTAGTTACAAAAAAACTATGTCTTATATCTCCACTCTAAAGGATAAGATTTTACGATACACTAAATAAATTGGGATTACAGTTTCACAGCCAGACTAAATTTTAAAAAAATGTGTCCTTATAGTGTATAAATATGTCATGACACTGCGTTTATTATCCTAAATTTTACTCATTCTATATTGCATTGAAATATGAAGAAAAAACGTCCTATTTTACAAGATGTTGCTGATCGTGTTGGTGTAACTAAAATGACGGTAAGTCGTTTCTTGCGTAATCCTGATCAAGTTTCTGAGCAATTGCGAAAGAAAATAGCGGATGCTTTAGATGAATTAGGTTATATCCCAAATAAAGTGCCGGATATTCTTTCTAATTCCACTAGTCATGCTATTGGTATTTTATTGCCTTCTTTGACTAACCAGGTTTTTGCGGAGGTTATTCGTGGTATCGAATATGTGACGGATAGTTATGGTTATCAAACTATGTTGGCTCACTATGGCTATCGTTCAGAAAAGGAAGAAGAGCGTTTGATTTCTTTACTTTCCTATAATATTGATGGTTTGATTCTTTCAGAACGTACTCACACTCCACGAACTTTGAGGATGTTGGAAACGGCTGGTATCCCTGTTGTTGAACTGATGGATTGTGTTTCTCCTTGTTTTGATACGGCAGTCGGTATTGACAACTTTGAAGCAGCTCGGCAAATGACAATGGCAATGATTGAGCGTGGTTGCCAACGGGTGATTTATCTTGGTGCGAGACAAGATGAAAGGACGATTATTCGTCTGGAGGGCTATGAAGCTGCAATGGAAAGTGCGGGGTTAAAGCCAGGTAAGATAATGACACCAGACAGCTCTTCTTACACATTAGGGGGGCAGTTATTGAATGAAGCACGAACAAAATATCCTGATGTTGATGGTCTATTCTGCACTAACGATGACCTCGCTATCGGAGCAATTTTCGAGTGCCAACGTCAAGGGATAGCTGTACCACATGATATTGCAATAGCCGGCTTTCATGGTCATGATGTTGGTCAGGTGATGACACCAAAACTTGCCAGTGTATTGACGTCTCGTGACTTAATGGGGCGGAGGGCTGCTGAATTATTAATGGCTCGGCTGAAGGGCGAATATCTACCGCAAAAAATGATTGATATCGGTTTTCAATTATCTCTGGGAGAGAGTATCTAATCAGTCTGCTGGATTTGCGTTTTTTTGAACTCATTTGTGATAAATATCACATTTATATTTCCTGAATATTCCGTATTGTTGCGAATTTCATCTCTACTTCTGATAATGTTACCGATAACAGTTACCGGTAACATTTGTAGATAAAATATCTACGCTAAGGAGTTTATATGAGCGATACCCAGCATTCGAATCATGTTTTTGTGCTTATGGGGGTATCCGGTAGTGGTAAATCTGCTGTTGCCAGTGCTGTGGCCTATAAATTGGATTCTGCTTTTTTAGATGGTGATTTTTTACATCCAAGATCTAACATTAATAAGATGGCTGAAGGCTATGCACTGAATGATGAAGATCGTGAACCTTGGTTGAAATCACTGAGTCATGCAATTTTTGCTATGCAACGCACAAACCCGGTTTCCCTGATTGTTTGTTCTGCTTTAAAAAAACATTACCGGGATATACTGCGTGATAATAATAAGAATCTGTCATTTCTTTATATGAAAGGCGATTTTGATTTAATTGAAAGTCGATTGAAGGCACGTAAAGATCATTTTTTTAAACCTCAAATGTTGGTATCTCAGTTTGAGTCATTAGAAGAGCCGGGGAGTGATGAACAGGATGTTTATCTGGTTGACATTAGATCATCTCTTGATGAAGTGATAAATCACTCGATAAGAATAATTAATAGTGTCATTTCAGGGGAAAAATAATGAGTACTTTAACCTTAGTGCTGACAGCCGTGGGTTCTGTTCTTTTACTGTTGTTTCTGGTAATGAAGGCCAGAATCCACGCTTTTGTTGCGTTAATACTGGTTTCCATGGGAGCGGGTGTTTTTTCTGGTATGCCACTGGATAAAATTGCTGAAACAATGCAAGAAGGAATGGGAGGAACGTTAGGTTTTCTGGCTATTGTTGTCGCATTGGGGGCGATGTTTGGTAAAGTTCTGCATGAAACAGGCGCACTGGATCAGATTGCAGTTAAGTTACTAAATAGTTTTGGTGAAAAGAATGCGCATTATTCATTGGGGATCGCTGGCCTGGTTTGTGCTTTGCCGTTGTTCTTTGATGTAGCGATTGTTTTATTGATTGGTGTGGCGTTTGCAGTAGCACGTCGTACTGGCGGTAATGTAGTGAAACTGGTTATTCCTCTGTTTGCCGGTGTTGCAGCCGCTGCCGCGTTTTTGTTACCTGGTCCAGTACCGATGTTGTTGGCTTCACAGATGAATGCTGACTTTGGCTGGATGATTTTGATCGGTATCAGTGCGGCGATTCCTGGGATGTTACTGGCGGGTCCAATCTTCGGTAGTTTTATCAGTAAGTATGTCACTTTGGATTTGCCCGTGGATATAAGTGAGCCAAGCCTTGGTCAAGGTAAGATGCCATCTTTTGGTTTGAGTTTGTCACTGGTTCTGTTCCCTTTGGCTTTGGTTGGATTAAAGGCTATTGGTGAGAATTTTGTTGAACAAGGCTCTGAATTGTATCAGTGGCTTGAATTTATCGGTCATCCATTTTCTGCGATTTTGGTTGCTTGTTTGGTTGCTATTTATGGTTTGGCAATTCGCCGTGGGATGAGTAAAGAAAAAGTGATGGATATTTGCTCTTCGGCCATTCAACCGGCTGGAATTATTTTATTGGTGACTGGGGCTGGTGGCGTATTTAAACAAGTATTAGTGGATTCTGGTGTTGGCCCTGCTTTGGGAAACGCTTTGATTGGGGCGGGTCTGCCTATTGCATTAGCGTGTTTCATCCTTGCTGGTACAGTACGCGTTATTCAAGGTTCTGCAACCGTTGCCTGTTTGACAACTGTTGGTCTGATTTTGCCAGTTGTTGATCTTCTGGGATATTCTGGTGCCCAGCTTGCAGCTCTTTCAATTTGTATTGCGGGTGGTTCTTTGGTATTGAGTCATGTTAATGACTCAGGTTTTTGGTTATTTGGTAAATTTACTGGTGCGACAGAATCTCAGACACTGAAAACTTGGTCAATTATGGAAACTATTCTTGGAACAACAGGTGCGGTTGTTGGAATGGTTTTCTTTGCCATGTTGTAATTCATATGAATTAAGAGATTGTATTAGATTAATACCGCCTTCTAAAGAAGGCGGCAAGATAAGTTAACTATCTGGAAATATTGGTGACATTAAAATAGTGTTCTTGCTAATGGGTGACGGTGGCACCAGCGATCTTTATAGGCGAAAGTAGGTTTGCCAATAGAATAGCGCATCGTTTTTTGATTCTGCTGACAGAGCGTTGAAGCATTTTGAATATTTAACCACATGACAATGCTTCCAAGGCTGAGATTAGCGTATTCAGGATCGTATCCACCGTTTACTGCATCGAATGAAACCCATTGAGGGCTGTCTGATTTTATAACTAAATCGTAGGCTGCTGGGGTTCCATTGATAGTTAATACACATCCGTACAGATGTTGTTTGAGCTCAGTGTATAATTCGGTTAATTTTCCTTTTTCTTCTTCACTGTGTTTTTTCCCCCACCGTTTTTCGTATAGTATGGTGTAAATATCAACAAATTCTTGGCAAGTGAAATCATCAATTTGATGTATTTCTCCGCCTGCACGCTTAAATCTATTAATTTCATTACTCCGATTTCTTCTTGTTTTATAAGAAAAATCTTCTTTAGCAAGGCATATTGTTCGCTTGTTTAATCGGCCATAATAAAGGTTGACGAAGTTTTCTTTGTGCAGAGGCGATATGGTTTTTGACTTCCCAGGGATGATAGTTTTTAGATGTTTGGCAATAGGGAAGAGAATTTCATCGTAACTGAAAAAATAATAATCCTTTTGGTGACTTGCTGCCAGATGATGATCTTTACATGTAAAGTATGCCCCTTCGATAACGTTTTCTATTTGTGGATTTTCTTTAACGTAAAAGATAAAACTATTGCCAAATTTTTCATTTAAGAAACGTACAATATCTGGATGAGTAGATATTCCACCACCATAAAGAGAATACGCTTGTTGGTAACGTTCGAAGCTACATTCTTTCCAGCCGGAGATGAGCCTTTTTATAGCACTGAGAGGATACTTTTTTGGAAAAATCATATTTTAAATACTCTTTTTAACGCTATGTTTTACATATGGTATAAACTTATTTTTCAACGCATTAAATACAACAAAAAAGATAATTTGTCTTTATAAAATGGGTTTCTTGTGAGCTCATTCATATTGTCAATCTAAGATTATACGTTTAATTTTTCTGCACTAAAAACAAGATAAGTATTTAGTACTATTCCCAATCAAGCTTTATTGTTGCTTACTGATCGAGAATATTTATTAATTGTTGATATAAAGCTTCAGCACTGCGTTCATAACCTGCGGCTGAAAGGTGAACATAATCAGGACGCGCGAGATCTTGTTGCGCCCAGTTCCTAATTGAGCATTTGCCACCCATATATTCACGCCAGTTCCAGAATAGTGTGTGCTGATCTTGAGCGACTTTTTGTTGAATATGGATAATATTATCCAACATTGTTGGTTGTTGTGCTGTACAACTTGTCAGTTGGTTGTTTTTCAAAGAATCACCCGGCCCAATAATAAGGATAACTGCTTGTGGTAACTGATTACGAATCTGCTTTATCTTAGCTTCCAGTTGCTGGCGATAGCTTGATAAATCAAGCGAATGATTAAATGCCTCATTTGTGCCATAAGCGAGGATCACCATATCAGGATGCATTTGAACTAATGTATCAATCCATTTTGGCTGCCACTTATCCATCATATTAATAGTTGCACCATTAATACCCAAGGCAGATAACATAATACCTGGTTGTTTACGTTTGATAAACCAACCGCCTAATTTTAACTGATTATTTTGTATCGCCATAATATTAACCGGGAATGTAACTGATTCCTCAGTAGAAAATTGCCAGTGACCTTGGGTTGCCGGTAATTTCAGTATTCGTTTGGTTGCAGATTGAACCAGAATCTGGGCATCATCCGATGTTTGGTATAATGTTTCGAGTTGATAGCGATCATGGGACGGTGCAAGTAGCCTTAAAGCTAATTGACTTATTTGGTTACTAGGTTCTGCAATTGTACCGCCGAGAGGAAAATCAGACCGATTATCTTTGCGGCTGGTAGTGAGTTTCCATTGCTGTTTATTACCGGTCATACTGACCATGGTGTTACGTTGGCCAGGTACATTAATTGGGCTAACAAAACCAATCCCTGCATCGCCAAAACGTTGTTGCAATAAAGAGCGAAGCTTGCCAGTAAAAAAGTCCGCGGCAGTATGGGAATCTCCTATCTGAACAAAATGCAGTTGATTATGGCGGCTGTTATGCAGTTTATTCGCCAGTAAGGCTAAATTCGGTTCACCAAAGTCTGTTAACTGTTGGTCCATTGTTGCAGGTTGTTGCGTTGGCAATGGTTCTGGTTTTTGTTTATGGCACGATATCAAACTTAAAGAGAGTGTGATGACCAGACTGATGCCAGCAGATTGGTATCGCCGACGGAGTTGTTTAACCATTTCCATTTTGTTTGGCTAATTCCTAAATAAATTCAATCAATGAGAATATATTGTCCGAGATAGTTTGCTGGCCTTTCAAGCTAAAATGTATACCATCGCCGCTTCTGAGTTTAATTTTATTACTATTGTCGCCGACATAATCGGAATAATCATTTGCATGATATTTAAAAATATCATTAACAGAAATGTAGATTTCTCCGGCTTTCGTTACTTCCGATTGATACAAGGCTCTCAGATATTCCATGCTGACGGAAAGTTTTTTCTGCCGCATATTGGGAGGACCAACCCAGATAATATCAGCACCGTGGTTACGTGCTTCAGTAAGGATTATGTCGATACGTTGGCGATAGAGGTTTTCCCAATCAGAACTTGCGAATTTCAGGTAGGTGCTGCCATGTCTTGGTGGCATATCCCAGGGGTCATTTGGCCCCAGGAAGATAACAACCAGCTTGATATCGTGGTTAGCTTCCAGCGCCTTATTGATAGTTTCTGGCCAGTTAAAAAAACTGGGATAAGCAAGCCCGGTACTTTGTTTGCTGAGATTAATACTTGAAATACCGTAATCCTGATAGAGCCGACGTTTCAAATGCGGGGCAATGCCTTGCATCATTGAGTCTCCGGCAAAAAGCACTTTATCCTTGGCTGTCAGCGTCACATTGGTTTTGGCGATCACTATACTGGAATGAACACTATTGCCTGAATTGCGGAGCACTGATGAGTCGACAGAATTAGCATGAGGAGATTTTTGTAATAATTCAGGGAAAGTGGCGGGAAGATTTACAATAGGAGAGGTATAACCACCCAGGAGTTTCAGCCCGATCTGAAAACCCGCAGGAAGGGTGATATTCGCTTCCAGGGGAGTTTGCTGATGATTGTCACTGTTATTGCCGGTGGTATGTAAGATGAATGCTTCTCCCGCAGCGAGTACACCTTGTTCCAGATTATCACCTAAATCCCAAAGTGGATTACCTTGTAAGGCTGCCCACGGGCTTTGCTGGTGGTATTTTTGTTGCCAGAATCTATCCAGTGAATGGTGATTCAGCCAGATTAACAGTAGACTCGTTAATACCACGATAAAAATGGCTTGCCCGGCAGTTTTTAAATTAGATTTGAATTCAGAAATTAGCATAGATGAATCCTGGCATTCCTTGTGGTGAAAGCATGAATACTAAAGTCAGAATAATGGCTAATGGTATTGGGTAGTATATCCATGAAATCTGAGAATGAATTTTCCCAACGGCTATTTTTAGATTAATCAGCCCCGGATAAATAATAAAGAGTCCCCAGAACATCAGTAACAACCCACCGCTGGCTATTATCGAGTGAAATAAATCTGGTGATATCAATTGATTTAATAATGTCAGGGCGTCATCCAGAGTAGGGCAACGGAAGAAAATCCATGCCAGACAGACAAAGTGGAAGGTGATAATTCTGGAGAAAAATGAGGTTGCCGGATTTTTGGATGTATTTTCGTTTTTTGAAGAAAATAACTGATATTTAACATTGAGGATGATTAATCCTAATCCATGAATCGCTCCCCAGATAATGAAGTTAATTCCGGCACCATGCCATAAACCGGAGATGACCATAGCAGCAAACAAATTAAGATTTTTACGTATAAATCCCTTTTTATTACCGCCAAAAGAAATATAGACATAATCACGGATAAATTCAGATAAACTGATATGCCAACGGCGCCAGAAGGCTTGTAAGTTTTCCGCCAGATAAGGGGCATGAAAGTTTTCAGGTACTCTGAATCCGAGGAGTAGCGCTAATCCGGTAACAAGATTGGTATAGCCAGAAAAGTTAAAATAGATATGCCAGGCATAGGCATAAATACCAACCAGGATTTGCCCTGCACTGTAGCTGGTAGGATCATCAAAAACTGGGTTTACATAATTTTCGGATAGATAAGAGCTGAACAGGAATAGTTTGGTTATTGCCAATGCAATCAGCAATATTGCTCTTGATGGTTCGATGATCACTCTTGATGATATCTGGATTTGAGGCAGAAAATCTTTAGCTCGGTTTATTGGTCCGGCAACAATACTCGGAAAAAAGCATAGGTATAAAACGACATCAGGGAATGATGCCCGAGGGATTTCTTTTCTTGTGACAGAAACGACATAGCTGACGGAATGAAATGCATAGAAAGATAAGCCCAAAGGCAGGAGTAGTGTCAGTATGGGTAAATCTATGGATAAACCAAATGTGGCAAATGCTTGTTGCAGGTTTTCTTGAAAGAAAGAGTAATACTTGAATGCGGTGAAACATCCCAGAATACCTATCGTCAGAATGGTAAATGTGATGCGGTCGGATAGAAATTTGCCAGCTATGTTTGTTAAAAGATAGATAAATAGCGTATAGCCAAATAAGATACCGGCGAAAAGTGGATTAAAAGAAAAGACAAACAGATAACTTGCGATTATCAACAAGTAGTTTTGTGCTTTTGCACTTTTTTGTAGCATCCAATACAAGAAAAAGAGGGCAACAAAGGACCCTAGAAACTCAAAAGAAAAGAAATTCATATTAAACTCTGGCTAATCATTTCGTCGCAGTACAAGGTCATAATGAGCGATATTATAATATCTAATCTAAATATTCTATCAATCGGAAAGATACGCTGGTGAACGTGAAAAATCATCCGCTTCATACCTTTGTTATGAAGCGGATGATGTTGGTCGTTGGGGTTATATATGCAGGTTCATACTTATTTAGCACCTTGGTTATGGTCGTTTTTAGCGAACTCTTGTGCTTGGGTAATAAGCCCTTTGTTGCTGTTAAACACTTTATGCAAGTAGCTGTTGTAAGTAGAACCTAATTGTGAATATCCTTCAAGATTATCAATCAGTTTGCTGGTATTCAACGATTCCTGGCTGTTTCTCTGTTTAGCGCGTGAAACACGTAATGATTCATAAGCGTTATGGGTATTCATATTTCTCATATAGGCTTCGACAGAATCATTGATAGTCGGATAGGCGGAATAACCTTTTATCTTACCTTGAGTTTTCTTACAGCTGTTACCGCAACGCATACCGAACAAATTGTTATTCTGTTGTGCAAGCTTAGATGTTCCCCAACCAGATTCTGTTGCGGCCTGAGTGGCAACAAAGTGGGTTGGGATGATGTCAACACGACTTAGTATTTTGTTCCAGTTAACTTTTTTAGGCGAGCTGCTACAGCTCACGTTATAGTTTTTGCAAATACGTTGCAGGAACCTGATATCCTGAGTGGACCAACGTTTGGCTTTCTGGTGTTCCAGTAACCATTTCCGTTCCTGCATAATTCGTTGATTGTGTTTATCAATCACAGGGACAACTACATTTAAAAACGCTTTCTTACGTGGGATGCCCGAAGGGTATTTTCGCAAATCTGGCAAATTGCTTTGCGTGCCATTGTGAGAATACTCTATGCTTTTAGCAGTGCTAGTTGAAGCATGACTAAAAGCGGAAAACAATAGTGAGATAAAGAAAGCGAAGATGGCAGTTGTCCTCATCGTTTGAGAGGGCATTGCTTTTCCTCGTTTGCTCTGAATAAAAAACAAGCTGATGTTAGCAAAATAAATCCAGCATAGCCAGAGTTATTAGTGATTCATAAATATACCCTGCATCTTTCAAGCTGCTGCTTTGTTGGCTGCTTTCACTCACCCCAGTTACATAGTTTATCTATGCTCCTGGGGATTCGTTCACTTGCCGCCGTGCTGCAACTCGAAATCTATTAGGTATATATTTTCTGTAATAAAAATTATTATTTTGCTAATTTGTTCTGTGGTTTTTTATTAATTTATATATGGTTATGTGCTGTTTGTGTACAAAATATTGCCTGTATAGGTTGAATTATTCATTAGATATAATCATGGTTTTTGAGTTAATTTTGTGCCTGTAAGTCGCTTTATCAAAAGAAAAGTGATTTGTAAACCAGCTAGTTATAATATCGGAAGTGATTGAACTTAGTTTTATATAGTACTGTTAATTATAGTACTGCCAATCGTAAGAACACCGCAGCGAGTAATAAACTAATTGATATTAATATTGCCGTTATAAGAATAAGTATCATTTTCATAAAAAGGTAACCTGTTACCGATATGGTCTCTTTCCTCTGTGAGTTAAAACTAAGTCGTATCTGCCAGGCTTGAGCTAATTTTATAATAGATCCATTGTTATTGGTGTGGTGCAGGATATTCGATATGGTTCTAAATGTTAAGTTAAAATAAGTAACAATGTGTTACAAATATTTACTTAGGGTGATATTGTAAGAGTATAATAATGTAGGTGTATGTAAGAATAGAAAAATTTTAATAATTTATTTTTTGATAATATAAATATTTATCTTTCTATTTTTATATTAAAGGTGTTTTTGGAGAATAAAAGTTATATTGTTCTTATGCTCGATTAAGCTATTTATTGCATTTTTACATTATGTTTTATTATATTGACTCCTAAGGTTTTCATTTGTGGATTGTTTTTATGTTATTGATTTTTAATTAATTATTTTAATTTTTAATCGATGTGATTGAATGTTTTCATATATTTTATTTTTCTGTTTATGTGGTTTTTTTGTTGTATTATTATCCTTGAAATATATTTTTACTTCTGGTTTTTTGTTTTTTTTATTTATTCTTTAATAAGGTTTTAAAATATTATCTTGATATTGTTTTTTTAATTTCATTGATAAGTGTAAGTATATTTTTTCTATTTTTCATAGAATTACACTATTTTATGAATAAATTAAGCGAGTTTGAGTGATTACTTAATGTTAGGATTATCATTGTGTTACATCAATTCAGGGGAGATTATAAATGTAAATGAATTTTCCTTTAGAAACACTTTATTACAAATAATTACTTATCGAAACAAAAAATTTTAATTTGAATGAGGGAAATAAGAGGCATCTCCTTTGCCTCTTGGTTAATTTTCCTATTGGTTAATTGTATTCAAAGTTCAGAACAGAGGTTGCTTTCAATTCCCCTGCTACGATGTTTTGGGGATCATAAACGTGGTAGTAAGCATTAAGGTCGATAGCAAAGTGTTTATCGATGGTATTGCCTGAGTTTTTGCTGAATAGCAGTGTTGCGCCGTGGGATGAGGATTGCGAAGCACTGAAAGTTATCGGCGTTGAATCACTTGTCTGAGAAACACGGATACCAACACCTTTAGCGGCACCTGTTTTGCTATCAATTAAAGTTCGATTGTCATTTGGTAGCAGATTATTACTGCTCAGGTAAGCTTTAACCGAGCGTGAAGTTTTACCGTTTTGGAGATATTTGCATTCAAAGTTGAGGGTAAAAGGTGTTTCTCCTTTATCTGTTCCGTTAAGCAATCTAATGCGGTTGACTTTTGGTAGATTCACGGTTAATCCATCATTTAAGAAGTGACAAGTTGTATCTCTATGATTAAAAGTCATTGTGACGGGTTGGTAATAGATATCTTCGGAATGTGTCGGCCACTCCCAAGTGAGCATAAAGGTCAGGAAATCGGTAGCAAAACGGATAATGGCATCAAGGAGTCCTATGTTGGTGGTATCCATTGCAATGACAGCCGTTTTTAATGTTGCAGAATTGCCGGAAAAAACGTGAATATTACTACCGCCGGGTCTACCACTCAGTAACTTTACATTAAGCGTGAATTGGGCTTGCAATTTGCTGGCCGGGTATGTGTCGTTACTGTTTCCCAGATAAATAGTGTTGCCAGGGGAAAGATTGGTGATAGTCACTTCGGCATAATTTTTGCCACCATTGAATCCTAAAACAACTTTGTTTTTGGTAAAAGGCGAGCCATTAGCAACAGAGTTTTGTTTCCATAATGAATTTTTCGTGCATGTAAAATAGCCAGAATATCGGGTGTTGAGTATCCAGGTTGCATTGCTGTTCAGGGTGAGATGATCTGTCATATCAACCGTGATTGCGGATGCCGGTATTGCATATTTAGGTTGGCAATCTGCATAGGCTATGCCACTGCTCAGACTGATTATGGCCGCCAGATACAATGGTTTAAGATACAATGGTTTAAGATGAAATGGTTTAAGATACAAGGATTTAAATTTCATTATCTTCTCTCTTAACGGCAAATATTGGCGCTTGAGCCCATTTCAGGCTGTGGATCATTTATTATGCAGCTCTTTTCGCCTAGTTGACCGATGTGGATATAAATTTGCTGTGGTAATTTTTCTACTCGCAGGAAAACCATACTACCCTGACCAACGTATCCCAGGCTGTTGCCTTCTGAATCGACAATTTCAGTACCGAAAGGTAAAGGTTTACCATCAGCTTGAGTGGCGTGGAAAACAAACGTTTTCCGTTGGTCTGTTTTAAATCCGAGATGGGTAATCGCACCGGAATATGGTGCAACATCTCTGATGTTACCGATAAGTTCAGCGGCATTTTCTGACACTTCACTGGTATCTAGCATGATGGCGTTTTTACGATAAGGGGAAAGATAAGGTATCAGTAACTTACCGCTGTTGTTTGTCACCATGCTTTTATCTCCATTCACAGAAGCGTTTGCTGTGCCCGGTGCGTCAATGATGGCGAAAGTTTCCCCAATCTGATTAGCAGCCAAAATTCCGCCTCGATAAGCAACTAAACTGCCGGTTGCGCCAAGCCCCATTTGGCGGTACTCCTTGGATTGGCTATAAGAGCTACTCAATGTGGAAACGGATGTTTTATAGGTCAAATTTGCACTGGTTGTTGTCGAACCGCTTTTCTGATCTGAAATGTTGAAGTGGTAATTCAAACGGTTATTTGGGCCTGCGCTGCCGCTTAATCCTAAGTTACTATTGTCATAGTGACTTTCATTGATTGAGACATTATTGGTCAAATAGGCAGGGTAGCCAAACAACTCAAAAGGAATAGATAGCATCAGATAGTAGCGCTGTTCCTCTTTACTTTCTGTTTCATTGATATTGTATCGGACACGGCTTGCTGTCAGGGAATAATTGACTTTACCCAGACTGTTGGAATACCCCATTTGATACTCTCTACTTTTATTCTGGGTTCCCCAGTAATCACGGAATGTTCCCGAAAGAAAAAGTGAGCCTGCACGACTACCAAGATTCTGGTTCAAATTGATATTAAAGGTATTTTTCTGATGAGAATAGTATTGTTGGTTATATCCGTTGCTTATCCAGTCATGCAGATCAATCGCATCGATTAGGGTGAGATAATTTTTAGTTGAATAACGATAAGCCGCCAGCGAAAAATTTGTTTTTGTTTGTGGAATATAGCGGCTATAAGCCAATTTGTAGCTTTGACCTTCCATGGTTGGGCTATTATCAAATTTGGCGCTGGATTGCGAAACGTCAATTGAGACAGCGCCAATGGGTAGATTAAAGCCACTACCTAACAGTAGCGAGTAATAATCTTTACTGATAATGGTGCCTGTATAACCGGTCAGGACATTATTAAAACCATATTGATAGCTGGCTTGAAAAAAGTTTGGTTTATAACGACTGTTGGCAAGTTGTGTTTTACCTGCACTGATATCATATTTGCCAAGACCTTCTTTCATCATATTAGGAACGGATGAAAAGGGGACGGTAAAACTGTTAGTACGTCCGTCTGCTTCCGTCACTTCAACTAGCAAATCACCACCCGAACCTGTTGGTAAAATAGTATCAATGGCAAACGGCCCCGGTGGTACATTGCCCTGATAAATAACAACATTATTTTGGGTGATTTTTACCAGAGCGTTAGTCTGCGCAACTCCCCGGACGATAGGGGAAAACCCTTGCCAGGCATCGGGGTACATGCGCATATCGGTTTTCAGATTGATACCACGGAAGCGGAAAGCGTCGAATAAATCGCTTGATGTATAGCTGTCACCAATGCGAAATTCTGAATTAATTGATGAAATTCCCCGTTGCAGATAACGGGTATTGTTACTCCATTTATCACCATTTGAACGTGTGTAGTGATAAGAGGATTGATCACGTAATTGCCAGCCAAATAGATTCAAACCGCTATTAAGTGACACGTAAGCATTATCTTCATTTTCACGGTCGCGGTTTTGTTTATTTCTATTTTGAGTATGGTAATAGTTGGCATTGTAGGACAGCATAGCTCCGGGGATACCTCTGTCCCAGAACGCAGGATCGATATAGCCTTTTAGCTCGTTTTTGATATACGCCTGCGGGACGACCAAATGCAGGCTGAGTTTAGAAACATCGAGATTAGCGGTTCCTTCATGTATTATTTTAGTAAGAAGAATCTCATCTTTGGATAAATTTGATTCTGGTAATTGGCTTTTATCAATTTTTATACCTAACCTAGGAAGATCTTCATTGAATAAGTAAATATCTTTGCCATCGTTCTGGATATTAATATCAAATCTTCCTTTCCAGTCATTATTCAGGTAGATGTCAATACTGTAACGGCCAGCGGGTAGTTCTGAAGTGGAATAAAATCGGGATAAGTCCGCTTTTGCAGATTCACCAACCAGAAAATCAGTATTAAAAGTTGTGGCATAGCATAAACAATCTGTATACAGAAGGGTACCTATTATCAGAGCTAACGGATTGATTTTTTGTCTTATCATGTTCTATGCTATGCCAGTAATATCACTATTGAAGTGGTACAGTTAATTTATTTATAGCACCAAAATCATCAACAATAGCCAGAGTTAATTTATCTCCAACTTTTACTTTTTGATTGGTACTGAATGAATGAGAAGAGAACGGTTTTATAATTGTTCCTTCGTTTAGTAAGTTAGGTTGAGTATCAGAAGATTTAAGGCCGACGATATTCATGAAATAGGGTGATGCATTCTCCAATTTTAGTTGGCTACCCTCACGTTTTAATACAATATGTTGTTGAATCTGTTTAGGTAAGATAGAAAGCTTGCCTGGCCGATAGAAAAATTTGATCCGGGTACGAATAGCAATCTGCATAACGTTTTTATCGCCAATGTTTTCTGCAATGGGTGGAATATCCAGAACATTTAAATAAAATAGCGATTCACGATCCGTGGGTAGATTGTTGTTGATGTATTTAATTCTTAATTGTTGCCCATTATTACCATCAATTTTGACGACTGGAGGGGTGAGTAAAAAGGGGACTTTAGCTGTTTCAGGTGTTGAATTAGGATCGCCATCATCTATCCAGGATTGTACCAGAGAGGGTTGATCCCCTGCATTTAATAATTGAACTGATACCTCTTTATTACTGGCTGGGTAAATAACACGTGTTGTGTTAATAACGATGTTGGCATGAGCAGATAAAGGCGTTATCCCTAATAATATAGTTAAAAATAATTTCTTCATAACGTTATTTTTGCCAAATTAAATAAGCCTATTTATCTAAATAGGCTTTATTTATTGTAGTAAATAGTTATAGATAAGTAACGTGATAAGTAACCATCGTTACTACTTTACCTGGTTCTGCCTCAGCAGTGCCTACTTTGTAGTATTTCGCATAGAAATCGACAATTTCAGGTATTGCTTCAGAGCCTTTGATTCCTGTATCAAAGGCTTTATTCAGTATAATAGGGGTATTTTCTTGGATGTGTTTAACAATAGCGATACCTACGTTTTTCGGCTTGCCATTTGCATTAAGTTCTTGGTTAATCAGATATTTAGCATCGTTAGAAATAGTATGTGATGATGAGAACTGGATTTTCAACATAGAGGTTGCTGGGTCAAAACCAACGGCTTTGGACTGGCAGTTAGAAAATTCTAGTGAAAATGCTTTCTTACCAAAATCAATTAAACCTTCATTTTGTCCGGCTTGCGTGACTGAGATAGGTTCCAAAATAATCGACAGATTAGCTGAAGCACCACCGTTAATAGTACAAGTGGCATCAGTGACTGCACCAGAGAAATGTAATGTACCGCCAGCAGTATTATCGGCTGCAACAGCAGAACCTGTAGCAAAAATAAGCGCGGCGGTGGTTGATAACGCTAGTTTATTCATTTTTCCTCTCCAGGAGTAGGGACATCTTAATTGGCTTTATCAGGGTGAAGATAGGGGCCCTGAATCCCCTGATACATCATAAAAATTAAAAAAACAATGTTAGTGTTTATACCCTTCATCTTTCAAGCTGCTGCTTTGTTGGCTGCTTTCACTCACCCCAGTTACATAGTTATCTATGCTCCTAGGGATTCATTCACTTGCCGCCGCGCTGCAACTCGAAATCTATTAGGTATATCTATTAAATTGATTTAATGTTGTAAATTTAAAATAAAAATCAATGTATTATATAGTTGAAAATAGTTTAGTAACTTGAGTTTTGGTTGAATAAACCTAATTGTCTGCAATGTAAGTTCTTATTTTATCTGCTTAGATAAAGATGATATTGTTTATACATATTTATAACTTGGAAACGTATATTATAGACGATTAAACCTATTTAAGAAGGTATTTTTGTTATTTAAGTTAAATTAAGAGTGAATGTCTAATTTTTCGATAAAAATAAGTGTAATACACAGTTTATGAGTATAACTAAGAATTATAATCTTGTTTTTTTGGTATTTTTGAGATTTTATTTCTTTTTTTAGTTGTTTGGCTGGTTAACATTTTTGTGACTTTTTGATTTATTTCTTAGATTTTGTGTAATATTAATTATTTTATATCAGTTGTTTATTGGTTTTTTATCTTTGTAAATATTTCAATACGATTTTTTTATCCTGTGAAGTAATGCCTTGGTGATGTGGCTTTCCCTTTTTGGCTTAATTTAAGTACAGTCGGTATAGTTTAGTTTTATTATAGGTAATGTTGAGTTTATATTATGATGTAACATTGTGTGAATAATAAATAATGATTGATGATATTTCAATGGGATTATTGTTTGAGAAATATTAATCTAAAATCTCCCATATATTTTAACTCATAATGTTATATTCATTCTTTCATTGAAAATATATGAATTAATAATTCTCTTGTTGTTCTTTCGCTTTTTCTGCCAATTGTGGAAAATCAAGTGCACTCCAGTAGCTTTCTGGTACAGGAAGATCTTTCATTTGGCGGCTAGGCCACAATTGTAATTCGGCCAATTCAGATAATCTGTAGCCAATATATTGTTGTGGCAGGGTAAGCCTGAGTGGAAATTGTTGTTCTGTAGGCACCATATTAGGGGTACGATCGCTGTGAGTATGGAAATCACGTTGAAGGATTAAACGCTTATCAGGCACACGACGTTTGCTGTCCCACCAGATACCATCAACCTGTTCAAACATTTTCCGCGTTTCATCAGGGGATAAGGCTTCCAGTTCACGTAGCGCAGGTGGCAGAATGGCTTGCATTGATAGGCGGTATTGTTTCATTGACGGTATTTGCCCAGCCAGTATCAAAGAGAGGGAAAGACGAGCGCCTAATAGATTAGAGTAGAGATCCTCAGGAGAGAAGGCAGATACTTTTTCAGAAAAGCCGGGTACAGACTGATAACCATACCATTGCGCGATTTCATGCCATGCAGCAAGTTCAAAAGCTAATTTTACGGCTAGATAAGCACTTAGGGTATAGCGTTGTTCTATCGTTGCGGGTGGTGTGAATTGATAGAATTGGATGCGGCGTAATGCCAATTCACTACTGAGTTCTATCTGCCACTCTTCTCCAAGACGAGGCCAGATTTGACTGAATAGAAAGACTGCATTATCAGCGGTATCCCGTACATGAGAAATATCAATGAATCCGCCCCTGCGGGTATATATCATCCCCACTTTTTCATTACTGATCCCGGTTAATGAAGCAACGGTACCGAAAAAACTGTTGTTATAATTATGTGCGCCAAGATTATCGGCATCCAGCACATTACTTATTTGGTAAAAAGGCACTGGAAGGGTAAGTAATTCAGTTTTTAAATTATAGCCAAAAGCACAGCAAGCTCTTAATCCTTCGGGAGAGGGGATGGGAGCAAGAACCGGCCATGCACGGGTTGCTTCGGCGGTTGTTTCACTATTTAAGTCAGGTTGTACTGGTGCAATTGGAGAAAAAGTTCCTTGGCATCCTGCGACTAACGTTAAAGCAGCAATCCATAAACGCAATTTCAAAACGCCTCTCCCACCTGAAAATAGAATCCATTGCTTTTTTTACCGATACCAAAGTCCAGTCTAACATTCATTTTAGGTTTGAATTCAAAACGATAGCCTGCGCCGATTGTGGGTAACCAGTTTTTTGAGCCAATATCTTCTGCGTAATGGCTTAGCGTGCCCGCCCCTGCCCATAGAACAAAACCATGTCGCCAGTCCAATTTGTGCCGATATTCCAGTTGGGTGCTGATAACATTTTTGTCCCGGTATCTACCTTCATAATATCCACGCATCCGATTACTATTACCTAGCATTGATAGCATATTCCAGGGCACTTGACCGTCAGTGAAACGACCATAGCTATCGAATGCCAGTACAGATTTTTCATCTAATTGATAATAGGTGCTGTATTGCATATCAACAGTGTTAAACCTACGGTCGCTGCCTAATGCCGGGGAAAAATGGGTATAGGTAATATCAAGAACTTGTCCTTGATGAGCGTTAGGCAGAAAATCTCGTGTGTCATAGCTGAAATAGGCACTGACGCCCGAACTCAATACGGATTGTCCATCGTTTTCTGCTGCAAATAACTTTTTGGCACCGTTATCGGGGTCTTTGGCGTGTAATGATGAAAAATGCCAGCCAGCGCCTAGATAGAGAGAATCCGCAATCTGGTAGAGCATTCTGGGTTGCAGGCGCAGTTCCTGTGAGTGATATTTTTCTTTGCGATCATTTACCTTACCTGCTTGATATCCTGTTCCCCAGTAATAAGTGGGAACGTTGTTCAAGGTGCCGGAAAGAAAAAAACGCCATTGATCATTAGCAAAGAAATTGTAGTTATCAAATGTGAAGCCAAAGGCACCCGTTGAAGAGGCAAATCCATTCAGGGAAAGCGAAGAGATTTGGCTGGTATGGTCATGATCATCTGGTCGATAGAGACCAACGACAGCAACACCGAGGCCGGCACCTAACTCTGGCGTATAAAAAGGGCCGGGTAAAACGCCCCAATCAATCGCTTTACTGCTGTCATAGGTATTACTGCCACCTAATTTTTCCAGCCAGCCATCGATTTTTTCCCTGCTGAGTGGTGCTTCACCATATGAGAAATCAGAAATAAAAAGGCTGACTAGAGTCAGCCCATATAAAGTACGGCAGATGTTCATTAAAAGCGGAACTCACCTGAGATATAGAAGCTGTTACGTTTGTTAAAGCCAACTTCGGTCAGCATATTGAAATTGCGTGTGACTTCTAGCCTTGCACCAACGGTATTATTCCAGCGAGATGCAACATGCTGTTTTACTTTGAATTTCATACTCTCATAATCGTCGAATGCACGTACCAGTTTGTCAAACATGGGCGGTAAATCCAGATTACTAATATTGCCGTTAAATTCCTGAGTAATTTTCTGGTACATACCACCGGTCCATACTTGCAATTTGGTATTTCCTTGCCCTGGAATGATTGGCTGGAATATAAACTCATAACCAATACGCGGTGTAACAACTAGAGCGCTAATTTTACCATCCAGAATATCCAGATTAGTGTAGGTATAGTTGGTATCAAGCGTACCGAAAAATTGGTCGTAACCCCCTGCCAGAGTAAAACCTCCACCGTAGGTTTTACCTTTAAAGTCCAATTCGAAAGGAATATCTTTCATACCAAGAATAGGGCCGCCACCAAATTTGATTCCCTCAATGTTGGTTTTCGATGTGCCTTTTGTCCAACCATAAACGCCATAAACATTCAGAAAAGGCAGAACCCAGGTGTCTAGTTTGAGCATATGAGACTCATTCTTTTCTCTGGTTTTGCCTGTCTGGATGTCTAATGCATCTTCAAATTCTGGGGTACTCGGTATAATGATTTTAATATCATCTACAACGATATTCTGCCGCATATTCATATAACCGTAACTGGCGCCAAAAGGTTCCGGTAGGTCATAACCTTTAGCTCTGGCTTCGTCACCCCAAATCGGGAGTATCCGTGATTCTTGCTTATTTGGTTTTCTGGATAAACTGCCATCAGTAGTGGCTTGACTTCCGCCGGACTGGCTGACAGAGAGAGAAAGAATTGGGCGGTCATCTGCATAGCTATAAGGGATGGTCAGACAGGATGAAATAACAGCTAATTTGCTAATATCAGAAAATTTCATAATAGGAAGCTCGGCTTTGCGAATAGGGAGATTAAGGTTGTCATTAGGGTTGTTGATATCTCACTGTAATATTTAAAGCGCAACAAACCCGGCAAATTAGCACAAGTTTTATGGATAAGAAATATCATAAGATGCTGAAAAGTATAATTTTGCTGTATGTTTAATGAACTATTTTGTTTTTCTCAGGCAAAGATAGAAGCATCATGGTTATTACGCCACCGATTAACCCCCAGAATGCAGCACCTACGCCAAGTAATGTTACGCCAGAAGCGGTGATTAAAAATGTGATTACCGCAGCCTCCCGTTGCTTTTCATTCTGTAGCGCTTGTAGCAGGCTGCCAGAAATGGTTCCAAGCAATGCTAATCCGGCGATAATATGAATAAGCGCAGCCGGTAGAGCGCTGAATAACATACTGATTGAGCCACCGAACAGGCCCGCGATCAGGTAAAACACCCCCGCAGCGGCAGCGGCCATATAACGGCGATTAGGGTCGGAGTGGATTTCCGGGCTCATACAAATAGCGGCTGTAATGGCGGCAATACAGACGGAAAAGCCACCAAAAGGAGACAAGATCAGTGCGATCAGCGCCGTCCAGCTTATCAATGATGAAACCGAGACTTGATATCCTGCGGCTTTCAGTGTCGCGATGCCGGGCGCATTCTGAGAGGCCATCGTGACAATGAAAAATGGGACGCCTATGCTTAATAATGAAGAGAGTGTGAAACTAGGTGCAATAAATTCAGGGATAGCAAAGGCGACAGTTGATTGTTGTTCAAAATGAATATCTCCCTGTAAAGAGGCGATAATTAGCCCTGATAACAGTGTGAAAATAATGGCATAGCGGGATAAATATCTGCGTGCCAGCAGATAAGTCAGACACATTCCCGCAGTCAGTACAAAATTGACTGAAAACGAGGAAAAGGCGTCAAGGCCAAAACGTAACAGAATTCCGGCCAGCATTGCTGCGGAAAGTGCCTGTGGAATATAGTTCATCAATCGTGCAAACAGGCCGGTAATACCACATAACAAGGTCAGGGCAGAAGCAAAGATAAATATACCAATGGCTTCATTGATTGATGTTCCTGGCATGGTTGTCGCCAGCAGCGCTGCGCCTGGCGTTGACCATGCAGTAAGGACCGGCGTGCGGTAATAAAGCGATAGCCCCAGCGAGCTGATACCCATCCCAAGTCCCAGCATACTCAGCCAGCCACCGATCTGTAGGGTTGTGGCTCCAGCGGCTTCTGCTGCTTGAAAGATAATTGCTGCCGAGCTGGTATACCCAACCAGAACAGCGACAAATCCGGCGATGATTGCCGGAAAAGAGAGGTCACGCAGGGAAATTGCATGGCGCATGTGGTCTCCATTTAAATTATTTTGGTTAAAAGAATCTGAATTTGTCTATAATTTAGCTAACTATCAGCGTAGAACAAATTTATCTATCGTGAACTTGTTAGTACAAACTTTGATTACGACGATATAACGGTGGAACCTGCCAGAATTTCAAGTAATTTAATACCACTGTAGAGACAAGTAAGCCATCGAATGAATTCCTTGTCGAAAGATTTGCAGCTAAAAATAACTATATTTTATAATTAATTCTTATAATTATTATGGAGCCTGCCCAATGGAAAACTATGTTCGCCCTGTTTTAACGTTACCGGATAATGAGGAACGACTACTATTGCACTCTTGTTGTGCTCCTTGCTCTGGTGAAGTGATGGAAGCGTTGCATGCCTCTGGAATTGATTACACCGTCTTTTTCTATAATCCGAATATTCATCCCAAACGGGAATATTTAATTCGCAAAGAAGAGAACATTCGCTTTGCGGAGCAACACAATGTGCCATTTGTGGATGCGGATTATGACAGCGATAACTGGTTTGAACGTGCTAAAGGCATGGAATGGGAGCCAGAAAGAGGTGTTCGTTGCACCATGTGTTTTGATATGCGTTTTGAGCGTACTGCTTTGTATGCTTATGAAAATAATTTCAGCGTTATTTCAAGCTCGTTGGGCATTTCCCGCTGGAAAAACATGCAGCAGATAAATGATTGTGGAAAACGAGCGGCAAGTCAGTATCCGGGGATTCAATATTGGGATTACAACTGGCGTAAGCAAGGTGGTTCAGCCCGGATGATTGAAATCAGTAAACAGGAAAGATTTTATCAGCAGGAATATTGTGGTTGTATCTATTCGTTGCGTGATACGAATAAACACCGTAGATCTCAGGGACGGGATATTATCAGGATTGGTATTAAATATTATGGTGATGAAGATACAGAAGGGACTTGCTAAGCTTTTCACTTTAATATGTTGAGGGGGGATTTCCCCCCTGAATTTACAGTTATGATGCGATCAAACTTGTGTCATAACTATTGCTGCGTGTAGTGGCTTCATGCTGGAAAACTCAGTGAGCTTTCTTTGCTTCTTTGTTTGCTGCCTTCTGGTGTGAGTGCTGTTTAGGTGTGGTTTTACTAGATTTCTTCTCTGCTTTGGTATTTGCTGTATGGGAAGAAGTCACTTTGGTATCCGAAGATTGGGTTACGGGTGTGCTAGGTGCAGCCAATACTGCGCCAGAGAATAACAGTGATAATACAGTTATAGATAAGCCTAAACGTGTCATGATAATTTTCCTGTGTTTTAACTTTGTTTCACTTGCTGGAATACATTTCGAGCTACTTGCTATTCCAGATCTGCTTTAACGCACAGTGAGTATACGGGCTTGATCATTAATTCAGCAAATTTAAGATAATACCTTTTTATAGGTTTTTATAATTCGTTGAAGAATCGTTGAAGTTTCTTGGCATCATTTGCCTGATAACAGAGAACATTTATTTAATAGCAGTGGGTTTTCTATTTACATGTATACCCAATAGATTTCGAGTTGCAGTGCGGCGGCAAGTGAACGAATCCCCAGGAGCATAGCTAACTATGTGACTGGGGTGAGTGAAAGCAGCCAACAAAGCAGCAGCTTGAAAGATGAAGGGTATATCATTCCGGGGTTTGCGTGTTGCTAGTGTTCACTGTTCATTCATCAGAACGGTTTGTACAAGCTATAATTAATTGCCATTGCGAGTTTGCTTGCACACTATTTATAGCCTATATTTAGATAATAATGTTTTAATGAAAATAAAATAAACGTAGTCTATTTATATTTTTAGTGAAATACGTTATTTGTTTAATTCCAAATCTATTCGTTGAATAATATATTCTGATTTTATTGTGTTTTTATGAATATTGATGTTAATAGATTTAAGTTATCTAAAGCGTTACACCTGTAGTAATTAATATAAGTATAATCTAGTGGAATTATCATATGATAATATTGTTTTTTATTTAGATAGATTAGAGAGGAATATTATTACAACTAATTTCTATGTCTTTTGTGGACAATGGTGAAAACTACACTATTATGAAATTGGTGCATTGAAATAATTAATGCTGATATATACCTTAATAGATTTCAAGTTGCATCGCGACGGCAAGGGAGCGAATCCCCGGGAGCATAGATAACTATGTGACCGGGGTGAGTGAGTGTAGCCAACAAAGAGGTAGCTTGAAAGATAACGGGTATAACAGTTTAGTAATTACATCACAGTCTATAATAACAGACTGAACATATTAACGCTCTATTAGGGAAAAACTTATACCGTTCATGATGAAAAGGCAATGAAGTGTCATGATAACTCATTGGCTGTAATCGGAAAAGTAATGTTAACCAAGTGGAGATAGATGTATGTCTAAATACAAATTAAACCGATATCTATTAGCAATTTCTGTATTATATTCTTTCACATCAGGAAATGTTATCGCCGCCAATCCTAAAATATCTGCATATTATCTGAGTGGGCCTGCTGCTCAGGTTGATACTCAGGAATATTATGCCAGCCTTGATAACTTTAAAAAATTGAGTAGAGATATTGCTAAGAACAAGAGTAACTTTAATACGCTGGTATTGTCTTTCGTCCAGCCTGGTTTTGTTAACTATGAAAAAAACAGCCTGAAATGTTCAGGATTGTTTGGTTATACCTGTACTTCTGGTCAAATCATTAGCACCAGAGAAGCTGAAAATGCCAAGGCTGATTTTGTGGTATTAAAAGGTGTTATTGCTGATTTAAAATCTCATGGAGTGGGTACTTATATTGCTGTAG
Organism: Photorhabdus sp. CRCIA-P01; assembly: GCF_003545805.1. Classification (GTDB taxonomy): domain Bacteria; phylum Pseudomonadota; class Gammaproteobacteria; order Enterobacterales; family Enterobacteriaceae; genus Photorhabdus; species Photorhabdus antumapuensis. The sequence continues at coordinate 94,391 of NZ_NMQR01000011.1, read as the reverse complement.
GTGGATGGAACTTTAGTTGTTATCCGAAAATTTATGATATCACTGCCAGCAAAAAAGATGCTTGTGGTAATGAACCCGGTGCAGTTTATGATATTTTCCCCAATCCACTGACCAAAATTCCTCGATTTGACAGTACTATTACGGGTAAAGCAGCAGATAAGGCATATAGAAATATTGTTAATTTGGCGGCCAATTTAGGTGTAGCAGGAATTGATGTGGATTATGAAGAGTTTTGGCACGCTGATATTAATGCAAAAAGCTGGAAATTAACACCTGACTCGATCAAGGTTCCCTCTAATAACAGTGAAAATCTTATTACATCAACTTTAATCGCAAAGGGATTAGGCGGTTATGTTTATGATGCATCAATGAAGATTGTTCCTGGCGCGGAAAAAATTCCCCGTGCAATGCCGGCAACCGTGGATAAATTCGCTGCTATTTTAAAGTCTTTTTACACTTCAATTAATGCAGTTAAACCATCACTTAAGCTAAGTACGGCTGGTCCCGCAACGGGAGGTATCCCGAATATGTCCGCTAACTGGGGAACTAATGCGAGGAATAGTGATATTTATGGTGGAGCCTGGTGGGGAGGAAATCTCTATGGTTTGATTTACAATACTGCGCTGAGTTACCCCAATCTGATCAACCGACTCAGTTATATTGGTGTGATGACCTATGATTTAAGTGAAAAAGATTGTGGATTTATTGGGGGAGGTGAAACATATATTCCTTGTGACCTGCCTGGACAAGTTAAGTATTATTATGGTCAATATATTAACTGGCTTAAATCAGGCAATGAAGTTGTTACCTTCCATGTCAAACTGAAAGGGGCACGTAATTACGCTCAGGCATCAGTTCAACCTCAAAAATTATTGGTTTTGCCGCCTATTACAGTTGGATTTGAAGTTGGTAAACCCGCAACCGGTAATTTACCGCTTACGAAGAGCGCTCTCAACAGAATATTAGATGGTACGATTAAATATGGTAAAACGGGCCTCATTATGTGGGATCTATTTAAGAATGAACGTTATGACGGTAATAACTGGAAAGATGAATGGGCAACTCCTAACGATCTTTTGTCTACGGCTTGCAAAAAAATAGGGCTGACAGGAGAGCATTATAATTGCGATAGTACTGTCCCGACACCTGATCCTGTTCCGGCTGTTATCAAGAAAGAATATTGATGTTGATATTCCATCTTTAATTCTGCCGACATGCGGGCTTCCTTTAGAGGCGACCCGCATTATTAAAGAACGGTGGGACTTACCGGAAATGCTGAATCTTCATCATTGATAGATATTGCCCCGCGGTGTACTGCGGGGTAACAGATGAAAATAGGTAAAACTATGGGGTTCTTGATGCTGTATCGTTTTCATCCTCGCTGACGATAAACCACGGAGTGTACTGTTTTTCTCGCAAATATTTCTTAGCGGTGATGACCTTGTATTCCCGTCCCAGTGGATCATAAAGATGGGTATCGGCAAACAGATCATCTCGCGCGCTGTCATCACTGACATAGCGCCAGTCATTCAGAAAATAGGGTTGATAAGTACGCACCGGTTGGCCTTTGTCGTCATATTCTGTACGACCGGAAACAGCCCATCGGGTATCTGTAGCGGCACTGACCAGAACGCCATTTGCATCCACAACCAGCCCACCGTCTTCTTTACGTTGCCAGGCATCACCGGGTTCATGACGCACTGAACTCTGGAGTAACCGGCCAAAACCATCACTAAAACTCACCGTTTGCTGGTGCTGTTGTTGCGGATCGTTATCGTAGCGGTCAGTAGTGATCCCCAGTACATGTGGCGGTAAACGGGGAATACTTGCCAATAGAGAGATGAGTTGAATCGCTAGGTTCTGATGGCCTATTCCCCGTTTACCGCCTAGCGCACACACTTTCCCATCTTCGGTAACCATATGAGCGGCACGCAGTTGCGCCCATAGCGCTTCTGCTTCTACTTGTGATTGAGCAAGCTGAGACAGCGATAACGACGGCATCCAGCTATCAACGGCATAGACTAAACATTGGGCAACGGGGAGGGTGCCGGTTAACGCCAGCGCTTTGTCTACGGAGTCCGGTGGTGTAAAGGGCTGGTTGGAATAGCCTGTGGCTTGCCCTGCCTCCGTACCCCAGAACCGGCTGGTGGTCACGCGACCTAGTGCATCCAGTGTCACAATATGTTGATTATCATTAATATCGGTCAGTTGTACCGGTGTAAGGAAACGATAATCGTAACGGGCTTGCGTCGTTAATCCAGCGGCATCCTGAGTCTGTATTATTACACAATGATGGGTATCCCAGCTTAGTGTGGTTTTCCCTGTTAGCAGAGAGTTACGTTGAGCTTGAGGCCGCCAGAACTGCGTAGCATTGCCGTAATCGGTATAGCCTTGCCGCGCTACCCATACCGGACTTTCTGAACCAGTATTGAACAACCGCGCGACTTGCTGATAACCGGCCTGTGTCAGTGCGGTATTCAGTTCCTGCTCCTCAATCACCCCTTCATAAGCTTTTAATGAGATGTCGTCCATCATGGCGGTTTCTTGGAACGCCACCAGTGCCTGTAGTGTGGGTTTTTCTAGAGTGACTGCCGATTGGCCGGCGGTATAAAACGTCTGTTGTTGCCCCAGATAAACGGCGGCTTTTTCATCTGCCAGCAGGCCATCTGCTTTCAGCAAGACTTCAAGAGAAATCCCTTCGGCCGGAATTTTGCTCCGGTCATAAGTATAAACATCATGGCGTTGTGCATTCGGTAAGCCTAATCGCCAGTTTTCCCCGTCAGTCAGGTGATGCCAGTTATTTTTTTGCCTCACCAGACGTAATAGTTGTTGCTGGTCATCATAGCTGCTGTCAAACAGGGTTTCCGGTAGGGTAGTCGGGTAGGGATTTACTGCCGGTTTTTCGCGGCGCGGCCAGGCAATATCGACACTTTGCAGTGATTGACCAAAGATATCGTGTTGCAACCAGATACTCTGGCTGAATTGTGGATCACTGATGATACGTTCATAGTGATAGCTGCGATTTTCAATGGCGGTAACCCAGGCAGATAATTCGGTTTCTTTATCTACCGGAATAGAGCGTACCTGATAGCGCGATTCACTGACGGTATAAGGCACTGTTTGCTTATCCGTTCCGTCCAGACCGTAGAGTTCACTGCGTAACAGTTGGCCTTTAAGCGCCCGCGTTAGCCAGTTACGTTGTGTCTCATTGGGGGTAAATACTTGGTCTGTCTGGCTGGCGTTGTCCCAGACGGTATAACGGGTTTCAAATCCGCTATAAGCTTGAGTGTCTGCTTGCCAATATTCCGAGGCTAATTGGCTGTCTACCTGATCTATACCGGTGGCAAACCAGCTAATGCTCAGTGACGGTGCAGCTTGTTCGGGGGCGGTGCCGTGAGAAAACGTTGTGGTATCGGTCTGTTTGACACAGCCAAATCCTCTGAATTCCCGTTCTTTTCCATCCCAGACACCGTGGCTGTAGCTGACTTCACTGGTGAGCCGGTTACCGCTGATTTCATCCTGAATTTCGGTATGCCATAGCAGATGCATTGGAAACGGCAGGTAACAAGCCGGGGATTTGCCCGCTTTGGTGAGCTGTAATTTCTCATCCAACCAGAATTGCGCGGAACTGCGATAATGTAAGGTGTGATGTGCGCCTCGGTTATTATTCATCACATTCAACAACCAAGGTTTGGTCAGTGACAGGTCACAACGCCAGTGATGTGGCGCTATATGTGGCACAGTCAGAATCAGGCTGGCTATCCCTAATCCCTGAATATCGGCGACTTGGAGTTGGCAAGTGTTGTCAAATTGTACGCCTTCTGGCAACGCTAATGTCAGCGGGGCATCAAACTGATTACCACTTTGGTTGAGATAAATGAGCAAAGAGCCGGATTGCGCATAGATAAGATCGGTGGTACCGGAGCCGTCGATATCCGCCAGAAACAGCCGTTCGGGATTGAAGCTATTTTCGGGCTGACTAAATCCTGGCAAGGTTAGTGGTTGACCGAAACGGCCATGTCCCAGATTAGGCCAACAAGTGACGCGATTAGCCTTGATTTCCACCAGATGTTGTTGACCGGAACCGAGCATATCACTGAAAGCCACCAGTTTACGGGCGTCGGTCCCAGAGATGGGCAGAGTGATACCTGTGGATTGGGGCACATCTTGTCCTTTACGCCAGCCGTTTCGCTGGTTGGCATATAGACGCACGCTTTTCGGCCCGATTAATACTAAATCGGATAAGCCTGCCCCGGTAAGGTCAGCGAACTGGATGTTTGGATGAAAATATTCCACGGGCAAGGCATTGATTGGGGTAAAGTGCGTCCATTTTCCATCGGGTTGCTGGCTATGGTATCCGCGAATACCGGAGGCGGTGACGACCCAATCCAGTTGGCCGTCTCCGTTGATATCCATCAATGAGGCATTATCCTGCAAACTGGGCAAGGTAGGCAGCGGGGCGATTTTGTCGTAAGTGACAGCATTACTGTCTCCGCCTTCCTGACGTTGCGGCGCTTTATACCACCAGGCGTTGCGATCCTGATACAGCATACCCGGTAACCCTTCTCCCCGCAGATCAACCAATTGATAACGTTGCTGCGAGTTAAAATTATCTAGTGCATCAAAACGTTGCCATGTCGGCATCTTCTCTAGGTCGAATCGCTGCCAGGCTAATTCCAGTGGTGGCAGGGTCACTGGGCTGCCATCCGGTTCATGGCTTAATTGACGGATGGTAATCAATGTGGTGACGCTGGCGTTTTTGTCATATTCCAGTATCAACCGTCCGACCAGTTCCGGTGTGTTATTGGCGCCGACTTCTCCGGCCAATAGTGCGGTACGGTGAAACATCAGCACTTGTTGACATAAGCGGCGAGTACGTACTTCAAAACCGTATTCATAGCGAGAGAAGATATCTGGACGTACCGACCATTGCGCTGTACCGGCATCCCATGTTGGCACGGCATGAAGTGAGGTATCGCGCTCGCCGTGGTCAAAGACTAGATGAAACAGCCACTCTTCCGGTGCGGGAGGGGTGTTATCCAGTACGAACAGGCTGGCTTGTGGTTTGATGTTACCGTAGTTCACCTGTACCAGATAGCGCTGCGCGGTAACATTAGGATGAGCTGTTTTTTCATTGTCGTCACAATGGGCTTCATCTTCGGCTCGGTATTGATAGCTGACATGTTCACCGGTTGGCGTCACGGTTTCTTCCAGCAACCACTGAGCGATTTGTTGGTCATTTTGCGGATTTGCCAGACAAGCCTGCGCGGTTTTCCCTAAGATGTGCAGTTGGCCGTCCGGGGACGATATCAGCCAGAAAGCGCGTCCTTCTTGACCGGAGGCAGGTTGCCAGTATTCGATTTTACTGAAATCCACGATCTGGCGGGCTTGATAGCGGGTTACGGTATAGGAGATTGGCAAGACCACGCCTTGCAGCGTCTTAACGTCTTGACGGATATCTGGTTGCCCTTGGTTATTCAGGGCAATATTCATGACCTCGCCTTGTGGGGATAAGAACGTGTCGTCATTATCGTATTGTGGAATGCCATGTTGGGTGCGTCGGCTAATGGTCATGACACCACATTGCCAGCCGATGCCGAAAGGCCCGTTACCTGCACTGTTGCTGTAAATCAGTGATAATCCAGGAGCAGTCCCTCTGCCAGTCGAAAGGGGCAAAGGCAGAGATAGGGTGGCCATTCCATCAGGGCCGGCAGCATTCAGTGCTTCTCCCATGCCATTGATAGCACCGCCACCTTTGGGAAGTGACAGCGTTGTAATCGATACTTCTGGTGAATCCTGCATAAAGTACTCCTTAATAACAGGCCCCTAATAGGGACCTGTAATCGACAAAGAAAAGAAATTTATGCGTCTCGAATGATGTAATTCAGATGCACAATGATGTCACTTAGATTAGCAACCAACTCGTGTTGCGATTCCTCTTTACCAGCATGGAAAATATTGAGCGACAGTGTACCGGTTGTTGCATCTCGACCTTCAAAAGGCAGAAAACGACTGTCGTTAAAGTCGGTAACAAACCGGCCTCCGTCATTCACGCCGTGTGATAAAGTAGCGATTTCCGCTCCCATTACCAGTGTGGCTTCAAGATCTTGATAGGGTCCCAGAAGTGTTGGCAGGGTGACGGCGATACGTTTAATACGACGCTTCTTCTCGTTACCCAAGTTGTAAGAGTTATCCAAACCTAGTTGACTCAAATCCAGTGTTGCTTGGAAGATATCCCCTGTTAGCGTCAGAGTGACGCCACCGGATGGAGATACCGTTTCCCCGTTAAGCACTTTATTGATATTTTCACTTAACGTCCCTGTACCAAACAGGGTATCCAGCGACACGGTGCGGATGGCTTCCAGCCCAATGCCGCCACGTGCAAGCCAGATGGCATCCAGTTTCTGTAGCTCTGAGCTTAAACCTTCCCCTGCTAACAGCCCTTGCCACAGATCATTCCACACCGGGACTTGGAATAGACTGTCGCTGTCTTTCTCGCCTAATTCCTGTACTAATGCAGCTTTTGCCTGGAGACATATTGGCAAAGTGGAATCATACATCTGGTAATAGAGCGCGGAGAGACGACCGGCCATCCAGTTGTACAGCGCCTGTCCGGTAAAGCGAGTGGTTTGCAGGTCATAAATCGCTTGGGCATTCGCTTGTTCGGTTTCAGAGAGCGTGATCTGTTTTTGTGCCATTGTGATCTGCTCTTGTAGGCTTTGTATCTGGGCATCCAGTTGGGTTATTTCGTTATCAGCAATATCCCGTTGCAATGCCCATTCTTCCTGACGACGCTGATAACCCGCTGTCACTTCTGAAATACCGGCACTCTGATCTTGGATACCGGCGCCAACTTGGGTTGCTTGCCCGGAGCCAATTAATGGCGCGCCCCATTCAGAACCACCGTTAGCCAGTCCGAAGACGTTAGGTACCGCGTTGGCAATTCCGCCGGCAATCAGTAATCCCGTCGCAACGCCATTGGTGATCATAGCGGTGCTGCGTAATGTCAGACCGGCGATTTCTGCCGCAGATAGGCCGCCGTTAATCAGGTCGCTGTAATGTTTTTGGCGCAATGTCGCACCATCACGGCTGGCCTGTAATGCTGTCAGGCTATGTTGCAATCCTTTCAGATTATTTTGCTGTATATCATGCTGTTGTTTCAGGATGGCTTGCTGTTGAGTCTGCAACAGTAGCGTCATCTTTTCATTATCTTGACGCTCTAATGTCGTTTGTAAGCTGTTGCCGAACTGAGTCAACAAACTGACGGCAGTGCGGGCGCGTTCTACCAATAGTGGATAGCGCCAGCCTTGAACACTCCCTTGACCGCCAGCTGGACTGCTGCCTGTACCATCGCCCCCGGCTTGTTGACGTTGCAAAGTTTTCGGATCTACCGGGGTGGCATACAGGGGTAGATTTAGTGGTTGACCATCTAGACTCAGATTGTGGCGCAGGTTGTACAAGCGTACTTCAAGCTTATCCCAGTAACCGAACAGTACATCGTTATACGGTGGCAGGAAATTGCCGTCACCAATATCGGCGGTATCACCTGCACTTAGCCAGGCGGCAAAGGTCATCACTTCCGGTGAACTCAGCAGTGTTGGCGTGGCAATGGCACCCGCTTCCTCGCTCAAGGTGGGATTTGGCCAGGTATTGGTGGTATGGATATCAGGGCGTGGCCCGAGTAACTGTTGTGCTTGAATGTAGTACATTTTGGCTTCGACTAAAGTATCACGCTCAAGTTGACGGTAAGCGCTGTCGCCGCGGGCAATCAACAGGTCAAGGGTATGCAGGAATATCGCCAGCTTGTAATGCATCGGATCCGCCATTGCGATCACATCTGGATCAGTGGTGGCAGGTTGTGTGGTATCCCATGCGGTATCCAGTTCCAATGGCATCACATTCCAATAACGTGGTTTGCTGCCATCTGTAATGAGTTCGCCGTTAGCATCACGGTAACCGGCGCTGCGGAAAATGTATTTGTACCAAGTGTCCGCGTCATTGTAACGCTGCTCGGTTTGCATACGGACCGCAACCAAGAACGGAATATGGAAGAAGATTTCCCACAGATAAATACCATAGGGGCCACTGAAATTATCAACCGGATTAGATCCGCCAAACTGTCCTTGTACGTCGTAATTAAGCAGTGAATCAAGGCTAATATCTAATAGTGCGTTGAGATCTATATAGTTAGGGAGGTGTAAATTTATTACTTCGTTAGAAGGTAGTGTAAATTGCTTGCCGTCTGATGAGAATGTGCCGTAGGAGGTAAATATATATGCCGTAAGATTAAAACTACAATAATTGCTATTGTTATAGCTTGTGCCATGACACATACGTAACTTAATGTCTAAATAATCTTTTGAAGGTAAATCAGCACTTCCTGTATTAGGCAAGCTCTTTATTACTGCCTTTGATGAGTCATAACACAACGTCACTCCGGTGCTTGGTGTAGCTCCACCCGTGTTTTGTAAAGTAAGAACTTTTCCATCTTCTGAAATATTTAACTGGGCATCAGAACCATATTGTGAGCTTACTTCAGTTGGGCTTGATGAACCGGTTGCTCCCCGTCTAGTGTAATCGGTAAAAATAAGCTGAGTGCTCTTTTCCTTTTTCTTTGAAGTCCAGTTATAGTCACTATTCATAACCCAGACATTTTCAGTTTTGGATAAGTTATCACCTTCGTTAGTAATATTAAACCAGCGGATATGTAGCTTATTATTTTGCCAAAAAGATTCTACTGTATCTAAATAGGGTTCGCTAATCCCGGCATTAATTGCTCGCCACTCTGACCACTGATCCGGTTTCAGCTTACCGCCATCAGTGACTAAAGTTAATTTCCGCCAATAAAATGCATAGGGTGCGTTTTGTGTGCGGCCAATAAAAAAGACCGTTTTCTCATCCTGACCTTTCGTTGCATTGATATAGTCAAGGGTAACTAAAGTGTCATAACTAATGAGATAATCACGCAATTTAGATTCGACTAATTCACTTTTTAATTTCCCTTGAGAAATACCCTGTTCAAATGCGGTAAATATTTCGGTCTTATTCAATCGCAATGTTGGATCAATATAATCCCCGGCATAGAATTTCAACCGCTCCTTGCCAGCCCAAGTACTATAACGGTGGTTAAAACTATCCCAGTTATATAAAAACTGCTCATCGGCAAAATAGGATTTTGCTGAATCTGCCAGTGTACCGTCATAGCCCTCTATTGCACGATGGATAAACAGTTGCAGACTGCCAATTGCCTCGGACAATGGTGAAGTGGTAACCAGATCGCTAATTTTAGTATCCAGCAACAGATATTCATACAGATCATCAGCGGTCTGGATACTCTCTTTTAAATCTGCGGGGACTTGGGTAGCAATATAATGAGCAACCAATGCATCACGGCGCGCTTCTTTTAACGTTTGTGTAAATAAAGATTCAGACATAATCAATTCCTTCTTATCCGGTTACTGATGGTTGCTGATTGCGGCACTTAAGTTTTGGGCTACCGATGCCAGTAAGGCGCTACTCTCGGCGGCAGGATCTGCTTGCATCATGGCCAACAAATTGCCCAGAGTGGTACTACCGACATTCAAGCTTTGTCCGACACGTAACCAGGTCAGAAGTTGCCAGAGTGATGTAAAACTTTTCGGCCAGTTATTTTCCCCTGATAGCAAAGTATTGACTTGCGCTACCGTACCTTTATCCATCTCATGCAATGTGGCGATCAGTGAAGCAGCGCTATCAGCCGTCATACCTTCGGCATTTAATTGATCGAAACAGCGCATCGCTTCATCACGAGAAACGGTGACCTGAGTTTGCCACTGTTTAAAACGTGATAGCGTGAGTAATAGCTCCGGGTTGGGAACAGGAACGCCAGTGATATTATTCATCAAATGTTCAGGATGGGTTGTGAGTAGTTGCAGATCCTGTTCAGTCAGGCTCAGCCATTTCACAATGAGCACAAGTTGGCTTAATCGTTGAGTCGCAATCACCAAAGCCGTATCCGCCTGCAAGTCATCCAGTGTGACATCGTTGCGACTAAATAGGGTTTGAATGGCGTTCCAGTAATTAACCAATGTGAAAGGACTATCATCATTGGCCGTGATTTTCTCCAGCCAGACGGTGACGATGCCCATCACATTGCTCTTAATGCCGAAGCCGGCACTCAGGGCACGTAGCACTTTCTGCTGTAACGCTGGATCCATTGTTTCTTTAGTGGCAGCTTGACTATTCACGCTGTCACAAACGTTTTTCAAGAAATTGAACATCTCTGCGGTGGCGGTGCCGCTCCACTGCGTACTCACCATTCCTTGCAAATAAGTCAGACTTAAATTCACAGATGACATCCAATCCAGCACCTGCTCGGTACGGCGTAAAATCGCCAGTGGTTGCAGGGATTTTGCCTGACCTAATTGTTGCAACAAGATATCTTTTCCGCCTTCCATCAGACGCCATAAAATTTCGGCTTGGGCAAATGTCAGCCCAAACAACCGGGGAATGGCGCCGAAGCGATACAACTGACTGGCGGTATATTCATCCAAGGTAAAACTACCTGCATTACCGAAACAATAGCGACCAATACGGAAAAATTCATCACTGGTGACGCCTAATGCTTTACAGCATATCGTGGACAACTCATCCTGCTCATTTTCTGCATATTTCACTGCTGTACCTAGCGCAATGACGTGATTACCGTCGGCGGAGCGGAAAGCAGTTTCATAGAAACTCGGTGTTTGGTCTGGCGTGTAGGGGTTCACTGCGCTAATGAACGTCACAAAGGTATTGGCATCAAGTCCATAGCGCTGTTTCAGGCTGACATACTCCGCCAGTGCTTCAAGGACCGGCTTATCCAGTACAATTTTGTCGTGGTGGTCCGGCACACTACGGCTGGCATTGGCAATCAGCCAGTCCAGTTCTTCAAATGATAACCCGGTCTGAGATGATAAACGCACCAGCTTTTCAGCGCGACCGGCTAAGGCGACTACCGTATCGTCAGTGAAATTCAGGCTTTTGCCGTCGGTTTGTACCCACAGATATTGACCATCAGCCGCGGCGGCCAATGTGCTGTTCAGATAGGCGGCCCCGTAGACATTGACGCGGGTAGCGGTGGTTTCCCCAAAACGAACATAGCGGCTGGCGGCTTTCGCATCAACGCTGCTTTGGCTGTAAGATTGCTGGGCGGTTAGAGCCATTAGCTGATTGAAGTTTAACCGGGTTTTCTCACAGAAGGTTTCGATAGAATTCAGTGCCGTAGTTAACGCGGAGGCCGAAGATGCCGTTTCCTGTAAGCGACTGCTGCCAAGGCCATAATGGTGGGTAATATCATCTTCTGTCGGTGCCGGATTGGTCATCAACTGATAACTTACCGGCGTCAGTGACAAAGTTTCGCGGGCTGGTGGTGATGGAATATCGTTAATAGCGGGAGGAATAACATCATCTGGGTTTGTCGGGGTACCTGAACTATCGCTGCAAAAGGTTAATAACAGCCCATTGTCTTTTGTCCCATTGATGACCAGCGCATTTTTCCAGTTTGACTGACCGGAACTATCTACCGCGATATAACCCTGCTCGGTTTTCAGGTAATACTTATCCTTATCCTCGCTGCGTTCTAGGGTGACAGGCAGATGGAAGCCAGATATAGGCTGAGTACTGCCTGATTTATTGGCTACTTGGGCGAAAATACCGTTTTGATCCGGGTTGGTTGGGCTGTTACCTCTTAAGAAACAGCCGGTTAGAACATTACCGTCTCCCATCTTTGTACCATCGGGAGCTCCTAGGTAGTAACACTGTTTTGCCATTGACCAGGTGAGTTGTAATGGTGCGACGATGGCGGCAGCAGCTTGATCTGGATTACCTGCAATCAATTGTGCGCCGACAATACCACTCCCGCTGGTGTACTGTGACAGGTAAACCATTGGTTGTCCGCTGAATCCTACCGCTTTGAAATAAAAAGTATTTCCGGCAAAAAAAGTATCTTGATTATCATTTTGGGCAGCGAATAGTTTAAGTGTATTCGTATTACCGGCCTGTTCTGAAACCGCTTGTGCCGTGGTATCGGTCAACGTATTCCATACACCGTTCAAAGTTCTGGCTTGTGCCGATAGAGCGGAATCGATTTGCGACAGGTGATCGTCATAAGGTAACGTCATTGGGAAGAACGCGCTGGACAGCTCAGTAATATCTTTACTGCCTTTTTGTAGCACATCCAGCAGGATATCAAGGGAAGTGACCTCTTTATTCATCGTCGTTTCACTTAATATCAAGTCTTTCAGATCAGCTCGGCGATTATCAATATGCAAACTGGAATCTGGTTTATGCAGATCTTTTGCAACCTTGTAGAGTGCGGAAGCATAACGGCCCGGTGAAAACAGGGATTGAATAGAAGCAGCGTCGGCATATTGACTGGCGCGATTCATTAAATCGCTGAAATCCCCGTCACCGCCAATATTCTCTACCAAAGCATCTTTAAGCACAGATACGTTGGCTTGCGCGTTAAGTTTAGTCAGCCCATTAATGACTGGTTCCTGACGTAATTGCCAGGCTCGATAGAGGGATTTCAGATTTTCCGCACGTTGCCGAGCCTGACGATAGACTGTACCCGCTTCTTTGGCGGGCAGGGTAGGAACGGACTGCACGAAAGCAGCCCGGCTGATTGACGCGATATCAAAAACGTTTTGATAACCAGCGTCAAGCAGGGGTTGTTCGGATGTACCTGATAAAAATGATATTTTACTTTGCATAACAGTCACCATCACATGGTTTAGAGTTAGAACGTCTTGGAAGGTTAGTTTCGAAAATCGAGCTAGCTTTCTTGGTGTGACAATTCATAAATATTCCTTTTTATTTCCGTTTGTTTATTGCTGGTTCAATTAAGGTAATAAAGAGATAAACAAAACGACCAGTATGAGAAATTTCATCCAAGGTGCTGATAGCAAAAGTGTTATAAAAATGAAAATTAATTTATGATGATAGTCTAGTTCATCATCTATCTTAGGTATTTAGAAGCATTTTCACTATTTGGTAAGAGTTGTTAACTGATGGAGGCATGACTTTATAGCGTGGAAGCTTATTATGTTAAGCTCAATTTTTATTAATGTAGGAATAAAAAATTAATTTAATCATGGTGGTAAGGAAACCACGCAACGGTTTTAGCCTGAAAATAATCAGGCTTACATTTTATTGGGGCATTTGTGGTCTTTGATCAGCTAATTTGTCGATCATTTTTGATTGTTGGGTAAATAGATTCCTGCCGAATATGTTGGCTGGCTAAAACGCACGAAAACCTATTTTGTTTGCTCTTGCCAGCTTCGTTTGAGCGATAAAGTGAGCTGTTATTACTGCATCTTACGCCACAATGGAATGATATTGGTCAACACATCAGGGGGAGGGCAAGGGTCATTCACCTTTACCATTTTCCATAAACCGGTATGGCTTTTACGGGCGGCATTATTGGACATGAAGACTTGATATAACGAGCCTGTATCGCCAGCATGATTATGGGTATCAAGAAAACCTTTATTTCCCCATCGATTATAGAGAGAGATACTATCGCCTTCTCTGATATTTTCATTTGGTGGTGTGGTTTCACAATGAATAACCCATTCTAATGTCGCTCTTTTGCGGATATCTGAGGTGTAGACTTGATGTATTTCGGTTAATTGTTCATTTTGATCCACCACATCATAATATCGTAAATAACCGCCATCACAGTAATATAAGTTGTGAAGCAAAATAATATCATTATTGATTATTTCACTTCCGACAGGTTTTCCTGTTGCTGACTCAATTCTCCAGGCGCCGCCATAAATAGCTAAAGAAGCATCTACGGTTACCACGCTATATTTTGTACCCGGCTTATTACCGTTGCCAAATACACTGAGATACCCGCCGCTCCAGTTCTTGTAGCTGTTTAATATTGTCACGGTATCGCCATATTTAAGTACATTATCCATCATTTCCTCGGAAAATATGTTATTACTCTTCAAACAACTGATACTTACCCTGAAATGACTTTCCATTCGATTATGTTATTAGTGCATAACTTTTGGCGTCATTTCAGGGTTCGGTTATTGTCATGAACAGGTTATCTCACCTTTTATCTGATCCCTTGTGGACTTAAAATAGGGTCGAATTCCTGCACTGTTTAATACTCATAGCAATGGGAGATAGGAAAAGAAAAGATCAAAAGTTAATTTTTATCGGATAGGGGACTATTTGAGGGATGACCGACTTTGGCCTGTGATCAGGTTACTTGAAGGAGTAAATGATGTTTTTTCTGTTTGTAACCGTGTTCATATCAGTAAAAACGGTATCATTTTACGGATATATCTGACGTGGTATACAGAAAAAAGCGGCATAATACCGCTTTAATTTATTGATAAATGTCATCTCTACTGGCGTTATCAGAGTGGTATATTTTTGCTTTTTGATTCAGGAGTGTGACCAAATTAACACGACTACGCTGTCATTGTAATTATTATTGCTTCCATTGCTGGCACCGATAATGGCGGTTCCCGGTTTTTCGTCAAGGGTGTTATAGGCGTAACGGAGTTTGCAGGGTTTTCCGTCGCCTATCATTTCAATGCAGACTTTTCCTGTGCTTGATGAGTAACTTTTAAAGCCCAACACACTACTGACACTTTGGTTGATTAATGTATCGACTAATTGATCGTCAATATACACTTTTATTGTCTGCTGATGAGCTGTATTACCATAGGCTGACAGGCTAAGCTTTATATTGTGAGGTAACTGAAAACAGTGTTTACCGGTGTTAGTGCTGCCACATATTCCGCCACAGCTTCTATACTCACTACCTAACGAATCTATATCAACCGATACGGCGGCTTGAATTTTTTTAAAGGTGACTCCGTTCCAGTAAGCTTGAATAAAGGAGGGGTCACTATCAATAACCTGAGATTTTGTATTGTATTGGATGTAATAACTATCTTTGAAAAAGTAAATAATAGAGCCGGCGGTATTCTTCCATAAAATAACAGCATCGAGATCTTCACTAAATCCTGCATATTTCCCGGTAGTGCCCCATCGGTCTGAAATGGTTTTCTTATTAATCGTGTGTAAACTGACGGTGTAATCGATGCAATCTCTGCCTTTAAAGAAACAGACAACATCTTGTTTGGTATCCACCCATTCTGTAGCTGCGTCTATACCATTTTCAAATCCCGTATCTTTCAACCCCGGCCATCCTTCAATAATGGGTTTTGGCCCATCAATCACCAGAGCTTTGGCTATATCGAATTTAAGGTATTGAGAGCCTTTAAAAAAATATAATGAGCCATTTAAATTAATCACATCGTCAATATCTTTTTGAAACTCGATAGGGAGACCAGGCCAATCGTTGCTGATAGATTGGGGATAGTCAGTGTCTGCTTTATCGTCTGAGTCGTTATATCTAATGTTTTCTGAGTTAAGAAATAGATAGGTGTTTGAATTCATTTTTTACATCCTTAATCATGGTTAATTTGAATGTCATTTTAATGTGTTTACTCGATTTTCTATTTTCAGATATCACAGCGATATATTTTTTCTCATGATAATGGCCAATTCAACACTACCACACTATCATCATAATTGTCATTGGAACCATTGTTAGCGCCGATAATGGCTGATCCTGGTTTTGCTTCGAGTGTGTTATAGGCATAACGGAGCTTGCAGGGTTTACCCTCTCCGATAATCTCGATACAGACTTTGCCGGTACCTGATGTGTAGGTCCTAATATCTGTTATGTGACTTATTCCCTTACCGGTTAATGTATCGACCAATCGGTCGTCGATATAGACATTGATTGTTTGCTGATGAATATCACTATTTACGTAGGCAGTCAGGCCAAAGCGAATACTTTGGGGTAATTGGAAACAGTGTTTACCGGAGTTATTAATCCCACATGTTCCGCCGCAGTTTATATTGATATCACCACCTAATACATTTGGATCAACTGACACTGCCGCTTGAATTTTATTGAAAGTGACGCCTTTCCATTTAGTTTGAATAAGATCGGGTTTACCATACATACTATTCAACATTAGATGTAAGCGGAGATATTCATTGCCTTTGAAAAGATAAATAAAATAACCGGAGTTACGCCATAAAATCGCGGCATCTAAATTCGCGCTAAATTTCGCGTATTCTCCGGTAATTCTCCATCTTTCTGCGATGGTTTTTTTGTCAATGGTATGTGAGCTAACCGTATAATTGATACACTCTTTGCCTTTAAAGAAACAAACGATATCTTTTTTTGTATCTATCCACTCTGTGGCGGCGTCTATCCCATTTTCAAATTCCGTTCCTGCTAATCCCGGCCATCCCGCTATAATAGGTTTTGGTCCATCGATCACTTGTGATTTTGCAATATCGAATTTAAGATATTGCGAGCCTTTAAAGAAATACAAAGCACCATTTAAATTAATCACATCATCGATATGCCTTTGAAACGCAATAGGCAGATTAGGCCAATTGTGACGGATAGGCTGAGGATAATCTATATCTATATTATTTAATGGATCATTATATTTAATATTTTCTGAATTAAGAAAGAAATAGGTATTTGTATTACTGTCATTATCCATCTTGCTGCCTAATAAATCCATATCAATTAGCACGGCGGCTTGAATTCTTTTGAAGGTCACTCCACGCCAATTAGCGCCAATGGATGCCTGACCATCAATGGTATTCGATTTCAGATGAATCCTGATGTTCGAATTGTCTTTGAACAGGAAAAGAAAAGGGCTACCAATATTTGCCCATAGAATAGCTGCATCCAGATTTTCACTAAATTCTGAGTATTGTTTTGTTATTCCCCATCTGTCTGCGATAGTTTTTTTGCTAACAGTATGTGAACTCACCGTATAGTCAATACAATCACTCCCTTTAAAGAAACAGACGACATCTGTCGTACCCGTTTTTTCTAAATAGGGCCATTCTGTGGCGGCGTCTATCCCGTTTTCAAATTCCGTTCCTGCTAATCCCGGCCATCCTTCTATGATAGGTTTTGGTCCGTCAATCACTTTTGCTTTTGCGATATCAAATTTAAGATATTGCGAGCCTTTAAAGAAATATAAATAGCCGTTTAAATTGATCGCATCATCAATATGTCTCTGAAATTCAATAGGAAGATCAGGCCAATCGTTATTTATAGGCCGGGGATAACCAATATCTATATTATTTAATGGATCATTATATTTAATATTTTCTGAATTAAGAAAGAAATAGGTATTTGTATTACTGTCACTGCCCATCTCGCTGCCTAATAAATCCATATCAAGTGATATCGCGGCTTGAACTCTTTTGAAGGTCACACCACGCCAATTAGCGCCAATGGGGGCTTGACCATCAATAGTATTCGATTTCAAATTAATTCTGATGTTCGAATTGTCTTTGAACAGGAAAAGAAAAGGGCTACCAATATTTGCCCATAGAATAGCTGCATCCAGATTTTCACTAAATTCTGAGTATTGTTCTGTTATCCCCCATCGGTCTGTGATAGTTTTTTTGCTAACAGTATGTGAACTCACCGTATAGTCAATACAATCACCGCCTTTAAAGAAACAGACGACATCTGTCATACCTGTTTTTTCTACATAAGGCCATTCCGTAGCGGCGTCTATCTCGTTTTCAAATTCCGTTCCTGCTAATCCCGGCCATCCTTCTATGATAGGTTTTGGTCCGTCAATCACTTTTGCTTTTGCGATATCAAATTTAAGATATTGCGAGCCTTTAAAGAAATATAAATAGCCGTTTAAATTGATCGCATCATCAATATGTCTTTGAAACTCAATAGGAAGATCAGGCCAATCGTTATTTATAGGCCGGGGATAACCAATATCTGCTTCATACGATTTCTGATGGTGTTTAATATTTTCTGAATCAAGAAAAAGATAACTTGATGTATTCATTTATATATCCTTATTGGTGATTTGGATTTAATATGTTGTTTAAATTTGTTTTTTACAACTGAAATTGGTGAGAATAATATTAAGATATGCTGATTTAACGCTCTCATATTGCTTATCTGTCTGGTGAATAGGAAAATTTATTTTATTTAAACTAATACTGATGATAAGTCATAAGCAAGACTATATATTAACAACTCATTAATGGATCTAATATTGTTGGGTTTTGTGCGGCTTACTTTATTTAAGAGTTAAAAATAAACTTTATCTAAGGTATAAAATACAAGATTAATGTGTCATTGTATTTTTTATAGGAGATATTTTAGTCATGAAATTAGAACAGCATGAACATCAAATCTCAATTGAAAGTTCATCTAATTCCAATTCCGTTCCAATAACGGTATGGGAACCAAATTTATATCCTGAAGGTCGATGGATAGATGCGACAACACAGCGAGCTGGCGTGTTGTTTAAGGATTCAATCCGTGTGACTAGCGCTTGGGATATAGTCAGTGTTGGGGGAAGGAAAGCTTTCAAGGCACAAACTTTATCTAAATCATCAGATTGTTGTGGTAACTGTCTCGGAGTTGCAACAGATACTCCTGTTGATGCCAGATATTGCTACTGTGAACTTGACTTGTTTTGTAATCCATATCCTGAAATTATACTATGTGTGCTATCCAACAAAACCAGTGCAAGCGGTACATATATGAATATTGGTTACGGCTATATGGCGATTCACTTGACTGGGGGGTATAAAGGTAAGCCCCAATGGATGCCATCAAATATTTCGTTAGGTACTTCGATTGACACGGCAACGCCTTATGTTATGGTTTTGAATTATCAGGCTGCTCAGTTGATTCAGTCAGTTAATTTTGTTGGTAAGCAAACGGATGGTATTTATAAAGGTCAACCAACATTAGGTAGTACTCGTTCTGGTTTTCCACTGAGTGATGAATGGCCGAAAAATACCTGGTCACGATGGCGTATTGGATTGCTTGCGGCAAATAATGGTACATTAATCATCGAGTGGTATAACACTGTGGCAGATAAATGGAAGGTAGAACTTTGCCAATATAATATGAACACGCTTATGACGGGAAATCTTGCGTCAGGTCAGATTGGGATTATGTATGGTACGCTTTCTCGTGCTAGAACAATAGATCAACAAAATTCTCTTTATAGAACACCATTTGATCGAGCGATATTTTTTCAAGATTTTTAAGATGGAGTATTGAATCTGGTTATTTAACCATTTTGTGTGATATATACAAAGGGGCTTTCTTCTTAGCCCCATATATTGTTGTAATATATACCTGTTATCTTTCAAGTTGCCTCTTTGTTGGCTGCACTCACTCACCCCGGTCACATAGTCGGGGATTCGCTCCCTTGCCGTCGCGATGCATCTTGAAATCTATAGGGTATAATCGCTGAAATTAATTAAGCCAAATGATTGCACTGAATAACCGCAGAGATAGATGCATATGAATCGATATGTACCGTGCTACCACGTACATTACTCCATTGAGCTTTTATAGTAGAAACATTAGACGCAAGAGAACAACGGGCGACCAGTGTGAATGGCATACGCCCATAGGATTCTGGACTCTGATTACTGTAAGTAAATCCACCAAAAGCCAATTGTTCGCCTTTATCAGTTACAATGATAAAGTTCCCTCCGGGAAAATTGTTACCTGAAGCGTAGGGAGTTGGTATATTTAACGTGATTAATGCTGTTAAGCATGGTGAATTCGAATACTTTGAAACATTAAGTTCCAAACCAGGTATATCCACATAATTTTGGTTTGATGTTTGTAAGGGATTGCTACGTGGATCTATTGATGTAAAAACAATTGCCATAATTAATACTCCTAGGTTAGTTATTTTCGTTTTTTCTTATTTAGATCCCTCTATAATGTTTATCCTAATTTTTAATTTATACAAATTACCTTATCATAGGATTCTATTATTTATCTCTTTAAAAATTAAACAAACATCACTGTTTTTTATTAATAAAGTTCATGGCTCAATTAAATAGATAGATGATTTATATTATTTTAACTGATTTTTAACTCAATGTTAATATTTAACTGACAGATAATTTGGATACAAAAATTTTATTATTTTTTATCTGGTGTTATTTATTGCAGGGCATCAGTGCTATGATAGGTATAATTCATTCCGTTTAGTGGTTTAGTTTTTTTGCAATTGATCAGATCGCAAAAATTGGACTGAGTTTTATCCAAGTGATCCATGTTTTGAAAAGTTATTTTGTATATGTAAAAATTAATACCATTAATGGATTATAAATAAATCTATATATTAACAATTCATTAGTGAATTCAATGCTGTTTGTTTTTGTTTGATTTTTTAAATTCCTGTGGCTGGTGATCTGTTTTTTTGGGGGGATATTCTTGTTCTTTAAATAAATATGAGGGTGTTTATTTATTTTGGAATTAAAGTTAACTTGGTCACGTTGGCGTATTGGATTGCTTGCGGCAAATAACGGTACATTAATCATTGAGTGGTATAATGTTGAGGCAGATAAATGGAAGGTAGAGCTTTTCCAATATAATATGAACACGCTTATGACGGGAAATCTTACGTTTGGTCAGACAGGGATTATTTCTGGCATGTCTTCTACGGCGACTACAATAGATCAACAAAATTCTCTTTACCGAACACCGTTTGATCGAGCGATATTTTTGCAAAATTTCTAATATGGAGTATTGAATCTGGTTATTAACCATCTTGTGTGACATATGTAAAGGGGCTTTCTTCCTGGCCCCATATATACCCTTCATCTTTCAAGCTGCTGCTTTGTTGGCTGCTTTCACTCACCCCAGTCACATAGTTATCTATGCTCCTGGGGATTCGTTCATTTGCCGCCTCGCTGCAACTCGAAATCTATTAGGTATATTGTTTTAATATCAAAAAATAATTTTTGTTTATGGTGCAATTTACCAAAGTATTTTTAATTTACACCAGCGGCCAATTTAACATGACCACGCAGTCATTGTAATTATTATTAGTACCATTTTCAGCGCCGATAATCGCTGTTCCCGGTTTTCCATCAAGAGTGTTATCGAAATAGCGCAGTTTGCTAGGTTTGCCATCTCCTTCAATTGCGATACAAATTTTTCCTGTACCTGATGTGTAGGTTTTGGTCGCCATTGGATTATTTGTTCCTTTACCGATTAATGTGTCTACCAGAAGGTCGTCAATATAGACTTTTACCGTTTGCTGAATGTTCGTATTATTATAGGCTGTTAGTCCGAATCTAATACTATGAGGTAATTGGAAACAGTGTTTACCGGTGTCATTGGTGCCACATGTTCCGCCACAGCTACTATTGCCACCACGGTCACTACCTAATAAATCTGCATCAATAGAGACTGCTGCTTGAATTTTGGGGAAGGTGACTCCAGGCCAACCGGATTGGGTGGATGTAGGCCCAATATCAATAGTATTTGAATTTGTATTGTATCGGATATAATTACCATCTTTGAAAAGGTAAATTAAATAGCCAGCAATATTCCTCCATAAAATAACAGCATCCAGATTAGAGTTGAATCCAGAGTAATTTCCGGTAGTTCCCCATCCGGCTGAGATAGTATTCATATAAATCGTGTGTGAACTGACGGTATATTTGATATAATGGCTTCCTTTAAAGAAATAAACAATATCTTGTTTTGTATCTACCCATTCTGTGGCTGCATCTATTCCGTTTTCAAATTCGGTTCCTTTTAATCCAGGCCACCCATCCACAATTGGTTTTGGCCCTTCACTTACCTGTGCTTTCGCTATATCGAATTTGAGATATTGCGAACCTTTAAAAAAGTATAAATAACCATTTAAATTAATTACATCGTCAATATGTCGTTGAAACGCGACAGGAAGGCTAGGCCAATTTTTACTGATAGGTTGGGGAGTGTCCCCTTTATTTATTTGTGCATCATCATGATATTTAATGTTTTCTGCATCAAGGAATAAGTAGGTATTTGTATTCATTGTTATATCTCCTCTATGGTGATTAATTATTTAAACTTACTATTTCTAGATAATATATAATAAAAATGATATTCAAAGCTTTGATTATGATTGTTTTGTATTTATTACTTGCAGAGTGATGTGGAGTAGTTTATTTCATTGATGGTTTGTAATCAAGGTTGTATATTAATAAATAATTGATTAATTTAATATCATTGATGTTTTGCAAAAATAAAAATACTATGATAAGAGATGGATTTTTATTATATAAATAAGATGTGAAACATGGTTTATATTTTTCAAATATTATCTTTGAATGTTTTTTATTGAATAATAATACCTTGGTATATATTTGGTTAATAATGAATTTAGCATAGTAAAAAGCGGAATAATACCGCTTTAATTAATTGGTAAATATTATTTTTGCTTATAGTGAAATTTATCACACTGTTTTTAATTCACACCAGAGGCCAATTTAATATCATTACGCAATCATTGTAATTATTATTGGTGCCATTTTCGGCGCCGATAATTACTGTTCCCGGCTTTCCATCGAGGGCGTTATCGAAATAACGCAGTTTGCTAGGTTTACCATCTCCTTCAATTTCAATGCAAACTTTACCTGTACCTGATGTGTAGGTTTTGGTCGCCATTGGATTATTTGTTCCTTTGCCGGTTAATGTGTCTATCAGAAGGTCGTCAATATAGACTTTTATCGTTTGCTGAATGTTCGTATTATTATAGGCTGTTAGTCCGAATCTAATACTATGAGGTAATTGGAAACAGTGTTTACCGGTGTCATTGGTACCGCATTCTCCACCGCAATTGGATGGTTTGGTAGGTGGACAAGGATCATTGATTTTTTCCATTTTCCACTGGTCTACCTTATGTACTTTACGAGCGCTATTACCAGAAAGAGATACACCATATAACGTGCTTGGTTTGTTGGCATTACCATAACTATTAAGGAAACCTTTATTTCCCCATCGATTATGTAGGGTGATAATTGCTCCTTCTATGATATTTCCCTTTATAGAATGAGGTTTCTCGCAATAAATAATCCACTCTAATGTTTTTGGAGAATAAGTATTTATATCTGATGTGATTATCGGATATATTTCTCCACTTGGTACCGTTTGATTTGGGCCATCATAATATCCCAAATAACCACCATCGCAGAAAGCCAGATTATGAAGTAAAATAATATCATCATTAATTATTTCACTGCCGATAGCTTTTCCTGTTCCTGATTTTATTCGCCATATTACCCCTAGATCAGAAAAGGAGGGCACTACTGTTAATACGTTATGTTTTGCGCCCGGGATGTCATTACTTCCATGTGTACTGAGATATCCTCCTTGCCAGTTATTGTAACCATTTAATATTCTTACTGTATCGCCATATTTAAGTATATCAGCCATAATTTATCCTTAAAGATTAGTAGTTTATTTTTAACAATGAAAATGAGATTAAAATTACCCAAGATCAATTACCTTCTTATCATTTTATGAATTACATCATAATTGGTTATTAAAATAAGATGAATTCTCAACTTTTTTGTAACCCTAAAAATAGTGATTAACGCCTGATTTGGTTAATTGTAAATATTAATGGTTGTCGAAGAAAGGCAGAGTATTTGTTTCTTGATTCTGACAATGAATGTATTGTTAAAATTTCATTTGCTTAATTTACTAAGTTAAATTATTTAATAGTGATAGAAAAACAAAAGCTTAATTTTATTGATACGAAGAATGCGGCTCTAATAAATTAATGCTTTGATATATGATTGTTTTTTTATTATCAAACCGAATTTTGTCGTACCAAAATAGAATTTATTTTTATATCAAAACTATTAAATTCCAAACTTTCGGGATATAGTAGTGGTAATGTCAACTCTGCTCATAACACCGTTATTGAGACAAGGTTCATTTTGATTTCCAATAAATCATAAGGCAACAACACAGTGAAAACAGGGCTAAAACAACGCTTTCATATACTAATAGGATTAGCAGCAATACTGATCATCATCCAATTGTTTGATACTTTAACTGGTGGCGCACTAAGTAATTTCGGTATCATTCCCCGATATGCTCAAGGGCTAATGGGTATTCCACTATCTCCATTCCTGCATGGCAACTGGGGGCACTTGTTCAGCAATCTCCCTGCATTATTAGTATTGAGTGCGTTATTGATGGCACACTCCATTCGTTATTACGTGCTAGCCAGCCTGTTTATTATCTTTGTGGGCGGAACATTAGTCTGGTTATTTGGACGCACGGCTATTCATATTGGCGCCAGTGGATGGATTTTTGGTTTGTGGGGATTGCTGCTGGCTAACGCTTTTTTCCTGAGAAGAGTAAAAGATTTCTTCTTTGCGATTCTAGTATTTATGTACTACGGTGGGATTGTGTTTGGCCTGTTACCGTGGCAAGAGGATATTTCAACGGAAGGCCATATCTTTGGCGCGATATCTGGGCTGGTTTTTTCTTGGCTGTCGAAAAAGTGGGTAATAACTAGCCATTAGTTTTATGGTATTGAGGATAGCAGATTATCCCCATTTCAAATATTTATTAATAAACAGCAAAAAAATAAACTTGGTTACCTTTATTCCGAGAATAAATAAATTACCATTTAAAATAGAATGTGACTTGGGATAATGAGTTCTTAAACCTGATTAATGACAATTAGCAGCCCGTTTATGATAACGGGCTGACAATAGAGTATATTATATAACCCCTGATTTTTTAATTTCGGGTGGTTATGTCCATTTCAACGCGGCATCATCTACAGGCTGTCCCAAAACTTGTTTATCTTTTTTGTAATCATGCGGAACCTGCCAGGTTGAACTGCGTCCCTGACGAGGAAGTAAGTCCTCTGCACGTTTTACATAACCAGATTGCAAGGCGCTAAAAATATGTTCGTCCTCTTGCATTTCACCCGGCTGAGCACATGGTGTCACCGTTGTAGCGTCACGACGATCCATCTCGTTCAACAAACGGCAGATATAATCCGCAGAGAGATCAACTTTCAACGTCCAGGGGTTATTGATATAACCAAACAGACAGGCAAAATTAGGGATATTCTGTATCAACGTCCCCTTATAAAGCATGCGATCATGACCTTGCTGTTTTTGCCCATCAATAGAGAGTTCAATTCCGCCAAGAAAATGTAATTGCAGTCCAGTGGCGGTAACAATAATATCCGCTGGTAATTCCTGGCCGGATTGTAATGAGATGCCGTTTTCAGTTATGCGTTCAATATTGTCAGTAACGATAGAGGCTTTACCTTCTTTCAGTACCTTAAATAGGTTATTGCTGGGAATAAAACAGAGCCGTTCATCCCACGGCATGTATTTGGGCGTCAAGTGCTTCATGTCAAAATCTGGGCCGACGCGTTTGCGAGCAGATGACAGTAAAAATGATTTCGATAAATTAGGTAAATATCGACTCGTTTTATAAAGTAAGCGCTGTAGAAAGAGATTGCGATTTCTACTCAATGTGTAAATCCAGCGCTGTGGAATAATGCCTTTGCAGAACTCTGCTATCTTATCTCTTCCAGGGATTGAAATAATATAACTCGGAGAACGCTGTAGCATCGTGATATGTTGAGTATCATTTGCCATTGCCGGAAGTAAAGTAACTGCTGTTGCGCCACTACCAATGACAACAACCCGCTTTCCTTTGTAATCTAATCCTTCAGGCCAATGTTGAGGGTGAATTACCGGGCCTTTAAAATCTTCAATGCCGGGGAATTTAGGTAAATGAGGTTCATCATAGTTATAATAACCTGTTGCAGCGACGAGAAAACGACAGGTAAATTGCCGAGTTTCCCCACTGATTTCATCAATCGCGATAACAGTCCACTGGTGAGTCGCATTTGACCAGTCAGTATGAGTGATTTTTAGACCAAACTCTATTTTCTTATCAATTTCATACTCTTTTGCTGTTGCATGGATATAACTTCTAATTGAAGGCCCATCTGCAAAAACACTGGTGTCTGTCCAAGGTCGGAATTTATAGCCATAGCTCATCATATCTGAATCTGAGCGAATGCCTGGATAGCGAAATAAATCCCAAGTACCGCCTATCGTCTGGCGACGTTCTAAGATAATAAACTTCTTATCAGGACATTTCCTTGTTAAATGACATGCTGTACCAATGCCTGCAATACCAGCGCCAATAATCAAAACATCATAATGGTTATTCACTGTATTTCTCCTACGAGGTCATTTTTTGATGAGTTGAAACTCACCTAGCTAAAGCAACGTAATTCTTGTCGTCATTGACAGTAGCATAGCAATATGAAATTGCTTTAGTCTTACATTGCTCATTACAAGCGTTGAACGTGTCAATATTCCCTACCGTTACAAATAAATAATTAGCCTGAGAATATTTTCACCCTTCAATGTTAATATTGGGTACCGTATTTAAGTCACGTTATAGACGAAACAAACACAATCAAAAGTTTGCTCTAGCATTTTTGCCTGTTCTTGAGTCAATATTGTATGATGCAAGGATTTTGAAGTGAACCTGACAGAACTTAGCCGAGGGAAGATCAGATGTATTGTATTGATTGAATATCTTCCCAAAGTTTAGATCCTAGCTATTCATGAGGAGATTTTTCGGTTAATTCGATATACCCTTCATCTTTCAAGCTGCTGCTTTGTTGGCTGCTTTTACTCACCCCAGTCACATAGTTATCTATGCTCCTGGGGATTCGTTCACTTGCCGCCTCGCTGCAACTCGAAATCTATTAGGTATAAAATAATCCAGAGAACAGGATATTCTCTGAATTATTTTAAACATGTGAAGTTGTTCAAGGGGATTTAATTTTTACTTATTGCTGACTGATCCCTCCTAATCATTTTCATGTTAGGGGCCAGTTCAATACCACCACGCTATCATTATAATTGCCCTCGGTACCATTTTCAGCACCAATAATGATTGAGCCGGGTTTTCCGTCAAGGGTATTATAGGCGTAACGGAGTTTACAAGGTTTGCCGTCCCCTGTAATTTCAATACAGATTTTACCTGTACCAGATGTATAGGCTTTAGTCGCCATCAGATTATCTGTTCCTTTACCGGTTAATGTATCTACTAGAAGATCGTCAATATAGACTTTTACCGTTTGCCGACGAATATCGGTATTAGAATAGGCTATCAGGCCAAATCGAATACTTTGAGGTAACTGGAAACAGTGTTTACCAGTGTCATTAGTATCACATATTCCACCACAACCCCCACTATTGCTTCGGTCACTGCCTAATAAATCGGGATCAACTGACACTGCTGCTTGAATTTTGTTGAAGGGACCGCCGGTATAATTAGAAATGGGAGCCGGTCCATAATCAATAGCATTCGATTTTAGGTTAAACCGGATATAATTACCTCCTTTGAAGAGATCAATACGAGAAGATATTCTCTGTACAGCCGCATCTAGATTGGTACTGAATTCTGTGTATTTCTTTGTAATGCCCCATCTGGCTGAAATAGAGTTTTGTTTAATCGTATGTGAATTCACAGCGTAATCGATACAATCACTGCCTTTGAAGAAGCAAACAATATTTGTTGTAAATTCTGTGGCTGCATCTATCCCATTTTCGAATTCGGTCCCTTTCAGTCCGGGCCATCCCTCTGAGATAAACTTAGGCCCATCAGTTACCTTAGCTTTTGCGATATTAAATTTAACATATTGCGAGCCTTTGAAAAAATATAAATAACCATTTAAATTAATCACATCGTCAATATTTCTTTGAAACTCGATAGGCAAGTTATGCCAATCTTTACTGATAGGTTTAGGATAGTTAATGTCTGGTTTTTTTGATATCTCATCATATCTAGCGTTATCTGCATTAAGGAATAAATAGACACTTGAGTTCATTAATATATATCCTTTATAGTTTTTAAATTTGTCATTGATTTCTCATATTTGTTAAATTTCCTGTTCATAGATAAATAATAGAAATAATGACATTAAGACTATTTAGTGAAACAGAAAATTTACACTATAGAAATTAATGGAAAAGATAGATTATGGCAATGTTATATATTAATGAGTTATTTATTGATTTAATGGTGTTGTTTCTTTGAAAAAAATATAAATATAGACTAAGAGGTGATGATTATATTGTGAAATTAAGGCATAAGTAGCTATTTTGTATTTATATTTTATTTGTTTTTATGATTTAATGATGACATGTGAAAAATATATTAGATTGATAATATTTTTATATAAAAAGCGGTATAATACCGCTTTAATTTAGTATTTTATTTTTTGTGGTTAAATGACTAAGATTTTTCTAATTCATACCTGCGGCCAATTCAATATCACTACACAGTCATTGTAATTATTCTTGGTACCGTTTTCAGCACCAATAATGACTGAACCGGGTTTTCCATCGAGGGTATTATAGGCATAACGGAGCTTGCAGGGTTTGCCATTTCCTGTAATTTCAATACAGATTTTACCTGTACCTGATGAGTAAGATTTAGTGGCGGTTAAATTATCAACTCCTTTGCCGGTTAATGTATCTACCAGAATGTCGTCAATATATATTTTTATCGTTTGCTGATGAACATCAGTATTCGTGTAGGCTGTTAGCCTAAATCTGGTACTCTGTGGTAATTGGAAACAGTAGTTACCAGTGTCATTATTACCACATGTTCCGCCACAGTTTTGACTACCTAACAAATCTGTATCAACTGATACCGCAGCTTGAATTTTGTTGAAGGTAACTCCTAGCCAATTAGTTTTATTAGGGGTCGTTGGTCCCCCATCGATAGCATTTAATTTCAGATTAAATCGGATATTAGAGTTACCTTTGAAAATGAAGATATAATGGTATCCACGAGTCCTCCATAAAATTGCGGCATCCAGATTGGTACTGAATTCTGAATATTTTCCAGTTGTTCCCAATTTTTCTGAAATCGTTTTCTGATTAATCGTATGTGAACTTACAGTATAATCGATACACTCGCTGCCTTTAAAGAAGCAAACGACATCGGTAATGTCAGGGGTTTTTATATCTATCCATTCCGTAGCTGCATCTATCCCATTTTCAAATTCGGTTCCTATTAATCCGGGCCATCCTTCCACGATGGGTTTAGGTCCCTCAGCTACTCGAGCTTTTGCGATGTCGAATTTAAGATATTGTGATCCTTTAAAGAAATACAAATAACCATTTAAATTAATCACATCGTCAATATGTCTTTGGAATTCGACAGGAAGATTAGGCCAATCTTTACTGACAGGTTGGGGATAACCTGGGTACACTCCATTATGGCCAGATATTTCATTGTATTTAATATTTTCCGAGTTAAGAAAAAGATAACTGGATGTATTCATTGTTATATATCCTTCATGGTAATTATATCTTAACGTATTGTTTTGATTTTCAGTTGAAATAGATTTAAAAATGGTGTTGAAAATTCCAAGTTTAACTCTGCAATTTTTTATATATTTGGTGATGCAGAATGATTTGTATAATTTAAGGTTAATTCCAGTGATGGGTTGTAATCAAGATTATATATTAATGATTTCCTGATCTATTTGATTTGTTTGTATCTTTGCAGAAATAAAAATACATGCTAAGAGATAAGGTATATATAAATCAAATGGGAATTAAAGCATTAGATTGTATTTTTTAACGTCTTTTTCAGTGTTTTTTATTTTTATGTGGGATGAGTAATGCTTGGAAATATATTTTATTAATGATGTTCATGGCATAAGAAAGCGGCATGTATTACCGCTTTAATTTATTAATGATTTTTTTAGTGAAATTAATAGGGTATTTTTAACTAATTCACCAGTGGCCAGTTCAAGACGACCACACTATCGTTGTAATTATTATTGGAATCATTTTCAGCACCAATAATGACTGCACCGGGTTTTCCATCAAGCGTGTTATAGGAATAACGGAGCTTACAGGGTTTACCATCCCCTATAATCTCAATACAGATTTTACCTGTACCTGATGTATAAGCTTTAGTTTCTGTTCCTTTGCTGGTTAATGTATCGACCAGAAGATCGTCAATATACACTTTTACTGTTTGTTGATGGATAATTGTATTCGTATAAGCTATCAGACCAAATCGAATACTTTGAGGTACCTGGAAGCAGTATTTACCGCCGTCACTGGTGCCGCATTCTCCAGCACAATTAGAGGGTTTGGTCACCGGGAGACAAGGATCTTTAACTTGTGTCATTTTCCACAGGCCAGTATAAGGTTTGCGGAGGTTATTAGCAGAAGTATATACATGACATACTGTTTCAGGGACGCCAACCCAACCATGAGTATCAAGAAAGCCTCTGGTTCCCCAACGGTTATATAGCGTAATGCTTTCATCTTCTTTGATTTTCCCATCGATAGATGGCATGTCGGAATAAATAATCCACTCTAATGTTTCTGGGCGAATGTTTTTATCTGATGTATGTATCGGGTATATTTCACCTTCTGGAACCTGTTGACTTGAGGATTGATAATGTCCTAAGTAGCCGCCATCACATTGATAAAGATTGTGGAGTAAAATAGTATCATTGTTAATAACTTCACTACCAACAGGCTTGCCCGTTCCTGATTCAATTCGCCAGAATGATCCTGCCGCAGTGGTGGTTATCACAGTATATTTTCCATCTGAAATACCACTCGTTCCATATACACTAAGATATCCACCATCCCAGTTTCTGAAACTATTTAATATTTTTACGGTATCGCCATATTTAAGTATATTCGCCATGATTTCTCCAGAGGATGTGTTATTTATTGCTCATCATTGATATATCCCTGATTTCATCATGCTATTGTTGCATAATATTTTAAATTGCTTCAGGGATCAGCAAGGTATTTTGCTTTTTTATGATTCTTAATAGAGATAGTCATCCCACCAATAGAGTATCAATCATAAGATGATTGAGAGAAAGGCCGAGCATTTGTGACTTACTCCTAACAATGAACAGCGCCTGGAAATTGCTATTACTTGATGATTCTGTTTTGCTGCTATCAGCGTCACGTCACGCTTGGTTACGCCAGATGCTTACAGTGATGCTACGCGGCGCTTTTTTTTGCTCTGCATGTGATGTAAATTGCTTACTACGTCGATGAAATTTAAGCCAATAGGAATTGGAACTCATAATGTCGAAGTTAATTGGAAATAATCAGGTAGTTGGAACTAATAATATAGTTGTTATTGCGATGGTTGTTGCATTAGTTCAATTTATTAATGCATTAGAGTACATGATGGTAACTCCGCTTTTTGTTTATATGTCGAAAGATTTTCACATGCCGGTTACGATGGCGGGAGTTATTGCGGGTGTTTATGTTTTTTCCTCGGTATTTTCTGGCCTGACATCCTTTTTCTTTATTGATCGCTTTAATAAAAGAAAGGTTCTCATTTTAAACACACTGTTTCTCGGTTTGATTACGTTCCTGACGATTTTCTCTTCGGAACCATACCAACTTATTCTGCTACGTATCATTGCCGGTCTGTTTGGTGGTGTGACATTGGGAGTCGGTATTGGGATCTTACTTAATAATTCTCCAGAAAGTATGCGGGGAAGAGTATTAGGGATTGCATTTTCATCTTTTTCATTTGTGAGCATTTTAGGTATACCGTTGTGTTTATATTTGGCCGAGAATTTTAACTGGCAAGTCTCTTTTTTATTTATCGTTATTTTATGCATAGTGAGTTTGCCTCTGATCCTCTTCTTTATTCCAGGAGCAGAGAAAGTAAAAAAGAGTCACAATAAAATTGTGCTGACTAAAAAAATAACATTAGCCGGGATGGCTAGTGGTGTCAGTAATTTTAGTCCCTTCATGCTTATTCCGATACTTGCTCCGTTATTAACCAATGTGTTTTATATCCCGGAAAATCAGATTGCACTGGTATTCTTTTGCGGTGGTATCGCATCTTGGGTGGGTACTTATTTAACCGGGAAACTTTGCGATAGATACCCTCCTCAGCGAATTACTATCGCCGCAGCGACGCTATTTATTGTCAATATCTTTCTAGGATTGACGGGAAAAGTAGATGGATACATTTTCTTCTCACTTTTTATGTTCGCGACTTATGTGCAGGTTATGGCTGCAAATGTGCTTGCTTCTTATGCTTCGACGCCTGAAAACCGTGCGGGTTTTGGCGCCCTTCAGATGGCATTTTCTAATTTGGGTGCCGGTGTGGTGTTCTTCTTCTCCTCCATTTTCTTAGACGGTAAGGAGATTATTGCTGAGAACGTGCGGCCTATTTTCATACTGACTATGGTTAGCGCCCTGATATTACCTATATACGTAATGAAATTAGCTCAGGTGATGAAAAGAGGGACAAAAGATTTAATGAATAATGCTAAGCGTAATAGTTAAGGGAAAATAACGATAGATATGTGATCTAGCCTTAATGGTAAAATAAAGGTTTTGCGCTATATTTGAATTTAAGGCTAATCATTGATATAAGAGTATAGGTATAATTAGTAAAAATGGAATGTTGTTTTAAGTATAATATCACTGGAGGAAATTACTGTAATAAGGATAATTTTGGCTCATGCTGGATGATAGTGTGCGAAAGGATGAAGTTATTATAAATCCTATCATAATTATTATTGAAATTACTAATTGACATAGGTGAATAAAATGGAACGAAAATTAAGTAACACTCAGAATAAACCAGCTATTAATATTATTGCGGGAGTAACGAATATTAAATCTATTTATAATAAAACGCCTTGTAAAATTGTGGTTGAGCATGGATATATTTCCAGGAAAAATTTTTCTGTGGATAAGATGTCTGAATGGCATGGCGATTTATGGGCTCCTTGGATAGGGGATAAATATGAACCTAATAAAGCAATTCATATCTATACTGAAAAAGGATTTAAATCTGAATTTGGATTTAATATTTGGATATTTCAAGACTATTGTAATCCACTGAATGAAAATGCGGTTAAATATTCCATAAATAGGGAATTTACTTACGATGATGCATTAGAGATTTCAGGTAATAATCGAGGTGGTGGAAATAAAATTCTAACATTGGAATTTAATGATAATAATATTCATCTGGAAATGATATAGCGTTATGAGATATTAAATATCTCGGATAACGTTCTGTATCAATAGACATCCGTTGAAATGACAGCATTTCTTCGCGTGTAGTTCAGTATTTTTGATTTTCTTGTCGATAGTTTAGATAATTAACTATTAGACAAGTTTTTATTTGAACTAATAATTAAATTATTGAAATGCTGATACGCGTAGAAA
The DNA here is from genome assembly GCF_003545805.1 of Photorhabdus sp. CRCIA-P01. Classification (GTDB taxonomy): domain Bacteria; phylum Pseudomonadota; class Gammaproteobacteria; order Enterobacterales; family Enterobacteriaceae; genus Photorhabdus; species Photorhabdus antumapuensis. The sequence goes on along the minus strand of NZ_NMQR01000011.1, from coordinate 61,256 downwards.
TCGTTTATCTTTCTAATACCTATCTCATTAAACTATTTCGTTTGCTGTTTATTGTAATAAAGAATAAATCTGCTTAATGGAGTGAGTGATGTAAATCATTTGTCATGTACTGTGTATATACCCTTCATCTTTCAAGCTGCTGCTTTGTTGGCTGCTTTCACTCACCCCAGTCACATAGTTATCTATGCTCCTGGGGATTCGTTCATTTGCCGCCGCGCTGCAACTCGAAATCTATTAGGTATAGGTTAATACACTGGTTGATGGAGATATTTATACAAGTAATAATGTAATTAATAATCAATATCATTTGGTAAAATAAGATTAAAAATAAATTAGTGAAATAATAACAATTATCCGATATTTATTGCATATTTTTACTGGTTATTACATATTGTTGAGATATGTAACAAATTAAGAACTAAAAATAGCAATAATTAGTTACGAAATGTCATTAAGAATTTACGGAATTTTATTTATTTTTGTTTAATTTTGTCTTGTTTAACTTCTGTTGAAGTGACACCTCATCTGTATAAGCTTAATTTTTTTGGTTAACATGCTGATCATGAAAGGGGGAATGTTTTATCTATTTTTATGGGTGTTAAAACAGTCAGTGCAGAGGATATGAGGTAAAATCAGATTTCATTGTTGCTTAGTGGTGTATCATTTACACTAAACGAAATTCACTATCCAGATACGATAATGCTCCAACAACTAGACACCGTAGACAGTGTGCGCCGCAAGATTGCTCCCCGGATTACTAAGAAACGCAAGGCTGAATTAGGTCAATTCATGACCCCTTCTAACGTAGCCCGTTTTATGGCATCCCTTTTTCCACCTAGCACTCTGCGTACCTGCCGTCTGCTAGATGCGGGCGCAGGGGTGGGGGCGTTATCGTGTGCCTTCCTTGATCGATGGGTGACGGGCGGTTTTGGCTTTGAGTCCGTCGAGGTGACGGCTTATGAGATTGACGACAACTTGTGTGGCTATTTAGCGCGGCACTTGGCTGGATACAGCGGTGTGACGCCGCGTATCATCGTGGGTGATTATATCGAACTGGCAACGACCGAAGGTCAGCAGGAGCAAGGCTATACACATGCGATCCTCAATCCGCCTTACAAGAAGATTAACAGTAATTCAGCGCATCGGCTGGCTTTGCGCTGTGTTGGTATCGAGACTGTGAACCTGTATTCGGCCTTTGTGGCGCTTGCTGTGTCCGAGACAGTACAGGGCGGGCAGATCGTGGCGATCATCCCTCGCAGCTTCTGCAACGGACCATATTACCGCCCATTCCGTAACTTTATTCTAGAGCGTGCAGCTATCCGGCATATGCATCTATTTGGATCGCGCAACAAGGCGTTCAAGGATGACGAAGTTTTGCAGGAGAACATCATCATCCGGTTTGAGTGTGGTGGTCGGCAAGGACCAGTGACGGTATCAACTTCGACCGATGACACTTTCACCGACCTTGCTACCCATGAGTATCCATTTGACCGGATTGTATGCCCAGATGACCCCGAGCAATTTATCCATGTGCCCACGTCGCCGGAGAGAAGCGCCATTGAGCTATCCTCGGTGATCCGCTACACGCTGGCTGACCTTGGCATCAAGGTATCGACTGGGCCTGTAGTTGATTTCCGGTTGAAAGCGCACCTGCATAGCATGCCGGGGCCGGGGACCGTGCCTTTACTCTATCCCGGTCATTTCAGCAGCAATGTTACTCGATGGCCCATCGAAGGGATGAAAAAACCTAATGCTATTGAACTCAACGCTGACACTGAAAAGTGGCTTTACCCAAGCGGTTTTTACTGTGTAGTACGGCGCTTTTCGTCCAAAGAGGAAAAGCGTCGAATCATGGCGAATGTGGTTGAACCAGATACATTTGGTGACGCGCCCGTACTGGGCTTTGAGAACCACTTAAACCTATTCCATGAGGACAAGCATGGTTTGCCTGAACGATTGGCCCGTGGTTTGGCCGTGTTTTTGAACACGACTGCTGTTGATGAAAATTTTCGACGCTTCAATGGCCATACTCAGGTTAATGCAACTGACCTCAAGATGATGAAGTACCCGAGCCGCGACACTTTGATTGAATTTGGCGAGTGGGCTATGCAGCAAGGAGAACTCACGCAAGCTATGATTGATACCAAATTAGGGAACCTAATCGAATGAACGACAAAAACGACTATATCAAAGCTGCGTACCAGCTCATCATTTCTTTGGGGTTGCCACGTGCACAACAGAATGAGCGTTCTGCTTTGTGTCTGTTGGCCCTATTGAACCTCACGCCGGGTAAGGCGTGGGCCGCTGCGGAAAACCCGCTTTTGGGCATTACACCCATCATGAACTGGGTGCGAGAGTTCTACAATAAAGAATACGCGCCGAATACCCGCGAGACGTTTCGCCGTCGGACTATGCATCAGTTCTGTCATGCGAGTATTGCCCTTTACAATCCAGATAAACCTGATCGCTCAGTGAACAGCCCCAAGGCGGTTTATCAGATTGTTTAGTTATCATGAAGGTGTGGTTACTGTCGCTGTAGATAAAATAATAAAAGTCGCGTAAATATTATAGTAAATATCTGGTAAGGCTTTTATTAATAAGTGGATTATTTGTTATAGAATTAAGATCTAAACTATTCTGATAGAGAATATTGGGAAATCATGATTTTTATATTTGATGATTTCTAATAAAGTTGCCGGAATATAGCCTCTTGATGATGTTTAATATAGTCAAAAGGTGATATTCTTACAGAGGAATCAGGTGTAAACTAGCCAGTAATGAACTGTAACGTATCTCCGGCTTTAACTGATTGACACATCCTTAAGATAGAGGGAATTCGCTCTTGGAATTGTCTCGTCATCAATCTGTCCCAACAAATATTATCCTTGAAGCAAATCGAACGTATTGCGTGTTTGGTTTGCATGACTGTGCCATAGTTGTTGTATTTATGAAGGCAGCATGGGGGGATAAGCCTATCTGGGAGATGAGTAGCGTTTCTCTATGTTGTACTTTGTCTCTTCTATTGCCATTCCATAAAAAAATAATCTAACGGTTAATTCATAACATCATGGTTTTCAATCTTTTTAAAATCCGATGATTATTGCTGACCATTTATTTGATTCTCTGATTAGTCAGAAAAGGTGAATTTGTATAGTGACATGATAAAGCAATCTGGTATTATAAGTTATTGTAAATGTAACATCGGTATATTATTGAGTTTTACGTAAAACCATTAATATTTTTCGTAAATGCTGACAAAAACTGTCACTAGTTTGTGAATAATGCTTGTTAGGGGTAATCGTGTTTTTCCGTGAATAGCAATAATATATACCTAATAGATTTCGAGTTGCAGCGAGGCGGCAAGTGAACGAATCCCCAGGAGCATAGATAACGATGTGACTGGGGTGAGTGAAAGCAGCCAACAAAGCAGCAGCTTGAAAGATGAAGGGTATAAATAACGATAGGAATAGTTCAGATGAAATATGCCTTTATTACCGGTGCGACAGGAGATATTGGTTTCGCAATTACAGAGAGATTATCTGAGGATGGCTTTGAACCAATATTATTATCGCGTACTCCTGAGCGTCTTGATAGTGCAATTGGTAAGTTACGTAATAAATATGGTAGTCAATTTGCCAAGAAAATAGTTTGTGATGTCTCTAATCATGAAGATGTTAAAAAAGCGTTTGACCAACTGGAGCTTGAAGATAATAAGCTGACAGTACTGGTGAATTGCGCAGGCATTTCTGGTGGGGGTATTACTGCTGAAATAAGCCCACGAACTTGGCAAAATGTCATAAACGTTAATTTAAATGGTACTTACTTTGTTATACGTGAAGCTTTGACAAGAGAATTAATGTTATCTGGTGGCAGAATTATCAATATTGCTTCCACTGGTGGGAAACAAGGTGTTATTTATGGTGCGCCTTATTCTGCTTCTAAGCATGGTGTTATTGGCCTGACTAAATCTTTAGGGCTTGAATTAGCACGTAATGGTTCAGGTGTCACGGTTAACGCAGTTTGTCCTGGGTTTGTTGAAAGTGATATGGCGGAGCGTGTCAGAGAACATTACGCCAAAATTTGGGACACTGATATAGCCGAAGCGAAAAGAAGAGTAGAAGAGCGTGTTCCTATCGGAAGATATATTGAACCTAATGAAGTGGCTGAAATGGTTGCTTATCTTGCATCCCCTCTCGCCGGGGCTGTAACCGCTCAAGCGCTTAATGTGTGTGGTGGATTAGGTAATTACTAATTATGGACGGTATTTCTTTATCATCTGATTTTTTCGATCTTTGGATTATAAAAATCGACGATATTGATTTAGTTTCTATTGAACAGTTAATTCACCGTTCTGATATAGTTCGCCATAACCACATTTGTTTAGCGGATAGAAGAAAAAAATTTATATTTAGACGGGCTGCATTACGTTATGTTTTAAGTCAATATTTATCGGATTATGAAATCATAACGAATGATAACGGGAAACCTTATATATCCACGGAGCGAGACTTCAAATATTATTTTTCACTGAGTGCTTCAAGAAACTATTGTGCCATCGGTTTTAGCTCAAGGGAAATAGGTGTTGATATTGAAGTCACTCCTTCTAAGATAAAATTTTCTGAAATTGTTGAACGTTTTATTCAGGATGAGGCGCTGGAATATATGAAAGGTGTAATGTTAAAACAACCGTCAGGAGTCAGCCCCGGATTTAAGAATTACTATCATTTAATGTCGTTATATTATTGGGTTAGACTTGAAGCATATATTAAATTATTTGCTTCGACTTTACATGAGAAATTATTGGCTAATAACTCTGATTCTGTTAAAGGTATGAAAGAACTAGAGGCAAGCACATTATTGATTCATCATCAGCAATTTGTTTGTGCCTTATCTCAAAAGAAGGTAATTTCTACACCAAATATCAAGGAAATAAACTATTCCGAAATTATAAGGAACAGAGATGAGTAATATTATTGACTTAAGTGTTCCTATAGATTGTGAATTTTGGGAACCTGAGAAAGTAACCAGGGGAGTCGTTGATCATAAAGAAGGTGCCAATAAATTAGGTGAGAGTTATTTATATTTCCATACCAGTTCATGGTGGAAAAGAGCCTTTATAAAACTGTTCAAACGCAAAAAGTGGATCATTGATCACAATGATTTTCCTGATGGTATGGGATTATCACTGATGCATTATCAATTAACCACGCATACTGGAACGCATATTGATGCTCCCTATCACTATGGGTGGCATAAAGGGCAAGATCAGCCAGCAACGATTACTGATATCCCTTTGGATTGGTTTTATAATCATGGTGTATTACTTGATTTTAGCCATGATAATCAATCAATTGATAAACAGGCGGTAGAAAATCATTTAAAGAAAATCAATTATAAAATAAAAGAAAATGATATTGTCCTTATTAGTACCGGAGCTGATAAACTGATAGGAGCGAAATCCTATTTTACTCACTATAGAGCAATTGAAAGCAGTGCTGTTCAATGGTTAGTCGAGCAAGGGGTAAAGATTATTGGGACAGATGCATTTAGCTTTGATCGGCCATTTATAGAGATGATTAACGATTATAAGAAAACTGGGAATAAAGATTGCTTATGGCCATCTCATTTTATCGGACGGGATCATCCTTATTTACAGATAGAACGGCTTTGTAATTTAACCAGTATTCCTAAACCTTATGGATTTAAAGTGTGCTGTTTTCCAATAAAATTAGAGAAAGCAGATGCTTCATGGAGTCGAGTGGTCGCAATATTATAATAATATGTAATTATATGGTAAGACGGGAGAGAATATGAGCAGAAAAGAGACTTCAAGATCATACAATTAAATCTAATGTCCAATATGCCTGAGTATATACCCTATGGATTTCAAGATGCATCGCGACGGCAAGTGAACGAATCCCCAGGAGCATAGATAACGATGTGACTGGGGTGAGTGAAAGCAGCCAACAAAGCAGCAGCTTGAAAGATGAAGGGTATATATTGTACTGTGGGCGGGTATATCAGCTCTATGATAATAAATTTGTCATCTCCTTTCTGGATGATTTTTAAGAATAAATTGAGTAATTAAGGAAAAGATTAATTATTCTATCCATATGCAGAACGAAGGGAGTTAACTTAGTTTGGTTTAGCCTGGGATATTCATATTATTATTGTAATTTTAATAGATGAAAGGACAGTGAAAGAACCAAATGAGTATTTAAATAGAGTTATGGTTTGGTGCTTATTTTCAAGAATTTTGGTTAGGAGATAAAAATCAAATATATATGACAAATATAATTTTATAGATGAAGTAGTTTAATATTACTACTTACAGATAATGATTTTCTTAAATGAAAAAGGGTAAATTTTATATTAATAAAACTTGCCTAAATAAATGTTTATTATATTTCCATCGAGATAATTATTGTGATAATAAATAACAGAAATGAATCTCAACCACGTAGAGTTGTGGTGACAGGGCTAGGTGTTGTTGCACCGACAGGTGTAGGCGTTAATGAATTTTGGAACAATATTCATAACGGGAAATCGGGAGTGAGTAAATATGAATGGGGAAGAGAAAGATTTGGCTTTAAAAGCGGAGCAATAGGACAAGTTCACGGTAACGATAGCAATAACAAAGAGTTTGTTCTGAAAAATGAGCGTAAATATCTCCAGTTTGCTCTGGAAGCTTCTGAGATGGCAATGCAAGATGCAAACTTAAAACCTTCAGACATTGATGGCCAGCGTTTTGGTGTTGCGATAGCAACAGCGATTGCCGATGCTGCGGGAATGGAAGAGTGTTTACTCAGGATCACCAAAGGGGGCAAAGAGAATATTCACCCTGATTTAATTAAATCAGAAGATTATGACAGCTTTGATTTCAGCTCTGCCGCAACTGCTGTTGCGAAAAAATATGGCGCATCTATGTCCGTCAGTAATATATCAACCGGGTGTGCGGCAGGACTTGATGCATTAGGCATTGCGATGGAGCATATCCGTTATGGCAGAGCGGATATTATGCTGGCTGGTGCAAGTGAAGCGCCACTTTGTCCACTTTCTATCGGTTCTTTTGAAGCTTTAGGGGCACTATCATCAAGAGAGTTGGAAAATCAGCAAGCAGCGACTTGTCCTTTTTCGCTTGAGCGGGATGGATTTGTGATTGCAGAAGGGTGTGGAATATTAATTTTAGAGTCTTATGAACACGCCAAGCAGCGTGGAGCACATATCTATGCTGAATTAGCAGGGTATGCATCCGTCAATAACGCTTATCATATGACTGACTTGCCAGCGGATGGAATGGCAATGGCACGATGCATTGATATGGCATTGAAGGATGCCCAGATATCGCCATCAGCGGTAAATTATATTAGTGCTCATGGCAGTTCCACGGCGCAAAATGATATTAACGAATCAAATGCGATTAAATTTGTTTTGGGAGAAAATGCATTTGGTATTCCAATTAATTCATTAAAATCAATGACAGGTCATGCTTTAGCTGCCGCTAATGCGATTGAGTCTGTAGCATTATGTCTTGAAATAGAAAAGCAGTATGTTCACCCAACAATTAATTATCAAACACCAGATCCTGATTGCGATTTAGATTATATTCCTAATCAAGGTTGCTCATATCCAATTAAGACCGCGTTAAAATTATCAAGTGGTTTTTCTGGTATTCACAGTGTTATTGTTATGAGGGCAGTAGACAATGCGTAGAAGAGTTGTCGTTACCGGGGTTGGTGCAATACATCCTGATGGCAATGATGTCACCTCCATAAAATCAAAAGTCATTCAGAAGTTATTGGGCCAAGAATCGATAAATAATACGACCGAAAGTTCTGTAATAAGAACATTGAGTGATTTCGATGGTGCAAAATATATCAATAACCGCTTAAGACGTAAAATTGATGAATTTTCGGTTTATGGTATCGTCGCCGTTGAAATGGCATTAAAAGCGAGTAGATTGGATGTCGATAAGCTTGATCCTAATCGCGTTGGAATATATGTCGGAAACTGTTTTGGTGGATGGCAACATATTGAGGATGAAGTTAAAGCGCTCCATATTGAAGGCATAAAGGGAATGGGACCTTATGTTGCCACGGCATGGTTCCCAGCGGCACTTCAAGGGCAATTGTCACTGCTTTATGGTTTTAGTGCGCAATCTAAAACGTTTTCTACCTCCGATGTGGCAGGGATGCAAGCAATAGGCTATGCGGCCGAGGCGATTTCCAATGGTGTCGCGGAAGTGATGTTATGTGGTGCGTCAGAACATCTTTCCAGCCCATTAGTTAAAAATTTACTGGAGAAAGCGTCAAGCCAGAAACACTCTGAGGTTTTTGGCGAAAAACGGCCAGGAGATTTTTCGGAGGGCGCTGCATTTCTGGTGCTGGAAGAGAGGCAACATGCTTTAGAGCGCGGTGCTTCGATATTGTGTGAATTAACCGGTTTTGTTGATTATTTCGCACCGGATAAAAATACCAGAAATAATACCTTGGAATATACTGCTGAACTATTCAGCCATAATGAAAATGCTGTATTTATTATGGATGGAATATATGATGATGAAAAAGAAATAACGAGTAAGGCTTTCTCAAATAAAGAGATAAAAACATCATTTATAAATCTGAGGCCTTATTTGAATAATCAATTTTCAGTCAGTGGTGTGATTGATTCAGTCTTGGCGTCATCATTCTTGTCAGAAAGTCATGGAGATGGGGAACAACAATCTAATAAAATTAATGAGTTTTCAAATGCTAACCAAATAATAATTCAGCGCTTCAGTAACCAAGGTCATGTGTGTGCGTTGAGTTTTTCAGCTATTTAATCTTTAAAATATTTAAGTACGTGAGGAAAAATATATGAATAATAATCCAGAAGTAAAAATAAAAACGATTTTGTCTCTTTTTCTTAACATTAATATTGATGATTTCAATATGGATGCAAACCTTGCTGATGCCTATGATATGGATTCCACGGAATTAGCTGACTTGGCAAAAGATATTGAGAAAGAATTCGGTATTTCTGTGACTAAAAGTCAATTCAGTCATTGGGCAACAGGAAGAGCGGTTCTTGATTTCGTCTTATCAAGTTTAAACGATAAAAATTAACTGCTAATTAAAGGGAAACAGAAATGAAACTAATCTCTATGTTGTTGCATTCAGAGCGTGATAACTTACATCATGATTGTATTATCACTAAGGATTATCATTATACAAGAAAAGAGGTCATATCTTCTGTTTCCCACTTAATTGATGACTTACTTAATCGAGGAGTTCAAAAAGGTAATAAAGTCATTGTTATATTTGAGCATGATGAATTAGGTATTTTCTTTTTAGCTGCTGCGAGTGCCATGGGGCTGCATTTATTAATGCCTTATAATTTATCATCAGCGACAATCGATGAATGGATTAATTTTACCAATGAAGTGCAATACGATTTTGTGGTTTATCTTAAAAAAGATAAACATTTTGTTGGAAGATTAAAAGAAAACAACATTAATGTGATTGATATTTCGGATTATAAGATCCGGGGCAGTGATGATATCGCGGAAATTCCAATGATAACGTATTCTCCGCAATCTATTGCTAATTTCATTGTCCTGTTCACCAGTGGAAGTACAGGTAAGCCGAAAGCTATTAGTATTTCAGAATCGTTAGTATGTCGACGAATTTATTCAGTGACAGAGAAATTAAAGTTCACTCAAGATGCTAAAATATTCATGTCAGGTTTGTTGAATAATACAACTGGAGTGATTTTTTCTTTCGGTTCATTATTACATCAATCAACACTTTTTATACCTGAAGACAGAAATGTAGAGAGATGGCCTGATTATCTTTCTCGCAATAAAATAACCCATATTATGTTACGCCCAGAGTCGATGAAGTTATTCGTTAAATCAACCGCGGAACATAATGTCGATCTCTCTGACTTACGGGTTGTTGCTTATGGCGCCGCAGCTATGCCGCCTAGCGTACTGGAGAAAGGGCGCCGATTAATTAGTTGTGAATGGATGCAGGGATATGGGTTAAGTGAAACTTATGGTCCTTTCTGTTGGGTCGATGAGCAAGATCATCGTGATAAAAGATATCTCAATTCAATTTATTGTGTTGGAAAGATTGATAATACATTAGAGGTAGCGGTTAAACCTATTATAGGCTCATCTGATAATATCGGAGAAATTATCCTAAGAGGTGAAAGTATTATGGAAGGGTATTATGATGTCCTTTCTAGAGAAATAACGCCTCCTGATGAGTGGTTTGCCACTGGTGATTTAGGTTATATAGATGAAGAAGGTTATTTAATTTTAAAAGGACGTAAGCAAAATACTTTTATGAGTGCTAACGGACATAGAATTTATCCTGAAGAAGTTGAATCTATTTTATCCCGAATACCCAATGTGAATGTGGCTACGGTTGTTGGTTTCTCTTTCCATGAAAATGGTGTCGCTATTGATCAACCGGTTGCCTGTATGAGTGGAGAGATATCGAAGAAATCATTACCTGAAATTGAAGATATTATTTCATCATTTTTAAGTTGTAAACTCAGTCGAGAAAAATGGCCGGATTGGTTCTATGTTACTGATGAATACTTTCCAAAAAGCCATAATGATAAGATATTGAAATCAGAGTTAATTAAGTCAATCGATCCTAAAAAATTATTTACATTGAGGAATCAATAATGAATTATGTAGAATCACATTCAATTATTTGTAATGCTCAGGTAGAGAATGTATACCAAATCATTTTAAATTCTGAGAAATGGCCAGAAATATTTGAACCATGTCAGGAAGTAAAGACTCTGTTTAGGGATAAAGAGGGTGAAAAAATAGAAGTTAAAGCCTTACTTAACGGTGTCTTAATGCAATGGGAATCAAATCGTAAATTTTATCCAGAAACATTCAGTATAAAATCAAAACTGAACCCCCCAATGACATTAGTTAAAGAAATGGAAACGTCATGGCGCGTGATTAAAATTAATTCTCAGCAATGTGTGCTGTTATTAGAGCATTTGTATGATCTTGAGTCTGAAATCACTGGGTTAATTGATGGTGTTGAAACGATAGAACAGGCGCACGAATTTATCAGTAAAGCTATTGATACTAATTCAGTTAAAGAGCTCAATAATATAAAAAATATCGTAGAGTCAACAGAGGGAGTGGAAAAAATATTAAAAGGAACGTTTACTCATTCAGCCATATGTGAAGCTCCAGCGCAGCAGGTCTATACTTTGGTTAAGGATGTCTCTTGTTGGACTGATATTTTTTCATTCTGTGATGGTGCGGAAGTTTTAAATAGAGCAGGCAATCAAGAATTGGTTGAAATCAAAGCAAAACAAAATAATAAAGCAGTAAGTTGGCAAACGCAGCGATATTATTTTGATGCTATTTATCGGATTGACTATGTTATGCCTACACCGATGCCATTATTAAAAACAATGAATGGCAGATGGCAAGTCATTCCTATTAATGATCAACGCTGTATTCTAACGGTGCAAAGGAACTGGTCTTTATTAGAAGATATCAGTGGTATCGTTGATGGTGTTGATAATCATGACCAGGCTAATTCCCTTATTATCTCATTTATCAATGATAATACTCGAATGGAGATGGACAGTATAAAGAGCCAGGTAGAAAGTCATAAAAAATCAGATTTATTAACGTTCACGGCAGGATATTATATTCCTCACCAAGTCGATGATGTTTATAATATCTTTTTAAATATCAATGATTGGAACAAGATATTACCTCATTGTGATTCAGTAAAAGTCATTTATAATGATAATAAGTATCAAGAATTTAACATGGAAGTATCAACGCCAAATGGAAATGAGACTTTCCGTAGTATACGATTCTGTGATGCGAATAATTTATCGATTGAATATTTTCAACCAGAGCCTCCTTTAGTATTGAAGTCTCATAGTGGCTCGTGGCGTATATTGAGTAAAGGAAGTGGTTCGTTCATTGTTTCTAGTCATGATGTTGAGTTAAATCATGATTTATGTGCAGTTAAATTTGGTACGGAAGATAAAGCAAGACAACAAGAGATAGTAAAAAATGCCATTTCAGAAAATAGTAAGAAAATGGTCTTTGCCTGTAAAGAGTGGTTAGACACTCGTATTTAGTAAATCAAAGGAAAATAAGATGAATAATAAAAATAAACCCAATAGAATTTCGCCAGAACTTCTTGCTACTTGTGGTTATTTTATGCCGAGACTATTTTTCTTAAATTCTCAATATGCTCCCCAAGTTCATTGGGGAGATGTTGTTGCGGCATTGAGTCATTTTCCAGCGGAAAACTTAGACTTATCCTCTGAAGAGTTTTGGTATGAATGGATGATTAATTGGTCAAAAGTGGGTGATAGCTATATTAATATCGCTAACTCGGCTAAAAGTGAAGTCAGCCATGTTCGTGCTTTGAGGAGTGCCGCTGCCTGTTATCATTGGGCAGAATTTATGTATTTCAGTGATAGGAGTAGAAAGATACAGCTCAGAGAGTATATTCGTTCATGTTTTTTATCTAGTATAAAATATAGTGATTTGTTGGTTGAGCATCAATATATTGCCGTTGATAAATTTCATATGCCGTTTTTCCTTATATTCCCTAAAGGGTATAAAGAAGAAGAGAATCATTCTTTGCCTTGTGTTATTTTATCCAATGGATTGGATTCGATGACTGAAATTGAAATATTATCTTTGGCTGAGTTTTTCTTAGGGAGAAATATGGCGGTAGCTATATTTGATGGGCCAGGGCAGGGAATAAATCTTGGAAATTCTCCGATAGCTATTGATATGGAATTATATGTTGCTTCTATAGTAAAATTATTAGAGGATGATGCCAGAATTAATAGTGATCTTCTTTGTTTCCTAGGAATTAGTTTTGGTGGTTATTTTGCGCTACGTGTTGCGCAAAGAATTGGTGATAAATTTTGTTGTATCGTCAATTTATCCGGTGGGCCTGAAATAGCAGAGTTTGATAAGTTGCCAAGACGGCTTAAAGAAGATTTCCAGTTTGCATTTATGCAAGATAGTAGTCGTATGCAGTCTCTTTTTGACGAAATTAAATTGGACATCTCTTTACCTTGTAAAACCAAGGTTTTTACTGTTCATGGTGGATTAGATGATATATTCCCGATCGATAAAGTGAAAAATTTAGATCAGTCATGGGGTGATAATCATAAGTTATTATGTTATGAATCAGAGGCTCATGTTTGTTTAAATAAAATAAACGAATATATGATACAAGTTTCAGATTGGGTTAGTGAACAATTTTGGCTAAATGGCTATAAAAAAGGCTAACTTATTTTATACTATACCGAATAGATTTCGAGTTGCAGCGCGGCGGCAAGTGAACGAATCCCCAGGAGCATAGATAACGATGTGACTGGGGGTGAGTGAAAGCAGCCAACAAAGCAGCAGCTTGAAAGATGAAGGGTATAACTGCCTATTCCATTAGATCTCATGATTGTGGGCTATTATTTTGTAAGTTAATAGTGAATACGGATAGTGTGCAGGAGTTGCTACGTATATTGTCTTGGCTCGCTCTTTTTATAAAGAATGGGAAATGAAATAGTTTAATAGGATGGGCGTTAAATAGGACATCAGGTTGTGAATAGCTGTTCTTATATTGAAGGTAAGCTAGTGATTATTCATCTTGTCTAAAAAAATTTATTTTTTTTCAATAGAAGTTAAGGTTAAACCTATTTGGGTATGCCTTTTAGTTCCGCTGCTCTTTTACATTAGTCACAAAATCAAAACATCTTCCCAGGCATTACGAAGAGATATGTCCGAATAAAATAAGACCCTATTTTCTCTATGTTCGATGTTCGACACTTACTTCAACCTTGTTTCGGCGTAATGCATCGAATATTTACTCTTGACAGAGTTTGGTAATTATGTAAGGCGGTAATGGTATTCTCGTCAATACAGACAATTGAGGTCTATATTAAATATAGGATTTCGAGTTTATGGTTTTATAGAGAAATCTCGACATTGTTCCATGATAGATAATTAAGAATATACCTAATAGATTTCGAGTTGCAGCGCGGCGGCAAGTGAATGAATCCCCAGGAGCATAGATAACGATGTGACTGGGGTGAGTGAAAGCAGCCAACAAAGCAGCAGCTTGAAAGGTGAAGGGTATAAATAGTTATATTGGGTAATTGGCTAGTCACTCAATCTTATTTATTTAGTAAAGCCTTTCCTATTTGATTTTTATTAAAATGAGGAGTACGGAAATGTCAAGAACCGAAAGACTTATAGTATTATTGCAATATTTGAGACAAAGAAGGTATCCTGTCAGTGGTAAATTACTAGCGAGTGATTTAAATGTAAGCTTGCGCACGCTCTATCGAGATATTGCTTTATTAAATAGTCAGGGGGCAAATATAGAGGGTGAGCCAGGTTTGGGGTATATATTACGGCCGGGCTTCATGTTGCCTCCTTTAATGTTTACAATGGATGAAATTGATGCTTTAGTTTTGGGCAATAAATGGGTTATTGAACAAAAGGATGTTGTTTTGGCTAAGTCTGCTCATAGCTTTATATCTAAGATTGCCGCAGTATTGCCCGAAGAACAGCGTGATCAGTTATATTATTCGCCAATGTTTGTAAAAACAGAAGGTTACAGTAAAATTACAGATAATAATTTAATGTTATCTGATATCAGAAGAGCTATATATCATAAATCAAAAATAGTGATAACTTTTCTTGATGTAAATAATACACATACTGTGAAAACTGCTTGTCCGTTGTCGATCTTTTTTAATAATGAATTCTTTTTAGTTTCTTGGTGTGAAGTTAGTCGTAAGTTTTCTAAGTTACAAGTAGAAAAGATAGAGAAATTGGAAGTATTATCTGAAAGATATATACAAGATAGAGTGTTATTACTAAAAAAATGGAGCGAGAAAGAGGGATTGCCTGATAATAATTTATCTTAAATAAATGATTGCGAATGAATAATTTATGTGGGTATTTATCCTGTACATGTTTAATTGTTATTTTTATTAAGTATATAGTTGCAAATATATGGTAGATTCTGATGATTATCTGAACTTTTTGCTTTTATTTATACTGAGGGTTTGAAAAGTTTAGTGATTTTATTAGGTTTGCTAAAATTCGGTTTTGTTTACTAAAAACGAGGGATGAGATCCCTTAAAGGATCGAGTGAACAAGAACGATTATTAGGAAAAAGCCGCCCTAGAGTGCCGATTGTGAATAGTAAGATAAATCACTTAATTTGGTAATCTGGGGCAACGAACAACATAGGGTTGGCTTGAGATTGTGGATAATAAAATTCAAGATAAGATTTTACGTCGATTGAACAAAGATCGTGATCCTATCACGATCTTTGTTTTGTCCGCTTGTGAGCTTGTCTTTATGTAAAACTGCTATTGATATTTCCTACATGGTGCATTTTA
Source organism: Photorhabdus sp. CRCIA-P01 (assembly GCF_003545805.1). Lineage (GTDB taxonomy): Bacteria > Pseudomonadota > Gammaproteobacteria > Enterobacterales > Enterobacteriaceae > Photorhabdus > Photorhabdus antumapuensis. Next base: position 45,845 of record NZ_NMQR01000011.1, on the reverse strand, counting down.
CTGACGTAATAATGAAGTGGAAGAAACGCTACCATTTCCATGCATCTGGGCTGGTTCCCGTGGGTAATACACTAATGCCAAAATCACTAATGACGACAGCGACATAGATATCATTATCATAACAATTTAATTGATAACTCCTTCCTTTTGTCGTCCATTGCCAATAATCATTTTTCCAACTTTCTGGATAGAATTCTTGGATAAGTGAAGCGGTTGCTGGATGTAACCCATCAACATTGAGAGTACTCGTATTTCCAGAGCTGCTCCAAATCACATCACCGATTAAGTTTTCATTTGTAAGATTAATAACGAAAAAATAATGATTATTAATTCCAAGCATTTCACCTTTTTCTTTTTCCTCAGTCTCTCTCATCTTCGACTCCTGGTTAATGGATAAAATGGGTGAGTGAAAGTAGCCAACAAAGCAGCAGCTTGAAAGATGAAGGGTATAGAATGTAAAGTATATCATCATGAATATTTTACATGAATATTAAATGAAGGTTAATCGTGCTTTTTGGCAAGCAGATTGAAATGATGGTGGGAGCTGAAAAAAATGATTAGATATCATCTAAGGTTAATTGTGCACTGGAAAATGGTTTGATGAGTTGTTGGATCGGATTGATATCTCAGGAAGGTTAAAATAGGTTAGTAGGGGATGAATGTTTATAATATTTTGATTTTAATGACTTAATTAATTTTATGTCTTTAGTCGGAGGAAAAATTTTTGTGATATTTATCACGATTTATATTAAAAAATGCGCACAAGTAACCATATTGGACTAAAAATAAAAAGCAATGTGATAATTTTGTATGATGATTATTTTGAGTTGTTAAACGTAATTGAAATACAAATAGAGGTCATGTTGTTAAATTATTTTCGAGGTTATGTTTTTAATCATGTTGCCTGAATGTGGGTTAGATTGGCTTTATTTTTTTTCGTATAAGAATAAGAGGTGAGTTTATACCTAATAGATTTCGAGTTGCAGCGCGGCGGCAAGTGAACGAATCCCCAGGAGCATAGATAACTATGTGACCGGGGTGAGTGAAAGCAGCCAACAAAGCAGCGGCTTGAAAGATGAAGGGTATATATAAGTGTGAGGACAGCCATTATGGTAAAAAAGGTCTCTCGATTATAAATGGATTAATAGATTAAAAATAACTGCCAGTGAAATATCTTACGATTTTTAGATGGCAATAAATAAATTCATTGTCAAATACCGTGAGAACTTATAACTCAAAGAGATGAAATTTACATAGGCGCATCTGTGATGAATGTTTTAATAAATGAATATAAGAAGAAAATGGACAGTGTAAAATTAGGTGATCCTGAGGGAAAGGGATTTTTTTACGATGTTAAAGAAGCAATATGGTATTGTTATTCGTATGATATTTGTTCTTATCTTCTGAATTCAGATTATGTTACAAAAAATAAATTGAGTATTCCGTTGGAAATATTTTCTGCATCAGATAAGCGTAGTGTTGCCAGATTCATTCTTTATCTTAATAATTCACTCATTTTTAATGATGATAAACATAATAATGATGCAGTAAGTTTTATACGTAGAAAATTTGATGAGATAGATTTTGAAATAATCGCCAATGATCTTTTGTCTCCTTTAAAAGAGTTTGATGTTATAACTACGAAGCATCTAAGGGGAGTGAATAACTTGCTGGCTGCTTCTTTAGTGGGATTGAAAGCTTCGACGTTCTTTTCTGCTCACGCCTTGAGTGTCGGTATGTTTTTTGATGGGAGGGTGAGAGGGAAGGCATATTTTGTATCGATTGCGGAGTCTTTTATTGCCATATATCAGCAAATTTTACGGCAAATAACCATTAACGGTGAGGCAACGGATTTGATCTATGTTGAGAAATTTGTGGCTGATCTGTCGGTAACATTTATTGCCGCTCATGAAACGACGATGCAATTGATAGCTGCCACCCTGTTTTATATTAAAAACCATGCAATCACAGTGACGGAAAACAATATTAAAAGCATTGTCACTGAAACCTATCGTATATCTAGCCCAGTGCTTTCCGTAGATAGAGTATTTAAAGAGAGATTGATATATAAAGATACCTGTTTCAATAAGGGAGATCGAGCCCTGTTTTATACTGGATTAGCCAATTTCGATGCTGCGGTTTTTGATCATCCTTACCAGTTTCAGCCTGATCGTGAAGGCTGCCCACTTTCATTTGGTGTAGGAGTAAAAAAGTGTATTGGCATGAATATCGCGATACATTTTACTTGCCAGTTGATAACCAGAATACTCTCTTGTTATCAACTTGATGATGTTGAAATTCATGAAGTCACTGTTGGTTCGTCAGCTATTGGTTGTTCAAAATTTACATTGAGTGTATCGAAGAAATTAAAAGCCTCATTTTGAATAGATATGAAGTTTAATAGTTTTGCATATTCGGATTTATTTGCCCAAATCTTGATGATTTTTGTAAAAATCGATGTTAAATTCACTAGCAGTATATTCCGTGAGCTCCGCATAAATAATGTAAGTGAGTAGTGGATGTCTATAGTGAACTAAATTATCGTGACACAGAATACTGAACGCCCTCGACAGCATGATAAAAAGGACTTATCAAGTGTACTAGCTCAGACTTGATCTGACATCCATTCTTGATAGCTGTCAGATCAGGTTTGAGTTCTAGTACAAGCTATTACGCCACAGAGTTTCTGCGTGTTATTCTTCGGTAATTTTCTACCCTTCCTGTCATGACATTTTCTATGCCAGACAGTATCCCAGAACAATTATGACAAGCCGGGAAGTCTTCATTTTTTGCACCAACGAGTCGTTGTGTGAATATATAGGTCTGACTCAAACTGCTTGATATATTTTCTCCCTTTTTAGCAAGTTCAGTGACCATATAATTTAAAGATTGTACTTCAGCATGTAGGCCCGCAATACCCGCCATTTTCGGTAAAATGTTTTTGTTTTCCTTAATATGTTCTCTGATCCTCTGCTCAATCAGAGGATGTAATGCAGTGCCTGATTTTTGATATGCTTTTTGTATACCAGATATAAATTTTCCTTCATTAGCAACACGATAGCTGCCAAGATCCATATTTGGTCTCCAGAGTTTGGATGTTTGGAGTTTATCGGGGTGGTATTGTTCGAAACCGGGCTTCGCTTTTTCGCTGATAAGTTGCACGCCAGGGAAGGTGTTTTTTGCACTTAAACTACCACTCAGGTTTAAAAATTTATCTTTATAGGTATCGTGCTCTGTACTGGTGCCATGGCCCATAATACCGGCATGAGCAGCATATCCTTTTAGTTTTGCATTTGTATACATCATATCTCTGGATGCTTTTTCTCTATCTTTTGGTTTCATCGGTTTGAGTGTTGTTTCATTTCTCTCTGTTTCTTGTAATATTTCGCCGGTGCTTCTGGTGAAATATTGGTATCTCCGTTCAACTCTTGGATTTTGTTTATACAAAAGTGGCGGAATATTAGGTTTGTTTTGTGGAATGGCAAGATCAAGCCAATCTAAACTTGAGAGCCCCATATTATCCGCGAGCGTAACTGGGTTATTCATCACCATGCAATAGAGGTTTAATCCATCGATAGTGCCGGCCGGGTCTGCACTTAACCATCTTCCTGCCCACGGCTGATAATACCGATAGCCGTAATAATATAGTCCAGTGGCATCCCGTTCTTTACCCGAATACCGGATCGTTTTGTAACTGGCTTCTGTCTGGTTTCTTGCGGCCCATAGCGCTGTACCGCCAAATGGATAGTACTCTTCTTGACTGATGATTTGCCCGTCACTATCTAGCTCAAGCTGGCTGGAGCCAATAAGATTGTCGTAACTGTAACGTACCTGATTATTGTTGATATTTTCTGGTTTGCCGCTTTCCCAGTGCAGAACCCGCACTTGCGCGCGACCGGCTTCACCTACTGTAATGATCTGTAATGCTTCCGTTGTGGTAGCATCGTTTTGTGTTGTACGTAGTTCTAATCCTGGCAGGTAAACGACTCGTTGTTGTCGGAGGAGATTCTGCATTTGCTGTTCACTCACTTTTAGCAGTCGCATCCCGTCGTTGCCATAGCGATACCACTCTATGTCGTTGCCACTGTCGGTGCGGTTATCTCGTTTTACGGATGTCGTCTGTTGTAGTTCACCTCGTGCATTCCAGTTTAAGTTCTGTCCCGGTAATAATGTTTCCTGATGACCGCCTGCCTGAAACAACGCATCCACTTTGGTTGGATCAGTGGTCAAGGTACTCAGTACTGCACGGTTGCTGCGATTCGAGACGGTGATGTCTGTGGTGTAGTTGTTTTGGCTCGCGGGTGAACTATGCCGGATTTGGGTCAGGTTGCCACCACGGTCATAGGTATAAGTACGAGTGTAATGGGTATAAGTGTTGTTATCGGAAGGGAGTGCTGGAGAGGGGAGCTTCTGATTCTGCTGGCCGATATTCGCCATTTCGCGCCCTGTTGCGCTGATAAGCTGATACAGGGAATCGTAGGTATAGATATTCTCCGGCACCATTTTCTGATTGCGCCAGAAGCGGGTCTCTTCTGCATCGTTACGGAGACTGATTATGTTGCCAACTGGATCATATTCATAACGTAAGTCTTGCAGGGCCTTGTTATTGGCTGAACGACGAGTAGTGATGCCAATCAGTCGCTGAGTTTCCGGCTCGTAAGTGTATTCAGTGATGATACCGTTACCGTGCTCTTCGCGTAGTTTTTGTCCCGCAGCTGAATAGGTTAGGGATTTGATAATCACCTGTTCACTCTGGCCTTTCACCGTTAGCCAACTGCCTTTTAACTGACCGGCTACGTCATACGCCAGACGCTGGATGTTTCCTTTGGCATCGGTTTGTGTCAACAGAGCGCCGGTGGCGTCGGTTCTGTTTTCGGTGGTGTATACATCGCTATTTAATTTCTTATCCCAAACCTTTTTATCATCTCCGAACCAGTTTGCTTCTTGACCATCAGCCAGTAGCCGACGGGATTGTGATAAAACTGCTCCGGTCAGGGAAAGGCGATTCAGTTGGGTCACTCCTGCTGTATCGTAATGATGTACACACTGACCAGCAAGATTTTGGTCTTTTTCTGCTGGTGTGTTTCCAGCCCAGATAAGACGTTCGGTGATATGGAATGCTCTTTCCTTTGGCTCTTGTTCGGTTACGGATAACAGACGACCGGGCAGAGAGTTGTCTTCATATTGCCGGGTCTGCTTGACACCCGTTGCAGTTACAGTCAGGACAAGACGGTTTTCAATATCATGAAGCGTAACAGTATTGCCTGCATCGACGCTCTCTGTACGCAGGACATTGCCCGTTAAATCATACTGCCAGAGAAAATTGGGTTTCACCGAGTTATCTTTCTGCCAGGCGTCATACAGGCGTGGATCAATACTTTGGTGCAGGTGTCCGAGAACATCATACTGATGACGGGTGATACGGATATCACTATTTTTTTCCGCGGTAGTTCGGTGATAACGGATTTCACGGACATCCAGCCCACGGTTATCGTGAACAGTGATAGTGGGGGTATGTTGATAAATTTGGGGGTCAAAATTGTTCATAATTTACCTCTTTGTTGTGTTGAATAATTATGGTGTTGAATAATTTTTTGTCTGCATCGCAGCGAACGAATACTAAGTTCAGCTTCTCCACATAATGAGGATAACCTTTCTATTGAGATGCTAGCGGTATGCAAGATTTCAGGAGATAAGCAGGAGTGACCTCATTCAGAAGTATGCTGCTCAAAGGTGCTGTTGCAACCGAATAACAGTAACAAGTATAGGCAGACGAGTACAAGTATCGTAGAAAACAGCGTTAGGATCTTTTGCTATCGTTCATGGCTGTTTTTTCTGTTAATTGGTGAATTTTTCAATAAAGGAGAAGTCGCCTATCCTTATTTAACATACAGTTATGTATTGGTGGTATGTTAACGGGAAGTTCAGTTATCTGTTATAAGTGTGAGTTATTTTATTGGCTAAATAATTCTTGATGTTCTTCCATATACGAAATTCGGATTGGTTAATCTGGTGCCAAACAGATCGGATGTAGCAGATTATGGTGTCAGATAGACATTCCAATGAGTATCATTGATTTATACCCGTCATCTTTCAAGTTGCCTCTTTGTTGGCTGCACTCACTCACCCCGGTCACATAGTTTGCTATGCTCCCGGGGATTCGCTCCCTTGCCGTCGCGATGCATCTTGAAATCCATAGGGTATAGGCTTTATCTTGTGCGTTATGATGGAATAAATCCATTGTGTTTATACGGTATCATAAGACACTTTCTTAATTGAATGTTCTAATGCAATAAAACATAATTTATTAAATTTACTGATAATATTTTTAAAGGGAAATGATTTTATTGGATGATTCAATTTTTCTAAATAAATATACAATTTTAATTTTCAATTAAATTAAACTGGATAATATCTGTAGTGTAAGTCTTATGAGTCAGGTTTCAAATTGTATGGAATTTATATTACATTTATAAAATAATAAATTTGCTAAATAATGTAATTATTACATGGGTTAATGTTGAAATACATTATGAGTCAGATATTTGTTAATTTACCATTGTTATTTTAACAATACAAATAATATTGGATTGTAATTCTTGGTTAAATTGTGAAATAAAGCATGGATGTCGGCGATTATAAATGTAAATGTTATATTTTTAGTATTATAAATTGAGGTTGTCCATAAAATTAAGTGTTATATTTTGTATATTTTGGATATTGATAAAATAAAAACTTTTGGTTTTTTATTGAAATATCATTATATATAATATTGCTTATTGGCAATTCTTATTTTGGTTGTTATTGAAATATTTTATTCTTCCTGGGAGTTATAATGGTTGATAAAGAAATATTAACATGAATGATTAGTAAGGTAGGTAAAGTAATTATATAAAAGCAAATTTCTATCATGTGTATAGAAATATGTTTTTTGTTTTTAACTTTTTGATGGATTTTTATTTTAATAAAAACTTGATTGGTATTGGTAATATCATATACCTAATAGATTTCGAGTTGCAGCGCGGCGGCAAGTGAACGAATCCCTAGGAGCATAGATAACTATGTGACTGTGACTGGGGTGAGTGAAAGCAGCCAACAAAGCAGCAGTTTGAAAGATGAAGGGTATAAATTGCTTACTTTTAGGTATTGTAAATATCGATAATATAAATGTGGATCGTTAATCTGCTTTTCTTAAAATAATTCTGAAAATTTCTCATCATTGAATAGAAATAGACCATGTAATGTTTTACCCGAAATAGCTTTCGCGTTGAAAATAATAAGCTTACTACTTTGAATTTGATGGTTTTATTTTGGGTTTGGCGACTTTACCTATTGGGAAAATTGACGAAAATAAAGAAGTAACATTGTTGATTATCATGCTAAATATTAATTATGTGAATATCGTGGAGATCTCAGTATTCTATTTGTTTTTTAAATGTTAAATATTGACTATAAATTCATATTTGATGAGTGATTATACCCAATAGATTTCGAGTTGCAGCGCGGCGGCAAATGAACGAATCCCCAGGAGCATAGATAACTATGTGACTGGGGTGAGTGAAAGCAGCCAACAAAGCAGCAGCTTGAAAGATGAAGGGTATAAATAATGATGTCAAAATTCGTTGATAAGGTTATTAAATATAAATTGGTTATTACATTAGCGTTTATTAAATCATAATTGTTATGTTTTTATTATTTTTCTTACAAGGAATTAACAAAATTAAATGTTAGTTTTACCAGAACGGTGACCTGTTTTTATTTGGTTAAGGAGTTGTATTCAACATGTCGTTATTTTTTCTTCGGCAGAATTTATTTGCCGGAGGTTGAAACAACGTACCTATTATTTTAAGGGAGTAAATGCCCTTTTTTCTTTAATTTCTGGAGATGACTTTTGACCTCTCTTGCTTATGTTGACGCCCTTTGTGCGCTTGATCATCCTTATCGGGTCGATAGTGTTTGCGACCAACTATTTAATGCTGCCATGCGTGAGTTGACTCTGTACCACTGTGAAAATACTCCCGGTTATTCTCAGTGGTTGAAGGCTAACGGTCTGGAAGTGGAAAGACTGGAGAAACTGGATGATTGGTCGCGTTTGCCGCCTATTTTCGCTAATTATTTCAAACGTCGGTTGTTGCTCGGTACCACTGGTAGGAATGCATTGGAGTTGACCTCTTCCGGGACAACCGGCCAAAAGAGCCGTATGCGTTACGATGCACGTAGTATGCGTGCAGCTCAAAATATGGTTGAACGGATTTTCGAGTATTACGGTTGGAATACGCCGCAGCAGCCTTGTAATTACTTGCTACTAAGCTATGAGCCTGCCGGTATGGTTACTTTGGGAACTGCGTATACCGATCAGTATTTGTGTAAATATGCACCGATAAATCAAGCCTGTTATGCACTGCGCCACAATGGAAAAGGCAATGAGTTTGATCCTTTTGGTGTCATTCGATCCTTGCAAGAGTTTGCTGCACAGGGGTTACCAGTGCGTATCTTGGGCTTCCCGGCATTCTTGTGGTTCACACTGGAGCGGATGCAGGAAATGGGGTTGCCGCCGGTGCAGTTGCATCCTGAGTCACTGGTATTTTTAGGTGGAGGTTGGAAAACGCACGTTGATAAAGCCATTCCAAAATCCTTACTGTATCAGCGTTTGGGGGAACAACTGGGTATTCCTGACGAGCGGTGCCGGGATGGTTACGGCTCGGTTGAACATCCTGTGCCTTATGTTGAGTGCCGAAATCACCATTTCCATGTGCCGGTCTATGCCCGAACCTATATCCGCGATACAGCTAACATGGCGGTTCAACCCTATGGTAAGCCAGGTTTTCTGCATCTGGTATCACCTTATATCACTTCCAGCCCGGCACACAGTATCGTGGTGAGTGATTTGGCGGTGCTGCATCCCGCTGCTGAATGTGGTTGTGAGTTAGCTACCGATTGGTTTGAGTTATTGGGTCGTGCTGGTACCAGTAAAAGCCGCAGTTGTGCGATTGCCGCTTCTGAGTTGATAAAGGAGTCCTGAAATGTACTTAGTAAATGGTAAGGTTATCTCTGACTTGGAGCCCGCCAGCGTATTGGCGGAACTTAAAGCTAATTTAGCTGAGACGCTGGCTTGTCCTCCAAGTGTACAACAGGTATTGGCGTGTGCTGAGCGTTTTGTTGATGGTCTCGATACTGTTGCGGCTACGCTTAAGCTGGATACAGCCACCATCACCGCTTTACGTCACTTCTGTCATCGCGATTCTTTAGAGGCAAAGTTGCGGCATGAACTGGGGGAACAACCTTTTTCTCTGCGTCGTTTTGACTATACACAGCCCCGTTTTGAAACTTGGCAACCGTTGGGATTGGTGGTGCATATTACGCCGTCCAACGCGCCTTTGCTGCCATTTATGGCAGTGCTGGAGAGCTTGCTAGTGGGTAATGTCAATTGGTTACGTCCTAGTAGCAGTGATCACGGCCTTAATGCGCGGATACTGGCTGAATTCCTCCGTCATGACCTGAGCGGCACGTTGGCACCTTATATATCCGTGTTGCCTTTGCCATCTGATCAATTATCAGAATTACTGGCGTGTGCTGATGCAGTATCCGCCTGGGGCAGTAATAGCGCCCTGACCGCTATCCGTAGCCAACTACGGCCCGGTTGCCGTTGGATAGATTGGGGACATCGTATCAGTTTTGCTTATTTGGACCCGATGGTTGCCAGTGATGCTGATTACGATGCATTGGCTGATGATGTTTGCCGTTTTGACCAACAAGCGTGTTCCAGTCCACAGTGTTTGTTGGTAGATAGTGCTGACGAGAACGTTTTACGGGAAGTCGTTGGTGCTGTGGCCGCCGCACTGGAACGGCGCGCGCCAGTATGGCCAGCCTTACAAACAGACATACAGGAAGCGGCGGAAATCAGCAGTCAGATGGCATTTTTAAAGTTGGATCACATTTTTGCTGAACTCTGCGGTTCGGTAGAAGAGGGCAATGGCTGGCGGATAGCCTGGATACAGCGTCAAGAGCTTGCACCATCACCGTTGTACCGTACTCTGCAAATTCGTCCGGCACCGCAGGCACAATTGGTTGAGATTTTGTTGCCATGGCGTCCCTATTTACAAAGTTGTGCTTTGATAGCGAAAGAGAAAGAGCTGCCGATGTTGAGTCGTCAGTTGTTGGCCGCCGGTGTTAGCCGGATATGTCAAGCCGGGACGATGCATGATGGCTATGAGGGTGAGCCCCATGATGGTGTTTATGCATTGACTCGGCTGGCGCGGCGAGTCTCCGTCAGCTTAAAACCTGAACAACTACCAGGCCATGTCACGTTGGATAAATTGCCGGCCAATCCGCCAGAGTTGGCAGGGATTCCAGTGATGGATAAAGCAAAGTTTCAGAGCGGCGGTGTGACCGCAAAAGCACAGGTGTTTTTCCGTAGTGGTGGCAGTAGCGGCGAGCCAAAGCTAGCGGGTTTCAGCCATCGAGATTATCACAGTCAAATGCAGGCCGCGGCAGATGGCTTATTTGCTGCTGGCTTGGACCCATCCCAAGACCGGGTCATGAATTTGTTTTATGGCAGTAACTTATATGGTGGCTTGATGAGTTTCTTCTCTGTGCTGGATAAATTATCCGTGCCGCATTACCCGATGGGTGGTCCAATAAATGATGATTTTAGCCAAATCAGGCACTTTATTGTCACTCAGGGCATCAATACGCTGGCGGGAATGTCAAGTACTATACATCGATTGTTTGAATGTGAAGAGGCTGCGTTGCGCGCCTATGGTGGGATACGTAAAATTTTTACTGGTGGTGAGCATATTGGTGAAGAGCGACATCGGTTTCTGTCCAGTTTTGGTGTACAGATAATTCGCTCGGCGATTTACGGTTCCGTGGATGCGGGTCCGTTAGGTCATGCTTGTGCTTGTTGCCAAGAGGGAGAGTTCCATCTGTTATCTGATATTCAATGGCTGGAAATCTTGGCCCTTGATAGTGATCAGCCTGTTCCGACAGGGGAAAACGGTCGACTGGTGTTTACCTCTTTGGCGCGGGAAGGGCAGGTGGTCCAGCGTTACGATGTAGGTGACTTAGGTTATTGGCTCCCTGGTCCCTGCGCCTGCGGATTACCAGCGCCGCGGTTTAAACTGGGAGGTCGTCATGGTGCGTTATTACGGGTAGGTTCTATTTTTTTGAACCCAACAGAATTATCCGCCGGGCTGCCGTTTCCGGTGCAGTGGCTGGTAGGGAACAACTCCAGTGGTTGTGATTATATCCATATATTAGCCGACGGAGATGTTGATCAGGTACGTGTGCATCTGTTGCAACATAAGATGTTGAATCAGGTGGTCAGCGGAGGGTTACTGCAACTGGAAGTTATCCCTACACCTGCTGGACAGTTCCATCGTCATCCGCAAAGTGGCAAAACGCCGCTGGTGCTGGATAGCCGATTCTGAGACCAATAATACTACTTTTTGGGTAAATCATGACACTATCATTACACGATCTGGTTGAATACGCCCGCAATCATGCTCCCTTTTTTCGGGATCTTTATCGTGATCTGCCTCGGTCTGGTTGGACGCTGACTGATCTGCCATTGATCAATCCTGTTGATTATTGGCAGCAATCGCAATCGCTGGAAAATTGGCCGGTGTTAACCGGCCCTGTCAACGGTGGTCATGTTTTTAAAACCGGTGGCTCTACCAGTGATGGTCGATTGTCGGTATTCAGTTGTAGCGAATGGCGTGCTTTTGTACGCGCATTTGGTCAAGGGCTTGCACAGCAATTACAGCCTGGTGACCGCGTTGCTAATCTGTTTGTGGCGGGTGATTTGTATACCAGTTTATTGTTTATTCACGGTGCCTTGTCCTATTCGCCGGTGCCGGTGGTGGAATATCCGTTTACCTGGTCAGTTGATGATCGGGCTCTGGCCGAGGCGATTGTTAGCTTGGGGATTAATGTTCTGGCCGGGGTAACGGTGCAACTATTACGTTTTGCCAGTACCTTGCAGCAGTGCGGCCAGTCTATACCCGGCATTGATCGTCTGTTGTACGGAGGTGAAAGCCTGTTTCCAGAGCAATTGACACTATTGAGTCGCGTATTTCCTAATGCGCGTATTGGTTCAGTTGGTTGTGCCAGCGTTGATGCGGGTCTCATTGGTGCGGCGTCTCCCGATTGCTGTTACGGTGAACATCGGGTTTTTGATACCGATACCATTGTCGAAATTATTGACGAATCTAATGGTCAGCCGATTACGGTGCCCGGACAAAATGGCCTATTAGTTGTGACCAACTTGCAACGGCGTCTGATGCCGGTTATCCGCTATCCTACTGGTGACATGGCCTGTTGGTGTGAGGCGTCAGGCCAGCCGCGCCGCAAATTCGCTTTGCAGGGGCGAGCGGGTAGCGCTCACCGAGTTCGAGTGTGCTCACTGTCTATTTTTCCTGACCATATTGCGCGGTTACTGCAACAGCAAGAGGGCATACTGGCTTGGCAGTTATTGCTGAGCCGTCAGGGTGGCATAGATAGGATAAAACTATTGTTAGCTGGCGATTCATCACTGGCACCATCGACAACATCAGTACACCAGGCATTGTTGGTAGCACAACCTGCTATGGCAAAGTTATGTGATCAGGGATTACTGCATGTAGAGGTCACTTACTGTGCTTTGGAAAATATGGTTACTCATCCACGCTCCGGTAAATTGATGCGGGTAGTTGATCATCGTGGTTATGGTGCTGAAGAGAAGGCAGCATGAGCATGAATCCAGAAATACCATTAATTCGATTATTCCGGGAAGAAGATTCTACCGGAGTAAGTGCGTTATTTCGGGTTGTTTACGGCGAAGATTATGTCTACCCGGAAGTCTATTTACCCACCATGCTTGGCCGCTATAACGCGGCAAAACGGTGGTATTCCGCCGTTGCGGTACAAAATGGACAAGTGTTGGGGCATGCGGCGCTGTGGCGGGATGAACGCTGTCCATTAAGCGCTGAACTGGCATTGATCGCAGTACATCCGCAGGCGCGTGGGCAGGGTATTGCTACCGCGTTGGGACGATATTTGTGTGATCAGGCCAAGAAAATAGGGTTAAGTATACTCACGATTAAACAGGTGTCGTCGCATAACCATAGTCAGCGTCTGGCTCAAAATCTGGGTTTTCACACCACGGGGTTGCTGCCGGACTATGTAACATCACCATTTGATCAGGCACGACCGGAAAGCATCGTACTGGGTTGTTTGCCTTTACAAAGCTGGCCGTTTCCAGAGTTACATTGGCCTTCCGGTTGGCAAAGGTGGTTGACATCGGTGACTCAAGTGTTTGGTCAAGAACCTTTGCAACCAGAGGAGTTGGCTGATGCGGATATCCGTATAACCAATCATGGATGTCGGCTGGAAGTGTGGATAGAAAAGCAGACAACTGAACGGGTAAAAGAGGTGGCCGAGTTACCGGCGCACAAACTGGTCTATGTGAAACTGCCGGTAGGGGAAGGGACTCTTCAGGCTATGGAAATCTTGCAGCAGGCGGGATTTGCCTGTACAGGGTTTGTGCCAGGTCATCATCACCATTGGGAAGCTTTATTGGTTCGGGGACATAGTAGGAAAGAGTTGACCTTAGATTGTCAGTTTGCTCGTCGTTTGCACCAGCAAAGCATGTTTGCTTGTGCGGGCGCATAGCCTTCCTGCAATTATTAGTTTAGTAAAGCCCATCAAAACCTAAATAGTTTTACAGATGATTGACAAAGTGTTGGTCTTTCGGTCAGCACTTTGAACGGATATTCAATTTATTCGTGATCCTCATGTTTGTTAATTAATTGTATTTAATTTTGTTATAAAAAATGATGAATTATAGACATTAATCCACCAAATTTCTCTAAATTTCAGAATATTCCTATATATTTTTAAGTAAAATTCATTGCACCATTGATCACTTATTAATTCATAAGTGGCAATAACATGATGATGATTTCAATTAGAGCCACTCTTCATACGGTGAATCAATGGAGAAGTGAATAGATGGCAATAGGATATTTCCTGCTCGTTGGTGATAAAACAACTTGCGGCGGTCAGATTATTACCGGTGACCACACCATGACGTTTAATGGCCGAGCAACGGCCCGTGAAGGAGATAAGGTTACCTGTGGCAAACATCCCGGTACTTATATCATTGTCGGAGGTGTATCCGATGTGTTTGATATGGGGCGTAAGCTGGCTGGTACGCTGGATAGTGTGAGTACTTGCCCCTGTCGGGCCCGATTTATTAATTCTGAGATGGACAGTTATGAGAAGCAGGATAAGGCTGCTGACCGAGTTGTCGCTCCTGCGAATATAGTGATGCAGAGTTTCTCCTCGCCGACAAAGGAAGCGGGTAGTATTCAGCCAAAGCCGCCTGTAACGCCGACACCTCCGCTGTCGATACCGGTGTTTACGAAATCCTGCCAGCGGGGTAAAGGGTGTACCGATGCTGGAACTGAACCTGAACCGGCAGATAATTTTGGCAGAATGGCGATATATCAGGTGCCGTCATCTCCTGCTCCAGCCTCGGCGCAAGAGCCTGAACCACCTCCGCAGGACAAGAAACACCCGCCAGAACCGGATAAACCGCAGGATAAAAAATTGCCGTGGTATAAGCGGTGGTTTCGTAGTGGAAAAGGTAATGCCGAAGCGGCTGCTACCGCTGTGGCTGCCACTGCCCGTAGCGCGGTAGCGGATGGCGAGACACTGGTGATGCGTTACATTGGTGGCGGCGCTATCAGTGCTGGACGCTGGCTGGCGGCGCCGAATCCGGTAACGGTTGGATTAATGGGGCTGTTTTATTCACCGTCTTTGAATCAGGGGGAAGAGGATTACTTAGATCCGTATCGCCTGAGACAGATAGCGGAACAGTACGGTAAAGCACCAACTCGTGTACGTTTTCGCTGGATCAGAGATGAAAAAAGCGGCAGGATGACGGTTCAGGGATATCACGTCAGCCCGGAAGGCGGTCTGGATAAAGTGCCGGTTCGCATGATGACGCTGAATCGGACCACGGGTAATTACGAGTTCTGGGAACCGGGAGAAACCCGGCCGACAATTTTATGGACGCCGAACGAGCAGGAATTTCAGATTCCAGCGCATACCGGGAATGAAGAACAGCCGTTTATTCCGTCGCAAATAACCGTGTTGCCGATCCCGGATAAAGTGGGCAGTGATATTGAATCGTTGCCGATGCCGGAAGAGAAGGATTTCCGCGATTATATTCTGGTATTTCCCATTCCGAATGTGCCGCCGGTGTATGTGTATTTGAGTAAACCGCCGGTGAAATTATTTGAAGTGGATTTGTATAGAAATTTTGCGGGCAGGCTAAGAAATGGAACACATGCGGATCATATGCCTTCGGCTGCTGCGATTCAGGCTAATTTAATGAAGTTATATCCAAATATATCACCTGCTGAATTAAATGAAGCAACTAAGGATGCTGCTACTATTATTATTCCGGCAGAGGTACATCAGAAAATCAGTGCCACATATGGAGGTCGAAATACTCCCGCTCAAATAGAGCAGGATTCAAAGGATTTACGGGCAGCTGTTGATAGAGACTTTGATACGATAACTCCAGCATTGAAGGATTATGGTGCAACAGAAGTACAGCTTAAAGATGCTCGGGCCAAAATGCACAAACTTAATGAAGAACAGGGGTTATACAAATGACAATTAACATAGAGGCATTAATAAATAGTCTGGGAAAATCTTATCAGGAAATTTTTGATGAAGGATTAATCCCTTATAAAACGAAACCAACAGGATATCCTGGAGCTTCGTTCATTGCTCTGAATATGGCTAAAGAGGGTATGCATTTAGCTTTTAAAAGAGATGGTAAGATTTTATTTGCTGTAGAGCTTTTTCTGCTTGATCAGAAGAGACCCTTATATCAATTTCCTAATGAATTACCTTCTCCCTTGAAGCCTTTGATGTCTAGGGAATGGGTTCATGGGCAGTTTGGTAGTCCTGAAAAGGCTCTTCCGCCGAGAAAATTTCTCAAGAAAGACGTTGGCTGGACGGAACTGTATACGCTATTGGATTTTCGGATACCAACCAGTATGCAAGTTGATTATGATCTGTTTGAGCGTGTTGATTCTGTAATGTTTTTACCTACTTCAGAAGTACGTTGGTAATCAACAATAGATGGACGGTTATCTTTGAATGCCAATTCATTTGCAAGCAGCTTGGAAAATTAAATTTCAGATGAATTGGCTAAATCAAGAGCTGAGGTGATATAAATAATGACTATCAACGTTGAAGCCCTAATTAATAGTTTGGGGAAAACTTATCAGGAAATTTTTGATAAAGGGTTGATCCCTTATAAAACCAAGCCAACAGGTTCTTCTGGTGATGAGGTGATATGCTTGGATATGGTAAAAGAAGGGGTATTTCTAGCTTTTTATCGGGAGGGAAAACGTTTAAAAGAAGTTACGTTGGCCTTATTTGATGAAAAGAAACCTCTATATCAGTTTCCTAATGAGCTTCCTTCTCCTTTGGTGCCTTTGATGTCATGACAGTGGGTCCATGAACAATTTGGTGAACCTGAGAAATCACAGCAACCCCAAATGATTATGAAATGTCAGTTTGGATGGAAAGAGTTATACACATTGCTTGATTTTCACATTCCTACAAGTATGAAGATTTCTTATGACATGATGGAACGAGTAAAATCGGTAACGTTTTTACCTACCTCAGAAGTCCGTTGGTAATCAACAATAATAGATGGACGGTTATCTTTGAAAGCCAATTCATTTGCGAACAGTTTGGAAAGTTAAATTTCAGATGAGTTGGCTAAATCAAGAATGGAGGTGATATAAATAATGGCGATTAACGTTGAAGCTCTAATTAATAGTTTGGAGAAAACCTATCAGGAAATTTTTGATGAAGGATTAATTCATTATAAAACTAAACCAACAGGATATCCTGGAGATCCTGAAATATCCCTGCATATGATTAAAGAAGGTGTACATCTTGCTTTTAGGAGGGATAACAAGGTTTTATTTTCGATAGGGATTATCTTGATTGATGAGAAAAAAGATTCATACCAATTTCCAAATGAACTACCATCACCATTAATTCCCATAATGTTCCGGCAATGGATTCATGAACATTTTGGTGAACCTGAAAAATCACTTCCACCAAGGAAAAGGTTAACTAAAGAAATTGGCTGGACTGAGTTATATACCTTATTGGGTTTTCGTATTCCAACTAGCATGCAAGTTGATTACGATTTTCTGGAACGGGTCAGATTGGTGACTTTTTTACCCACATCAGAAGTACGTTGGTAATCAATAATAGATGGGTGGTTATTTTTGAAAGCCAATTCATTTGCGAACAGCTTGGAAAGTTAAGTTTCAGATGAATTGGTTTAACTAAGAATAAAGGTCATATAAATAATGACGGATATTATTGCAATTATTAATAGTTTGGGGAAGACCGCAGATATATTAGTTGAAAATAAACTTATTTCAGCGGGAAAGTTTGAGTTTGCTTTCGAAGGCTCTTCCAGATTTAGTGTTGAACCAGAGACGGGTCTTACTTTAGTTTTCGATGCGATATCAAAGGTGTTGATTTCTGTTCAATTCACATTAATCAACACTGTCGATAATACTGGTACATATCGTGGTGGTATGCCTGCTCCATTTCTTCATCAAATGGATAAAGTTACTGTCAGAGCATTTATGGGAGAACCCGATTCCAGTAGTGACCCGGAGCGAATTCCGGTAATTGGCTTAATAGGCGGATTTGATGCCTATACTCGTAAGTTAAATGATCAATACCCAAATATAGAAATTCGCTTCCTTTATCAATCTGATCTTCGTGTAGATGCACTGTTATTTGAACGGCCGGTAAATAATGATTGATATTTTTGTAATCATAAATAGTTTAGGACAGAAAATCGATATGTTGGTGAAAAACAACTTATTTCAGATAATAGATCATGAGTATGAATAATGACAGTCAATATAGATGCACTAATAAATAGTTTAGGAAAGTCTTATCAGGAAATTTTTGATGAAGGACTAATCCCTTATAAGACCAAACCGACAGGTTTTCCCGGAGATTCTGATATATCTCTTGATATGGTTAAAGAAGGGATTTTTTTATCATTTTTGCGAGAAAATAAAATACTTACTGAGATAACGTTGACTTTAATTGATCACAAACGACCTAATTTTATATTTCCTAATGAATTGCCTTCCCCTTTGATACTGCTGATGTCTAGGCAATGGATTCATGAACATTTTGGTGAGCCAGAAAAATCACTTCCGCCAAGGGAAAGGTTAACTAGAGAAATTGGCTGGACTGAGTTATATACCTTATTGGATTTTCGTATTCCAACTAGCATGCAAGTTGATTACGATTTGCTGGAGCGGGTCAGATTGGTGACTTTTTTACCTACCTCAGAAGTCCGTTGGTAATCAATAAAGAGGCTCTTATTTAGAACCTTAGCTGTTTGGGTATACTGAATTTGACTCATTAACTACTCATTACCCTTCAATAGAATATTTTGGTTAAAAAAATAATGAAAACCCACCAGGAATATTCATCACATTGATATAACAGACGATTCTCCTGTCATTCTCTCAGTCATGTATTAATATTCCAGGACACTGGGTATTACCTTATTAATAGTGTGTTCTTATAAACTATTATTAATGATTTTGTAAATTAATCATCAATATAAGTAAATATTTACTCTAAATAATTATATAAAGGTAAAGTTATTTTATTGTCTGTATTTTATTTTTTAAGGTAAGCAAGTTTTGTGATTTATTATATTTTTCCTCACACATCATCACTGTGTGTGGCGTCTTTAGAAGGTTAAGAGACCTGATGTTCTAAAGGCATGTGTTTGTTCTGGTACTTTTCTTACACATAACGATGGTGATTATTTTTTTGCACGAAAAACCCAAACTTGCTTCTCATGATAAACCTCAATTCAGGAGTCCGTATGAATCAACTCGCCAGTCCCCTGATTTCCCGCACCGAAGAGATCCATAATCTACCCGGTAAATTGACTAACCTTGGTTATGCCTCAGTGTTTGATGTGGTACGTATGCCGCGTGAGCGTTTTATTCGTGAGCATCGTGCTGATCTAGGGCGCAATGCTGAAAAAATGTATGACTTGGCGGTGGGCTATGCTCATCAGGTGTTACATCATTTTCGCCGTAATTCTCTTAGTGAAGCTGTTCAGTTTGGCTTGAGAAGTCCGTTCTCTGTATCAGGTCCGGATTATGCCAACCAGTTTCTGGATGCGAATACCGGTTGGCAAGATAAAGCGCCTAGCGGCTCGCCGGAAGCCAACGATGCGCCGGTAGCCTATTTGACACATATTTATCAACTGGCCCTTGAGCAGGAAAAGAATGGCGCCAGGGCCATTATGAATACGTTGGCGGAACGTCGTCCCGATTTGGGCGCTTTGTTAATTAATGATAAAGCGATCAATGAGGTTATACCGCAATTGCAGTTGGTTAATGAAATTCTATCCAAGGCCATTCAGAAGAAGCTGAGTCTGGCTGATTTGGAAGCGGTAAACGCCAAACTTTCCACCACTCGTTATCCGAATAATCTGCCGTATCATTATGGTCACCAGCAGATTCAGACAGCTCAGTCGGTATTGGATACCACGTTGCAAGATATCACCTTGCCGCAGACGCTGGATTTGCCGCAAAACTTCTGGGCAACAGCAAAAGGTAAATTGAGCGAAACGACTGCCAATGCTTTAACCCGACTGCAAATCATGGCGAGTCAGCTTTCGCCAGAACAACAGAAAATCATTACAGAAACCGTTGGTCAGGATTTCTATCAGCTAAATTATGGTGACAGTTCGCTTACGAAGAACAGTTTCAGCGATATGACCATACTGACTGGCCGAACAAATCTGACTGTGCCTCAGGTAGAACTGATGTTGAGTTCAACTGTCGGGGGTTCTACGGTGGTTAAGTCTGGTAATGCGAGCACTGGCGACACGGCAGCGACGCCATTTGCTTACGGCGCCCGTTTCATTCATGCCGGTAAACCAGAGGCGATTACCTTGAGTCGCAGTGGCGCGGAGGCGCATTTTTCTCTGACGGTTAACAATCTGACCGATGACAAGTTGGACCGTATCAACCGCATCGTGCGCCTGCAAAAATGGCTGAATCTGCCCTATGAAGATATTGACCTGTTGGTGACTTCTGCTATGGATGCGGAAGCGGGAAATAGTACGCTGTTGATGAACGACAATACGCTGCGTATGTTGGGAGTGTTCAAACATTATCAGGCGAAATACGGTGTTAGCGCCAAACAATTTGCTGGTTGGCTGCGTGTGGTGACCCCGTTTGCCATTACACCGGCAACCCCGTTCTTAGATCAGGTATTTAACTCCGTCGGCGCCTTTGATACGCCGTTTGTGATAGATAATCAGGATTTTGTCTATACATTGACCACCGGGGGAGATGGGGCGCGTGTCAAACATATCAGCACGGCATTGGGGCTCAATCATCGTCAGTTCCTGTTATTGGCGGATAATATTGCTCGCCAGCAGGGAAATGTCACGCAAAGCACGCTCAACTGTAATCTGTTTGTGGTGTCGGCGTTCTACCGTCTGGCTAATCTGGCGCGTACATTGGGGATAGATCCAGAGGCTTTCTGTGGCTTGGCTGATCGATTAGATACAGGCACAGGCATCGTCTGGCAGCAACTGGCAGGAAAACCGACGATCACGGTACTACAAAAAGATTCCCCGCTGGTGGCGGATATCCTGAGTTTGCTGCAAGCGCTAAGTGCGATCGCTCAATGGCAACAACAGCGCGATTTACCCGTTGAAACCTTACTTTTACTGTTGAGCAACAACTCTACCTTCACTGCTCAGGGCACTGATGACCAATTGAATTTTATCCGTCAGGTATGGCAGAACCTGGGCAGTACATTTGTGGATGCAACATTGTTATCCCGTAGTGGTGCGCCATTAGTTGATACCAATGGTCACGTCATTGACTGGTTTGCTCTGTTCTCGGCGGGTAGTAATCCGCTTATCGATAAGATTGGTTTGGTGACTGATGCAGGTGTAGAAAGTGTCATACCTACGGTGGTCAATACACAAAGCTTGTCTGATACAGATAAGAAGCTAGCAATGACTACCCTGACGAATACGCTCAATCAAGCACAGCAAACTCAGCAAGGTGTTGCTGCTAGTTTATTGGCGCAGACCCTGAATGTGAGCCAGTCACTGCCTGCTTTGTTGTTGCGTTGGAGTGGAAAAACTGTCTATCAGTGGCTTAGAACAACTTGGGCATTGAAAGACACCGTTAAGACCGCCGCCGATATTCCTGCTGACTATCTGAATCAATTACGTGAAGTGGTACGCCGCTCCTTGTTAACCCAACAATTCACCTTAAGTCCTGCAATGGTGCAAACTTTGCTGGATTATCCAGCCTATTTTGGCGCTTCCGCAGAAACAGTAACCGATATCAGTTTGTGGATGCTCTATACCTTAAGCCGTTACAGCGATCTGCTGCTCCAGGTGGGTAAAGCCGGTGGTGGTACTGAAAATGATGTACTGGCCTATTTGCGTTCGGCCAATGCTGCTACGCCGTTGAGCCAATCTGATGCTGCACAGACGTTGGCGACACTGTTGGGTTGGGAGGCTAACGAGCTGCAAGCCGCCTGGGTGGTATTGGGCGGGATTGCCAAAACTACACCGCAACTGGATACGCTTCTGCGTCTGCAACAGGCACAAAACCAGACTGGTCTTGGCGTTACACAGCAACAGCAAGGATATGTTTTGAGCCGTGACAGTGATTATGCCCTTTGGCAAAGCACCGGTCAGGCGTTGGTCGCTGGCGTATCTCATGTCAAGGGTAGCCGCTGAACATGGCAGAAGTTCGCCACCTGAATAGGTGAATCTGATTTTTCCGTATGGCCCAATTGGGCTGATTCTAAACCGCCATTTAAGTAAGGCAGGTGTAATTATGTTATCAACAATGGAAAAGCAACTGAATGAATCCCAGCGTGATGCGCTGGTGACCGGCTATATGAATTTTGTGGCGCCAACCTTGAAAGGCGTCGATAGTCAGCCAGTGACCGTGGAAGATTTGTACGAATACTTGTTGATTGACCCGGAAGTGGCTGATGAGGTTGAGACCAGCCGAGTAGCTCAAGCGGTCGCCAGCATACAGCAATATATGACTCGTTTGGTCAACGGCTCTGAACCGGGGCGTCAGGCGATGGAACCCTCCACTGCTAACGAATGGCGTAATAATGATAACCAATATGCAGTCTGGGCTGCGGGGGCTGAGGTTAGGAATTACGCTGAAAACTATATTTCTCCCATTACCCGGCAGGAAAAAAGCCATTATTTCTCAGAGTTGGAGACGACTTTAAACCAGAATCGACTCGATCCGGATCGGGTTCAGGATGCAGTTCTGGCGTATCTCAATGAGTTTGAGGCGGTGAGTAATCTGTATGTACTCAGCGGTTATATTAATCAGGATAAATTTGATCAGGCTATTTACTATTTTATCGGCCGTACCACCACCAAACCATATCGGTACTACTGGCGTCAGATGGATTTAAGTAAAAATCGTCAAGATCCGGCGGGAAATCCAGTGACGCCAAATTGTTGGAATGATTGGCAGGAAATCACCTTGCCGCTGTCTGGTGATACGGTGCTGGAGCATACCGTTCGCCCGGTATTTTATAACGACCGACTGTATGTGGCTTGGGTTGAGCGTGACCCGGCAGTGCAAAAGGGTGCTGATGGCAAAGATATCGGCAAGACTCATTCTTACAGCATAAAGTTTGGCTATAAACGCTACGATGATACTTGGACGGCACCAAATACTACTACGCTAATGACGCAGCAAGCAGGTGAAAGTTCAGAAACACAGCGATCCAGCCTGCTGATTGATGAATCTGATAAATCGAAGACTACACTGCGGCAGGTCAATTTGCTGGCTACCACCGATTTTAGTATTGACCCGACGGAGGAAACTGACAGTAACCCGTATGGCCGCCTGATGTTGGGGGTGTTTGTACGTCAATTTGAAGGTGATGGGGATAATAAGAAAAATAAACCTGCTATTTATGGTTATCTCTATTGTGACTCGGCCTTTAATCGCCATATTCTCAGGCCATTGAGTAAGAATTTCTTGTTCAGTACTTACCGTGATGAAAAAAATGATCAGAACTGCCTGCAATTTGCGGTGTACGATAAAAAGTATGTGATTACTAAGGTTACTTCCGGCAAGCCAACAGAAGATCCCGAAAATACGGGTTGGGTAGGTAAAGTTGATGATTTGAAACAGGGGATTACCGGGGCTTATGTGTATATTGATCAAGATGGCCTGACTCTCCATATCCAAACCACGACCAATGGGGATTTTATTAACCGCCATACGTTTGGAAGTGCTGACAGAGAGAGCGATTCTAAGTCTGGTTATGGTTTTTCTTGGTCAGGGGATGAAGGTTTTTATCTGGATTACCATGATGGAAATTATTATACCTTTCATAATGCAATAATCACTTATTATCCTGCTGGATATGGTGGTGGATCTGTTCCTAATGGAACATGGGCGTTAGAGCAGCGAGTTAATGAGGCATGGTCTATTGGCCCTCTACTTGCTGAGTCTGAGCGTCATACTGTTACTGTGCAGGGCAGTTATATTGCTTGGGCAGGTAATACACCGACTGGTTATAATCTGTATATCCCTGATGGAACAGGGTTATTAGATTGGTATGATAATGTCAATTATTCTATTCGTAATAATAAGCTTGAGGCTGTATTTACATCCCCAGATTGGCCAACACTGACCACTATCAAAAACTTTAGTAAGATTGCCGATAACCGCAAATTCTATCAGGAAATCAATGCTGAGACGGCGGATGGGCGCAATCTATTTAAACGCTACAGTGATCAAACTTTCCAACTTGCCAGTGGTGCGACTTATTCTACAACCTATACTTTGTCCGAGGCGGATTTCTCCACTGATCCGAATAAAAACTACCTACAGGTTTGTTTGAATGTCGTGTGGGATCATTATGACCGCCCATCAGGGAAAAAAGGGGCCTATTCCTGGGTCAGTAAGTGGTTTAACGTGTATGTTGCGTTGCAAGATAGCAAAGCTCCGGATGCTATTCCGCGATTGATTTCCCGTTACGATAGCAAACGTGGTCTGGTGCAATATCTGGATTTCTGGACCTCATTGTTACCTGCGAAAACCCGTCTTAATACCACCTTTGTGCGTACCTTAATTGAAAAGGCAAATTTAGGGTTGGATAGTTTGTTGGATTATACCTTGCAGGCAGATCCTTCTCTGGAAGCCGATTTAGTTAATGACGGCAAAAGTGAACCAATGGATTTTAACGGTTCAAACGGTCTCTATTTCTGGGAATTGTTCTTTCACCTGCCGTTTCTGGTTGCTACACGCTTTGCCAACGAACAGCAATTTTCGCCGGCGCAAAAGAGTTTGCATTACATCTTTGACCCGGCGATGAAAAACAAGCCACACAATGCTCCGGCTTATTGGAATGTACGCCCGTTGGTTGAAGGACACAGCGATCTTTCACGTCATTTGGGTGATCCGATTGATCCCGATACTCAGGCTTATGCCCATCCGGTGATATACCAGAAAGCGGTATTCATCGCTTATGTCAGCAATCTAATTGCTCAGGGAGATATGTGGTATCGCCAATTGACTCGTGATGGTCTGACTCAGGCCCGCGTCTATTACAATCTGGCCGCGGAATTACTAGGACCTCGGCCGGATGTGTCGCTGAGTAGCACTTGGACACCACAAACCTTGGATACCCTGGCCGCCGGGCGAAAAACGGCTTTACGGGACTTTGAGCACCAGTTGGCTAACAGTGATACTGTTTTACCCGCGTTACCGGGCAATAACATTAGCCACTTGAAACTGGCGGATAATGGCTACTTTGACGAACCGCTCAATGTCCTGATGTTGTCCCATTGGGATACGTTGGATGCTCGGTTATACAATCTGCGTCATAACCTGACCGTTGATGGCAAGCCGCTTTCACTGCCGCTGTATGCTGCGCCAGCTGATCCAGTAGCGCTGTTGGCTCAGCGCGCTCAGTCCGGCACTTTGACGAATGGTGTCAGTGGCGCCATGTTGACGGTACCGCCATACCGTTTCAGCGCTATGTTACCGCGGGCTTACAGCGCCGTGGGGACGTTGACCGGTTTTGGTCAAAACCTGCTTAGCTTGTTGGAACGCAGCGAACGGGCCGGTCAAGAGGAGTTGGCACAACAACAACTGTTAGATATGTCCAGCTATGCCATTACGTTACAACAACAGGCGTTGGATGGATTGGCGGCGGATCGTCTGGCGCTGCAAGCCAGTCAGGCTACGGCGCAACAGCGTCATGACCACTATTACACGCTGTATCAAAACAACATCTCCAGTGCGGAACAACTGGTGATGGATACCCAAACTTTAGCCCAATCCCTGATTTCGTCTTCCACCGGCGTACAAACTGCCAGTGGGGCGCTGAAAGTGATTCCTAATATCTTCGGTCTGGCTGATGGTGGTTCGCGCTATGAAGGGGTAACGGAAGCGATTGCCATCGGGTTGATGGCCGCTGGTCAAGCCACCAGCGTAGTAGCCGAGCGTCTGGCAACCACGGAGAACTACCGCCGCCGCCGTGAAGAGTGGCAAATTCAGTACCAGCAGGCACAGTCTGAGGTCGAAGCATTACAGAAACAGTTGGCTGCGTTGGCAGTGCGCGAAAAAGCGGCTCAGACTTCCTTGCAACAGGCGAAGGCGCAGCAGGTACAAATTCGGACCATGTTGACTTACCTGACCACCCGTTTTACCAAGGCAACGTTGTACCAGTGGTTAAGTGGTCAATTATCCGCGCTGTACTATCAAGCGTATGATGCCGTGGTTGCTCTTTGCCTTTCTGCTCAGGCGTGCTGGCAGTATGAATTGGGTGACTACGCCACCACTTTTATCCAGACCGGTACTTGGAATGACCATTATCGTGGTCTGCAAGTGGGGGAGACGCTGCAACTTAATTTGCATCAGATGGAAGCAGCGTATTTGGCTCGTCATGAGCGCCGTCTTAATGTGATCCGTACTGTGTCGCTCAAAAGCTTATTGGGTAATGATGGCTTTGGTAAGTTAAAAACTGAGGGCAAAGTTGACTTTACATTAAGCGAAAAGCTATTTGATAACGACTATCCGGGACACTATTTGCGCCAGATTAAAACGGTGTCAGTGACATTGCCGACGTTAGTCGGGCCGTACCAAAATGTGAAGGCAACGCTCACCCAGACCAGCAGTAGTACATTGTTAGCAGCAGATATCAATGGTGTTAAACGTCTCAATGATCCGACAGGTCAAGAGGGTGATGCGACGCATATTGTCACCAATCTGCGGGCCAGCCAGCAAGTGGCGCTCTCTTCTGGCATTAATGATGCCGGTAGTTTTGAGCTGCGTTTGGAGGATGAGCGCTATCTATCGTTTGAAGGTACCGGGGCAGTTTCCAAATGGACGCTTACCTTCCCGCGTGCTGTGGATGAGCATATTGATGGCAACACATTGAAGGCGGATGACATGCAGGCGTCATTGTTGGCGAATATGGACGATGTACTGGTGCAGGTGCATTACACTGCTTGCGACGGCGGCGCCAGCTTTGCAAATCAAGTCAAGAAAACACTTTTTTAAATCAACTTTTAACTAAATACCTCCCACTCTGTTCGTCAGAGTGGGAGAGAGCTTGTCATACCTGAAATTAATCTTGCGATCTTTCTCCATTTCATTGGAAGGGAAGCTTTAAAACAAAATAGAAGGAATATGATATGAGTACGCCTGATACGACTCTTTATACTCAAACCCCGACAGTCAGCGTGTTAGATAATCGCGGCCTGTCCATTCGTGATATTGGTTTCCACCGTGTTGTGGCAGGCGGGGACACTGACACCCGCGTCACTCGTCACCAGTATGATGCCTGTGGACACTTGAACCACAGTATTGACCCTCGCTTGTATGATGCAAAACAGACAAATAACTCGGTGAAGCCTAATTTTGTCTGGCAGCATGATCTGGCCGGTAATGCTCTGCGGATAGAGAGTGTCGATGCTGGCTGTACTGTCACATTAAATGATATTGAAGGTCGTCCGGTAATGACGATTAATGCGACAGGTGTTCGTCAGACTCGTCGCTATGAAGGCAACACTCTGCCCGGTCGCTTGTTATCTGTGAGCGAACAAGTTTCCGATCAGGCGAGTTTTCAAGTGACAGAGCGCTTTATCTGGGCTGAGAATACCACAGCGGAGAAAGAGTATAACCTCTCCGGTCTGTGTATACGTCACTACGACACGGCGGGAGTGACCAGATTGATGAGTCAGTCACTGGCTGGCGCTATCTTATCCCAATCTCACCAATTGCTGGCGGAAGGGCAGGAGGCTAACTGGAGCGGTGATGATGAAACTGTCTGGCAGCGGATGTTGGCGAGTGAGGTTTATACGACACAAAGTACAACTAATGCCATAGGGGTTTTGCTGACCCAAACCGATGCGAAAGGCAATATTCAGCGTCTGGCTTATGACATTGCGGGTCAGTTAAAAAGTAGTTGGTTGACGGAGAAAGGCCAGCGTGAACAGGTGATTGTTAAGTCCTTGAGCTGGTCAGCCGCAGGTCATAAATTGCGTGAAGAGCACGGTAACGGCGTGATTACGGAATACAGTTATGAACCAGAAACTCAACGTCTGATTGGTATCACCACCCGACGCGCCGAAGAGAGTCAATCAGGGGCGAGAGTATTGCAGGATCTACGCTATGAATATGATCCGGTGGGGAATGTCATCAGTATCCATAATGATGCGGAAGCCACTCGCTTTTGGCGTAATCAGAAAGTGGAGCCCGAGAACCGCTATGTTTATGATTCTCTGTATCAGCTTATTAGTGCGACAGGGCGTGAAATGGCCAATATCGGCCAGCAAAGCAACCAACTTCCCTCACCTGTAATACCTGTTCCTACCGACAACAACACCTATACCAATTACCTTCGTACCTATACTTATGACCGTGGCGGTAATTTGGTTCAAATCCGACACAGTTCACCCGCGACGCAAAATAGCTACACTACGGATGTGACCGTTTCAAGCCGCAGTAACCGGGCGGTATTGAGTACATTAACGACAGATCCAACCCAAGTGGATGCGCTATTTGATTTCGCCGGTCATCAGAAGACGTTAATGCCAGGGCAAAACCTAGATTGGAATATTCGTGGTGAATTGCAACGAGTAACACTTGTGAGCCGCGAAAATAACAGTGACAGTGAATGGTATCGTTATAGCAGTGATGGAATGCGGCTGCTAAAAGTGAGTGAACAGCAGACGGGTAACAGTATTCAAGTACAACGGGTGATTTATCTACCGGGATTAGAGCTACGCACAACTGGAGTTGCGGATAAAATAACCAAAAATTTGCAGGTGATTACGGTAGGTGAAGCGGGTCGTGCACAGGTAAGGGTATTGCACTGGGAAAGCGGTAAGCCGGCAGATATCGACAACGATCAGGTGCGCTACAGTTACGATAATCTCCTCGGTTCCAGCCAACTTGAACTGGATGGAGAAGGTCAGATTCTCAGTCAGGAAGAGTATTATCCGTATGGCGGCACTGCGGTATGGGTAGCAAAAAATCAGACAGAAGCCAGCTACAAATTTATTCGTTACTCCGGTAAAGAGCGGGATGCCACTGGGTTGTATTATTACGGCTACCGCTATTATCAGCCTTGGGTGGGCAGATGGTTGAGCGCCGATCCGGCGGGAACCGTGGATGGGCTGAATTTGTACCGGATGGTGAGGAATAACCCAATCACATTAACTGACCATGATGGATTAGCGCCGTCTCCGAACCGAAATCGGAATACATTTTGGTTTGCTTCATTTCTGTTTCGTAAACCTGATGAGGGGATGTCTGCGTCAATGAGACGGGGACAAAAAATTGGCAGAGCTATTGCCGGCGGGATTGCGATTGGCGGTCTTGCGGCTACTATTGCCGCTACGGCTGGAGCGGCTATTCCTGTCATTCTGGGGGTTGCGGCTGTAGGCGCAGGGATTGGCGCATTGATGGGATATAACGTGGGTAGTCTGTTGGAAAAAGGCGGGGCATTACTCGCTCGACTCGTACAGGGAAAATCGACGTTAGTGCAGGCAGCGGCTGGCGCTGCCGCCGGGGCGGGTTCAGCCGCGGCTTATGGTGCGCGAGCACAAGGCGTTGGTGTTGCATCAGCCGCCGGGGCGGTAACGGGAGCGGTGGGATCATGGATAAATAATGCTGACCGTGGGATAGGTGGCGCTATTGGGGCCGGGAGTGCGGTAGGCACCATTGACACCATGTTGGGGACTTCCACCACTTTGACACATGAAATAGCGGCCGCCTCGGGTGGCGCGGCTGGTGGAGTGATCACCGGTACGCAAGGGAGTACCAGAGCAGGTATCCACGCCGGTATTGGCACCTATTATGGTTCCTGGGTTGGTTTTGGTTTAGATGTCGCCAGTAACCCTACTGGACATTTAGCTAATTACGCAGTGGGTTATGCTGCTGGTTTGGGGGCGGAAATGGCTGTCAACAGAGTAATGGGGGGCGGATTTTTAAGTAGGCTCTTAGGCCGGGCTGTCAGCCCACAGGTTGCAGGTTTAGCCAGACAATTAGTGCATTTCGGTGTCGCCAGACCGGTCTTTGAGCCTATCTTTAGTGTTCTCGGCGGGCTTGCTGGTGGCATTGGAACTGGCTTGCACAGCGTGATGGGAAGAGACAGTTGGATTTCCAGAGGGCTAAGTGCTATTGGCAGTGGTGTAGATAATATTGCTGGCATGATTGGTAATCAGATTAGAGGCCGGGTTCTGACCACAACAGGGATCGCCAATGCGATAGACTATGGAACCAGTGCGATAGGAGCCGCGCGACGGGTTATCTCTTTGTAGTAAACGTCATTATAGTCAACATCTTGTAGTAAACATCGTTGGAGATCTTCGCCCAGTATTGGGCGGAGATATCAGGCCGGATCAGTGAATTACATTCGGCAATTAATTATCAAAGTCGCCTGCGATACAACAGGCGATAGTGTAGAAGAATTAATCGGATGCGGACGGCTGGAGATCCCTCCACGCGATGCGATTGAATTTATGGCACGACTGGAAGCACTGTTCGACTGTACCTTGGGATGGTTGCGATATGAGCCTTTGTCAATAGAGATCGATGAATTTTCGGCAATCGTGAACAATGCTCTTAACGCGCACGTATCGACTGCATCAACATTATTCTCACCCCCAAGAATAGGTAAAACAGCATGAAAAATTCTGAAATCCAAAGCGTTGCGCTACCGTTGGAGAAGAATGCCCTGTTGCCTGATGAAAACAGCGACTTATTAGCAATGCCGCCGTAAGCCCTTGCATCTTGAAAATTGATTACTATATAAACATGATTAGGTTTGGCACTAAGTACGATTAAAAAGGCTGAAAAAATTTATGAGAATTATTGCATGAGCTTGTAAATAGATTTTGCCATTGCTTGTTTTTGATATGTTCAATCATCTTATGGCAGGTGAATTTATGAACGAATAACCGTTGCAGGTATTGGCGACTAAGTTGGCTAAAAATCTTTAAAAAAAACCAAAAACTTTAGCCAGCTTTCATGTTTTATATAGCCAGCAAATTCGGATCATGCTTAATTGCTATTGTTTATTAGTATTGGCCCTGCGTAAAACATTTCTTTAACCCGATATGTATTTAGACGCCGAAGTGTTTATAAAAAAGTAGGTGTAATTCAGTAGCTTATTTCTAAATTATACAAAAATTCTAATCATTAAAGCGCGAGTGGTGGCATTTTTTACCTGCTTTTTGCATTTATTCTTCAGGACTATTGAAGTGTTAAAATGGGGTTGTTATTTTATTGTTGCTCAGAAGTGATGAGCATAACAACAAACGTATTCAAACGAACTTATTCGAATGAACTCATTCAATTGGAGGGTATCATGCTAGAAAACAACAATGCGGTAATGGAAGACAGCGATGTAGCCGCCAATCAGGTAGAAGTTAATGTTGAAGACCTCGGCTTAGAAGTTGTGGAGGACATCCCCCAGATTTCAGTAGCCCGACCTGTTCGGCATATTCGCCACGCTTAATTAGGTTACATTAATGTCTGACATGACTAAATACCATGCCTTGATTTCAACATCGTCTATGCAACGATTGGAACCGCTTTATGAACATATTTGTGCTTATGAATCCTCCATTGCCGCTTATGAATATGATCCGGTCAAGGCACCATGCCAGATGGACCCTCTTCTATTGAAGAGGGTTTTCGAACCGGCAATTTTTAATGATGCTCTATTTTTTGATCTATTCGCCAGCATGTCCATGGAGGCTGAACGAGCTATCGGTGGCTTGTTCCGGGTATATATCGATGGCATGTTGAGTCCTCAGTACGAGAATGAGGTTTTGTTTAATCAGCCCAATGTGGGTGAGACGTTCAAGGAGTGTGTATCTAGGGCTACCGGTGGGCGTAAATTCGGCATTATTGTCAATGGCGCTGAGCAATGGTCCGATCAACTGGCTCGGATGGGAGCTCGCATTTTTGCGCCGATCGTCGAAGCTCAAGGCACTTGGAGGAGTACGGTTGAGGTGACATTGTTCATCGGCAACTACGGTTACACCCCTTTTGGCATCCACATTGATGATCCTTATACCTCGGTCATCCATTTCCATACTGGTCCCACGGCTAAGGAGATGACACTCTTTAGTCGAGAAGAGTTTCATCGACTGAATGGTGAACGAAAAAACTGCTTCCAGCCAGATCGTTTGGTGCCGTATGGCAAGACTTTTGTCATTGAAGCGGGTGATGTCTTTTTGCTTCCACCACATTGGTACCATATTGGTAATACGGATGGTTTCTCAATCGGTGTTGCATTTGCAGTATCAAAATATCCGGCCGCGAAGGTGACGGAGAGTATTCTTCAGCATGCGATTACCGAAGAGCGCCTACGAGGTTCTATCGATGAAGTCGTCAAGAGGGCTGAAAAAGATGAGTATTCTCAGGCAGAATGGTTAAGGCGAATACATGCTGAGAGTATGGTAAGGGCCTTAAGTCGTCGGCATCTGCGTTATTCCTTTGTCCGTTTTCAAGACGACGTAATGACTCCAGATACCCGTTTGATTCGCGATCCGGATTTTCCACTAACCACTATCGAGGTAGACGAGGATTTGTTAGTCTTTGCCCGCGGGAACCGCATTCGCTTTGCTCGAAATGAAGTTTGTATCAGATTAATGAAAGTCATTCCTGATACACCATTCTGTGCGCGCGATCTGTATGAAAAGCTTGACGGAGGGGTATCACTAGATGCATTGCTTACTACCGTGGGGCAGTTGCGCAGGCTAGGAGGGTTGCAGCTTGCCGCGTAGGACCTTGATGAAAAGGCGTTGATAAGTTCGTCTTCGCCGTCCACATTTTGTGCAATGAGTGAGATGATGTCTTATGGATATTAATCGAAACTGGGCACTACGACTCTTGGAAGCTTCAGAAGGATTGAAGTCGCCCACGCACTTGAAGGCAATCATGCCTGGCTATGCTCAGGTTCTGGATGTGGTGAGCCAGATGTTCACCCGTTTTTCTCAGTTCGAACAACCTCGTGTACGCTCTTGGGTTGGAGGAGGACAGCGCTACACTATCACGGATGCCCTGATATCTTTGGCGTCGCAAACGGATATGACACTGAATCAGCGTTTGGCTAAGGCCAATGAAAGTGCTGAGTTTTGTGTTACGTTCAACGGCTTGAATGCTTGGAGTCCCTTCTTTACCGAGCAGATGCAAAAAAACATGCTGATGCCTCTGTTCGAGGCCATCGGATCTGCACCCGATTGCGGTGTTGATTTCTATGCATTTTTTGGCAACTACGGCTACACGCCATTTGGTGTGCATGATGATATAGACCAGTCCTTGCTCTGGCACTTGGGGCCAGCGAGTAAAATCGCGTTTGTATGGCCTCGGGAGATGTACATCGAACTGAGTGGGGGAACGCTATCTACAACGGACTATGAAGCGCTTCTGCCTCACGCGCTGCGGTACGAGCTACAACCGGGCGATCTCTTGTTCATTCCGATGGGGGACTTCCATATTCTTGAGACACAGCAGTTCTCAGCAACATTAGGGCTTACGCTGTTTCCGGACAATGTGCAGCTTGAGAGTGCGGAAGGTTTGCGTTTATTTGCGCCGGATGATAAGTCGTTTGCGGCAGTGGCTGAACAACCTATCTGTTTGCAGGAACTGGTTCAGCTCAGGCGTTTGGCAGTGCGCAGCAATGGCTTCATCATAACGCCACCCGAGTTGAGTACGGTAGTGGTTACTCCAGTGGATGAGGCAGAGTTGCGTCTCAGCACTTTGCGTATTCATCCATGTTGCCCTTTGCTGTGCATGAATCTCGGCAGCAGACAGGTACTGTTGGTTAGGCGTAGAGTGATCTGGGGGCGTCCTAATGAGCTCTTCGCAACCTTGTGTGAACTGTTAAATTCTGGCGAGCGAGTACCCTATGAGGTATTAGAACGTAGTGTTACTGGAAAGGTCAATCCGGTTGCTGTGGCTGAACTCGTCAGGACGATAGTTCGCTTGGGCGGCCTGTTAATTGAGCCCCTATGAGGACCTTAATGCAATCCATTTTTCAATCGGCTTGGCGGCATAGCATTGCTCGCCTGGCCTCTTTAGATATTGCTAAGCCAAAGGCAATCCCGCTTGAACAGTCAGGTAACTGTACATATCAGTATATTCGTGCAGCGATCTTGGCTTGTGCACCGGTAAGTACCATTATCATGATTGTGGCTACTGTATTGGGTACTGTATGTAATGTTGGTCAATCTTATGTGCTAGGTGGGTTGACTGATCTAGCCTTGCAAGGCCAGCAGGAACAAGTGGTGATGATGTTTGCTATTATTATCTCACTTTGGGTGGCTGCACCACTGCTGCAAGCTCTTCACAGCCTGGCCTTACTGTACTCAAGCCAAAATCTGCGTATTGGTGTGATAGATCATCTCACTACCCGGTTGATGCATGCTAAACCGATGAGTCTGGCGGAGAACTCCGTCGGTAATCTTGTCGAACGTGTTGAGTTGGCTTCCAACAGCTTGGAAGGCGTTGTGAGTTTAGTGGCGGAGACAGTGGTTAAGTTGTTCTCTGTGGCGATTCTCGCCACGCTGGTATTGGCCAGCGTATCTGCATCTATGGCAATAGCTGCTGGGATATGGATGCTGACGGCCTTATTGCTTTCCAGTTATTTGGCCTATACCGGTATGAATATTGTTGAGGATGCTAGCGATGCCCATGCCAAGGTGATCGCGGATCTGGCTGAAATCGTGACCAATGTGCCTTTGATCAGGAGTTTTGTTGCTTATCGTTCGGAGCGACGTGGTTTTAGTCAGGCATTACGACAAGATCTTTACGCCTGTCGACAGGTACGTAGCTACTGGGTCTTTGTGTTGCTGATTGAAAGTACCTACAAATGGTTATTTGGAATAGCTATCTTGATCTATATTGGTCTGCAATATGGGCAAGGTCAACTGACACTGCCCCAGCTAATCACGACTTGCTCCCTTATTATTTCGCTGTCCTGGCACTTCGAGTCCGTTGCATTTCATTTTGTTGATATTTTTGACTCTTTGGGGGTGCTGCGGTCCAGCTTACGAGAATTATCCTCAATTCCGGTGGACATCGAATCAAAAGAGCTTTCACCAATATTACCGGTACCCGGACAAATTGTGTTATCCAACGTGTGCAGCGGTTATGGTGCAACACCTGTACTTCGTGATGTTAGCCTGCGTATCGAACCGGGCACCAAAGTGGGCATTGTGGGGCCGTCTGGATCAGGGAAGTCTACTCTGTTAGCTGTATTGCGTGGTGATATGGTACCGGATTCCGGTACAGTGGAACTGCATGGATTGCCTTTAGCCAAGTTTTCGATGAGCAGCTTGCATCGAGTATCGAGTGAAGCTTTGCAATCTGCTTTGATGTTCAACCGTTCTGTACGGGAAAACGTGACCTATGGTTCTACTGTCAGTAGTGCTGAAGAAGTCTCTCATGCGCTGACAATGGCGCAAGCTATGATATTGGTGGAAGGGTTGCCCCAGGGCCTGGATACTCTGGTCGGAGAGCGTGGAGCGTCAATTTCCACCGGTGAACGGCAGCGTCTGAGTGTTGCGCGCGCTTTGCTTAAGAAATCTCCATTACTTATTTTTGATGAAGCAACGTCCTCGGTAGATACAATTTCCGAAACTCGTATCCTCAATTATTTGCTCGATAAAATGCCAGAACGTACGGTGATAGTTGTAACCCACCGTGTTGCGACATTGAGTCGCTTTGATCTGATTGTGGTCATGGAACAAGGGCAGATTGTTGATATGGGAACACCGAGTGAATTGGAGGCACGTAATGGCCTTTTTCAGCGTTTACTGCATCGCGAAGACCAATCTGTGCCGGAACTAACATCAATGGACCCTAAGAATGAGTGAAATGATGTTGATGTCACCTACTTTGCTAAAAAGAATCACTTTGGACTGGCCTGCTCACCGGCGCTGGACCTGGGAATTCTTTGCAGGGATGCAGGAGCAGAAGTTGGCACTGAGTAGTGCAAATGGCGAGTTCGAGGTTGAAGTTCCTGTGTGTGAATATATTCAGGCTTTGAAAAGCGGTGAAGGGCGGTTGGCTAACTTGTATGCTTCTGGGTGGCGATTCTTTGAGCATAATCCAGATATGTTGCAGGACTTTAATGAGCCTATACCCGCTGTTGGTGATCTGCTACAAGGCATTCCGGAGAAGTTGTTCAAGCCTCTTCTATGGATATTCATCGGTGCTGATTGTTCGGGCACCGCTCTCCATTACGATGTGTTGGAAACTCATGCTTGGCTGGCGGTGATTGAGGGCAAGAAACGATTAGCCTTACATGCGCCAGCGTGCTGGGACCATGAGTATGAGCAACAGAGAGCTCAAGCTTTACAAGTGCTCGAAACGCGTTGCGACCAAGGAGAGTGGTGCTACCTGGAGGTCAACAAAGGCGATTTGTTATACATTCCTGCAACTTGGTGGCATGAGGTGGTGAATGAAGGGCCGACTATTAGCTTGACTAGGAATTTTGTATCGCCAGAGATTGCTCATAGAGCAGCCAATTGTGCACGAGTCCTAGAGTTTCATCAATTGCTCCCTTGGTTGGAAGGAGGGATGGCCTCATGAAGGATCGAGTAAACCTTAGATACCGTGTTCACCCAGGATTGCGCTACGATCCTGTTGAACCTGGGCGTATAGAGATCAGTATTCCCTTGGGCACTAAGCGACTGCGTGTGTCCAGCAAAATAAGATCATTATTGGAACAAATAAAGTCAGAGGCTGTTCTGGCCGGAGCAATGATAGTCCAGCGTTTGGGTTCCTCTATGTTTGAGACTATGGTGAAGTACCATTTTCTGTTTCCGGAAGATGCGAGTACCGCCTTGGAGGGAGGGCTTTGTATACCTGTTTCGGAACCGGCGGGACAGTCAATTGGCGTCTTTGATCTTGATGAACTCCAGGCCGATGATGCAGTGTTATTGCACGCCCCAATCCTAACGACAACTGGAGGAGAGATATCGGTTGCAGGTGGTGGTCAACACGTGCGTTCCCAGTTGGTACCGTGCTTGAGACATCCTCTGGGCACAGCGGGAAAAGGGGTTTTATTGGACCTTGATTTTGGTACTCGGTTAGAGCCAGAACGTCTGCGTTTGTTCGATCTCGGTGATGTCGTATACCGTCCTAGTATGGATAGTGCTACCGATGTTGGTGAACGGCTTACCTATGTGTGCCGTAATATTGTGGAGCGGGATGCATGTCCAATTATCCTGGGGGGTGACCATGCTCAGGCTTTCTACAGCATAAGTGCTTTAAGAGAGCGTTATCCACGTCTGGGGGTGTTGCAGTTTGACGCACATCCTGATTTGTATGCTATGGGGGCTCCCTGCGATTTGCAGCTTAACCATGCTAATGTCATGCATTGGGTTCGTCGTATGCCTCATGTTGTATCAATTTGGCAGATTGGTATTCGTGATTATTTTTGTCAACCTACTGAAAACCTCCAGTTAGAAGTGGATCCTAAGTTCCATGTACTCTCGGCTTTTGAAGCAGAGACAGTGGGCTACGAGCGCCTATTCAGGAATATGGATCGTTCTTTACCTTGGTTCATCAGTTTTGACGTCGATGTACTGTTTGGTACGGAAGTACCGCAGACAGCAACTCCTGTACTGGGTGGCCTGAATTTCTATCCTCTGTTGGCTTGCTTTGAGCGGTTGTTAAGCGAGTTCCGTATTGTTGGTATGGAGTTTGTCGAGATCGGTGATGCTTCGCAAGGCGCCCACGGGCCAGCCGCAGTGGCTGCCCGGCTGCTTAGTCGCTATCTCTTCCATTTGAGTAAGGCGGCGATGGCTGGCCATTGTATCTACTCTCCTTTTCATTAAAGGTGATCATTGGTGCTCTTGTTTTTGTCACGAAGAAGTATAGGAGCAGGATTTTTAGTGAGTTTTACATCAGCTGGTAATACCTAGTAGTGAACGGTGGTAGGAGAATGATGGCTGAGACCGCTAAATTACATTTCATCCCGAAATTGAGAAAGGGGATCGGGTCATCCTCGCGGTGATAATGGTCACATTAGTCGTGGGGTAGGAATGAATCATCCAGAAAAAATCTCTGCCTTTCATCGTTGGCATGATGAATCAGGGCGTTGCTCTGGTGAGGCAATCAGCAGAGATGCTGGGCAAGTGCTAAGTTAAGGAATAGGATCTCAACCTCTTAAGATATGCTGGATGCCACTAAATTCATTGCTTTTTTAATTAATTTCACTTGTTTATTATTTTGATCGTATATATCATGCGAGTGTATTTAATGATATGACTGGTTTTTGTCAATAAAGCATATTTTTAGTTTATTTTTGGTAAAATAAACTAAAAATATTAACTTTTGATTTAAGTTTAATTTTTTGTTTTAAAAATTAAGCAGCCTTAACCATAATATCCTCTCTCAAATTTTCTTATAAATATTCAGCAAAGATTAAGCATCTTATTGGTTCAACTATGGCAACGGTAATTCCCGGCAAAATGATAATGGGGCTGGTCGGATGGGCTGTATTTGCCATACAGCTAGTAAAGGCTGATGAATCGACCTTTATTTATCAAAAACAGCAGGCACAGGCACAGGCACAGGCACAGGTGCAGAGTCTGCAAGCTTCCTCAGCGGTACTGGACAGCCAGCGTCAGCAACAAAAAAACACTGCTTGAGGATGCATGGCAACAACGTGAAGATTTGCAGAAATCTTTGTCATTACCCGAGCAGGCAGTCGATGGCGTTCCAATTGCTGATACCCGATGTGTCACTATTAACGAGATTACGTTTCAAGGCGCCCACTCTTTATCTTCGTCTTCAACCTTATTTGCATCGTTGTGTCACGCTTGCTGCACTTAAGCAACTGGTACGGGCGGTAACTAATACCTATATCACTCATGGCTATATCACCTCTCAAGCTCAACTGCCCGCACAGAACCTAGCGGATGGCAAGTTCCATATTGCGGTGATAGAAGGCAGGGTTGACGTTGTTGAAATTGACGGTAAGCCACCACGTATGGAGAATATGCTGTTTCCCGGCATGGTGGGAAAGGTCTTAAACTTGCGAGATGTTGAACAAGGGGTAGAGCAACTCAACCGCCTAACTTCTTCCCAGTTTACCATTGATATTCAACCCGGCACACAACCTGGTTATTCCACAGTACACGTTCGGCAACAGGCCAGCCGTTTTCCGGGCAAGGTACAAGTAAGCGTAGAGAACAGTGGTCAAAAAGGTACCGGTGAATATCAGGCTAGCGCCGGCTTGGTGTTGGATGCCCCTTTCAGTCTTGGAGAACAGTGGTCTCTTTCCTGGACACAGGATACGGATTTTAGGCCAGCACACCACAGTCGCAATCTGGCATTATCGGTAAGTGTGCCTTATGGCTATTGGACCGCGCGTTATCACTATTTTCGTAATACTTCACGGCAAGCGTTGACGTCCATGTATAACACTTACCCCTATGACAGTGAAAACCAAACTCACCAGGTTGATACCAGTCGTACCCTTTACCGTGATGGAAAACAGAAGCTGAGTTTGCAATTAGGCAACCGTCATAAGGTAGTGAAAAATGCTATTGCTGGTGAAAAACTCGCAGTGAGTAGTCCAGTGGTAAAAACTGCCTATGTTAGTTCCCGGTACAGTACCGTACTTGGGAGAGGTTATTTCACGTTTAACCCCACATTTGAGTATGGACAGGTTGTGACATTGCCTCCCGTTGCAACCCGAAACTCGTCTCGTAAATTCAATTTGAGTAGCAGTTATTATTATCCAATTGTCTCTAATACCGCCTATTTGGCCTCATTTTATGGCCAACTGAGTCCTGACAATCTGTTATCTCCTGAACGATTGTCACTCGGAGGATTGTACTCGGTACGCGGATATAAAGCGCAGTCCTTGAGTGGTAATCAGGGGCTTTATTGGCGTCAGGAGGTCACCCATCAACTTAACGTGGGTAAGATAGGGGCGCTGACACTCACTGGTGCATTGGACTATGGTTATCTGGTTGGACAATCCCGTTATGAGGTAGAAGAAGCCCACTTACTGGGTAGTGCTTTTGGCGCCACGTTGACACGGCGTGAGTTTTCATCCCAGTTGATGATCGGTAAGCCACTGTACTATCCACATATCCTTAAGCCTGATGCGTGGGCGGTTTATGCCG
This sequence comes from Photorhabdus sp. CRCIA-P01, assembly GCF_003545805.1. Lineage (GTDB taxonomy): Bacteria > Pseudomonadota > Gammaproteobacteria > Enterobacterales > Enterobacteriaceae > Photorhabdus > Photorhabdus antumapuensis. The sequence continues at coordinate 6,076 of NZ_NMQR01000011.1, read as the reverse complement.
CCGTTTCATTTGAATTTTAAGTTACTTCTTATAAGAAAAGATATCCCATTATGTCCGAACAACATCCCCCTAAAATGAAATATCTGAGTTATCTGCTGACTTACCTGATGGCGGTGTATCCAATGCACCCAGCAATTGGTGCGGGCATTGCAGCTGCCAATGGTCAAACACAGGTCGTCCAGCAAGGAGAAATTCCTGTTGTGAATATCGCAATACCTAATGGCGCGGGGATTTCTCATAATATCTATCAGGACTTTAATGTAGGACTCGCCGGGGGGGTGTTAAATAATGCCAATAGTGAGGTGCAATCCATACTGACAGGGCCAATCGAGGCGAATCCTAACCTTAAGGGTGGTAAATCGGCAGACCTGATTATTAATGAGGTGATTGGTACCAATGATTCACAACTGCAAGGTCAGTTGGAAGTGGCGGGGCAAGAAGCCAATGTCCTCATTGCCAATCCAAATGGAATTACCTGCAACGGCTGTAGCTTTGTTAATACCCCTGCGGTCACATTATCCACTGGTAAACCAGTGTTTGATAACAACGGGGCTTTAGAGGCCTTAGAAGTGAAAAAAGGTGCCATCACCATTGGTGAAAAAGGGCTGGATGCGACGGCACAGGATTATGTCGACATTATCAGTCGTGCCACGATACTTAACGGTAAAGTACAGGCTAAAAACTTGGCACTAACACAAGGGGCGAACCAGGTTGATTTCAAGAGCGGGACCGCAACACCTATTACAGGGGAGGGAGAGGCTCCACAACTGTCTGTTGATACTCGGGCTGTTGGTGGGATGTATGCCAATAAAATCCGCTTGGTGGGAACGGAAGCTGGCGTTGGCATTAATCTTACCAATCTGACCACAACTCAAGACGATATCAGTTTAACTGCCGATGGCAATATTACCTTGGGGAAGGTCCAGGCTAAGACGGACATCAATATCAACAGTAAAACCATTGAAACGGTGGCACAAAGCAATGTGCAAGCTGGTCGACATCTGATATTGACAGGCGAAACACTGCGGAATCAAGGACAAATCCGTGCTGGTGGTGATGTCATCATTAAAACGACTAAACTTGATAACGTAAACTTTACCAAGCAAAGTAACCCCATCATTACCGCGAGTAAAAACAACACCATTACAGCTAATGAGATAAATAATGTTGGCGAGTTAAGCGCGGTGCAAAACCTCACCCTGGCAGGTAAAAAGTTTTCAGCGAAAGCAATAAAAGACGGTCAGGAGAATATCATTGGTAAACTCAGCGCTGGTGGGGATCTGACAGCGACATTTAAAGATGAATTTCGTTTTGATTTGGATAAAGAATATTTTAAAGATGGAAAGAAACCTACTTATCCGGCTTTGATCACTGGAAAAAACATTACCTTAACCACCGGAGGTTTAATTAATAGTGCGCCAATGATGGCAGAACGAAACATAACAATTGGCGCAGAAGCATTATATTTAGGTAGAGGGAATTTAAAAGCAGGGAACCATGTCATGCTAGATGGAAAGTCACATCTTAATATGCATGGCTATGATATCTCAGGTCGTGATGTGACCTTGCTTTCTGAGGGGTTTGTTTCTGTTGAATCTGGAGACGACTATACTCCGGAAGGAATACGTGCATTAACAACTATTTCTGCTGATAACATATTGCGCATTATTTCCGATGGCCATATTAATATTTCAAGTATTCTGATTAACAGAGCGAAAGATATATTTTTGGCTGCCAATGAGAAGATAGAGATTTCTTCCTATGCTGATTTAACTGATTTTAGTGATGAGCAGAGTAGCACTGAAGGTATTCAATTAGATGATGATACTAAACAAGAGATAATCAATGATCGTCTACACAAGCTCAGTCGTCTAGAAGCGGATGAGAATATTGAAGTTCATGCTGGAAAGGTTGTTGATCTACGAACCATTTCTTTGACTGCTGGGAAAGATATTACTCTGACGAGTGGTGGTACGATTGATATTAGTACGGAAGACTCTTATGAGTATGAAAATGAACATGGAAATGGCTATGAGAAGCATTATGATGTAGATGAGTATGAGGATACCGATGACGATGAACAATCCTACTCACAATTTCAATTCCCGATAATAAAAAGTACCATCACTGCCGGTAATAATTTAACCATTAATGCCAGCGGTGACATTGTTGATACTGAAGCGACTTTGCTAGCAAAAGGGACGATTGCACTCACCAAAAACAACGCAGAATTGCACTCACCTGAAGGAAAGTATAATTCAGTTAAAGGGAAGTATACGCCAGTTACTTCTGCGCTGATTGCACGTGCGCTAAGCCATGCTCCTCAATTGACAATAAACTTCTCAGAAGTAGAAGGTGAAGTACCAGGGATTAAGCTCGCGGATAAGCAAACACGGATCACCTCTAAAAACAATCGCCCTATTATTCATATTGCGGCACCTAATGCTTATGGCCTCTCACATAACTATTATCAGGAATTTAATGTTGGGACTTCAGGATTGGTATTCAATAACTCTACTAATGATATTCAGTCTTTGCTGGCGGGGAAAATTGGAGCGAATCTTAATTTCAACGATAAGTCGGCGGAGCTGATTATTAATGAAGTGGTGGGTACTTTAGCTTCAAATCTGCAAGGGTTGTTGGAAGTAGTAGGGCAAAAAGCCAATGTCTTCATCGCCAACCCGAACGGTATTACCTGTAATGGCTGTAGCTTTGTTAATACTCCGGCTGTCACCTTATCGACCGGTAAACCGGTGTTTGATAAAGATGGAGCGTTAGAGGCCTTAGAAGTGAAAAAAGGTACCATCACCTTTGGTGAAAAGGGGCTGGATGCAACGGCACAGGATTATGTAGATATTATCAGCCGGACCACTAAGTTTAACGGTAAACTACAGGCGAAAAACCTGACGTTGACACAAGGCCCTAACCAGATTGATTTCAAACGTGGGACCATTGTCCCCATGGCAGGGGAAGATTATAACCCTTGGGAAGCGATTGATACCTGGCCATTGGGGGGAATATATGCCAATAAAATCCGTCTGGTGAGTACCGAGCCGGGTAAGGAAGTTAACCTTGCCAATTTGACCGTAACGCAAGGCGATATCAGCTTGATCTCTGATGGAAGAATTTCTCTTGCAAATGCGCTGACTAACGGGGTGAAAAATATCTTTTTGGCTAGCAATGAGGGGGTTAGAATTTTTCTCTCCCCTAATTTAGCTAAATTTAGTGATAATCAAAACAGTACGAACAGTGATGCACAGAATGATGACACTAGACGGGAACTCATTAACCAGCGCTTGCGTCAGTTCAGCCAATTGGACGCGGATGAGAATATTGAGATCCATGCTGGAGCAGAGGTAAAGCTGGAAGGCATTTCCTTGACCGCAGGAAAAGATATTACCCTGACAAGCGGCAACTCGCTTGATATTAGTAAGGTCGATGCCGGTAACAATTTAACTATGATTGCCGGTAGGGATATCACTCATACTAAGGCAATTTTGTCGGCAGAAGGGGCAGTTGCAGTCGCCGAAAACAGCACCGTGTTGCACTCCGCTGAAGAGGACTATACCCCGGTGACCTCTGCGCTGATTGACCTCGGGTTAAGGAATGTCCCCCGTCTGGCAATAAATATCCCAGAAATAGCAGGTGGAATGCCGGGGATTAAGCTGGCGGATAAGCAGGCACGGGTTGCTGTGAGAAATAACCTTCCTATTGTCCATATTGCGGCACCTAACTCCCGGAGTGTTTCACATAACTATTATCAGGAGTTTAATGTTGGGGCTTTAGGATTGGTGTTAAATAACGCTGCCGATACTACACAATCCGTATTGGCAGGACCAGTTAAGGCAAACCCTCACTTTAACGGTAAGTCGGCGGAGCTGATTATTAATGAAGTGGTGGGGACTGTAGCCTCAAATCTGCAAGGCTTATTGGAGGTGGTGGGGCAAAAAGCCAACGTCTTCATTGCCAACCCGAACGGCATTACCTGTAATGGCTGTAACTTTGTGAATACCCCGGCAGTCACCTTATCGACCGGAAAACCGGTGTTTGATAAAGACGGAACGTTAGAGGCCTTAGAAGTGAAAAAAGGCACCATAACCCTTGGTGAAAAGGGGCTGGATGCAACGGCGCAGGATTATGTTGATATTATCAGCCGGGCTGCAATATTTAATGGCAAAGTACAGGCGAAAAACCTGACGTTGACACAAGGCCCCAACCAGGTTGATGTCAAACGCGGGACCATTGTTCCCATTACAGGGGAAGGTAATACCCCTTGGAAAGCGATTGATACCGGGTCATTGGGGGGCATGTATGCCAATAAAATCCGTCTGGTGAGTACCGAGGTGGGTAAGGCTGTAGACCTTACTAATCTGACCGCAACACAAGGTGACATCAGTTTGACCGCTGATGGCGAGCTCTCTCTTGCAAATACGTTAATTAACCGGGCGAAAAATATCTTTTTGGCTAGCAATGGGGAGATTGAGATTTCTCTCCCTCCTTACTTAGCTAAGTTTAATGATAATCAGAGCAGCACTGACAGCGATGCACTGAATGATGACACTCAACGAGAATTAATTAACCAGCGTCTGCGCCAGTTCAGTCAATTGGAAGCGGATGGGAATATTGAGATCCACGCTGGCGCAGGAGTAAATCTGAGAGGCATTTCCTTGACCGCAGGGAAAGATATTACCCTGACCAGTGGTGACTCAATTGATATTGGTAAGGTTATAGCCGTTAACAGTAAAGATATTGAAGCGGCGAGACTGACCGCAAAGCAAGGCGGTATCAGCCTGACGGCGAGTGGCAAGGCGGCTCTGGGGGATGTACAGGCCAAAACGGATATCACCGTTAATGGTAAAGACATTGAAGCGGCGAAACTGACCACAGAGCAAGGTGGTATCAGTTTGACGGCGAGTGGCAAGGCGACTCTGGGGGATGTACAGGCTAAAATGGATATCACCGTTAATAGTAAAGACATTGAAACGGCGCAACAAAGTAATATGCAAGCCGGTCAGAGTCTGATACTGACAACGGAGACACTGAGAGGGCAAGGAGAAATTCTTGCCGGCAGTGATGTTACCGTTAAGGCGAGTAATTTGTTTTTATATGGAAGAAATTTAAAAGCCGGGAGTCATGTCCTGCTACAGGGAGAGAAAAATCTTACGGTGCGTGACACTGATATTTCAGGTCATGATATTACCTTAATCTCCGGCGGTGGTGGTATTTCCGTTTCATCTGGAGGAGGTAATTCCACTGCGGAAAGTACACGGGCATTATCCACTATTTCTGCGGCTAATACGTTACATATTCTGTCTGAACAGGGAATATCTCTTTCAAATACGCTAATTAACCGGGCGAAAAATGTCTTTTTGGCGGGTAATGGGCGGGTTGATATTAATCAGAGTTTGGGAGCGGATGAAAATATTGAACTCCATGCTGGAGCAGGAGTGAATTTGAGGGACATTTCCTTGACCGCAGGGAAAGATATTATCCTGACCAGTGGTAACTCGCTTGATATTGGCAAGGTTACAGCCGGTAACAATTTAACCATGATTGCAGGCGATAGCATTACTAATACAACATTATTGGCAGAAGGGGAGACTGCATTCGCCCAAAACAGCACCGTGTTGTATTCAGCTGAAGGGAGGTATACCCCGGTAACTTCTGCATTGATTGACCTCGGGTTAGGTAATGCTCCCCGACTGACAATAAATATCCCAGAAATAGAAGGTGAAGCACCTGGGATTAAACTGGCGGGTAAGCAAACACGAATTATCGTGGAGAATAATCACTTAAGCGTTGACCAGAATCATTCGAGGAGCGAGGAACTGGTCAACTGTCAGGGAGATAGTAGTTGCCGTACGACTGTCAGGGATAAGTATCGCCAAGAATACGATAAGGTTCAGGCACGAATAACAAGCTGTACCGGTGCAGAGCAATGTGTTGCTGTTGCCAAAGAGCTGCGGGCATTACAGAGTGATTACAGTGCCCGGATGAGCGAAATTCAGGAAAAAGCCAGAATGCAGGGACTGGATTCCCTCACACCGGCAGAAGTGCGGGAATGGGCAGATTTACG
>NZ_NMQR01000109.1 GCF_003545805.1 Photorhabdus sp. CRCIA-P01 | reverse complement strand
GGCATCTGCGGCGATTTAGTGTTCTGTTGCGTCATCTTCAGCTTCCCCATCAGGCGTCAGCACCGCTGGATTTAACATCACATGCAGGTCAACCTGACTATCACTTGGCATTGAACCCGCTGACCACCAGGATTCACTGGTACGGTAATGTTTACGCATTTCATCAGCGATTTTTTGCAGACTTGCCGGCATCAGGTCATCATCATCGGCTGCTGGCAACGGCATGCGGATCTTCCATAACCGTCCCCCTTCAAGCAGAGCAAATGCCTGACCTTTCGGCAAGTTAATCACTTCGGCAGGCGTAATTAACGGCGTTCTGATCGTGCTAACCCGATCCTGAGTGTTAGAAGTAAAATGACCACCCTGCTCTGGACTGGAGATATCGGTAATCCCGGAGACCAAAGTTTTGGTATAGACCTCTACCTCCGGCAACTGGCGGGTTAACAGTTCGGCTGTGTTGTTTTCCCTAACCCGCAACATGACTAAGGTATTAAAACTTCCTGTTACCTGTGCCGCTTTAGCACTACTGCCAATACGTGCTTCAATATCGGACAAGGTCTGCGTATAAGCGGTTACCTCTATCCCTGCGCCCCCACCTTTGTTAATCAGAGGAATAAATTCATCGCCCATCAGTTCATTGAATTCATCACAATGTAAGCTAATAGGGAGTTTTCTCGTTTTGCCTTCTGGTAAACCATCATCCAAACCAAATTTGTAGATATGACCTGCAACAGAAACCAAGTCTGCGAACATAGAATTACCTACTGCCGAAGCCACTTCTGCATCCGATAAAGCGTCCAGCCCCACATAGACGATACCTTTCTTACGTATCACTTGTTGCCAGTCAAAGATAGGACGCGGATCATTCATATCCGTGTAATCTGGCGCCAACAGAGCAGCTATTTTCCCCGTGGTCAGCTTTTCCAATAATGGCAACAGGGATGCCACAATTTTGTCAAAGTAGGTGCGATCATAACGAACCGCACTGCGCAACCCGTCCAGTATCGGATCGTAGAGTTTTTTCCCCGCTTCTGAGCTTAGTGCCATTTCAATCGCCCAGATTTTCACTGCATTCGTCTGCCCCTGCATATTGCGTGGCAAATCGTCTTCCGTCAGCAGACCCAGGCTTTTCTCCACCTGCGTCCATAACATAGGCAGGCATTGCCTGATAATTTTTTCAGCATACGTTTCATACAATTCCCCAATATTGGTGACATAGCGTAATATCAGGGTGTAATCCGGTCTCTGCCCCAGAGCCACCAAGGCGCGGGTAACGATATTGACAAAACGCCAGGCAAATTCACGAAAAGCAGCACTATTACCCGCCCCACTCAATTGTCCCGCTATACGAGAAGCGACTTCTGAAACCTGACCAAAACGTCCGACAGCATTATAGCGAGCACTAATATCCGGCCAGCCCAGATGAAACACCTGGAATTCATCTTCCCGTCCAGCACGATGCGCTTCCGCCCACATTCGTTTGAGCAGGTCTGCATCCCCTTTCGGATCAAACACAATCGTGATATTACCTCGCCGGATATCCTGCGTGATGAGTAGTTCTGCCAGTCGGGTCTTACCAACACGGGTTGTACCGAGTACTAGCATATGGCCAACCCGCTCGCACAGGTCCATTGATACATTAACCTCTTCCGGCTCAATGCCATGCAATGCCGGATTACCTCCTACCGGCGGCAATGGCCTCAGTGGATTCCACGGAGAATCACGTTGCGTCAGACGACATAAAGAAGGCAATGGGTACTCAAACCGCCGCTCAAATGCCCTCGCTAATTGATAGTACCGGGGAGGTTGAACATAATATTCGACTTCCGGGCGCAAGGTATCCAGAAATCGCTGTGTATGTTTTTGTTGCCAAAGAAACCCTTTCCCCAGAAACAATCTCTGATGACTGACGGGCACCTGGTGGCTGGCCATCACATAACGGGGCAATCGTCGGATATTGCGCCGGTAGTTCAGTACACGTAGCCCCTGCCGGAATCGGAGACCTGATAACACGCCAAAACCTGCCGCCATGACATAACTGACCGATGGTGACAATGCCACAGCCCACGGCGCTGCGATACAGACACCGGCGGCAACCGCCGAAACAACAGCGGTATTCAGCTCAACAGCCGGACGTAACCGTGCTTCAATCACATAACGATCGCTCATCTAGCCCGCCATAACACCACAATTGCCAACAACAATCCCAACAAAAGCACCGGGAAACTGTGTGGTAACACCAGTTCGGATAGTATAGGATGACGGGGCCACATCAACGCACCTGCTGGGTTAAACCAGTATCGGTAATCAACACTGGATAATGCTGTAAGCGCAAACGACGAGCCAAATCACTGCCGGAAGCGGGAGCTAATACCAAGCCCTCTGCAAGCTGACGCAGTTCATCCAGTTGTGTTTTATCCCGCACACTGACCAGCAACCCCACCGCCTGCTTTTTCCGAAGACCAACCAAATTTTTCTTCAACCACTGTTTTGACCGGGCATCATCCCCAATCATGAACAACGCCCCCATTCCCGGCAATTGCAACGGACGAGCGTCAACAGGTCCAGGAGACAATTCTGGTGTTTCCACCGGTAACATGCCTCCTTCGGTTAAATCCGACGGGGCCACCTCCGCATTTGAAGTGGCGGTCAGTTCATCATCCTGAGCATTAATGACATCAAAATATGCTGCCGTAGATTGTCCACCCAAATCAGCCACAATAGTCAGTGCAGCCTGAGAACAAGGTGTTAATATCATCATCATTAAAAATAAACGGTAGCGATAACGGGTTAAGTTATGGATTAACATCTTCTTTACTTTTCCTTCGGTTCAATCCAGGTCAGTGTCGTATTAGCTACAGCAATATTGGTGGATAAAACAGGATATCGGGTCTCCAGCGTGCTCAGTTTACGTGCGACGATTTTCCGATACTTACTCGCGGGCTGACCGCCAGCGGGATGGTGATAACAGCCTGCCGCATTCAACCAACTCCCCGGATTGGATTGATAACAGGTTTTCAGAATACGAGCGGCCACATGAAGATTAGTACAGGGGTCCAATGCATCCCAATAAGAACGAAAATAATGGCCGTTCCAGCCTAAATTCACTTGAGTAATCCCCACATCAATACGTTTGAGGGGTACGCTGCGCATAAATCCCTGCAACGCCTGCCAGACCGCCTGTCGTGTTGCATAACGATAACTTTTTCCAGCCACATTGAGCGTCCACGGCCAGGGACGTTCATGTTTCTCCTGTGGCAAACGTTTTGCTGATTCAGCCAGTGCCAACGCATAAAGCATTTCAGCGGGTACGCCATGCACCCGCGCAATCTGCTGATACCCAGGCGGCACAGTCTGCTTTACGGCGGCGGCTATACCCTCGGTCACCCAAAAAAGGCTGCCCGCCACAGCGAGACTCAAAATGCCACCACACGCCATCCGTCATTCTCATGTTGTAGCACGACCGGCATTTTCCCCTGACCAAATTGTCGCCAGCGCCCGTTGTCATGATTGAGTGTGATTTTTCGACTACGGACTTTTTCTGACGGAATATGATGTTTACCTGCCCAGGTACGTAAAACATCATCGTTGCCTTCACTATCCACCAGGTAAATATCCATTTCACGGTCAGCTGACAAGGCAGCAGCCAGCCGGGCATCACAGGCCGCACAATCCTCTTTCACAAACAACGCCAGCCGTCCCTGATTACCCTGTGCGATTCCGTCCCCCTTCCCTAAATTAACCGGCAAAATATTCGGTGCCAGACGTTTCCAGGCCGCATCCACCGCCCGCTGGAACGCCAGTTCCTTTTCAGCACGGACATATTCCTGCCTGACCCACAATTCTGCATAATGTTGACGCGCTTGTACTGTTTCTGCCTCAATGCCCAATGCACTCAACGGATCGAGTCCAGGAGACTGAATACCCCGTTGCCCCTGCATCAATTGCTGATAACGCTGAAATTCGGCTTCTGTCAGTCCCCATATTTGCGCCTGAATACGGTGGTTTTCAGCTTGCATGACCTGTTGCTGAGTCGCTTTCATTCCCGTCACTGTCTGTTCAGAGATAGCAACCTGTGCCACCGAGGCTGACAGGGGCATGACAACGCCAACCACGCCAACC
>NZ_NMQR01000108.1 GCF_003545805.1 Photorhabdus sp. CRCIA-P01 | reverse complement strand
GTGGTCAGGTCTTTAATCACTCCGGCGAGGTAAGGGGAAGCGCCGCCCGCCAGTGCCTGACCAATGTTCCCGCCCGCAAGTCCCTGAATGGCGGCAGTGGCCGCCTGTAAAGCGGTGTGGTATTTCCCACCGGTGCCAAGGCCAGATTCATTCAACGCCTGATTATAGGCGGTTTTGTAAATCTGGTCTTGAATGAGTTCCGGGGTGATGTCGGTTTTACCTTTATCCTCCAGGACTTTTATGGCCGCTTTTCTATCCGGTTCACTGATGTTCTCCAGTTTAGCGTTAGCTGCTTTGGTGGCGATAATGGCCCCTTCGGTACTGGCGATGTCAATCACCTGCGCACTGATTTCGCCAATTAGTTGGGCCTGTTTCAGGCGTTGTTGCTCTTTCTCTTTGTCAAAGATAGGGCTGAGAGCATTATTGGCATGGTCGGTATCCCGGCTCAGGGGGGTGATGTCCTGCTGCTGGTTGTCTTTATCCCGGATAATCAGGGCGCCGTCACTGACTGCGGCATGGGTGGTGCTTTGGGCATGGCCTTCCCGGTTAGCGCCACCCAGGGTATTGGCCGCCATGTTACTGAGTAACATACCGCCTGCTGAACCCCCGGTGCTGATGCTTACGCTGTGGTGTTCAGTTTTAAAATCCGCTTTGTTTTTTATATCGCCAAAGCCGAGAGTGCCGGTATCGAGGGTGTTTTTGTCTTTGTCTGCGGTACTGGCAATGACTGCACCGTCAAGCTGAGTATGTTCACCCACTTTCACTTGATAGCCGCCTTTGCCGGCAAACAGTCCGGTTTGTTCCTGTACGGAGTCAAAGTTGCTGTGGATTTTGTCGCGGCTGGCGCTGAGGTTTAATGAACCTCCTGAACCTGGGCCGACAGTGGCACTGATGCCGGCACTGACGTTCTGTTGCTTCATATCGTAGCGGTTGCTGTTCTGTTCTGGACAGCTTGTACCCCGCTAAGGCGGCTTTGGTTTCATTTAAAAATTTGAATTAAGTTAACATTATCCTGTCGGGCTAATGCGGGTGGAAAAAATAGCCCCGGTTTTGCAATCGCCGGGGCTGGTTATTTAATTTAGAAGTTCTTTTGACACATTGCCTGTATCAAAAAATTCTTTGAATACTTTCACTACAAAATCGAAATCTTTTGTGAGTTGGCGAGCTGGCCAGTAATCGCCAAGTATATCTATTTTGTCATTTGACTGAGTTAGATCCCAAAATGTGAATATTTCATCATTCTCATCTAGCATGGTAACGAAATAAATCCCATTATCCATCCTAACCTGAAGCTCTGATAGTAAGTATCCTTCATTATCTAAATAATCAATAGTTACACAACCTGAGTTTATTTTCAGAGAATGTAATAAATTATTTACTCTCTCCCAGGAGGGATATTTTTCACTCCCTCCATTTCGCAAAATAGACCAAGATAGTAATAAATTATCCATTAATCATTATCCTTCACACGGAAACCTTTCGTACCTTTTTCCCAATATAGTGTCCTTCCTGTTTTTTCCTCATGCAGTGTTAGTGATTTAAGACCTGATTTCTCTGCCATGGACTTGATATCACTGAGACAATATGTACAAATTTTTTCACCTCTAATTGACATTTCCATTCGGATAATTTTTGTCTGGGCGTTTATCTATTTTCGCCTGTACCATATCATTGATTAGTGTAGGGCGACTTTGATCACCAAGATAATAATCAGGTCTATTTCCCTGATTGGTGTCAGTAAATTTTTTCCCGGTTTCTTTATCAGTTAACTCTGCTGTCACCTTAGGAATGGATGTATGAGTTTTTTTATCCAAAACCCTGCTGCTTTCCTGAATTGTGAGTTTATCTGGTGAGATAATTCCTTCTGTCGGCTTGGTTATGGCTTTATTACCGGCAACACCTCCAAATATAGCCAGTGAACCCAGGCTCATATTTGCTACCCCACGGCTATATTCACCATTAATAACTTGCCCAATCCCCGTACCGGTTTGATATGAACCCCCGGCAACGAGGCTTCCCCTAATGAGCGACCCTGGCATACCGGGTAATGCCAGTAATGCATCCGTTCCGAGAGCAGCTTGTCCTGAGTGTACACTGTACATTTTCAGATAGCTTAGTGCCTCATTATAGGCTTTCACATCTGCGGCCGCTGCGACAAATGCCCCACCCTTAACTAGATTTTGAATTGCGGCTGCCGCTTCTTTCCCTGAGAAACCGTACTCTGTCTGTAACTCATACCCATATTGGTTGAGAAGGGGAAGCGCCGCCCGCCAGTGCCTGACCAATATTCCCGCCGGCTAATCCTTGAATGGCCGCAGTGGCGGCCTGTAAAGCGGTGTGGTATTTCCCACCGGTGCCAAGGCCAGACTCATTCAATGCCTCGTTATAGGCGGTCTTGTAAATCTGGTCTTTAATGAGTTTCGGGGTGATGTTGGTTTCACCTTTATCAGTGCACACTGTGCTGACTACACCACTGGTATGACCCGCCGTTACCGCCGACACCCCAGCTTGCACCTGAAGGGTAACTGGTTGCAAGAAGCGGGCTTTTCCACCGGGCAGCCAGTGCAGGTCTGCATTGAGCATAGGTTGTTGATTATCCGGCTCGTTGAGAAAAGCTAGCAACTAAAGAGGAAGAGTCCAGCTTTTAGGCTGGATTCTTCCTTACTGTGGGGACTTTAAAGGTATTAACTATAAAACGTCATTCAATTTTTTAAACCATTGTAAGACAGTTAATCCATCCGCTGATGGAGAATAATATCCATTATTTTCATAAAGAAAACTCTCTGTTAATTCTTCACTACTATTCAATATTTCTTCAAACTCCTTTTTTAAAAGCATAACTTTCTCTGGCCGTTCTTTTTCCACAAAAAGCTTCATGATTCCCTCATCTGTCGATGCCTCACAGTCCCAATCCTGATGGAAATAACAACCTAATAAATAACGAATATTTTCTATTTTCATTCCTTTCTCCCAATTTATTTAGGGTAAGCAGTTTGAATACGGTAACCGTTAGGCATTAAAGGATCCTTATCAATAACAATCACTATATTGTTTGATTCATGAGACTTTGTGCTACCTTTTGGTATTACTCGCCCTACATTCTCTGGCATTTTATGATCAAGTACTATTCTTGTGTCATTTCCTGCCATAAAAGTAGTTAATTTTTCTCTGTTCGCTGCTATACCATTACCTATTGCCCATTCTGCGGTTTTCATATCGGTAAATGTTGATGATGCTAATACCCTTGGATCATTCTTGAATCTGGCAAGTAATTGAGCATCAGATTTGCCAACATGCCTTTCTATCGCATGACCACCAAAATTCTCATGATATATTAATGTCCTACTCGTTTCTGCTTTGACAGTAGTACCTTGGGTCGCCTCACCTTTTGCGTTAAATGTTGTCTTTCCGTCAAATTGACCTGCTTGAGATTCAACATTTGTGACCGTGCCTTGATTTTTCTGGCTGTAATTCCCTTCACCAGTACTCCATTGCGGTAGTGGGTTTTCCGTTTTATTGCCTGTCCCCGAATTTTTAGTCAGTGCCAAAAAGGTTTTCGCCGCCACATACTGCATCACCTTCGCTTCGCTGGTCGGTATGCCGCTGCTCACAATTTCAGCCGCTTTCTCCGGCGTCATTTTTTCATTGGACATCACCACATCTAACGGCACACCGAAGAAGTTACCCCACGCCACAATCAGCCCTCTGGCCGGATCTTGCCCTTCAGGGTGCGTACCTCTCGCTTGTTTTGCCAACGCTTCCGACAATTCATCCGGGGTTGCCCCTTCCCTGAGCATTTGCATGGCGAGTGAACTCTGTGCCCGACCGTACTCCGCCATGCCTTTGGGCAAGCTCAACGCATTATTCTCAATAACAACGCATTCCAGTGCGAAGTTGACCATCGAACACCGATTTTCCTAATGCCCTCAGTCAGTTACAACCCGTTTTTTCCAATGTCCGTTCACCGCCGAACCCAAAACCCCCTGACGCGCTTTTCGCCCCCGACGGCCCGTTTTTCCCGCCGGGCCTTTGTCAGCGTAGCGCCTTTTTCGGCAACGGGCGAACGTCGCCCAGCTTGCCTGGGCGGCGGACGCACGTTCTGCGGGCGCGGGCGGCATAGAGCCCGCAAGCGGCGCCCCTGCGACGCTCTGAGGCACTGT
>NZ_NMQR01000107.1 GCF_003545805.1 Photorhabdus sp. CRCIA-P01 | reverse complement strand
CCTCATGCCCCAAATCAGCGATCCGCCTTGCCATGAAATGCGCGCCAGCACAGGCTTCCATCACAACCGTTGCCGGAGAGCAATCGGCTAAGAATTCCATCAATTTAGTTCGGGTGAATTTTTTACGTAGCAGAGCTTTTCCCGATTGCTCCTGACAATGGACATGAAAAGAATGCTTGCCGAGATCGATGCCAATCAGTGCGATAGTGTTCATGATGGTAGCCTCTTATCAAAGATAATCACTCTGCTAATATACTGCCGTTAGAGTGAGGGGAACCATCTCATTACCTTGGGGCACTTTGTTCAATTGGCGATAGAATGAACAAATAAACATACTGGGGTTCTACGCCGGACAATGGCATTCGGTTAAGATCTTGCCGGCGCATCAAAAGAGTTCCACCGTGTTCGGGGTTTCATCGATTTTCGTGGATAGTGTCGTCCTGGTCTCACCCGTTGGGTCATCTTTGTTATATACTTGTGAAGTAGGTAATAAAATGATTTAAAATGCTTTTTTAACCTACTTTGAATGATCAGAGGGAGGTGTTTGACGATAAAAAATAAACAGTTTTTAAAGTTCAGTTTCCGTTCATTATCCCTATTATCCTTGTCATTGATACCCTTGCCCTCATCGTCTTTGTGATAACAATCATTTCCTAATATTCTTGCCAGGTTAATGAAGTTCTTGGTTGACCCCTTTCTCATTATGTGAATGGAAATCTTCAACATATAATATTGATTTGGATAATTTATATAATTCTTCTATTTCCCATCGCTGATTATATAAATCACCGAAGTCTTCGACTTTATAATGGTCTTGATGGGTTAAAGTCGTGGCAAAAATATATTCAACATCTTCATGAAAATACTTTATTAGCCGTAACGTTATAGCAGGGAATGCTGAAAGTAGTTTTCTTTTTCTAAGGTCTGATTTTACCGCCTCAGAGGGAAGATAAGTCACAATCGCATCATCGTAATGACTGTCAGAAAATTCTCTAACTACTTTATTTCTATTACCTTCCTGTATTCTGAATATGGCATTCAAGTTATTTTTTATGACTTGATGTAACATATAATAACTAAAATATCCCCTGTCGAAGATAATGACATCATGGGTATTCAGGCAATGAAAATGTTTTTCCGCACAAGCTCTTTCATTATTATGGTTAACAAAATCAATATCATATACAATTGAATTCAACACATCATAGAGACAGCTCATCATGGCATAGGGATAATGTCTGGACGTACGTTGTGTGACACGATAGCCATTATTGATAAGTTTTCTAGGGACATTGAGCTTTGATCCATCAATGGCAAAAATTCGGTGTCCTTTCCATGTTGTCGGGAGAGTGTTTTTCTCCCAGACAACCACAATATCTTTATTAATGGTTTTGATGGCATCATCAGGTAATTTCATTCTGGCTTCGCACATTGATGAGGATGAAATAGGACTGCACTGAGGTAGAGGTATATTTTCATGAACGCAGTCATCCCATATTTCATTGATGATATAAGCATATCCATGATTATTTTTTCCTGAAATAATTTTCATGAGGAATAAGACAATCAATTTTGTATCTATTGTTCTTTTTCTTTTTTGCCACGATTTATCAATCGTCGAACATGAATTAAAAAAGGTTTTGTTTAGGCGTTGATATGAATCCATGATCCATTCCCCCTTGCTCATTTAAATCTTATTTTATCACATCGTTGTTTCCTTAACCGAATGCCATTGTCCGGCGTAGAACCCCAAAAAAATAGCTTGCCTAGTTGTCTTTTATATACGACAATTAATGAGATTAAATGTACAGAGGTAATCAATGCGATACCGGATTGAACGCTATCAGGATAGGCAAGGGAATATTCCTTTTACAGACTGGATAACGAAATTAAGGAGGAAACAACGCCAAGCCGCCGCAAAAATAGATAACCGGATAGACAGAGCTGAAGTGGGAAACTTTGGCGATCACAAATTTGCACGGGCTGGCGTTTGGGAGATGAAAATAGATTTTGGAACCGGTTATCGTATTTATTATGCGGTAGAAGGAGAGGAACTCATTATTCTTCTTCTTGGTGGTGATAAAACGACGCAAGATGAAGATATAGATAAGGCAATTGAATATTTACAGGACTACAAAGTGAGAAAGCCTAATGAAAATAAATAAACTGAAGGAAACTAATCCTATGGCAACTAATGACAACTTTTCACGTTCAGTAAATCACGATACAGCCATGATTGCAGAACTGAGAGCTGATCCAGATTACGCAGAGATCTATTTACAAACGGCATTAGAAGATATTTATGAAGAAGGAGGCGTTTCTGCGTTTTTAACCGCACTTCGTCGTGTTGTAGAGGCTCGCGGAGGCATTGGTGAAATCGCTAAAAAATCGGGTTTGTCTCGTCAGCAACTTTATAAGACGTTATCAGAATCTGGCAATCCGACGCTCTCTACACTAACGGAAATAACCAGAGCAGCAGGTGTCAGGCTTATTTCTCCGACTCACATATAAAATTCTTGCTGCTTGGGGTTATCGGGTCGCGCAAGGGAACTTCCCCCCTGCGCTCCCACGGAACCGGACGTGACAGTCTCCCGTCATCCGGCTCTTGTCGTTGACCGTTCACGCCGCGTACAAATTTCCCAGTGTGCAAACAGGCCGGGCTTAGCGCTCTGTATCCTTCTCAACCATTCATATGCCTGAGCCAGGCTGCCGTGTACCCGCTTATATTTGCGGGCGACCCATTTCGCAAGGTGCAGATCTATATGACTGGCTATACAGCCCATCGCTGATCGATAAAAGCGCCCATAGTACTTAATCCAGCCTCGTAACATGGGATTGAGCCATCGCGCCATTACTTCCAGAGACAACGGGGTTTTATGACTCAGATCCCAACCCCGTACGTCTGCCGGATTGCCTTCGCCGCTCTGGCGCTTATCGCTGGCAGGAAATTCACCGACAGCTCTCCCTCTTTTGAGAATGACTTTCTTGGCCTGAATGTATAGCCCAAAAAGTCAAAGCTGATTTCAGGATATGCCTCCGTTCTTTCCCTGTCCTTGCAATAGACGACTTTCGTCTTGCCCGGACTCATTTCCAGCTTACATTCACCCAGGCGCGCTCTGAGCCTGCTACGCAACATCATTGCCTGCGCATGGCTCTTGTAGTGGATGACAAGTCGAGTCGCCCCGGGGAACCTCCCCCCAAGGCGCTCACGGAACCGGACGTGAACGTCTCCGCTCATCCGGCTCTTCCCATTGAAGCCTGCCCCCATAGTAGCGGCCAGTGGGCAAACAACCTCGTTTCACTCCGCGCAACACGCGCCAGCCAGTGACTGGCCCGTCGCCGGTGGCCCCGAAGTCGCTTATGTTTACGGGTCAGCCATAACACGAGTTTGCGATCGATTTGCCTCAGCGTTGGATACAGGGCCGATTTATAAAAAGCACCGTAATAATTTATCCAGCCTCTGATTTTCGCATTGAACATATGCGCCAGATCGTTCAAGGACTTGTCACTGCGATTTTGCAGACCCCAACTCCTCACCTCCTGACGGATTGCTTTCCCTGCTCTGGCACTCATCCCCGGACTGAAGTTAACGAAGGTCTTACCCCAGCGATTCTTCGACAAACGGGGCCGGAATGTATAGCCCAGAAAGTCGAAGCGCGTCTCTGCGTAATTCCCCCGTCGATCGGCATCTTTACAGTAAACCATCCGGGTCTTCTGCGGATGCAACTCCGTTCCGTACCTGCACCCTTCCATCCGGCATTTGCACCGGCGCCTTCAGCCAGCGTTCGATATACATCACCAACCAGCGTTCCTGTGTGTGATGCCGCACTGCTTTCAGTAACAGGGCATGATCAATATTATCAAAGAAGCCTTTGATATCGATTTCCACAACCCAGTCAAACTTCCAGCAGCGTGTTCTCGCCTGCGCAATCGCCTGGTGAGCAGATTTCCCCGGCCGGTAGCCATACGAGTCGGCATGGAACAGAGGTTCCAGTACAGGCTCAAGTACCTGTTTAACAACCATCTGGGCGATTCTGTCCGACACGGCAGGAATACCGAGCGGACGCACACCACCATCAGCTTTGGGGATCTCCACACGCCTTACCGCCTGCGGCATATAACTGCCCGAAGCCAGTCTGTTCCATAGCTTGTAGAGATTGTCTGCAACATTCTCGTCAAACCCGGCCAGTGTCTGTCCGTCAATACCTGCCGCACCACGGTTAGCTTTCACTCGTTTATACGCTTCCCACACCTG
>NZ_NMQR01000106.1 GCF_003545805.1 Photorhabdus sp. CRCIA-P01 | reverse complement strand
ATTGAGAATAATGCGCTGGCCTCGCGAAATCTGGGGGATTGCCGCACGCTGTCACCGGAAGCGTGCGGCAAGGCCAAAGAACTGAGCCAGCGCATTCTGGATAAAGGTCTGCCGTCAGTGGAGGACATGCGCGATAAACTGGCCTCATGTCAGGATGACAGCTGCCGTAAAGGGGTCTGGACGGAATATCGGCAGGCCAGTGATGCGACTATCAATACCCTGAAACAGATGGCGCTGAATGGCGAGTTGAGCCGCGAAGAGCTGGCCTTTATCAACCATGAACTGGGTAAAGAACTGGCGGTTTCGGGCTATCGTGCCAATGATAAGCTAGGCCGTTCAGAGCAGAGCAGCTGGTTAAATGGCGGCGGCGGACCACTCTCCGGGTTCTTTAACACGGAACTGCGCCGAAAAGAGCTGGAAAACGCCGGGTTATCCAAAGCCGATGCGGCGCAGTACGTGAAGGAAGAGCAGCGGAACCTGACGTTGCTGGAGACAGCGACGGGAATTATTG
Organism: Photorhabdus sp. CRCIA-P01; assembly: GCF_003545805.1. Taxonomy (GTDB): domain Bacteria; phylum Pseudomonadota; class Gammaproteobacteria; order Enterobacterales; family Enterobacteriaceae; genus Photorhabdus; species Photorhabdus antumapuensis. The sequence goes on along the minus strand of NZ_NMQR01000106.1, from coordinate 3,851 downwards.
GGGCAAAAGCTAATAGAACTTCTATAAATATAGTCGGAAAAGGCGCAACATTACCTACTGGTTATACTCCAAAAGGGAATTCAGTTATCGGGCCAAAAGGTAGTGTTTATGGCAATACAGGAAAAGCAGATGCCTCAGGAAACACGATTTATAGTAACAACGGTGGGTACTATACGTTTGAAAATGGCGTGAAAACAAAAGTTCAATCACCTAACTCTGATTCACAAATACGGCAGAATTATGAGAAAGGTAAGGAATTCGAACAATCTGTTTATGATAAGTTAAAACAAGACCCTAAATTAAAAACCCCGGTTAGGGAAGTTACCATAGAGACAAATAAAGGGACCAAAGTTAGGGTTGATATTATGGCTAAAGATAGAGATGGATCTATCAAGTGCATAGAATGTAAAAGTTCTCAAACTGCACCATTAACAAAGAATCAAAAGACAGGTTTTCCAGAACTGAAAGAGAGCGGAGGTACAGTTGTTGGGAAAGGTAGGCCGGGATTTGAAAGTGGAACTAAGATACCACCGACAGAAGTTGAAATAGTAAGGCCAAAAGCAAAGGATGATTAAGGAGGCTATATGTCTGTAGAAGATATAAATAAAATTGATTTAATTACAATGACCCAAGAGGATATAGTTTCCCAGCAGGTAATCTTGGTTATAACTGATCATTTGCAATGGTCATCTTGTATTAATGAACACCTCTTTAAATTGCAAGAAAAAATTAATAGATATATTGCATTTGTTGAAAGCGGAGAAATATACGAAAAACTCCCAGACGCTCAGGGTAGGAATATAACGTTTAAAGTGTTTTTCCAGTACAAGATTCCTCAGGAATGTATTGATTTTATGGAGAGAGTAAACGAAATATTATCTTCCATTAACATAGAATTAACTTATGAGGAAAGTGAGGTCATTTAGAAAATTAATTATGTGATCTCAATGACCAAATTAGCGCAGAAAGCTTGCTCACTGCGCTAATTTCGATCTTTTTTAACTTTCCAGCTGCAAACTCAATCTTCCGTAACAACCTGAATAATCAATTGTCCCCGTTCAACTCTCACCTGCACCGCCTGTCCGGTGGCAAAGCCTGCTTCTTGCAGCCAGTTGCCCTTGAGGTGCAAACTGGGATGCTGGCTGTAATAGCGAGTCATGCCAGTGTGGCGATCGGCGTGACATCGGCTGATATAGCCGACCTTATAGCGGCGCTGGACTTTCGAACTGTCTGAGTTTGCATTACAATCGCGTTCAGCCATAAATCAACTCCTACATAGTTGGTTGTGTGGTCAGCGGCCATCATGAGGTCCGAACTCATGGTAGCCGCGTCATCTCAGCGCTTGGCGCTCTTCATAACAACTTTTTCCATCATTGACTTGGTAACAAAACTGTCAATCACCATAATCAACGCCTTCTGCTCCTCATCGGATAACGAATCAGCCTGTTGCCAGAGTTCATGCAATATGTGGTTACGTATCTTCACATCTTTGCTGGTCTCGCGGCGGCCAACCAGTTCATCAAGAGAAACCTGTAAAACATCAGCCAGCTTAATCAAGGACTCCAGTTGAGGGACGATGTGTCCCCGCTCCCAGCGGTTATACACTCTGGGCAGTACCTCAATCATCTCGGCAAGCCGTGATTGGGTTAATCCCCGAGCTTCTCTGAGCATCTTAAGCCGTTCAGAAAATACGGACATATCAATACCTGTTTGCAAAACACAAATGTCCGCCATTGTACCCCTTCCTTTTTAGCTGGCTGTTGTAAAATCTCTTTTATGCGATTATTATATATCGCAAACATGTCTATTGACAAGGTTCAAAAGGAAAGACTTATGACCCGCATTCCCGATACCGATTTAGCCCGCTTAAAGCAAACCGTCTCGTTGCTGGGGCTGGCACGTAAGCAGGGCCGTCTGATGAAAAAACGCGGTGAGGATTATGTGCTGCGTTGTCCCTTCCATAACGAGAAAACCCCCTCAATGGTCATCTCACCGGCCAAGAACCTCTATCACTGCTTTGGCTGCGGGGCCGCCGGGTCGGTGCTGGACTGGGTGATACAAACGGAAGGGGTGACGCTGAAAATCGCTATCCGCCGGCTGCGGGAGCTGGCCGGGTTACCGGACATGGACAATGCGGTTGTGGCCGCTTCTTCTTTAGCCGCCCAGCCGGAATCACAGCCGGCCCCCCTGCCGCGCCCGAAACTGGCTGACCTTGACGATGACGGGCAGGCGCTGTTGCATCAGGTGATTGATTTTTATCATCAGCACTTACTGGCGTCACCGGAAGCTAAAGCCTGGCTGGAACGACGCGGGCTGAATCATCCTGAACTGGTGAGTCACTTTAAGCTGGGGTACGCGGGCCATCACGGGATCGGCGGTTCAGCGGGCTTATTACCGTCCAAGAGCAGTCAGGAAGGCCAGCAACTGCGTGACAAGCTGTCGGGTCTGGGCGTGTTGCGTACTACCACCCGTCAGGACCACTTCCGGGGCTGCGTTGTTGTGCCGGTGATCGGCTGGGCCGAATCGGCCAGTGTGGCCAGCCGCGGGCGGGTACTGCAACTGTATGGCCGCCGAACCCAGCCGGATTACAAAGTGCTGAAAGACAGCCCGAAGCATCTGTACCTGCCGTCACCGCTAGCCGGGGTCTGGAATGAGGAAACGATGAAAGCCGCTGCGGAAATTATCCTGTGCGAAGCGCTGATCGATGCCATGACCTTCTGGTGCGCCGGGTTCCGCAACGTGATCGCCGCCTACGGCGTGAACGGTTTTAACCGCGATCACCTCGACGCCTTGCAGTATCACGGCGTGAAACGGGTGCTGATTGCCTTTGACCGGGATGAGGCCGGAGACCGTGGCGCAACCGGTGTTGCCGCTGATTTACTGGAAGCCGGCATTGAGGCATGGCGGGTGCAGTTCCCGCCGGGGTTGGATGCCAACGATTATGCGTTAAAAAGCGGCCACGCCGAACAGGCGCTGGGGCTGGCGTTGCAACAGGCGGTCTGGCTGGGACAGGGAACGGCCCCGGGCACGGTGTTCAGCCATGAACGGCCCGCGGCACCGAATATGACGGAAGAACCCCAAACGACAGGGGAAACGAAACCGGCTGCTTTAGCTGCCTTGCCAGAACCACAGGTTGCACCCGTGCCTTGTGAGCGCACGGCCTCCGGTGAGTTGTTGATGAAAAGCGGCCCGCGGGTCTGGCGGGTACGGGGGATGAAAAAATCCCCGGTGCCGGAGGTGATGAAAGTCAACGTGCAGGTCCGTGATGAAACGTCCGGCCTGTTCCATGTGGATACGCTGGACATGTATCACGCCCGTTCACGGCAGAACTACATCAGCACGGCAGCGCAGGAGCTGGAATGCGAGCCGTCTGTAATTAAACGTGAAGCGGGTCGGGTGCTGCTGATGCTGGAGCAGCAACAGGATGCCGGGCAGCGAGCGGAGGCCGAAGCCTCAGGGACAACGGCGGTAACGGTCAGTGCCGAAGACGAAGCCGCCGCGCTGGCGTTGCTGCAATCGCCGAATCTGGCTGAACAGATTATTGCCGATATGGCCGCCTGCGGGGTGGTCGGCGAATCCACCAATCTGCTGACCGGGTATCTGGCGGCGGTCTCGCGCAAACTGGATAAACCGCTGGCCGTGTTAATCCAGAGCAGCAGCGCGGCGGGGAAATCCTCCCTGATGGACGCCGTGCTGAACCTGATGCCGGAAGAGGAGCGTATCCAGTACTCGGCGATGACCGGACAGAGCCTGTACTATCTGGGGGAAACCAGCCTGCAACACAAGATACTGGCTATCGCCGAAGARGAAGGCGTGCGGCAGGCGGCSTATGCCCTGAAACTGTTGCAGTC
>NZ_NMQR01000105.1 GCF_003545805.1 Photorhabdus sp. CRCIA-P01 | reverse complement strand
AAACAACTGGAAGCCGAACTCGCCTGAATCTATTGGGCGCCCTCAACCTGAATGCCATTGGTCGTACGGTGTTCCAGGAATATCAAACCCTCAATGACTACAACATTTGCTGTTTTTTCAATGAAATAAGAAGGTCTTATCCTGACTATCATCAAAAAATTCATCTTATTGTGGATGGGGCGGGTTACAACAAAGCTCATCTTGTGAAGGAGTGGGCTTATGTTAGCAATATTGAATTACATTACCTTCCGCCATACAGCCCAAATTTAAACCCGATAGAGCGATTATGGAAGGTCATAAATGAACATGTTCGAAATAACCGTTATTTCGCGGATAAACATGAATTTCGAGACAAAATCTTCAAATTTTTCACCACAACGTTACCTGATATAGCGGACTCGCTGACGTCTAGAATTAACGACCATTTTCAGGTGCTAAAAACTGCATCTTGAAGTTTCTTGGGTATAACGTTATTCAGGCGGTTTCTGAGAAATGCTTGAGACGGAGTGATACTGCGCTCAACTGAAACTGACAGAACGGTAGGTTCAACGGCTCGTCAATCGTTATCGTGAATCAGATACTGCTGCATTAGCTCACGGTCATCGGGGAAAACAGGGCACTGCCTGAATCATTTAAACTTCGGGTGTTGGCTCTGCTGCATGAGAATTACAGTGATTTTGGTCCGACATACCGAAAGCGCCGAAGAACTTGATGATATGTTTGCTTGGCAAGAGACTCGTAAGCTGACTAAATCGTTAACCTTCCGATATGACAAAATGATTTATTTGATTGAACCGACAAAAGAAAACTCAAGAATTGCCGGAGAAAATATCAAAGTCTATGACTATCCAGATGGCACATTAGCGTTTAAATATGGCTATTGGTCACTGAATTATCAAGTCTTCGATGAGCTCGATTGTATTAAACAAGGACAAGTCGTTGATAATAAAAGTTTTGGCACGGTATTAAAATTCGCTCAGGACAAAATGGATGAACTGGAACGTCAGGGTAAACGAGACAGAAGTCAGAGTATGCCAAACGCCGGGCTCAGGTGCGTTATCAGGAGCAACTCAGAACCATAAATTCTGTACTGTTCAATTCTGAATAATTTAAAGTCAGTTTCAAATTATAACCGAAAGTTGAAAAGTTAATGCAGCAAAAAGGTATGTTAAATATCTATTCAATATTACTGGACTGATGTCTGTCTATTTAAATGGATCTTCTTCATATTGAAGAAGATAATTGTAATAGCCTATTCGAAACAACTCATGATCTTTTTTAATTATATCTGGTGTTTCAAAATTTAGATTTTTTAGTATGCACTCTGAGAATTCAATACATGCCGTACCATTTGCTGTGATTAAATTTCTATCAACAACTACTTGTTTTAAAATAAAATTATCATCATTTTTATATTTATTATAATTTCTCCATAAATATGGGGAATTTCCAGTGTGTTTATAATCATTTAATATTCCATTCCTCGCCAAAAAATCAACAGCCCCACAAATTGCAGCAACAACAACTCCATCATTGAGATAAATGGAAATAAGTTTATTTAGTTTACTTGATTCTATATGCCATGAATTTCCTCCGATCAAGACAAAAAGATCAACGTAGCAGGGAAGGGTATCAATGGAATGATCAATCATGGTGGTGAAACCACCTATTGATTTACAGGTTCCTTTTTCTAGAGAAACAGTCTCTACTGTCCACTCTTTGCTTGCATTCAGCCTACTAGCAAGAAAGGCACCTTCCCAATCTGCATAGTTATCCAGTAAGAAAAAAAAAGCTTTTTTCATCCGCAACTTCCTTTTGTATTTGGACTTCAAATCATTAACCCGCATCCCTATTCTTTCAGATAAAAGGTGACATTTCTGCCTTGCAGGATTGGGTGGCATTTTAAACTTGCAATAACAAGGGGTTGGTTGTTGTCTAGAACGAGAACTAAATATCAGTTAGTATCGGATCTATGTCTTGTTTACAGTTTTGACGTATCGTAACAGATCGATAAGTATTAAATAAGGAACCTCTCCACTGTCATTATCAATGTAATTAATGGGTTGCAAGGCGGAGTGAGCCGCCGCTTACTTAATCATTAACGTCTAGGCCAAGAACGGAAGTGCTGAATCACATTTTCCCACTGCCCATAACGAAAACGACGGTATTTACGAACGAAGACTGACTTTTGTCTGTTCATATTTCCTCCGTTATTTCTAACGACAGTGCGGACCACTGACAATCCTTAAACCTAACAGTTACAAGCATGTAATCTGGATAGCTAAGGAAAATAGGAAAAACGACAGCTCACAATGGATAGTATACAATAAATGTAAAGATATGGAAGTGTTATAATTACATGAAATTGAGAATTATTATGGCTAATTCGTGTGACACTCGACCATACCGGTGGTATAGGTATAGGTATAGGTATAGGTATGTAGTCAATTGAATTTATAAGGTGTTTAAAAATATTAGTTTTTATGTTAAAACATGGGAATTTCGTGTATTTAGAGAGAAAATGATATGATTAAATCGTTGACTATATCTGGAGTTGCTACATATTTGAAAGAGCATGCTGTTGAAATTGATACAAATAAAAAAGTGAACTTATTTTATGGGCAAAATGGTTCTGGGAAATCTACTCTAGGGCGTTATCTGCAATCAATTGATGACAGCCAATTTTTGAATTGCTTGCATGAGCCGAGAAAGAATCAGTTAGATATATTAGTATATAATAATGAATTTATCGAAAGAAATTTTTATACTCATAGTCATCCGGGAATTTTCACTTTGAATGAGGAAAATATAGAAGCAAAAAAAATAATAGAAAGTAAAAAAATAATAATTCTACTTTAAATGAGAGAAGGAATGTCTTATCTAATAATATTAATGAGTCTAAAGGAGAGATTTCTAGGCTCAAAAGTGAATTGAAAAATTTAGTTTGGGATTATGCTGCGGATTATCGAGATAATAGTAATCCATTGCATCATTATCTGAGACGTTATAAGAAGAGCAAAGATAAATTTTTCGAAAAAATTCTTGAGTATTCCTGTGATATACAACAAGACATATCACGCTATTCCTTGGAAAAAGAAGTAAATGAATTATTTTCTAATGAGGTAAACTCACTGAATTATTGCACTGAAATTGATAATTATATATATGAAATTGAAACTGATGAAATATTTAATGAGATGATATTAGGTACTAATGATTCATATCTTTCAGCTCTCATAATCAATTTAAATAGCTCTGATTGGATTAAGAAAGGATTGGATTATTTAAGTCTTAGTGATAATAAGTGTCCATTTTGTCAGAAAATTATTCCAATCGATTTTGGGTTAGAAATAAATAAAATATTCAATAATACATATGATAAAAAAATAAATTCAATTAAGGAAAAACTTACTTCATATCAATTTAAGTGTGATAATATTTTTAACGTATTAAAGCAGATTAATCTAGATGAAAGGTTTTTTGATAAAGATAATTTCTATAAATTAACATCTGAGTTGAAAAAAGAAATTCATAATAATATTAGTCTGATTAAGGAAAAAATAACAACACCTAGCAAATGTCTTGAGTTAACTAAAACTAATTATCTTATTTGTGAGATAAATAAGATAATTAATAATATTAACTTAAAGATTAAGGAGTATAATTTAAGATTATCAAACAGAGAGAATTATAAGAAAGAGCTGGAGGTTAAATTCTGGTCGATGCTAAAGAATGGCCTTGTTTCTTATTTCAATTCTTATAAGTTAGAAGTAATAGAATTGGAAAATAAGATAAAAAACTATAATGCAGAGTTAGATAGTATTATTAGTGATATTGATGAAAATAAAAAAATAATAGCTGATAATTTAGCCAGAGTAATTAACATTGATGCTTCAATTGAGAATATTAACAACACACTTCTTAAGATTGGTATTACTGGGTTTCATCTTGAGAAAGTTCATGAGAGTTCTGATTCATATAAATTAGTACGAGAAGATGGATTAGAGAATGATGTCTACAAGAGTCTTAGTGAAGGAGAAAAGACATTAATAGTTTTCCTTTATTTTATTCTTCCAAATGAAAGGTTAAAACCACCGGCTTTAGCCGGTCAGCTTTAGCTGCGATACTGTGTTGTACCGGAGGTGCAACATGGATTACAGATATGGCAGCCACACGGTATTTCAGATTGAATACCATTTTGTGTGGGTAACGAAATACAGATACAAAGTGCTGACAGGAGAAGTGGCAAGTCGAGTGCGAGAATTAATCCGTCAGACATGCGGCTCCTTTGAAATCAGAATATTAAAGGGAGTTGTGAGTCAAGATCACGTGCATATACTCGTCAGCAGTCCCCCAACATTAGCGCCAAGTGAAATCATGAGAAGGCTGAAGGGGAGAACGGCCAGTAAG
>NZ_NMQR01000104.1 GCF_003545805.1 Photorhabdus sp. CRCIA-P01 | reverse complement strand
GCCGAGTGGGTGTCGTATTTGCCGGATCATCCGGCCATAGATGTTTTGGATAGCGCCCCTTCATCTCTTTTTGCACTTCCCGATATGCCCGAACGGAGTGAGGGAGGGTAATTCGAGAGCGAAACGAAGTTCGCTCGAATTTTACTCCCTTTTTAAAGGGCTTATTTTGTTCAGAAATAACGTTCGAAGTTAACTAAAATTGATGAGTATATTACGAAGTTAATTTGATATTATGGAAAGCCTCGGTGAAAACTGTATCTTTATTGTCCTTTTTTGGTCGTTTTACTATTATTGAATTCCGCGCGAACGTTTTACATAGTAGCAATTGTGTCTGTTGGTGAGGCTAAACCTCAGTCAAAGGAAAGAGAAACACCGCGCTAGGCACGGCAGGAGGTTGTGAAGTGAGAATAAACGTTATTGTTATATATGGACTCCTGCTCGCTCCAGTAACGTTTTATAGTAGGCTTCTGGGTCGCTATGCAACAGACCGGGGGCTTCTTTCTTGAGACTGTTCTCAAGCTGCAACACTTTGATCGGCAATATAGCACCACTGGTAGACCATTTAACAAATGCTTGATAGTAGAGGTTTTGACGCTGCTTTTTGACATTAGTGATGTTGAGGAACTGCTTTTGTGACTCATCCAGCACCCAATCAAGGCGATTTGCGCTGTTTTCCTGCGAATTGAGCACGTTTTCGATGGATTCTGCCTTCTTCACTTTATCCTGCTGCAAGTCAGGGCTAACTACCCAACGTTTGATTTGCTTGAGTCGGTTACGTAAAGAGTGTTTGTCTTTCAGATCGATGCCAATGCTCTCAATACGCAGCAAATGGCGCTCATATTTCTTGCGCAAACTTTCCGTCATGCCGTTTTTAAGCGCCCACGTTCGGAACTGTCCCAACCACCGGCGGATCTCTTCAATAGCAATTCCGCGAGACGTGAAAAATTTCTCTGTTAACCAAATACGTAGAGGTTTATTTTGCCCAGTGTCTGTATCCTGTCCACGCAAGACAACAATATAACTCAGCTGTTCTAGCACAGATAGGGCATGGAGTGGCGAATCATAAGCTTTGCGGCCATTTTCGTAAACATGCAGCATCCCCATAGCGGCTGCTATTTTCTCAAACGGTGCAATGATTTCGAACGGGTAATCGCTGTCTGGGTTGTAATCACAATTAGCAGCCAGGGCCAGCGACAATGCTGTCAGTGCTTCACAACTCTCTGAACGTGCAGAAATGCGCATGGGCTTTGGCACATAATCAGGATCATTACGTCTGGTATAAGGAACATAACCGTTACAGCGTAGTTTAATGAGGTCATTGTTATGGTGCCAATTGTGACTACTCAGGCGCGCAACAACTTTGGCCGCCATCCCTCGCGGTACAGAACAGGTTAGTGTTGGCGTGTAACGCCGATGGATTTTTGGTTTCCCTCTACGCAGAGCATTGGACTCACCGCGTCGAGAACGTTTGACTTCAATCACCACATCCTGCACTTATGGCAGAATAGTATTGATCTTGATTGTACATGCGTTATAATCCTTTACAGGCCAGCGCCTGCTTTTACGATCCCCTGAATATCTGATATCTTCGGCCAAGTTGATTAGCAGATTTCAGGGGGTTTTTGCATTCAGGGGTTAGGCTTTTGCTTGTTCCCCATCCTTGGACGCTATTTCCGGGAACGTCCCACCCACATGAATTTGTAAACCAGCGTAATTTAGCACGATCAATCAAGTGGATCAATTCAGCCGTGCTACTGCTCTATCGCTAACTCCTTGTTTTAACACTATTAGTATCACCTTTCATAAGGTTCACTATTCATAAACATAATGAAAAGATCGACTAAAGATCCTTTGCTTCAATCAGTTATCATCATCGCTGAGTTTACCTTTTGCATTTTCTACCAGCTGTAGTAGTTCACCGTATTCCTTCGCAGGAATGCAGTAAAATGCAGGTTCATTTCGACTCATAATAGCCAGAACCTCGCCATTCCCGGCATTAACATACTCTATCGGGTTCTTTCTGAACTCCGTTACGCTTACGGCTCTGCGGCTAAGGATTGTCCGGAGCACCTAGTGATTCCTCCGCATTACAACTAGTTCCATATAGAATAGACATAAACATGTACACGATCAAGCACAGATTACATAGCACGATCGCACTCATATGCAAGACTAGGTGGATACCTAGCCTTACGTGTGGTGATTTAAGCCATTTCTGGGCCATCTACATCCCGATTACTGCTGGCTTTTGGTGCCTCGACTTTCTGCATTTCCTGAACTTTTTCTACCAACAGCTTATACAGATCGTTGCCCGTAACACCAGGATTAGCGGTTTTAATTTCGTTTTCAAGCCGCATACTAGTAGTTACCGGCTGGGTCTGTTGCCATTTCACGTACTCATACCTGTAATTCAGCTCATGAGGAACTGACATATTCTCAGTAGCCAGGAGCGCTTTCTCAATATTGGATGTGGACGGTTTCCTGACCTTTGGAGTCGGTTTAGATAAGCTGGTTGCTTCCCAGACGTTACGAACGACTTCACGTGTTGAAAAATGACCGTTTTCATCCCTGACACTAACCTGAACAGGCTTCGATTCTTTCAAATCCAAAGCAATTTCCTGACCTCTCCGGAAACCTTTTAAAACATTTTTCAGGAGAGCATAAAAAAGTGTGGGGCACTTTATTTAGTTGGATATAAAGTCATACTTATCAGGGAATCTGAGCGAGTAGAGCTATTGGTTATCCGGTCAGCACTTCATCAGAACGTGATTTGCAAGACTACCGCTTCTTGATCTCACATAATTGCCCCACAGATTTTTATGCTCTCCAGTAACACCTTCATTTAACAGCAGTAATGCGGTTAATCGGCGGGCATAGTCCTTGTCGCGAGTTTTATGGATAAGTTTTTTTATTTTTTGGCTTTCATCAGGGGGGATAGATGTTATTATTGGCATCACTCAGTCTGGGTTGTGGTTTAGGATTTTTTGCAATTGATCAGATCACAAAAATCGGACTGAGTTCCCTCCAAGTGATCTACTATTTTGAAAAGCTATTTATCAAAACCTTGATTATTATTATTATTTTATTTTTTTAAGAAAAGACAATAATTAAAACTTCTATGTAATGAATCCACATAAATTAGAGAGGAATGATTATGGCAGGACTCACAGGCAACGATATGCCGACCCCAGGAAAATTCTATGCTATTCATAAGTATGAAATAGGTCAATATCATGCTTATGCGGATGTTTTAACAGTGTATAATAAGTTTCAAGCAGCTTCGGGGGACTTGTACTTTACTCATTGGGAGACGCGCCCACTCCAAGTATTTGAGTGCGTTGAAACGCGCGGCTGGCTTGGTTTTATTTGCCGAGCCTCCCCTGCTGGTAAGCGCGGGGCTTATCTTGGCTATAACAGTAGCGATAAACTAACCTGTAAAGCTCAGCACCAGCAAGAATGGGAGGATATGAAGTTTAATCCGATTGCGTCTGGGGGGTTCGAGTGGATTATGAGAAAGGGTGAACGTATGGTATATGTTGGTTACATAGGTGGCAATGGTTTGGGAATATTAAGAGACTTTACCATACCATGGGGTTTCACTGAGGTGAAGGGCCCTGTTTACGGTTAGCCGTACTGACAACGATTACCAAGGAAAATTTACTGACTCATTACCAAAGGACTTTTATTGTATAAACATACCAGCGCCTGACTTAATTTTTCAATCTAAAATCATTGCACTGTAGCATTACGTGATGATTTTGCTTTCTCAACACGAAGGGCACTGGTATTTATTTTTTCCCGTAACTAGATGTTTCTTACCCCGTTTTGACTTAAAGAACGGTTTGTCCGATTTCGCTAACTAACTCTTTTATAAACAATATATTACATTGCTTTTTCTAATGCGAAAGCTTAACGCTCAATAGATTTAACCGATTGAATATTAAAAATATTCTTAAATAGCCAAAAATTGGGTAGCCAACTTACATCGTGAATTGCTATTTTTAGCCAGTCTATCTACGATAGCCAAATAACCTTTAACTCATCTTGGACGTATATTCATAATAGGTAATGTAAAACTCATAATTATTTGATTTTATGAATATTAGCCATTCTATTTAACCACTTATCAGTACTTATGGTTCCGTTGCTCCGTGCGCTGTGAAAAGCTGCATTTATCTTGCAGGTGAAAGTCCTGTTCCGGAAGGCATAGCCAGTGCCACCGGATAGCGAGTCTTGCGCCGTCCTGGGTAACTTGGAGGGTGAAGCGTAGATAGCGAAGCATTCGAGCCGAAACCAAAGGGTGAACGTGATACCCCCGAAATTGAACTAATTGTGGGAGCCGACAGGTTGGAGCACCTGGCAGGCAACAGGTTACCGGAGGCCATACTGGCAAATTGCCAAAGGAAACCAACCACCGGGGGCGCAGGCGTCAGCGAGTTTGCAGAG
>NZ_NMQR01000103.1 GCF_003545805.1 Photorhabdus sp. CRCIA-P01 | reverse complement strand
GGGTACGCCAGGGTGAATAAGAAATCCTGCCCGCGAAAACCGTGCCGTTCACGCAGGATTTTTTCCACGATTTCCGGCACCGACATCTTCTGATAAATCGCGGACTGGCGGCTTCTCGACAACAGGGCCAGCCGGGGTTCCAGGGTGACTTCATAACGGCTTTCGTCATGCGAGGTGGACAACAGCTTAAATCCGCTAATCACCCCGTAGATCGTGCGCAACGGGGCGGGCGGTATCACCGGCATGCCCCGCATCCCCGGATTAATCGCCGGCGACGTCAGGGTAAACGCGGCGTCCCGTATGAGCATCCGCGCCGGTTCGATATCCTTCACCGGGCTGGTGAATTCAACGGCGTAACGAAAAGGCCGGCTTAAAAACTCCTGCCCGCTAAACGCCACGACATCCAGCGGCGCGGTATTCTTGCGCACGTTCAGTTTGTAGCGGCTGTGATCAAAGATGATCGCCGGTGTTGCGTTGTTCATGTTTTCTCCCAATTGTCGCGCGATCACGTGAGGTACTCCACCGCCCATAGCTGTAAACCATCCCATAAGGTCATGATTTTTCGTTGTTGTGAGTGTTGTGGAGGGGTGTAAAAATCCCCCACCCATCCGCTCGGTATCAAACAGATTTAAAAAATCGGCGCACGATATCGGTCGCCAGTCATTATTAATAGTCTGGCAAACAACCCATTTCGCTATTTCTCTCCCAGAGGTTTATCTGGAAAACATAAAGCATGCAGGCCGTGTAAATCCACGCAACAAATGCTTTGATTAACCACAGAGCAATTTTTTAATAAAATGATCCTCTTAATGGGAGCTAATAGAAATCAAGTCTTTTTTTATCAAAAAGCACAATATGCTTTATGCAAAAAACAGATTACCCTCGATATCAATAGCGCCCCGTAATATATAAATTAAACCTAAACAATGTAACTGAAATTCTAAAAATTGGTTGATTTTATTTTTATAGAATAAAGAAGTTGGATTTCTCAATTATCTTCTTTCCATCGACCCATGATATCGGCATAATATTTTCATTATCATTCAATCCATTACATAAACTATCTTCCCCAGGTGTTTAACCCATTCAATAAAACACGCCATAAATTAAAGATAAAAATAATTATTCTCATTTATGTTCCGTAAATGAGAATAGATATAATTATGCCGAAAAACTGCACAAACATATTCTTCCCTGCCATCGAATAAGTGTAAAACGGAAAGAATAAGACAATTCATATTAATAGGAATATGAGTAATGATATCTATTCATATCGTGCCAATAGATATTTCCGTCATATTCGCTCTTGATCATCAAATGATAAAGATAGCAAGTTAAAAAGCACCCGGCCTGACTCTGACGGTCTGACTAATTGCATCCCAAAATGCCACTATTTCATTTTGGGTATAAACTGTCGGTGTCTCTTCATTATTGACCACCGTCAAATCAAATACCGGTGTTTTTCTTCCGCCAGTTTTCTCATTAGTCAGTAATGTAAACTGATAACGCGGATCATCACTATTCGGCTGTAATCCCACGGCCAATAATTCCTCGGTCTCCAGCCCATTAATTTTCCGCACCCCTTTACGGAAAACTTTCCCCCGAAATAGCATTGCTTCAATGACACCCAGGCGTTCCAGCATACTGTCTTTTTCCCGGATATAGTTATTCGTCTGAATTCTCACATTCAAATAATTATCCGGGTTCGTTTTATACAATAAGCCGATATCTTCTTTATCCCTTTGATTATCGGTAATAAACGCATGGGAAATACAACTTCCCGCCGTCGTCGGAATTTCCGTTTCTGCACGTCCCCGTATACGGGATAATAAATCCCTCAATTCTGCCAGTTTCTCCGGTACTGTATTGGTATAAACTCTGGGAGCAATTTGTCGATCTTTGTCATAGCGTGCCGCAGAACCATTTTTCGCTTCCATTTCCACTTTAATCGCCACGCCATTGCTGTACAGGTGAGCTTCCAATACCCGGACGACATCCGGGACACTTTGATTTTGCATACGCTCGAAAATAATCCCTTTCATCCCCTGAGGAACAGAATAAATATTTTTTAAATAAGGCATATCAACGGGATATGACGTTGTCATCTGCCGTAATACCTGCTCCCGTAATTGGATACGCTGTTCAAAAGCAGGTGGATAGAGCCGCTGAGTTTCTATCCGATTATCGTTCACCCGTGATACATTCACGGTATCGTTATAGTTTGCAGGCAGATCAACCAGATACCGACCGATACAACGGGTTTGTAAGTTTGCTAATAATTTATCCACAGCTAATTGTTCCTTCTGATTTAACACCGTATGAGAAGGATAAGGCTGTAACCGGTGCCACAGCCCGTAAGACACCAGCACCAGCAGGCTGGCCGCAATAACGAGTACTTTTTTTCTATTCATCAGGATAGGCCAGGGAAGTCTGGTTAATCAATTGTGCTATTTTGACAATCGCTCGCAGGGTAAAAAAACGCGTTTTGTCGGTATTATAGGCCCCTTCATGATCAACCTCCACCCCCAATATTGAACGCAGACCGCTGGCGGTAAACTTCCCGCCCTGAACGGGTACGGTGCCGTCCCCCGGTTCTTGTGGATCCGCAACCGCAAAAGTCTGTATCAGAGAATAGTCACTGCCGGGTTTTATCGGATAACTTACACTGCGCATATCTGAGACCTCCGCATTAACTGGGTCAAATATCGGGCTATTAAATGCCCGTTCAGGATCACTTTGCCGATTAAAATAATCTTGACGTGCTACCCAGCGCACAGTGCCATAAGAGAGGTGTTTAGTGCTGTTACCATAAAAAGCATAGGTATTGCTGTGGTAACGGTCGTTTAACCCTTCGATAAAAGGCCGGACTTTTGTCGACAGCGTATCATGATATTTATCCCAATCGGCCTGCATGACCGCCCGGTTTTTTGCCTTATTTTCCGGATTAATTAAACGTTCTTCGCATAATCCCCACCACTTATCGCGCTGCAAATAAATTTCTTCATAAGGGTCACGCGCCGGTAAGCTATGGCGTGTCTTTCCATCATCAATCTTCAACCACCACTTGCCGTATCTCAGGCCGGGTAAGAGCTGGAGCGGTCCCGGTGACTGCGCCATCACGGCAGTAAACTGAGCGCCATCTTTACCCATCACGAACCCCGCTAAGCTACCTTCACCCGTTTTCATCCGCTTATAGGCCGTCGGCGCACCAAATGTCGGCATCACCCCATGCACAATCCCCAGGATCCTGTCCCGTCCCCCCAATATTTCTGAATAGTGACGGGCCACCAGTCCCCCCATTGAATGCGTGACCAGTATCACCTTCTCACACGGCTGACCCCGCCGTTTATAGCCCGCCACTGTTTGGTCAATACAGTCCACCAACCGGTTTGCTGACGCCACATTAGACTGAAGCCAGTTATACCCCATCACATGAACCGGAAACTGATATTGATAACTTAGCTTAATTTCACCCCGTGTCAGTCCGGCTTCCCCTGCCTCAGCCTGTAAATCCATAAGCTCCAGTTGCTGACGCAATGTCTGCTTCCCCGTCTTATTCAACCGGTTGTGCAATAACTCATCCTGGTCATCCAGCGCCGCCTGAAGCCAGGGCAAAAATTTGCCGTAACTGATATAAGCTACCTCCCCCCAGCCCCGCTCTTTCCGTGAAGGAAATTTGGGACCTTCTTTATCATTGTCATCTACCCGGCCTTGCGAATCGACGAAGGTATTCTCCGGATCAAGTAACTTTTTCCGCTCTTCCGCACCCTTAAAAGCCCACACCAAGGCACTCCAGTTACTATCTAAACGCCAAACCGATATTCCATTTTGATCCTGCAAATTACTCCCCATCACCCCCGGCAGAAAAATCACCGGGATAACCCGGTTTGGCACCTTATAGCAAATTGCCGTCAGGTTCTTTTCACTAGGCGCATTAACTAACGGGTAATACAACCTGCCATGTTTGTCATAGACCGGGGTAACAACCACTTTTTCTGATGAATCGGTCATCAATCACTCCTTATCTTCTTTTAAATAGAACTTCATGGCTTCCACACCCAATTGCTGCTGTTTGGCCGTTTCACCCCCTGAGCCTGTTGTTAAGAATTGCTGACTCTTATCCTGATTGTGCAACAGTCCGCTTTGGTTATTCACTGATGAATCATCAAAAACCCAGAGTACCTGCGGTGTTATAGAGAAATCCGTTGTCTCACGCTGGGAAGCCATCTGATTAAAACTCTGTCCACCGAATTTCTGCCACACCGCGCCCCGCTGGATAATGTGATCCGGCGCGCCACTTTCCACCTGACCCTTGCCAATACGGATATAACCGCCCCCACAGGCCAGCAGGATCTCTTCCTTAGCACTGATAATCACTTTGCCCTCATGGCTACTCACCGTGATATCTTTCAGCGCTTCCAGTCCCATCGCATCACCCTGCGCCTGAATTTCTACCCGCCCTTTACTGGCAAACAGTTTGATCCCCAGCTTTTCCGCAAACAGGCTGATCATCCCTCCGGCTGCCACCGTGAATTTTTTCAGCACGCTGAA
>NZ_NMQR01000102.1 GCF_003545805.1 Photorhabdus sp. CRCIA-P01 | reverse complement strand
CTCTGCAAACTCGCTGACGCCTGCGCCCCCGGTGGTTGGTTTCCTTTGGCAATTTGCCAGTATGGCCTCCGGTAACCTGTTGCCTGCCAGGTGCTCCAACCTGTCGGCTCCCACAATTAGTTCAATTTCGGGGGTATCACGTTCACCCTTTGGTTTCGGCTCGAATGCTTCGCTATCTACGCTTCACCCTCCAAGTTACCCAGGACGGCGCAAGACTCGCTATCCGGTGGCACTGGCTATGCCTTCCGGAACAGGACTTTCACCTGCAAGATAAATGCAGCTTTTCACAGCGCACGGAGTATTTAAATGATTGCCCCACGGTTTTTTATGCTTTCGTTCATCGGTAAAGAGCGCGACGAAATCTCTAACGAGAATTGAAACTGACCATCCATCGGCAATAATATGGTGAAAGCACACCAGCAGTAGATGTTCGGTGTTGGATAGATTCATCAATTGCATCCTAAACAAGGAGCCGTTTTCCAAATCAAATGGTATTTTTACCCGCTTGTGTATGTAATCAATCACCTCTTCATGTGTTTTTACACTTTGCATAAAAACAGCTTGTAATTGCTCCAGGACACATTGAGAAGGAATGCCGTCGAACACCGGAAAGCACATTCTCAGGCATGCATGGCGTTCAACCAGTTTTACAAAACTTTGCTTTAACTTGGCAACATCAAGACTGCCTGTTATCTACAGTGCAACAGGAATATTGTAGGCAATAGAATGGGTGTCGCTTATCTGACTCAGATACCACAGCCTTAACTGAGAACTTGTAACAGGGGACAGAGCTTCTTCTTTTTGATTTCCATTGTTATTTTCCTGATGAAGTTTCAACCACTCTATGAATGATTCTCCACCCTCTTTTTCATCAGCATGCCTTTCTTTTTTACTCTGCTCAGTGTTGCTTGCGCTACTTAGTTGCTTGACCTTTCTGGCAATTTCTATCTTCTTTTCAGCGGAAAAAGAAGCCATACGTTTGAATGGATTTTTCAAGTTCGATGTCCATATACTTTGAATAAACAGGAGTTGGAAAGAACGTTAAACAGCTAAACTGGCTGCCCAAACTTAAGTAAATTTCCACTTGGATCAATTAGGTGGAACTCCAACATGCCCCATGGAGTTTCCGCAAGCGGAGAAACTTCAGTCTGCGCTTGTAGTTCTTGAAACACACTTTGGATATCTTTCACGAAAATATAGCAAGAAGTGTTCTCTGCAATGTACTTATCGTTACATGCCCAAAAATGGATTTCAGCTTCCCCTCTGCTAATTATCGCATATTCATTAGGAACAAAATTGTCGCAATGGAACCCAAGTTTACTTGTGTAAAAGTCAACCAATTCATCTAAATCCAATGCAGCCAATACAGGGACAGCCTCCCAATCGCTCATACATTTTCCCTTTTATTTATATATAATTTTTAAACGCTCATACAGGATTGTCTGACAAATCACTGTACGTTACTCTCATTAAATAAGTAATATGACTATAAAAATAGATTCAACAATACCTCCTAAAATCATGAGGAATTAACAATAAATTATTAAATATGATTTACTATGAATATAGCATTTTTACCTAGCATGGATTGGAGAATTTTCTACTGTAATTTGCTTTCGGCTGGGATAATGACCATCTCCATACCTTTCATATCTACGGTAAAGACTATGGTATCTACTATGAAAGGTGGTCTCAGTTTTTATGATGATCCCTAGGCTGTTTCACTTGCGTCTTTTCATTTCGAAAACCGTGATAAATTCACTTATGAGTACGATTTCTATCGGCATTGGTTACTGGATATCCGTATCGAAGCAATTGAATCTGACTCAAATAAAAGTACGCCTCTCTGTCTCAGTGGACAAGGTATGCCGGCACCCAATATGATGAAGCCGAAGCAACATTGAAGCTCTTAGAGGCTATTGTCGAAAGTAATGACGATACAACGTTTGGCGACATCCAAGCATTCATCGACGAGTTCAATCACGTCAAGTTTAACCGCCATCGACTTAACGGGTTATTAAAGAACTATGATTTTTACACGCCTAACTATTCGCAAGGCTTAGACTGGATTCTATAAAGGTATACCTTTTCAGTTCGTATTTAAAATAAGTCAATTACGCTCTATAAGCATCGGAAAAGTGGGCTTTATAGATTATTCTATAATTCTTTGTTATGTTTTATGGCTGATATGCACTATGCCTACATCCGGGTGAGTTCTGTTGATCAGCATGTTGAACGCCAGAAAGAAGCGCTGTCTGCATCCGGGATTGAAATTGACAAAATTTATCTCGAACAGGCCAGTGCTAAAGACATCAACCGGCCACAACTTCAGGAAATGCTTAAACAGGTCAGAACAGGCGACACCATTATTGTTCACTCCATTGACCGGCTATGCCGCAATATGATGGATATGTGTGCCCTGACCCTGCGTTTACGTCAGCAAGGTATTACACTGATCTTTCTAAAAGAACAGCTCACGTTTAGTGCTGGCGAGGAAACTCCCATGCAGGAGCTGCAACTACATATGATGTCTGCATTCAGCCAGTTTGAGCGGGCATTAATTCGGGAAAGACAGGCCAAAGAGATCTCGGCTAAAAAACAGCGCGGAGAACGCACTGGTCGACCACCTGAGGATATCAAGCAAGTTAACACGTAAAATTTTACTCAACTGCACTGAAGAAAAATCGAATATGATCAATACTCTTATATCTGATGGTAAAGTCCTTGATCGGTATACACAAACTAATGTGCTTAGAGCCAGTATCCTGGCATTAATGCTGATACCAGAAGAAGAAAGGCTTCCGCTTCTAGATCAGGTGACAATCAGTGCTCCAAAGGCAGGACGCAGGAAATAATTTACATCGACGCATTAACGGTATGGCTGTTTCAGTGATGGCGTTAAAACTCTCTGTTGATGGGACCGTAACTAGCAAGCGTAGCAAATGGGTGTTAAGCATTATGGATAAGTTCGAAAGAGCACTACCTATCGTGAAACAAAAAAAGAATCAGAGATTCAATTAGTCAGTCCTGAATAATTTCCTCGATGTCCTAATCGTCGAGTTCAACATTACGCTCAACAAACCCCTCACCCTTATAATATTTAACTGGAAATACAGTCCTCATAATTTGTTACCCCTCTGATTTAAATTAGCTTACAGGTTAATTTTCATTGCCATTTATTAGCCTATACACTAATATAATTATAAAAGAGAGGCCATATGTTTAACGTAGTTTATCACCCGGAAGCTAGGGAAGAAGCCACGGCATTGCCTGTGAGGATTCGGGTTAAATTTGACCGACTTATCGGTAAGCTTGAATCTGACGCGCGATTATTGCGGGAACCGGACACTAAGCCCCTGGGCGATGGACTTTTTGAGATCCGCACGATGGGAACGGACATAGCCAGAGGTATCTGGGTATATCATAAAGGCAATACAATCATCATGCTCCGGGTTTTCATCAAAAAGTCACAGAAAACGCCAGCGAAAGAAATCGAACTCGCCAAAAAGCGGTTAGCGGAGGTACTTAATTAATGAAACTGGTAAGTCATAAAGAACTGCATAACGAGTGGATGCAGGATGACAAATATCGTGCTGCATGGCATGAGGAAGAACGCAAGGAGAAGCTCAGAGAGCTGCTTGCAGAATGGCGCAAACATGACAATCTGACAAAAGCTCAGGTCGCTGAACGGATGGGGGTTACACCTCCAGTTATTTCCCGCATGGAAAATAACATCACGAAAGCCAGCATCGATACACTGACCCGTTACGCTCACGCCTGTGGTATTAAAAAGCCTGTCATCGTCCTCTACTGAATAGCCAATTAATGCTAATGTATGCATACATTAGCATTAATTAAGAAAAAATTATAACTTTTATAAAATTCTACAGGAAATTCAATATATTGGAGAGCATAAAAATCTGTGGGGCAGTCGTTTAAATACTTTCCACATCAGAATTAATGAGCTAGCCGGAGTACGGTTAATGGTTCTACATTAGCCATAGCAGCATAAACACCAATGTAGTGCCCCACACAATTTTATGCTCTCTAATATAAAATGTTATTTTTCCTGCTTCACCACCACCATAACACCACGGGCAGCCGTCGGAGTATAACGCCACTCATACAGTAAGTTTTGTAATGTAATTCCTGTTCGCTCCCAGAGAGGAATAACCACGTTAACCATCCGGTAACGCCATGTTGGATAACGTGCCAGAACCGAACAGGCCAACTGTATCTGAGCAGATCGCATCAAATGAGAACGAAACAGAATATCCCTGTCTGCCCGTAAAAGTGCCCCTTCAAGTTCGCGAACAAATGCCGCATGAAAACACCGGGTTCGGCTTCGCGTCAGACGCCCTATCCTGTCAGTCGGAGAAAGATGAATGACGTAATACCGTTTTTTCCTGTGTCGAAAACCCGAACAGATAAATCCCCGCCAGGGCGTTAATCTGCTCACCAATGCAAAACAAGGACAACATAACACCAACAAAATAAAAATCAGATATATGAACATGTTACGTTTTCATTTACAGCAGGTAATGACATAAGCTGATTCGCTCCTTTGGTGACCCACAAATTTCAGTCCCGCCGCATAATATCCAGGCTTACATCGGTGTTCAGAGAAATCACGTCCCCCCCAGTTTCCATC
>NZ_NMQR01000101.1 GCF_003545805.1 Photorhabdus sp. CRCIA-P01 | reverse complement strand
GTGCGACCCAGCACCTCATGCGCCAGCCGGTTGGCCAGAGCAATGTCCGCTTTCGTGACCTCGATATATTCAATCACTTGCCCGCGATGCGTCGTTTTCTTCACCTCCCGCTGGTACTGGTGCAGCAACGCAATGGCCTGTATCAAGGTGAGGTATTTCATGTGGTCGCGCCGCATCCGGGTTTTGTCTGACAGGAACGTCAGTTGGTGGGCGTAAGGATTGACCACTTTCAGCGGCCTTAACAGGCGCTGGGCGTTCTGGTGTAACTGCGTCAGATAGCCTTTCTCCGAGTCAGCCAGCAACCCGGCCAGCGTCTGGCGGTGCCGCTGCATGGCGTGGATAGCCTGCGTCTGCTCGCGCGATTCGTTGACCGTCAGCACCAGACAGCGGTTCAGCAGCTCTTCATCCACATCAATGGCGGTGGTCGTTAACATCAGCATCACCGGACCCTGTACTTTGTACTCCCGCGTCACCAGTTCGCCGCTCTGTTCGTTCTTGCCGGTGCTGGCGATTTTCAGCTCGCCGTCGGACTGCAACAGTTTCAGGGCATAGGCCGCCTGCCGCACGCCTTCTTCTTCGGCTATCGCCAGTATTTTGTGTTGCAGGCTGGTTTCGCCGAGGTAATACAGGCTCTGTCCGGTCATCGCCGAGTACTGGATACGCTCCTCTTCCGGCATCAGGTTCAGCACGGCATCCATCAGGCTGCTCTTGCCTGCCGCGCTGCTGCTCTGGATTAACACGGCCAGCGGTTTATCGAGTTTGCGCGAGACTGCCGCCAGATACCCGGTCAGCAGATTGGTCGATTCGCCGACCACCCCACAGGCGGCCATGTCGTTGATAATCTGTTCTGTCAGGTTTGGCGATGTCAGCAACGCCAGCGCGGCGGCTTCATCTTCTGCGCTGACCGTGACTGCGGTTGTCCCTGAGGCTTCGGCGTCGGCCTGCTGTTGCGCGTCCTGTTGCTGCTCCAGCATCAGCAAGACCCGCCCGGCTTCGCGTTTGATGACCGACAGCTCGCATTCCAGCTCTTGCGCCGCCGTGCTGATGTAGTTCTGACGATGCCGCGCGTGATACATGTCCAGTGTATCCACATGGAACAGGCCGGACGTTTCATCCCGCACCTGCACATTGACTTTCATCACATCGGGCACCGGGGATTTTTTCATTCCCCGTACCCGCCAGACCCGGGGGCCGCTTTTCATCAGCAGTTCACCGCAGGTCGTGCGCTCACAGGCCACGGGCGCAACAGTCAGCGCCGGCGGGGCGGCTAAAGAAGAAGATTTAGCCACCCCGGCACTTTGGGGCTTTTCCGTCACCGTCGGCAAGACGGGCCGCTCATGGCTGAACACCGCGCCCGGCGCTGTTCCCTGTCCCAGCCAGACCGCCTGTTGCAAGGCCAGCCCCAGCGCATGTTCGGCATTGCCGCTTTTCAGCGCATAGTCATTGGCATCCATGCCCGGCGGGAACTGCACCCGCCATGCCTCGATACCGGCTTCCAGTAAATCAGCCGCCACATTAGCCGCGCCACGGTCTCCGGCCTCGTCCCGGTCAAAGGCAATCAGCACCCGTTTCACGCCGTGATACTGCAAGGCTGCGAGGTGCTCACGGTTAAACCCGTTCACCCCGAACGCGGCGATCACGTTGCGGAACCCGGCACACCAGAAGGTCATGGCATCGATCAGCGCTTCGCACAGGATAATTTCCGCAGCGGCTTTCATCGCTGCCTCATTCCAGACCCCGGCCAGTGGTGAGGACAGGTACAGATGCTTTGGGCTGTCTTTCAGCACTTTGTAATCCGGCTGGGTTCGGCGGCCATACAGTTGCAGCACCCGCCCGCGGCTGGCCACACTGGCCGATTCGGCCCAGCCGATTATCGGCACCACGACACAGCCCCGGAAGTGGTCCTGCCGGGTGGTGGTACGCAACACGCCCAGCCCCGACAGCTTGCCGCGCAACTGCTGACCTTCCTGACTGTCTTTGGACGGCAACAACCCTGCGGAACCGCTGATACCGTGATGACCCGCATACCCCAGTTTAAAGTGGCTGACCAGTTCAGGATGGTTCAGCCCGCGTCGCTCCAGCCAGGCTTTGGCTTCCGGTGACGCCAGTAAGTGCTGATGATAAAAATCAATCACCTGATGCAACAGCGCCTGCCCGTCATCGTCCAGGTCGGCCAGTTTCGGGCGCGGCAAAGGGACCGCCTGTGATCCCGGCGGGGCGGCTAACGAAGAAGCGGCCACAACCGTATTGTCCATGTCCGGCAGCCCGGCCAGCTCCCGCAGCCGGCGGATAGCGATTTTCAGCGTCACGCCTTCCGTTTGTATCACCCAGTCCAGCACCGACCCCGCCGCGCCACAGCCAAAGCAGTGATACAGGTTCTTGGCAGGCGATATCACCATTGAAGGGGTTTTCTCATTGTGGAACGGGCAGCGCAGCACATAATCCTCACCGCGTTTTTTCATCGCACGGCCTTGCTTACGCACCAGCCCCAGCAACGAGACTGTTTGCTTTAAGCGGGCTAAATCGGTATCGGGAATGCGGGCCATAAAAAACCTCGTCTGTAAAAAGCTGTCAATAACCGTTTGATGTTTTTATTAGATACCTTATACTGTGTTTATGTCAACCCTTATTAGAAAGGCAGGTTACAGTATGGAGACGACAACTTTATGGTTTATACCGATGAACTTTCCTGCCAGATTGATACAACTTCGCAAGGCGGCTGACCTAACACAACAGGCGCTGGCTGACAGTGCATCTCTTCATGTTAACCAGATACGCCGTTATGAAGCGGGGTCGGCTCAACCCACCTTAGACGCCCTGATACGGCTGGCTAAAGTGCTATATGTTTCTCTTGACGAACTGGTGTTTGATGACCACGAGCGCGGCCCGTCTGATGATTTAGCGTTACAGTTTGAGGCAGTGAGTAGTATGCCGGAGGAAGAACGTAGGATTATCAAGGCGTTACTGGATGGAATGATTTTGAAGTACCAGGCTAAACAGATCACTGAGCGCGGCTGAAGCAGGCGGTAACCTGCAACAACCGCTGACCACAACCAACTATACGAGGTAGTTAATTATGGCTGGACGCGATAATAAAACAATTCGCCGGATTTCCCAAGCAGAGCGTTTTGGGAAAGTGGCGACGAACAGTATTTCTTTAAAGGGAAAATGGTTGCAGGAGGCAGGGTTCACTCCTGGGATGCCGTTAAAGATACGGGTGATGCCGGACTGTATTGTGATTACGGCGCAGAACACGCTGGAGTTGTGGCAATGTCTGGAAGGACTGAGCATTGAGCCGTTTAACCCCAGTGCAGCGGTTGACTGGATTAAGTATTATCCTGGCGGACTGAGGCTGGCGGTGTAGGGTAAAATAACGGCCCCGGCACAGAGCCGGGGCGGGTTCTAATCATCATATTTAAAATCTATGTTGATTTTCATTTTATCCAGATCAACGGTGATTTCACATCCTGACCAAGCGGGTTTTCCATTAGTTAGATTATTGTCAACAAAAAAAGATCTCAGTTGCACTAATAATTCTGTAAGGTCTCCAGGGGCTTTACTATCAGGAGAAAACCAGCCTAGTTCACCATTTTCATCAATATAATCAAATTCATATTTACAACCGTCATTTTCGGGAAAAAGTTTTGCCCTGACTATCATCTTCTGAGCATCACTTGGCCCTGCATCAGCCAAAAGTTGCCCAATTTTTTGATATATATCTAAATCATCAGTCATTTCCCGCCTCCTGGCACATTTTTGAAGTCAACAATCACAGGTCTCTCACCATTAATAGAGTATTGAACGTTTAATCTATCTGGACGAATATTATTACCTGAATAAATCGGTTCTATCTTCACATCGACCTGCTTACCATCCTTCAATGCTTTTGCCCAAGTATTTTCCATTTGTTTCCAGGCACCTTTATTAAGATTTCCATCCATAGGCACAATATTTATTTTTTCACCGGGACCATTAAAAATACTGGCAATTAGATGCCCTCCTTCATCTCCTATATTCCCACACTTTCCAGCCTTACATTGCTGATACGTATTGCGATCATTTCTTGATGGAGACAAAGATGCTTCAATATTACTGGTCCTTCCTTGTCCATCTATGTGATAGGTCTTATTCCCATCTACATGATAGACCGTATTCGGTTCGGGTTTATTCAGGGCCTTATTCCATCCGCCTTTCTTACCGGAGTCTACCACAACAATGTTTTTCTCTGCTGCCGTATTGCCGGGCTTGCCTCCTCTGCCCATACCACCGGTGACAGCCCCCAGTGCAGCCCCCGCTAAGATTTCAGCTTTCTGTTTATCCAGACCATACTGTGTCTCAAGTTTCTGCGCAAATTCAGTGCTGGTCACAATCCCAGCTTCATCGATTTGCTGCATCAGCAAAACAGACAGGTCATTCTTCATACTCCATGGTATATCTTCACCCAGAGCTTTATCGATCGCCTGATGAACCAACATACTGTTGGCCGGGATATCACCGTATTTCTCTTTGCAGGCAGCAGGATCTGACGCACAGGTAACAATTAATTCATTACGCTGTTTCAAACTCAGATCTTCCATTTCTTTTACGATCTGCTGGCAGTCACCGCGCGCCTCACACCCTTTTGCCCTGGCCGCAAAATCCGTTATCTGGTCAGCACTCAGGAAGTTATTCTCAAT
>NZ_NMQR01000100.1 GCF_003545805.1 Photorhabdus sp. CRCIA-P01 | reverse complement strand
ACGGTGCAGCCGGGCAGTGACAGCCACTATCTGGTCGAGACCGACCCGAAATTTACCCGGTATAAACAGTGGTTAGGCTCGGACTATATGCGGCAACAATTAACGCATGACCCGGCGCTGGTCCACAAACGCCTGGGCGATGGGTTTTACGAACAGCGGCTAGTGCGCGACCAAATCACCCAATTGACCGGCCGACGCTATCTGCCGGGCTACAATAACGACGAAGCACAGTTTAAAGCGCTGATGGATGCCGGAATTGCCTTTGGCCAACAGCAACAGTTAACGCCGGGCGTCGCCTTGAGTCCGGCGCAGATGGCGCTGTTGACTTCGGATATTATCTGGCTGACGAACCAAACCGTGACCTTGCCGGATGGGACTACCGAGGTGGTGACCGTGCCGCAGGTTTATGCGCGTGTCCGTCAGGGCGACCTGAGCAGTGATGGCGCCTTGCTGGCCGGTAATACCGTGGCCCTTAACAGTCAGGGCGATATTACCAACAGCGGCACGATTAGCGGGCGTGACGTCACTCAACTGACCGCCAATAATCTCACCAACAGCGGCTTTATTCGCGGCGGCAAAGTGGATTTGACGGCCCAACAAACGCTCGCCAACCGGGGCGGCCGGATTCAGGGGGATGACCGGGTGACCTTGCGAGGCCACGATATCACCAGCGCGTCTACGTTACGCGGGGATGAGGCTAACCGCTGGCTGGACCGTCCGGCGGGCATTTATGTGCAGAACGATAAAGGCACCTTATCGCTGAGCGCCATCAACAATGTGCAATTAACCGCCAGTGACATCAAAAACGCCGGTAAAGACGGTCGCACCGAGATAACGGCAGGCCATAACCTGACGCTGGATACCCTAAGCACGCACCGTACAGAACAGGGCGACTGGGGGAAAGATAACACTCGCCATCTGACCCAACAACAGGATATCGGCAGCCGGATAACCGGCGCCGGTGATGTAACCCTGCAAGCCGGACAGGATTTGACCGCCACCGCTGCCCACGTCAATGCCGGTCAACACCTGACGGCGCAGGCCGGGAATAACCTGACATTGACAACCGGTACCGCTTCATCCGATTTAGTGGAACACAGTAAACAAACCAGCAAAGGCTGGCTGTCCAAGTCGTCAGTGGAAACCCACGACGAAGTGCATGATCGGCAGGCGCTCAGTACCACATTCAGCGGCGATAAAGTGAATCTACAGGCCGGAAAAGACCTGCATATCCGCGGCAGCAATGTCGCGGGCACGCAGGATGTCAGCCTGAACGCCGGTCAGCAGCTTACCGTCACCACCGCCGCCGAATCTCACGGCGAAACCCATTTACGGCAGGAGAAAAAATCGGGCCTGATGGGGACCGGCGGGATTGGCTTCACATTAGGCAAGGCCAGCCAGAAAACCACCACGGACAGCGACAGCCAGCTGAGTAAAGGCAGCACGGTCGGCAGCAGTCAGGGCAATGTGACGCTCAACGCGGGAGAACAGCTCCGGGTTCACGGCAGTGAAGTGATTGCCGGTAAAGACCTGACGCTGACCGGCCAACAGGTCACGGTTACCAGTGCGGAAAACCGCCATAACACCACGACAAAAACCGAACAAAAACAGAGCGGCTTAACCGTGGCGCTGAGTGGCGCCGCCGGGGGCGCCATCAACACGGCCGTGCAAACGGCCCATGAAGCGCAACAGACCGCCGACCCGCGCCTGAAAGCGTTACAGAACACCAAAGCTGCCCTCAGCGGAGTGCAAGCGACTCAGGCTGCCCGACTGGCCGAAGCCCAGGGCAGTGACGAGAAAGGCAATAATAACCTGGCCGGGGTGAGCCTGTCCTACGGGCGCCAGTCTTCTCGTTCAGAACAGCAATACCGTCAGACCACCCAACAGGGCAGCCACCTCACTGCCGGGGATAACCTCACGATAACGGCTCACGGTGACGATAAAGGGACATCCGGCCCGAACGGTGATATCCGCATTCAGGGCAGCCAGTTACAGGCGGGTAAAGACCTGCAACTCAATGCGAATCGGGATATTGCGCTCTCGTCCAGCCAGAACACCGAACAGACCACCGGTAAGAACAGCAGCCACGGCAGCTCGCTGGGCGTGGGCCTGACCGCCGGACCCGGAGGCACCGGTCTGAACGTCTCGGCCAATGTCAGTCGGGGCAACGGCCGTGAAAACGGTAACGGCGTCAGCCACAATAACACCACGTTAGACGCAGGACAGACCGTCGAGCTGAACAGTGGCCGGGATACCACGCTGAAAGGGGCGCAGGTCAGCGGCGAACAGATTACTGCCGACGTGAAACGTCATTTGACACTCAGCAGTGAACAAGACAGCCAGCGCTATGACAGCCGACAACAGAATGCCAGCATGGGCGTCAGTGCCACCGTAGGCCCGCTCACCAACGGTACAGCAAGCCTCAATGCCAGCCGCAATAAACTGCACAGCAATTACGATTCAGTGCAGGAGCAGACCGGGCTGTTTGCCGGTCAAGGCGGCTATCAGGTTAATGTGGGTGAACATACCCAACTGAACGGTGCGGTGATAGCAAGTACCGCTGACAAGACCAAAAACACCCTCAACACCGGGACACTGGGTTTTAAAGATATTCAAAATAAAGCGGACTTTAGCGTTGAGCAGCAGAGTGCGGGCGTCAGCCTCGGCCAACCGACTGCCGGTCAGGTGCTGAATAATCTGGCGGTCAATGCGCTGACGGGGGCTCATAATCAAGGTCATGACAGCAGTACCACGCATGCCGCCGTCAGTGACGGCAACCTGATTATCCGGGATAAAGCGCACCAGACGCAGGATACCGCGAACTTAAGTCGCGATACCGATAACGCCGCCAATGTCTTGAGTCCGATATTTGATAAGGAGAAAGAGCAGCAGCGGCTGAAACAGGCGCAACTGATTGGCGAACTCAGCGCCCAGATGACCGAGATAGCCGGGACCGAAGGGAAAATTATCGCGACCACAGCGGCGAAAACGAAACTCAATCATATCAGTGAACAGGATAAAGCCGATGCCAGAGAAAAATTGATAAACTCAGGGAATAAACACCCGACTTCCGCGGATATCAATCAACAAATCTATGACACCGCTTACACACAGGCGCTGAATGACTCCGGCCTGGGAACCGGCGGCAAATACCAGAAAGCGTTACAGGCGGCTACCGCAGCGATTCAGGGCCTGGCGGGGAACAATCTCGGTCAGGCGCTGGCCGGCGGCGCGTCACCGTATCTGGCCGGGGTGATTAAAGATCTAACGACTGACCCGCAAACCCATCAGGTGGATATCGCCACCAATACGCTGGCCCATGCGATTTTAGGCGCGGTGGCGGCGGAAGTGAGCGGTAACAATGCCTTGTCAGGAGCAGCGGGTGCCGCGTCCGGTGAACTGGCGGCTCAAGTCCTGATAAAACAGCTTTACGGCGACGGGGCCAAAGTCAGTGAGTTAACGGAGGAGCAGAAACAAACTGTCAGCACCCTTTCTACTCTGGCAGCCGGGCTGGCAGGCGGCATTGCCGGTGACTCTACCGGGAGCGCCGTTACCGGGGCTCAGGCTGGGAAGAACTCGGTCGATAATAATCACTTAAGCGTTGATAAGAATCGCTCGAGAAGTGAGGAACTGGTCAACTGTCAGGGAGATAGTAGTTGCCGTACGACTGTCAGGGATAAGTATCGCCAAGAATACGATAAGGTTCAGGCACGAATAACAAGCTGTACCGGTGCAGAGCAATGTGTTGCTGTTGCCAAAGAGCTGCGGGCATTACAGGGTGATTACAGTGCCCGGATGAGCGAAATTCAGGAAAAAGCCAGAATGCAGGGACTGGATTCCCTCACACCGGCAGAAGTGCGGGAATGGGCTGATTTACGGGGTGCGATGTCGAATATTGATGCCTCCCGCAATTTAGTGCTCCATCGTGCCCAAGTCACCGGCGGCTCAGAAGAAACTACCCTAGAAATCGTGAAGATTATGGGGCAGACGGGGATTGCTGCATCTGCGGGAATGGCCGGAGGGATTAGTAAGGCTGGAGCGAAAGGGGTAAAAGGAGGTGCTATACCAGTACCTAATCCAGTGACAGCGAATAATGGGTTAGTGTATAAATCAAATCCTAAACATACTCCTGGCGGTGATGGAAATCGCCGTAATGCGGGAATAGAACCAAAAGACTCATTGAAACTTTTTGAAAACTCAATTCCAAGTTCCAAGAATTATGGTAATAAAGAAGTTAGATTCGCTAAGGATGAAAAAGGTAATATTCATCGGTTCGAAGGGACCAATGGGGAATATCACTGGAATGGAAGTACTGGTGATGTAAAAAATCCATTGAATAAAAATGACATTCCTAATGAAGTCAAAAAACAACTTGGTTTGTCTGGAAAATGGAGATAAAAATGATTTTTGGTGATCCATATCGTTTTGCAGTGTTAATACAACATCTTCCAGAATGGAGTGATGATACTTATAAAAATGGACTTTTCCATTTTTGTATTGATGGTTTTTTCTTCCCTGAAGAAATAAGGACATCTACCCTTTGGGTAGATGTCCTTTCGTTGAAAGACAATACTAATGCTTTATTTTCTTTTCAGGAAAATAAAGTGTTGTTTGAAAAAGGAACTAAAGATGCTTTTAACTTTATGTTAGGAATGATTTCTCCAGAGTTGATAGGACAAGATGAGCCTGAAAATTTTGAGCAATCTTACCAATATCAAGCATCAACAGAAAATATTAATGATGCTGGTTTTATTGTTTTTGCTGTTTCTCATGGTGATATGGTTAGGATACTCGGCGCTAAGTATAGTGAATTAAAACAAGACGAACATG
>NZ_NMQR01000010.1 GCF_003545805.1 Photorhabdus sp. CRCIA-P01 | reverse complement strand
GCAACGCTGTTTAATGCTTATGGCCCGACAGAAATCACCGTCTGTGCAACCTGTTGGCGTTGCCCGCCAGACTATACTGATATGTTGATCCCTATCGGGCGCCCGACAGCGAATACCCGTATTTATCTCCTGGATAATCACGGCCAGCCGGTGCCGTTTGGGGCCGTGGGGGAATTGTACATGGGTGGCGCGGGTGTCGCGCGTGGCTATCTCAACCGCCCGGATTTGACGGCTGAACGGTTCCTTATCGATCCGTTCAGTGATGAACCGGATGCTCGCATGTACCGCACCGGGGATTTAGCCCGCTACCTGCCGGATGGCAATCTGGTGTTCGTTGGTCGTAATGATCAGCAGATTAAAATCCGGGGTTTCCGCATTGAGCCGGGTGAAATCGAAGCGCGGCTGACGGAGTACCCTGATGTGCGTGAGGCGATTGTATTGGCATTGGGAGAGGGGCAGGATAAGCGTCTGGTGGCTTATGTGGTGGCGCCAGCGGATAACGAGCTGGCAAGCCAATTACATCGTCATGTCAGGGCTTTATTGCCTGACTATATGGTGCCGGCAGCCTTCGTGCGTCTGGATGCCTTTCCGTTGACGCCGAACGGCAAGCGGGATCACCGGGCCTTGCCGGTGCCCGATCAATACGCCTTTGCTCGTCAGATCTATGAAGCGCCGCAAGGGGAAACGGAGATCGTTCTGGCGGCTATCTGGCGTGAATTACTGGGGGTTGAGCGGATTGGCCGGCATGACAATTTCTTCACCTTGGGTGGACACTCATTGCTTGCCATGCGGATGATAAACCGTGTTGTTAATCATGGTTTGGTTTGTACATTGAATAATCTGTTTCAATTCCCGGTGCTGGCGGCGCTGGCAGCAAAAATGACATTAGATCCGTTGTCTCAACCAAACGGTGCGATATCGGTGCGACCTGATGGAACGGGGCTTCCGCTATTCTTTGTGCCGAGTGGGATGGGGGATTATTCCTATGTTTTCGGGCTCGCTCAATATATTCAGGCGGATTACCCGGTTTATGCATTGCCTTGGCCGTCCATCAATGCGGAACCGATGTCGACAATGGAACAACAGGTCGCAAGGATGATCACCTTGATAAAAGCTGTTCAGCCAGAAGGTCCGTATCGGATATGTGGTTACTCTTCTGGTGGTATATTGGCTTATGCCATTGCTCAGCAACTGTTACATGCCGGAGAGACAGTTAATTTCTTGGGGCTAATTGATACACCTGCTCCTCACTATTCCGGGCAGCGGATCATGTCGCTGAAATTTCAATTTTTTACTGAGTTGGCGAGGCAGGCAGAGGAAGCGCATATTGAAGAGTTGGTAGCACTGTACCAACGAATTGATGAGCTAAGTTTAGTGCAATTTATTGCAACCGCGCAGGAGTTGGCGTTATACCCGGCAAATTTGTCGCCTGATTTGATTGCTAAACGGTGGCGGCAGATAGAAAATTATGCGCAAATCGTCAGAAATTATCAGCCGCAAACATTGGCAATAACGTTATATCAATTCTATGCAATGGAACCTTCTCCACCGATTCCTGTTGTGATGGATGCTGAACTCTCGCCTTTAAATGTGGAACCGTCGTTAGGTTGGTCACTGATAGTGTCTGATTCTTTACTGCGGTTAGTGCCAATTTCAGGTAATCATTTTAGCTTGTTGGAGGATAATCAGGATAAAACCGTATTAATCCGAGCCTTAAATATGGCATTAATGGTGAGTGATAAATAAGGGTTTAATCTGTGCTTTCTACATTAATGCCCAGTCAGAAACTGGGCATTTTTTTAACGTTAGGACAGGTGTAAGGCTTACATTAAATATACTCTTCATCTTTCAAGTTGCTGCTTTGTTGGCTGCTTTCACTTACCCCAGTCACATCGTTATCTATGCTCCTGGGGATGCGTTCACTTGCCGCCGCGCTGCAATTTGAAATCTATTGGGTATAGAACGTAGGTTAATTATTTAATATTGTTATTATTTTAAATATATATTATTGATTTGGAATTAATGTCATTTATAAAAATATACTTATGATATTTTTATAAAAAGAAAATAAATAATTGATCATAATTGGCGAAACGTTATATCTTATGAGAAAGAAATAGATCTTCTGCGTGAAATATTGTTTTTGGATTTTGGCTTCTTTTTATTCGATAAATTTATTTGAAAGTATTTGTCTATACATCAGTTTAGGTATTTTCTAAGTTTAAGGTTTTATTGTGTATTCTTTATAAGCAAATTGTCTTCTAGGTAAAAATGTGTCTAAAAATTTGGTACAAATTCTCTCTAATTTGCATGTCAGCCGGGGATCAATTTCCATTTATTTTATGTGCCTGGAACGAAATCGTAGGTGAATGACATAATGGTGGGATAACCTACTCATTCGTGCACTAAATATTTCAAATAAAGCCCAATCATTGAGCAGAAATATCTGTTTCTTCCAAAACAGTCATGCTCTTTGGTTACGGTTTTAACTTCTATTAAACTAAGGGATTGTTTATGGGGAAATCATCAAGTAGGAGTGCGGAATATTTCTTTACCGGGAATTATTTCGCTGATGACAATAATAATGATATTGATGCCATTGGATTTGGGGGCTACATTTATGCCCGTGGAGGGAATGACCATATTACGCTAGGGTCGATTGCTGCCAAAGTCTATACTGGCACAGGTAATGACACGGTATTCGGTGGTGCGGCATATTTATCGGTTGTGGATTCCACGGGTAATCTGACCGTAAAAGGTGGTACGGGTTACGCTGATATTGATAAAAGTGGTGATGGTGATATTTCGTTTTCTGGCGCTGCGGGTGGCGTTGTGATGGAGCATACCGGTGATCATGGAGATTTGGACTTTACCGGCGCGGCTATTTATAATGAAATGAACCGTGACGGTTTGACGGGTAATATGACCTTCGAAGGTTCGGGCGGTTACAACAAATTATGGCACGAAACCAATCAAGGCAATTTATACTTTAATGGTGCTGGCGCGGGTAATAAAATCGACCGTACTTGGTATAACCGTTACCACGAAAGCCGTGGAAATGTCACATTTAATGGCGCAGGTGCCGCAAACAGTATTAGCTCGCGGATGGAGCGCGGTGATATTGTTTTCGATGGAGTCGGAGCTGATAATCACATTATACGTAGAGGTAAAGAAGGTAATATTATCTTGCATGGTGCAGGGGCATTGAACCGAATTAAGCGTATTCGTCAAAAAGAAGATATCTATGCCCAGACTCGTGGTGATATTTCCTTTGAAGGTATAGGTGGTTATAACAAAATTTATTCTGATGTTGCACACGGTAATATTTATTTCTCCGGTGCGGGTGCTTACAACGAAATATCCAGAGTGGGTATGAATGACGGTTTTCGTGATGAGGCGCTGGAATATGCTAAGGCTCAAGATATCGTATTAACTACAGCAACAATGGGCGGAAGTTGGATTCAAGAAATCCAGCAAGTGACAGGTATTAAATCAACTACTGAACCTGATACTTATCTCTTTGCGTTTGCTGACGAAATGTATACGAAAATTAGCAAAATTCGACTACGAAATGATCCTGAAACCGGTAAGCTCAATTATTATGCCACCTCCTGGTATAAGGAAGGCGATCATCTTGAAAATCTTGCTTCAACGGATATTTCTTCAGGTAATGGATTTATCAATATCAACCGCAATGAGGCTTATCGTCTTTTTAATTTAATTATAGAACATCATCAGCCGATCATTATTCATGCTGTTGAAGAGGGTTTGTTTGAAAACGAGTGGGTTATTTGTGCTAGTGGGGCAACGGTCAAAGCAGAAGATATCACACTCGTTGAGGCAAAAATGGGAGGGCATTCAATCTTTTCCAATAACCAGAAGGTTGATGTTGCCGCGGTGAGATCGAACCGTCAACCAAATACTTATGTGTATGCTAATTATCTTGAGTCATACACTAAAGTGGTAGTGGTTAAATTGGAAAATGATCCTATCACGCAGGAACTCAAATATTTTGCCAGCGCGGGGTATAAAGCGGGTGATCATACCGGTAATTTGGCTAGTGAAGATATTTCTCTTGCGAATGGTTATCACACTATAAGCGCGGGTGGCTGCACGCTAAGTCAACTGCAATATTGTCTTAATACAACAATACGTCGTGCTTCTGATCGATTAGCACATACCGAAGAATATAGTCAGCAAGAACTTGTCAACTCATCTACCCGTAATGGTGACAGCTTCGGTGATATTCAATTTAGTGGCATTGGCGGTGGAAACGTTATTACTTCCAGCGTCACGCAAGGTAATGTTAATTTTGATGGTGCTGGCGCGGCTAACATCCTTGTTCACCAGAGTCAGCGTGGAGATATGGATGTTAACGCCGGTGGGGCGGCAAATGTGCTTGTGCGGGTTGGGGATGGACGATACCTGGCTCATCTTCTGGCAATGGGTAATATCTCGATCCATAAAGGCAATGGTAATAGCCGGGTGGTGATGCTAGGTGGTTACAACACGCACACGCAGATCGGCAATGGTAGAGCGAGTTGGTTAGGTGCGGGCGGTTTTAATGTCATGACCCAGAAAGGTAATGGCAATGTCTCCTCGGGACTGGTGGGCGGTGCCAATATACTGACTAAGCTCGGTGCAGGTGATTTGGTTTCCGGTATGCTCGGCGGGGCTAACATTATCACGCATATCAGTGATGATGCTGAAATGTCGAATACCAAGGCAATTGCGTTGGGTGGGGCTAATGTTCTTACCAAGAAAGGACAGGGCAATGTGTTGGCAGTGATGGGTGGTGGTGCAAACGTTCTGACCCACATAGGTAACGGGAATACGACAGGTGTGATGCTCGGTGGTGCTAATATCCTAACCAAAATAGGGGACGGCGATACCATTGGTACTATGTTTGGGATAGGTAATGTACTTACCCATGTCGGTGGCGGCCAGACTTTGGGTGTGATGGGGGCCGCGGGCAATATCTTTACCAGAGTCGGGGATGGAGCTGCGATTGCAGCCATGATTGGTGCAGGCAACCTCTTTACTCATGTTGGTAAAGGAGATGTATGGGCGCTGATGGGGGGCGCGGTAAACATCTTTACTAAAGTGGGTGATGATGATGCGTTGGCGCTGATGATAGCCGCAGGCAACGTATTTACCCAAATTGGTGATGGGGGAAGTGTTGCCCTGATGCTGGCAAAAGGTAATGTCGCGACTAAAGTGGGTCATGGTATGACGTTGGCCGCAATGATGGGGGGTGCCAATATCTTTACCCATGTGGGAGATGGTAATACCTTTGCTGCCATGATCGGTGGGGCTAATGTGTTAACCAAGGTTGGTAATGATCTGACAACTGCTTTGATGGTAGGTAAAGCGAATATCTACTCGCATGTGGGTAATGGCGTTAGTGTGGGTTTGTTTGCCGGTGAACTGAACGTGATGACTAAAATCGGTGATGGTACAACGTTGGCGGCAATGTTTGGTCAGGCCAATATCATGACCCATGTCGGCAATGGCTTAACCGGTGTTTTGGCGTTAGGGGAAGCGAATATTGTCACCAAAACCGGTAATGATTTTATGGGGGTTGTTGCAGGGGCGAAAGCTAACGTTATGACTCATGTAGGCAACTCGACGACCGCTGGCGTACTGTTTGGTGAAGGCAATATTCTGACTAAAGCGGGAGAGGGGACGACCGTCGGCTTGCTTGTGTCGAATGTGGGGAATGTGATGACCCATGTTGGCCATGGCACAACGGTGGGATTTGCTAAAGGTAAAGCCAATATCATTACCAAAGTGGGGAATGGCACGGGTATTAATGCGGTTTGGGGTGAGGCTAATATCCTGACGCAAAAGGGGCATGGTGATCGTTATAACTTCGCGAAAGGTACAGCGAACATCGTGACCAAAGTGGGTGATGGACAAGAAGTGACGGTTGTTCAGGGTGACGCCAATATTATCACTCATGTTGGCCACGGTGATGATTACACTGGCGCTTGGGGCAAAGCCAACGTCATTACCAAGGTCGGTGATGGGCGCAATGTGGTGCTTGCCAAAGGTGAGGCTAACATTGTGACTCAGGTGGGTAACGGTGACAGTTTTAATGCCTTGTGGAGTGAAGGAAATATTGCCACCAAAGTGGGTGATGGCATGCAAGTTACCGTGGCAAAAAGCAAAGCGAATATCACCACTACTGTAGGGAATGGCTTAAATGTGACGGCGACGCATGGCAACCTGAATGTGAATACCAAAGTGGGTGAGGGTGTTTCCGTTAACGCGGCGTGGGGTGAATATAACGTCAATACCAAAATCGGGAATGGTCTTAATGTTGCGATCATGAAGGGTAAAGGCAATGCGAATATCCATGTGGGTGATGGTTTGGGTATCAATGCTTCCTATGCGCGCAATAACGTGGTGATTAAGGTGGGTAACGGTGATTTCTATAACTTCTCTGTTGCAGAAAGCAATACGCAAAGTCACAAACTCTCTTCCTTCTTTGAACATATCAAACAGACAGCGTTAGGTGTGGGGGGCAGTCAGGCGATCAACTCTCTGGTTCAGGGCAATGAGGCTAATACGTCTGGAACCCATAAAGGCCGGGGGGCGATTAACTTAACCGAAGTTTCTGCTATTAACGGTTTCAAGATAGATGAAATTGCGCCGGTAAGTTCAGATTTAAGCAGTCGTCTGAGTGGTTCTGTCACAGCGGTCGAAACGCCTGAGCTCGAAAATATCCATAATTCATTGAATATTAATGAAAGTTATGATTCGGAACAGGAAGCTAATCTGATCATCAATGGTAATTTTGAACAAGGTAATTACGGCTGGCGGACAACTAATGGTATTGAAGCATATCACTCAGCGAGGGCTTACGGTCTTGATAACGAGGGGCATGGAGAGCGGGTCAGTGAGCTTGATACAGATAGAAACACCACGATTTATCAGGATCTACAAAACTTGTTCGAGGGAGAAGTGATTTCACTGAGTTTTGATTTTGCCAATCGTCGTAATGCTTATCTTACCAACAATGGCATGGATGTTTTCTGGAACGGTGAACGGGTATTCTCAACTGCTGGAGATGCCACTGGATGGCAAAACAAAATGCTGGAGTTGACAGCAAAAACCGGTAGTAACCGAATTGAATTTAAAGGGACAGGTTTAAATGATGGCGTAGGTTACATTCTCGATAATATTGTTGCGAAATCTGAGAGTTCACCACCTGCTAAGGCTGTTATCGAACACGCGAAACAGGATAAAGCGGCACAAAATGCGTTAAGCGATAAAGATAAAGCCGAAGAAGATCGCCGTATCTTAGAACAAGAAAAAGAGAAACAACTGGCAGCAATTGCAGGTGTTCGGTCTCAATTGGAATCAACGGATCAGGCAGCGCTAAACACCAATGGGCAAGCTCAGCGTGATGCGGTAAAAGAAGAATCACAAGCAGTAACAGATGAACTGCTCTCAATGACTCAAGGTCTGGATGCACTGAATAACTTTGATAGTTATCACGGTAAGTCAGGTGACCAATGGCGTAATCAATTTGCTGCCGGATTACTGAACAATGTTCAGAGTAAATGGGAGCACACCAAATCTACTACACAGGAAGAGTTATTTAATGCTCAGCGAAATGTTACCGGTAACCAACAAAAAGTAAAAACAGCAGTTGCGCAATCGGAGGTAGGTGTAGCGAAAAGTGAGCAGCATCGTATTGGTGTGCAACGAGATTTAGTAAACGCCCATAAAAAAGCTGAATCAAGAAAGGAAGAAGCACTGTTACAGCAACAGCGAGCAGAAAAAGCTAAAAATGATGCTAAGGTTGTCTGTCAGGAGGCAGAGAATCGAGGCAAACAGGATATTGTCGTGGCTGAGGATAAAGCGGTTCAGGCACGGACCGATGCGAAGAGCGTGAAGCAGAGTGACAATGCCAAGCCACAGCGTATAGGCGTACTTGGTAGTGGTTTGTCTGGAAAGGGTTATCAATCAACGGCTATACCTGAAACCAGCAGCCATGTTAACCCTGAGTTGGTCGTACAGGCAGATGGGCGATTCAGTGCAGGATTGATGGAAGAAGATCTGACCGTACTGAAAGATGCAAAAAACATGATTGACCGGTTGCAGGTTAATCAGCAATCCCCGTTGGATAAAAATCTGTTGGCAACATCTTCTCAACATCGTGGGGCAATAAAAGGGGATGTGCTACAAAAAATTGATAATAAAATCTTCGATCTTATCGCGCATGGGAAAGAGCTGGAGGCTTATTCATTCCATTTTAGCCAGGATGGTAATGTGTTGGAAAAAATCAGCAAAATCATCCCGGAAATTGGCAGTGTGCTCCTGACGAAAGGAGATACCGCTGAGTCTAAAAAGCTCATGAAAGGATTGTGTTTTGCTTTATCTGCCCGTTACTTAATGGAAGAACGAGTACATGGCTCAGGGGGAGGTAAAGCCTATATGTTGTGGTTAAAAGACACTGTAAAAGCTTACAACGACAAATCAGTCAATAAAAAAACCGATATCAACGCCATTGAATCCGCTTTGTTGACTCAATATCGCCGTCAAAATATTGGGCGGGTTATTGAAGATTTATTATCGATGCAATACAGCCAATTGATGGATGGTTCTACCCCGGAAGCTTATAGAAAAGCGAATGCTGCCTATGGTGGCAAGCTGAAAGTCAATGGGTTAACCGGGCCGAATATTAGTAATGCCTTGGATTACTCTGCTGAAGGCTATGAATCCGTCATGGATAAGCTGCGTAATGTAAGAAGGTCGACTTACATGACATTCATGTCTGAAGAGCATGCCATGTCCGTTGTGGTACATAAAAAAATCAATCAAACAGTTTGGTCATTTTATGATCCTAATTATGGTGGTAAATCGTTTGCTAACTATAACGATTTCCGCCGTTTTATGGATACGTTTCATAAAGGATTTATAACGAGTTATAAATTCCAGGCAAGTAAAGAGCCCAACCAAAGCTTTTATGTCCAATTTAACAAGTTTGAAGAGGGAACCATTGCGAGATATGACGGCGTTTGGAAAACATCACGTAAGGGGGAACAAAACTACGTATTGCGTGCATTGAAAGAGCAAGGTAAGACGTTTACCTTAGGTTCAAATGTCACTGGACGTGTGGTTGATTACCGGGAAGGTGATATCACCTTGGAAGTGACAGCTAAGCAAGGTAAACAAACTAAAAAGGTTCTGGTTGACGTTGAGAGCAATAACTTTAAACAAGCGGCCAACTTTGTGCAGTTGAATATCGATAAGATCCTCTCTTATCCGGCAGCGAACAGACTAATACTTAAAGTGCCAGTTGAAGCTGATGCGGCGAGCCTTTCACTGGAAAAACTGTCATCAAGTGACATCATTAAAAACAAAAATGCAGGGACGTGGGAGCAGGTGGCTGTCGCACCACAAACTGATGATCGTGTAACCCGTTTTAGTCATCAGATCATTATTCAGATGGAGGATGATCCGGTTGTTGCTAAAGCCGCCGCTAATCTGGCTGGTAAACACCCAGATTCCAGTGTGGTGGTACAACTCGATTCTGACGGTAAATATCGTGTCGTTTATGGTGACTCTGCCAGATTATCCGGTAAGTTACGTTGGCAAATTGTCGGTCATGGCCGTGATATGTCAGAGCAAAATAACGGTCGTCTGAGTGGTTACTCTGCCGATGAACTGGCGGTGAAACTAAAACAGTTCAGTCATGATTTTGAACAAGCGGGTAAACTTGACCATATCAGCATCGTGGGGTGTTCTTTGATCAGTGATGACAAGCGGGACGGCTTTGCCCGTCGCTTTATCACAGAGTTAGATAAGCAAGGTATTCGCAGTAATGTTTCCGCCCGCCGTAGCGAAGTTGCGATTGATGCAACAGGCCGTAAATTTACCCGTGATGCAAATAACCAATGGGTTAATAACTTGCCTGATAACAAAATTGTATTCGAATGGAATAAACAGGGTGAATTGACGCCCCGTACAGAAAGGGTTGTTCGCGGTATTACTGAAAGTGACATCACCCTTTCCAAGGTGGGATACACTGGAGCTGATGCGGTAACGAGAGGGGCAGTTGCAGATTATCGACGTCCTTTTACTGGGCCAAAGAAGCGTGAAAATACTATTCAGATTGACTCCAACGATAAATCGAATAATCAGCTTAGCTACTCCGGCAATATTCAGGTCAATGTGGGCGAGGGGGAATTTACGGCTGTTAACTGGGGAACATCGAACATCGGTATCAAAGTAGGTGCTGGTGGTTTTAAATCGCTGGCCTTTGGTGACAATAACCTGATGGTTCATCTCGGTGATGGTGATAGTCAACACAGCTTCGATATCAGTGGTTACCAGGCGCTTGAAGGGGCACAGATGTTTATTGGTAATCGTAATGTCAGCTTTAATCAGGGCAGCAGTAATGATTTGATTGTGATGATGGATAAATCCATTCCAACACCGCCACTGATTAATCCATTTGATGGCGTGATGCAGGTTACCGGCGTACTACAAAATATTGCCTACTCTGGCAAAGAACAAGATTGGTTAATCGCGCAAGATCAGCAGTGGACAATCGCTGGTGCGGAGAAGTTTGTACAGGATATGTCCAGTTTGGATCAAACTAGCAGCGTGAACTACAAGACGTTGGTTGGTTTGGATTCACAGCATGAACGTAGTAGCCGTAGTTTGAAGCGAGATATTGAAGCGACGTTGAATAAAAAATATCACCAATGGCTAACCAGTAACGTTACTGATATAAGCACAATAAGTCGTGCAAATAAATTCCGTCAGGCTAATGAGAAGCTGGCTTTTAACTTTGCCGTCGGTGGTCAAGGGGCAGATATCCAGGTGACAGCCGGTAACTGGAATTTTATGTTTGGTGACCATATCCAGTCGATTATGGATACCAACCTGGGTTCGCTGTTTGGTCTGATGACTCAGCAATATTCGGTAACGGGTATGGCGAAGACCACTTTTACCTATCATCCGCAAGACTTGCCGCGTCAGCTTAAGAATAAGCTGCTTGGCCGATTAGCAAATGTAAACGCAGATACTACCTTAGCGGATATTTTTGGCGTGAATTACACCGCAGAGGGCCAAATTGTTTCCCGTACAGGAGAACCGGTTGATAGCGCAGCGATTCTGCAAGAGATGCTAGAGCTTATTGGGGAGTTTGGTGGTGAGCAATTGAAAGCCTTTACTAACCCGGAAAAGTTGCTTGATGGTTTGAAAGCGGGCATTGATATGGGTGCGGATGGCATCAGATCATTTACGGAAAGTCATGGCCTGCAAGAGAAAGCCCCTGATGAAGATCGTGAACCAGAATCTTCGGTGAACATCAAGGGACAGCGCGATCAGGCCGATGATAAAGCAAAACTTACATTTGGCTTTAACTCACTAAATTTGCCTAATCTGTTTGCGACGATGTTCAGTAAAGATAAGCAAACAGAAATGAAGTCTTTAGCCACGCATTTGAAAGAAAACTTGACGACTGATTTGCTTAATATGGAGGAAAAGACCTTTGATTTCCTGCGTAACAGCGGCCATTTGCATGATGATGGTGATATCCATATATCGTTGGGGAACTATAACTTCAACTGGGGTGGTGACGGTAAAGATCTCGGTGCTTATCTGGGCGATAATAACAACTTCTGGGGTGGTCGCGGTGATGATGTTTATTATTCAATTGGTACTTCCAACCTCTTTACCGGCGGTGAAGGAAATGATCTGGGTGTCCTGATGGGACGTGAAAACTGGATGTTTGGCGGTAACGGGGATGATACCGCAGTGGTGGCCGGACGGATTAACCATGCCTTTATGGGTGAAGGTAACGACCAGATGTTTGTCTTTGGTGAAGGCGGTTTTATTGATGCCGGTAGCGGTCAAGATTATGTTGTTACCTCTGGCAACTATAACCGGGTGGATAGCGGGGAAGGTCAGGATTATGTTGTCACCATCGGCAATAATAACCAAATTGAGTTAGGTGAAGGCAATGACTTTGCCAGAGTATTTGGCAATAACAACCGGATCGACGGCTATTCCGGCAATGATGCGATAAAACTGATGGGCTACCATGCGGTAATCAACGGTGGAGAAGGTGATGATCACTTGATAGCCGCGGCGATTTCGAAGTTCAGTGAGTTTGATGGCGGTGAAGGTCAGGATCTACTGGTGCTAGGTGGGTACCAGAATCGCTTCCAGGGTGGTTCTGGTGTAGACAGTTTTATCG
This sequence comes from Photorhabdus sp. CRCIA-P01, assembly GCF_003545805.1. Lineage (GTDB taxonomy): Bacteria > Pseudomonadota > Gammaproteobacteria > Enterobacterales > Enterobacteriaceae > Photorhabdus > Photorhabdus antumapuensis. The sequence continues at coordinate 110,224 of NZ_NMQR01000010.1, read as the reverse complement.
TTAGCGGAGAGGTGATTGATACGTCGGTCAATGATATCAGCGCGGAAGACATGATATTGCTTAATGGTGTTGACTGGCGAAACCTGTGGTTGCAGCGCAGCGGGTATGATCTGGTGCTGTCAGTGAAGCGTCAGACTTGGGACAACACTGCTCAGGGGCTATTTGAATCAGTAGGTTCGGTTACCTTTAATGATTATTTTAATGGCAATCGTGCCAAATTGGTGACTCAAATAGGTGATAAGAACGCGTTAGGGGAGCGCGAATTTACTGCATTGTCAGATAATGTGGTGGATTCTTTGATCCAGGCAATGAGTAGTTTTGCTCCGACAGTCGGTGATAATGGCTTTATTGAGGGGCTGGAGAGCCAAGTGAAAGTGGCTATCGCAACAGCGTGGGCAGATGCCCCGATTAGCAAGGGGAAATTTGCCTAATTAAGTGCATGATAATCAAGTGGCTCAAGATAAATGAGCCACTTTTATCGCTAATTAACCGGTTTCCTACATTAATTCTGTATCGGTATTAAGAAAACGATGAATTGCTTTTAAAACTGCGTCTGGTTTTTCTGCGTGAACCCAGTGATCGCAACCGGCGATAACCCAAGCTTTGGCTTGTGGAAATTGTCTGGCGATATCATTCCGGTACTCTTCCTGGATATAAGAGGAAAGGCCACCACGAATAAACAGGGCAGGGCGAGGCCATGTAGGGATTTCTTGCCAGCCGATGATCTTTTCATACTGGTTAATTAATACCGGTAAATTGAATTTCCATTCCCCCTGATGGAATGATTTCAGTAAAAACTGAATGACACCTTCTTCCTGAATATTTTCTCGCATAATCTTAGCGGCGTCTTGACGGGATTGAACTCCAGCTTCTGTCACTTTGTTCAGTGCGGTAAAAATTTGATCATGACGGCGAACCTGATAGGCAACGGGGGCTATGTCAATAAGAACAATTTTTTCTATCCGCTCTGGTGCTAGTGCGGTCATTGCCATAGCGATCTTACCGCCCATGGAATGACCAATAATAATGGCGGACTGAGTTTGCAGATGATCCAGCAGGGAAATAACATCTTGTGCCATATCGTGGTAATCCATGTTATTTGCCCGTGGAGATAAACCGTGATTGCGTACATCGACTTGAATGACGGGATAGTATTGCTGCAAATCACGGGCCAAAACCCCAAGATTATTGAGATCACCGAATAACCCGTGGATTAATACCACAGGGGTAGAAGAGAGTGGATTTTCCGGTATCTGCATATGGTAATTTAACGGGTTGTCTAATTTCATGATGAAAAGTGTTTTCTTTCAGGTATTGATATCATGCCGTGTATATTGTTGTTTAAATTATAAAAAAGCAACCAGGCTGTACAATTATAGTTAATAATATCTTATAATTACATCGTTCTCAAAATGTTCATGTATCAAAAATTTGTTAATTTTTTCATGGTAATACTTAATGGATTGAAAAATAAACGTTCTTCGAGTAAATAATATTTTTAAATGGAAAGTTTTAAATAACTTATGAGATGATTATTAGTTCAGTCATCTTAGCGAGGTTATTTATTGTGTATTTATGTGATCTATATCTTAAAAAATTGTGTGTTAACTTTAATTTTTTGTGAAAAAATGGTGAAAATTTACTTTATATTTTATGTACATCAAGATATAAGGTACATTTAACAACAACTACATCGTTCTAATAAGAATAAATAGAATTTGATTTTATACTATGGATTAGGGAATTAAGAAGTGAAGAAAAATTTACTAAAGAGTCTTTATTTTCAAGTTTTGCTCGCAATAACTATCGGTATACTTTTGGGGCATTTCTACCCACAGCTTGGTGCGGAAATGAAGCCATTGGGTGATGGATTTGTTAAATTAATCAAAATGGTTATTGCTCCTGTTATTTTCTGTACTGTTGTAACCGGCATTGCAGGTATGGAAAGTATGAAAGCTGTTGGTAAAACAGGCGCTATTGCACTGGTGTATTTTGAAATAGTTAGCACAATTGCTTTGATTATTGGGCTAATTGTTGTCAATGTTATGCAGCCTGGCGCAGGAATGAATATTGATCCCTCTACGTTAGATGTTAAAGCGGTATCCCTATATGCGGAGAAGGCTTCTGAACAAGGGATAATAGCATTTTTACTTGATGTTATTCCGGCCAGTGTCATCGGGGCGTTTGCCAGTGGTAATATTTTGCAGGTTTTATTATTTGCTGTGTTATTTGGTTTTGCACTTCATCGTTTAGGCGAGAAAGGGAAACCAATCTTTAATATTATTGATGGTTTTTCTCATGTTATTTTTGGCATTATCAATATGATAATGAGATTAGCTCCTTTGGGGGCTTTTGGTGCGATGGCATTTACCATCGGTAAATATGGTATTGGTACGTTAGTACAATTAGGACAATTAATAGTTTGCTTTTATATCACCTGTATTCTTTTTGTTATCTTTGTTTTAGGAACAATCGCAAAAGCCACAGGGTTTAGTATATTCCGGTTTATTAATTACATTAAAGAAGAATTATTAATTGTATTGGGAACATCATCTTCTGAATCTGCATTGCCGCGTATGTTAGATAAAATGGAGAAAGCGGGATGCCAGAAATCTGTTGTTGGTTTGGTGATACCGACAGGATATTCATTTAATCTGGATGGTACCTCCATTTACCTGACAATGGCTGCGGTATTTATTGCTCAGGCGACGAATACTCATATGGATATTGTGCATCAAATAACGCTATTGGTTGTATTGCTTTTATCCTCTAAAGGTGCGGCTGGTGTAACAGGTAGTGGGTTTATTGTATTAGCTGCGACAATTTCCGCTGTTGGGCATTTACCACTAGCAGGTCTGGCATTAATCCTGGGAATAGATCGTTTCATGTCAGAAGCCAGAGCTTTAACGAATCTAATTGGTAATGGTGTTGCAACGATTGTGGTCGCGAAACGTTGTCGTCAGCTTGATGAAGGCAAATTAAACGAAGCACTAAATGCCAAATAAGTAAATTTTTAAGTTTTTATCTATCCGATAACTAATTAATAAAACAATGCCGGCTTTTGGTCGGCATTAATTCTAATTAGTATAGCGTACTGCGTTTATTATGTGAATCTACCTGATATTTTTATAAGGTTGTTATTATTATGTAAATGCAAATTAAAAACTCATTTAAATGAATGGCTTTTATTGAGTAGTTGTTGTAAATATAATGTTTCCTCGTTTTTTCTTTTCTGGTATTTGATTCTTTAGGCTCTTATATTAATGCATTCGGTAAAGATTTTCCTGAGAAAATCTGGGAAGATGTTTTTTGTAACTTGGTTGCGGGTTTTCTAGAGATATTATAGCGTTGACAATGAGTGGCGATGACTAACTGATAAGATAGAGAAACGAATTGTGGCAAAGAAAGAAAAACGGCCTCACCATGACGCATTATTCAAACATTTTTTAACGCAGCCCGAAACGGCCAGGGAGTTTTTATCCCTTTATCTGCCCGAAGAGATCCAGTCGTTGTGTGATTTAGCCACATTGAAACTGGAACCCGGCAGTTTTGTGGACCGGCATTTACGTCAACTGCACAGTGATGTGCTGTACTCGGTTAAAACAGTTCGAGGACAAGGCTATATCTATTGTCTGATTGAACATCAGTCCACTCCTGACCCATTACCTACATGGGGTTAGGCATGGTCTATGTCAGCGTAGCAGAAGATCTGCTTTTCAACACAGCCGCTTGCTGAGGAATCCCCAGAAAATAGACAGGCATAGCGTTGTGTGATCTACTGATTGTTCCACCAAGTCAATAAGGTCACTGCTATGCCTGCACGTAAAGTATGTCACAACTTCTTCAAAGATGCCTTAGCGCCGTTTCATAAATATCGTCAGAATGCTTTAATCGATGCCACTATGGCTTTGATTAATGGCGCTTCTCTTACGTTAACCAGTATTGGCCGTTTTTTACCAGGACATGCCCACGTCAAACATAAAATTAAACGCGTTGACAGACTACTTGGTAATGAAGCTATCCATAGGGATATCCCGGATTTTTTTCGTCATGTTATTGCCATGCTGACTGAGCCACTATCATTGTGTGTTATCGCTGTTGATTGGAGTGGGTATCCCTCACAAGAACATCATGTACTCCGTGCAAGTTTAATTTGCGATGGACGCTCAATTCCTTTGTTAAGTCAAATAGTTCCTTCATGTAAGCCGCAAAATGCAAAAATACAAAATGCGTTTCTTGACACACTCGCTCAAGCTGTTAACCCTAAAGCCAGAGTTATTATCATTACTGATGCCGGTGTCCAAAATGCCGGGTTTAACCATATAAAAACACTCGGTTGGGATTTTGTCGGGCGTATTCGAGGCAATACTCAACTAAGGCTTGATAAATACGGTGAGCTTTGGTTTAAACGACAAGCTTTAAAAGCAACCGCAACACCGCAATTTCTGGGATTCGGTACATTATCAAAAGCAGAATATGCACGTTGTGATGGCTATTTTTATCTTCATAAAAGACCGAATAAAGGGAGAAAATTCAAAAAATCACGTTATCGAATGGTGAGAAAATCACAAGTTAAAGATGGGCGTTCGGCAGCCATAGAGCCTTGGCTGATTTTTACCAGCATGGATGATTTTAAACCTCGGCAGATCATGAAATTATACAGCCGAAGAGTGCAAATAGAGCAAAATTTTAGAGATGAAAAGAGCGAACGATTTGGATTTGGGCTACAGCCAAGGAGCTGGTCGATTATCCGTATTGAGCCTTCTTGCTACGCTTAGCTCGATAGTACTTTGGTTGATCGGGTTTCATGCTGGAAACAAAGGAATACACCTTAATTATCAGGCAAATAGTATCAAATCAAGAAGAGTTATTTCTCATCTGACATTAGCGGAGAATGTATTACGCCATTCCCCGCTAATATTATTTGAAATAGTCTTTAATCAAACACTCAAATACCTCGCCAAAATCTACCAAAATATGGTTTTGATTTATTAGCGCTGATTTGTGGGGATCCCCTAGCGCCCCGCGCGGGTTTTTTTATGGAGTTTTCACAATGCCAGTATCAACAGAATCAAGAACCGGCGATTTATCAGAAACCCTGAAAGCCATAAATCATTCTCTCTCTTCTCAGCTTATCATCATTGAGCGCTTTCACGGACAGCTCTCTTACTTACCAACCCGTTTTCAGAATTGGAGACTCAAGTGCATTTATGAGAATAATGGGCATGTATTTTATGAAGACGGTGAGCTATGCGATATTCCTAAACACTGTAGATTAGATGTTAGAGTTCAAATGCCTAAAGATTCAGTGTGGAACATTAAGCGGAGAAAGTTGCATGAAAAGATAGAAGGAATAAGAGAAAAGTAGTTTCCAGATATTAAATATATGTTTTTGAATGTATTTTAGATTCCAAAATGTTGAATTACTTATTACTGATGATTATACAAAAACAGTTAACCTTATAAGAAATAATAGCGACGAATTATTATTTTTCTGAGTTATAATTTGATTGGCGTGAGTTGCCGAGGGATAATTTTCACAATGATTCAAATATATTGATTATGAAATGGTATTATCTAATTTAAGGAAGGTATATGAATCACAAGAATGATTTTAAAGCTTTTTCTATTAATAATATGGGTCCCCCAATTGGTGGAACTCTTGAATGCAGGGTATAATACAGCTGAGCAGCGCAATGTTGTGTTAAGCTATATTTTACTGAATGGACATACGCTGGATCTCTCCCAATTTGTCTATCAACTGATTGAACAATCTCCGGAGCATGAAACGATGTTGATGACTATTGCAGAAGAGCTTGAACAAAAAGGGCGCGAGGAAGGTATTGAACTAGGCCGAGAGGAAGGTAAAGTGGAAACGGCTCGTGCCTTATTACGGCATGGCGTGAGTTTGGACATTATTGTCACCAGTACCGGACTGAGTCGGGATAAAATCGAAGCGTTAAAGCATTAAATTAATCTTCTTTTTCACAGCAAAACGCCGATATTCAAGATCGGCATTTTTGTTCTTATTCAAGGTGATGGCTACACAGGGGACTTTTACGTTTGCCTGGCGAAGTATGACAGGGATATTAACGCCGCGCAGAATATCAAACAGCAGGGCATATTTGAATTACAGGCGGCGGATCTCGTCACCTCTGCCCGTGGAGGCCAGCGTAAGACTTGTCATGCGCAAGCGGCGGTCTTTGAAGTGGGAAGCCTCGCCTTTGACGGTAGGGAGCAGTCACGATGGCTTTTTCCTCTTGTTTTCAAACGTCATTTCAGAGATGGAAGTTAAATAATTTAATTAATAGTTAACCTTATGGCCGTAGCTTGCCAGAATACTTTTCACTCTCTCCATTGTCTCTTTCGCAGGCGGTTTCACACCTTCCAATTGATATTCTTCCCCCATAGTCGTCCATTTATGTTTACCCAGTTCGTGATAAGGCAGAAGCTCGATTTTTTCAATATTTTTCATATCTTTGGTAAATTCACCTAGCCTATGAACGGATTCATCGTCATCCGACCAGCCTGGAACCACAACGTGACGAATCCAGGTTTTTTGGTTACGTTTAGCCAGATAGCGGGCAAATTCCAAAGTGCGGTGATTGGAGACGCCCACTAATTTCTGATGGATTTCATCGTTAAGTTGCTTCAAATCGAGCATAACGAGATCTGTGGCATCCATCAATTCATCAATAACCGGGCCATAGCGACGGACAAATCCATTGGTATCAAGACAAGTATGAATACCTTCGGCATGACAGGCTCGGAACCAGTCACGTACAAATTCAGCTTGAAGAACGGCTTCGCCACCCGATGCGGTAACCCCTCCACCTGAGGCGTTCATAAAATGACGATAGGTGGTCGTTTCTTTTATCAACTCTTCAACAGTCACGTCTTTACCGCCGTGGGTATCCCACGTGTCGCGGTTATGGCAATAGAGACAGCGCATCAGGCAACCCTGAAAGAAAACAATAAATCGGATACCGGGGCCATCAACGGTGCCACAGGATTCGAAAGAGTGGATACGACCAAGTACCGACATAACAGGTTTGCTCCAAAACTGGCGGGTAAACAAATAGAGGCCCCAAGATTCAGGGCCTTTGCTAACAAATTATTACATAGATTGGGTGAAAGTACGGGTAATCACATCCTGTTGTTGCTCTTTAGTCAGTGAGTTGAAACGCACGGCATAACCTGATACCCGGATAGTGAGTTGGGGGTATTTCTCAGGATCTTCCATTGCTTCCAGCAGCATGTCACGATTCATCACATTAACGTTTAGGTGCTGACCGCCTTCAATGTTTGCTTCATGGTGGAAATAACCATCCAGCAAACCGGCCAGGTTAGTTTTACGTGTTACATCATCTTTGCCTAACGCATTCGGTACGATAGAGAAGGTATAAGAGATGCCATCTTTTGCATAAGCGAAGGGCAATTTAGCCACGGAGGTCAAAGAGGCGACGGCACCTTTTTGATCGCGACCATGCATTGGATTGGCTCCGGGTCCAAATGGTGCACCAGCACGACGTCCGTCAGGGGTGTTACCGGTTTTTTTACCATATACTACGTTAGAAGTGATGGTCAGAACGGATTGTGTCGGTACCGCGTTGCGATAAGTATTCAGTTTCTGGATTTTTTTCATGAAACGTTCAACCAGATCACAGGCGATATCATCAACACGTGAGTCGTTGTTACCGAATTGTGGATATTCACCTTCAATCTTGAAATCAACCGCTAAACCATCTTCATCACGGATCGGTGTCACTTTGGCATATTTGATGGCAGACAACGAGTCAGCAGCGACAGACAGACCGGCAATGCCACAGGCCATGGTACGGTAAACATCACGGTCGTGCAGTGCCATCAGTGCAGCTTCATAGCTATACTTATCATGCATATAGTGAATGATGTTTAGTGCGGTAACATACTGTTTTGCCAGCCAATCCATAAAGTGATCCATGCGGGCCATAACCTTGTCGTAATCCAGCACTTCATCTTTTATTGGCTCTTCTTTCGGACCAACCTGCATTTTCAGCTTTTCATCCACACCGCCGTTAATGGCGTACAGCATCGTTTTAGCCAGATTTGCGCGGGCACCGAAGAATTGCATCTGTTTACCCACAATCATCGGGCTGACGCAACAAGCAATAGCGTAATCATCGTTGTTGAAGTCAGGACGCATCAGATCATCGTTTTCATACTGTAAAGATGAGGTATCGATGGAAACTTTTGCCGCGAATTTTTTGAAATTTGTCGGCAGGTTTTCAGACCACAGGATGGTCATGTTAGGTTCTGGTGATGGGCCCATTGTGTATAGGGTGTTCAGGAAACGGAAACTGTTTTTAGTCACCAGCGTGCGTGCGTCTAACCCCATGCCTGCCAGCGATTCCGTTGCCCAGATGGGGTCACCGGAGAACAGTTCGTCATATTCCGGTGTCCGCAGGAAACGAACCATACGTAGTTTCATCACCAGATGGTCAATCAATTCCTGAGCTTCAACTTCGGTCAGCTTACCTGCTTTCAGGTCACGTTCGATGTAGATATCCAGGAAACTGGAAACGCGACCGAAGGACATCGCGGCGCCATTTTGAGACTTAACCGCCGCCAGATAAGCGAAATAAGTCCACTGTATCGCTTCCTTAGCGTCAGTGGCGGGGCCAGAAATATCATAGCCGTATTTAGCCGCCATCTCTTTAATTTGGCCCAAAGCATGGTGCTGTTCAGCGATCTCTTCACGCAATTGAATCGTCATTGCCAGATCTTCACCGTTTTCCAGTTTTTCCTGCAATGAATTGAACTGGGCTAATTTATCATCACGTAAGAAATCGATGCCGTATACTGCAACGCGACGGTAGTCACCAATAATGCGACCACGGCCATAGGCATCAGGCAGACCTGTCAGAACACCCGATTTTCGGCATTTCAGAATATCTGGTGTGTAAACATCGAAAACTCCTTGATTATGCGTTTTGCGGTATTCAGTGAAAATTTGTTTCAATTTAGGATCGAGTTCACGGCCATAAACTTTACATGATCCTTCTACCATTTTAATGCCGCCGAATGGGATTAGGGCACGTTTTAATGGGGCTTCTGTTTGCAGGCCAACAATGGTTTCCAGATCTTTTTCGATATAACCTGCGTCGTGGGAGGTAATAGTAGCAGCAACATCAGTATCAAAATCAACTGGTGCATGAGTGCGGTTTTCGATTTTGATACCTTCCATGACTTTTTCCCATAAGATATCGGTCGCTTTTGTCGAACCTGACAGGAAAGATTCATCACCCTCATATGGCGTATAATTTTTTTGGATGAAATCACGAACGTTGACTTCATTTTGCCAATCCCCAGGATTAAAATCTTGCCATGCTACAGAGAACTTTTTATTTAATTCAGTCATGATACTTCTGCCTTTGTAATAATCGAACTTTTAAGAAATCAGGCGAGAGAGCTAATTAATGTTTTTGCTCACTACGCAGATAAATTGACCAGTAAGTTAAACCCACCAAAATGGCGCCACCGATAATGTTACCAATAGTGACTGGAATTAAATTGTTAGTAATAAAGTGTGAAATGGTGAGTTGAGAAAATTGTTCTGGTGTTGCCCCCACGTTAATCCAAAATTCAGTGGGTGCGAAATGCTTAATAGCAATGCCAAGCGGGATTAAAAACATATTCGCAATACTGTGTTCAAAGCCGCTGGCGACAAACATGGCCACAGGTAAAATCATGACAAATATTTTATCCATTAAACACCGTCCGGCATAACTCATCCAAACAGCGAGGCAAACCATTAAATTGGCGAGAATGCCTAAAAATAACGCTTCAATAAAAGAGTGGTGCATTTTATGGTTTGCTGTTTGCAAGACATTTAAGCCCCACAATCCGTCGGCAACACGGTATTGACCGGCAAACCAGATAATGGCGACGAAAAATAGCGCGCCAATCAAATTACCTAAATAAACGTTAACCCAGTTTACCATCATTTGATGCCAGGTTATACGCCCGGTGGCTTTGGAAATAATCGTCAACACAGTGGAAGTAAATAAATCTGCTCCGCAAACGACGACTAACATTAATCCAAGGGAAAAACAGATGCCGCCAACTAATTTAGCTAGCCCATAAGGGACAGATGCGGTCCCTGTCGTTGCGGTAATATAAAAGACAAATGCAATAGAAATAAAAATCCCGGCAATTATTGCTGACAGATAGGTAATGGCAACAGGTTTAGTGGTTTTATAAACACCAATGTCATTGGCGACTTGTGTCATTACCGCAGGTGGTAATAGGTTAAAGGGGGTGTCAGCTTTCATACCAACATTCTCTTTATGATGAATAAGTTACGGTACGTAACGATACTAACAAAGGCTTGAGAGAGGGAATTTGATATAGATCATAATTCCCTGAGAGTAGGCTCTGTTCTGGGGAGTAAAAATGGTTTAAATTCAATTTAACTTATTGATTTCAATTAAATAAAAAAATTTTAAAATTTATGATATTTTTTTATTTAACCGATGAGGGAAAACCTAATAAGTAAAATTACAGGTCAAATTGTTGTTTATTTGTTGTTAAAAATAAATTTAATTTAACCTGAATTTTACTTTTAATTATGAATTGTCTTTTCTACAATTTTATTTTGCGTTCCAGAAATCGCATTTTGCTTTTTGCAGCTTCTCATAAGCAGTCAATAAAGTCTGATGAGCGGGCAGTGATTTTAAATCTGCATCAACTGACCACAGACCATAAAAACAGTGTTCACCAGAAATAACCGCTGATGCTGCTTCAACCGCATCTTGCCCGTACATTTTTACGAATGCTTGATAATATTGTGCAGGCGCTTTATCCGCTTCCAGAGCAAGTAAAAGCAGGGTTTGCAAACAGCGATAATAATTAGTGCGTTCGGCCGTAAAGATTGAGGCGTTAAAATCTTGGGTCCATTCTACCCAAATTAAAGCCTGTTCCAAATCACCGCCAGCCAGTGCCAACATGGATTTCAGTTCACCAATCCGTAAATTGCTCCAGCCATTATCTTTACCCACCGCAATACCAAGCAACTCACGGACACGGGTAAAATCATCCAAACCTTCTTCATCTAATTGCTCAATCAGGGCCAGATATTCTTCGGCTTGCCATTGGCTGTCCGGTAACGCTAATAAAGTTTCCCGCAAATGGATTCCCATCGTGTTATTAGCAAGATGTAAATCTTCCACAGGATAAATATCAGATATTCCCGGAACTAAAATACGGCAGGCATAAACACCAAGGTGCTCGTAGTCCGCAATATAAACTTCAGTATCCAATTGTTTGAAGATAGCCATCAAAGTCGTAAACTCTTCTTCGGTGGTGCCGCTGAAATTCCAGTCAGAGAACGCATAATCAGCATCTTGTTTAAACAAATCCCAACTGATTAAACCGCTCGAATCAATAAAGTGAGTTTCCAGATTGGTATGTTCTGCCACTTCTTCATTATCGAAAGTCGGCGCATTGAACACATCCAGATCTTTCAAACTGCGTCCTTGTAATAATTCGGTCACAGTACGTTCCAGTGCTACACCAAATTCAGGATGCGCACCAAAAGAGGCGAAACAAGTCCCATTATTAGGATTAAACAACACCACACAAATAACCGGGAACTGCCCACCGAGGGAAGCGTCATAACAATAGAGCGGGAAGCCTTCATCCTGCAATTTACTGACAGCGGTAACAACACCAGGATAACGATTCATCACTTCCTGGGGAATTTCTGGCAGGCTGATGCCTTCGGCGATAATACGATTTTTCACATAGCGTTCAAAAACTTCAGATAGCCCCTGAACTCTGGCTTCATTCATCGTGTTGCCAGCTGACATACCATTGGAAACATAGAGATTGCCAATAATATTCATCGGAATATAGACGGTATGGTTATCAGATTGACGGGTGAATGGCAGTGAGCAGATACCACGCTCTGCATTACCTGATTGCAGATCGACTAACTGACTGGCGCATAACTCATTGTCAGGATTATAAAATTGGTGTAACCGGTCATCCAGAATGCCTGCTGGCAGAGAATCATCGTCTGGTAAAGCAAACCATTTTTCATTGGGATAATGGACAAAATCACCGTTAGCGATAGCTTCGCCTAAATAGAAATCAGCAAAAAAATAGTTAGTTGACAGGCGTTCAAAATACTCCCCTAAAGCAGAAGCTAAAGCGGCTTTCTTGCTGGCACCTTTGCCATTGGTAAAACAGAGAGGACAATCGCGGTCACGGATATGAACTGACCAGACATTGGGAACCGGATTCAGCCATGAAGCTTCTTCAATATTAAAACCAAGATGTTGCAGTTTTTGCTGAAAACGGTTGATTGAGTCTTCCAGTGCGGCGTCTTTGCCGGGAATAAAGGTTTGCGTCATGGTATTCACTTATGAGTGCTCGTTATGGGGCGCTCATCATACGAGTTTTTTTTCAGTAGCTAAAGTCTGGTATGTATCACAGATTTATTGTTATCATCATCCATAATCTAACAGGATATTTTTTATTAAGGAAGAAGCATGAAAAAGGTGAAACACACAGCTTTAGCCAGTTTATTGGCATTAATTAGTGGTTCTGCTTTTGCTTTACCAAATATTACACTTTTGGCGACCGGAGGAACGATTGCGGGTGGCGGTAAGTCCGCAACCCAGTCCAGCTATGTTGCTGGAAGAGTTGCTATTGATGAATTAGTCAATGCTGTTCCTGATATCAAAAATATCGCCAACCTAAAAGGTGAGCAGGTGGTGAGTATTGGCTCGCAAGATATGAATGATCAGGTATGGTTGACATTAGCGAAAAAAATCAACGCTGAGTGTGATAAGACCGATGGTTTTGTTATTACCCACGGCACCGACACAATGGAAGAAACCGCTTACTTCCTTGATCTGACTACCCACTGCCAGAAACCCATTGTCATGGTTGGAGCGATGCGTCCATCTACAGCGCTTGGCGCCGATGGCCCGTTAAATCTATATAACGCTGTAGTTATTGCGGGTGATACAGCATCTGCCAAACGTGGTGTGTTAATGGCAATGAATGATGCGGTGATCAGTGGGCGCACTGTGGTGAAAATGAGCACCACTGAAGTTCAGGCGTTCCAGCCAATTAATGCTGGAGCTGAAGGCTTTGTTCATAATGGCAAAGTCAATTATTACGCTGACGCTAAACCGAGAGCCAATAAGGCGATTTTTGATGTCAGTAAACTGGATAAATTGCCAAAAGTAGGCATTGTCTATAACTATGCCAACGCGTCTGATTTGCCAGCAAAAGCGTTTCTGAGTGCGGGTTACCAAGGCATTGTTAGTGCTGGTGTAGGTAACGGTAATATGTACAAGGCGATTTTCGATACCTTGTCCCTGGCGGCTAAAGATGGGGTTGTGGTCGTCAGATCAAGCCGTGTACCGGTAGGATATGTTACTCAGAATGCGGAAGTGGATGATAGTAAATATGGTTTTGTCGCTTCTGAACGCTTGAATCCGCAAAAGGCCAGAGTGCTTTTACAATTAGCACTGACTGAAACACGTGATCCGGTGAAAATTCACGAGATGTTTGTGAAATATTAATTTGTGATTCAGAGATAACAATTAGGGTGCAAAATGCGCCCTAATATTTCCTCTTTTTCTTCCGAAAATACCTTTTGTGTAATATAAGAACAGGTGGGCTGAGCCCGATGCGGAGTTGGCGCAAGCGTTTACTCATAATGTGGATGAGGTATCTATAGTTCATTCACACAACAATTTAATTTAAGTCAATAAAACGGCTCTTATTTATTTTTTATTATTAATAAGATGTGTTACATTTCAAACCAGTGCAGTGGTCTATAGAATTAAAAAGTGAGCGGGTTTAGATGGTGAGCATATAAGGAATTATTATTGTTTCCTTATATTGTCATTTCGCTACTTCCACCGCGCGTTTTGAGGCGCGTATGAGTCCTGATCTACATGCCCTGATTAAACGGGCCGCTGAAATTCAAGGGCGTACTATGACTGATTTTGTTGTGTCTGCTGCACAGGATGCCGCGCAGCGCGCAATTGAGCAGTCAGAAGTACTCGGTTTGTCTCTGGCCGATCAGGAATGTTTTGCGCAGGCATTGCTGAATCCACCAGAATCGACTCCGGCGCTTGAACGTGCATTTGCACGGCACCGCTCTTCGTTACGATCAGAATGAATTACGGTCAGAATGAGTGCTTGTTGACGCAAAAGATGATAATGCAGTGCGGTTTTACCGATATCATAGTTTTATTGCTTTACCCGATTCGCCATTCACATTATTCCTTCCTCTCATAGCTGTGGATAAAAAAGGGAAAAAATAAGCTGTTCACCTGTAATAGCGCTGAATGAACAAGTTTATTGGCTATTTTTGCGGTAGTTTTGTTCAACGTTTGAATAACCATTGCAGCAATGAAATGGGAATGGTACAACCGATATATCAGATTATTTATTGTTATCAATCATTGTTATTTCGTCAGAATAAGGTGAGGTAAATGAATCAGGTATATAATTTCAGTTCTGGTCCCGCTATGTTACCGGTTGAAGTATTGCGTAGAGCTGAACAGGAGCTCTGTAACTGGCATGGTATTGGGACTTCAATTATGGAGATTAGTCACCGAAGTAAGGAATTTATCGCAGTGGCAAAGGAAGCTGAACATGATCTGCGGGATTTATTATCAGTGCCTGAAAACTATAAGGTATTGTTCTGTCATGGTGGCGCCCGCGGTCAATTTGCCGCTATTCCAATGAACCTATTGGGTGACAATGTTAAAGCCGATTATATTGATGGCGGTTATTGGGCTGCATGTGCAGTTAAAGAAGCAAAAAAATACTGCACGCCGAATGTGATTAATATCAAAACCGAAATTAATGGCTTGAAAGGCGTTAAACCAATGCGTGAATGGTCATTGAGCGATGATGCGGCTTATGTTCATTATTGCCCGAATGAAACTATTGATGGTATCGCCATTCATGAACAGCCAGATTTTAACGATAATAAAGTTATTATTGCCGACTACTCTTCTTCTATTCTTTCCGGGCCATTGGATGTGAGTCGTTACGGTATGATTTATGCGGGAGCGCAGAAAAATATTGGTCCTGCTGGTATCACATTGGTTATTGTGCGTGAAGATTTATTAGGCAAAGCCCGTGAAGAAACCCCGTCTATTCTTGACTATGCTGTTCTGGCAGAGCATGACTCCATGTTTAACACCCCGCCGACGTTTGCCTGGTATCTCTCTGGTTTGGTCTTCAAATGGCTGAAAGAACAAGGCGGGGTACAAGAGATGGCAAAACGTAACCGAGCTAAGGCGGAGTTACTTTATAATGCCATTGATAACAGTGGCTTCTACCGTAACCAAGTCGTCCCTGAAAATCGTTCTCTGATGAATGTACCGTTCCAGATGGCGGATGCCTCACTGGACGGCAAGTTTCTGGCAGAGGCTGACGCACAAGGGTTGCAGGCACTGAAAGGGCATCGGGTTTCCGGCGGTATGCGTGCTTCTATTTATAATGCGATGTCGATAGAAGGGGTTCAGGCTTTAGTTGATTTTATGGCTGATTTTGAGCGCCGTAACGGCTAATTTGCCAACTATTACCGGGAACAATGGTTCCCGGCCTATTCAAGGTAAAAAATATTTCCTCAAACGTAAAAATGACTCAATAATTAAAACAACGTAATCGAGAATCGGAGAGCCCGTTATTTATGCAATCCTTGATGCTACAACCTATTTCCTCCATTAGTGGAACTATTAACCTGCCAGGGTCAAAAAGTGTTTCCAACCGTGCACTATTATTGGCGGCTTTCGCCAAAGGTACTACCTGCTTAACTAACTTGTTGGACAGTGATGATATTCGCCATATGCTCAATGCCTTGGCTGAGTTGGGCGTCAGTTATCGTTTATCTGATGATCGTACCCGTTGTGAAGTTGACGGTATTGGTGGATTGATTACCCATAAAGGCCCGATAGAACTGTTTCTTGGTAATGCCGGCACGGCAATGCGCCCTCTAACCGCCGCGTTATGCCTGGGCAAAAATGACGTCGTTCTTACCGGCGAACCCCGAATGAAAGAGCGTCCGATTGGTCACCTGGTGGATGCTTTGCGCCAAGGGAGAGCAGAAATTGATTATCTGGAGCAGGAAAATTATCCGCCGTTACACATCAAAGGGGGTTTTGTTGGCGGTAAAATGACGGTAGATGGCCGGGTTTCCAGCCAATTTCTGACCGCATTGCTGATGGCAGCGCCATTGGCGGAACATGATTCTGAGATTCATATTGAGGGAGAATTGGTTTCCAAACCTTATATTGATATCACTCTGGCATTGATGAAAAGTTTTGGTATTACCTTAAATCACGATCAATATCAGATTTTCCATATTAAAGGCCAACAGCAATATGTTTCTCCGGAGCACTATTTGGTTGAAGGTGATGCCTCTTCTGCTTCCTATTTTCTGGCGGCCGCGGCAATTAAAGGTGGCACTGTGCGCGTGACCGGAATTGGTAAAAATAGCCTTCAAGGAGATACCAAATTTGCCAATGTACTGGAAAAAATGGGGGCGAAAATTCGTTGGGGCGATGACTTTGTTGAATGTGAACGTGGTACCCTCACTGGCACTGATATGGATATGAATGAGATCCCTGATGCTGCTATGACCATTGCAACCACTGCGTTGTTTGCGGTAGGGGAGACCGTCATTCGCAATATATACAACTGGCGGGTAAAAGAGACGGATCGGCTCCATGCGATGGCAACTGAATTGCGTAAAGTCGGTGCGGAAGTGGAAGAAGGCGTTGATTACATTCGCATCACACCGCCACCAAGATTATTACCTGCTGAAATTGGTACCTATAATGATCATCGAATGGCGATGTGTTTCTCGTTGGTGGCGCTGTCCGATATACCGGTTACCATTCTCGATCCAGGTTGTACAGCAAAGACCTTTCCTGATTATTTCAATCAATTGGAGAGATTAAGCCAGCGAAAGTCATAATTATCGATTATTATGATTTAATAAAGCGTATTTCTTTGATCAAAATCTATCTACATGGCATGCGCTTATTTCGTTCACTCTGTGAGTGCGGCAGATATTGATTATTTTACTGAGTAAATATTCAGCATCTGGTGACGTATTAACTTGCCATGCTAAAGGAGAACAATAATGGTGGCGATAGCCCCAGTAATAACTGTTGATGGGCCAAGCGGTGCAGGTAAAGGAACGTTATGTCAGGCACTGGCAGAGGCTTTAGGCTGGCAATTGCTTGATTCAGGCGCTATTTATCGAGTATTGGCACTGGCAGCGATTCATCATCAGGTGGATATCCAGTCTGAAGACGCGTTAGTTCCTCTGGCTGCTAATCTTGATGTGCGCTTTGTCCCTGGAAAAGGGAATCTCAGAGTGATGCTTGAGGGCGAGGATGTCAGTAATGAGATCCGTACCGAGACGGTCGGCAATACTGCCTCGCAGGCGGCTGCTTTCCCACGAGTTCGTGAAGCCTTGTTACGGCGTCAGCGTGCTTTTCGGGTTGCACCGGGCTTGATTGCAGATGGCCGTGACATGGGAACTGTGGTGTTTTCCGACGCTCCGGTAAAAATATTTCTTGATGCCAGTGCAGAAGAACGCGCACGCAGACGTATGCTACAGTTGCAGGAAAAAGGCTTTAGTGTTAACTTTGAATGTCTTTTGTCCGAGATACAGGAACGTGATTACCGTGACCGTAACCGGGCAGTTGCGCCGTTAGCGCCGGCTGAAGATGCATTAATATTGGATTCAACCAGTATGTCTATCGAAGAAGTTATCGACAAGGCGCTAAATTATGCGAAAAAAATTCTCTCAATTACCTGAGCGATTTTAAGTTTTTAGCTTATAATTGATGACGATGTACTAAAAATTAGGTACTCGGGTATCGAATTTTTTCGCAAACCAAACAACCCTGTTACAGGGAATTGTAGCAGGGCATGTAAAACAACCCCATTCGGCGGGAAGCTAAATGGACGTTAAATTAAAATCTTGAAGATCATTAACATGACAGAATCTTTTGCTCAACTCTTTGAAGAATCCCTGCTATCTATTGAAACTCGTCCGGGTGCTATCGTTCGCGGCATCGTTGTTGCTATTGATAAAGATGTTGTATTGGTTGATGCAGGTCTGAAATCAGAATCCGCTATTCCTGTAGAACAGTTTAAAAATGTTCAGGGTGAGTTGGAAATCCAGGTCGGTGATGAAATTGATGTTGCGCTAGACGCTGTTGAAGATGGTTTCGGTGAAACTGTTCTGTCTCGTGAGAAAGCAAAACGCCATGAAGCATGGCTGATGCTGGAAAAAGCTTACGAAGACGCAGAAACAGTTACCGGCATCATCAACGGCAAAGTAAAAGGCGGCTTTACTGTTGAACTCAACGGTATCCGCGCATTCCTGCCTGGTTCTCTGGTTGATGTTCGTCCAGTTCGTGATACAACTCACCTGGAAGGTAAAGAGCTTGAGTTTAAAGTCATCAAACTGGATCAGAAACGCAACAATGTCGTGGTTTCTCGTCGTGCTGTTATCGAATCTGAAAACAGTGCGGAACGTGATCAACTGCTGGAAAACCTGCAAGAAGGTATGGAAGTTAAAGGTATCGTTAAGAACCTGACTGACTACGGCGCATTTGTTGATTTGGGCGGTGTTGATGGCTTGCTGCACATTACTGATATGGCTTGGAAACGTGTTAAACATCCAAGTGAAATCGTTAATGTGGGCGACGAAATCGCAGTTAAAGTACTGAAATTTGATCGTGAACGTACCCGTGTATCTCTGGGCCTGAAACAACTGGGCGAAGATCCTTGGGTAGCAATCGCTAAGCGTTATCCAGAAGGTACTAAACTGACTGGTCGCGTAACTAACCTGACTGATTACGGCTGTTTCGTGGAAATCGAAGAAGGCGTTGAAGGTCTGGTACACGTTTCAGAAATGGACTGGACCAACAAAAACATTCACCCATCCAAAGTGGTTAACGTTGGTGACGTTGTGGAAGTTATGGTTCTGGATATCGACGAAGAACGTCGTCGTATCTCCCTGGGTCTGAAACAGTGTAAAGCTAACCCTTGGCAGTTATTTGCTGAAACTCACAACAAAAATGACCGTGTTGAAGGTAAGATCAAGTCTATTACTGACTTCGGTATTTTCATTGGTCTGGATGGCGGCATTGATGGCCTGGTTCACCTGTCTGATATCTCCTGGAACGTTGCTGGCGAAGAAGCAGTTCGTGAATACAAAAAAGGTGATGAAATCGCGGCTGTTGTTCTGCAAGTAGATGCAGAGCGTGAGCGTATCTCTCTGGGCATTAAACAACTGGCGGAAGATCCATTCAATAACTACCTATCTGTGAATAAGAAAGGGGCTATTGTGACTGGTAAAGTGACCGCGGTTGATGCTAAAGGCGCTACAGTAGAATTGTCTGACGGCGTTGAAGGTTATCTGCGTGCATCAGAAGCTTCTCGTGACCGTGTTGAAGATGCAACGCTGGTTCTGAACGTGGGTGATGCAGTTGAAGCTAAATATACTGGAGTTGATCGCAAAAACCGCGTTATCAATCTGTCTGTTCGCGCTAAAGACGAAGCTGACGAAAAAGACGCTATCGCTTCTGTGAACAAACAAGAAGACGCAAACTTTGCTAACAATGCGATGGCTGAAGCTTTCAAAGCAGCGAAAGGCGAATAATTCAAGTGAATAACGGTGGATAACACGGAAGTGTTATCCAGGTGCGGTAGTTTAGGGAGGTACTTATGACCAAGTCTGAATTAATTGAAAGACTTGCTGGCCAGCAATCTCATATTTCGGCCAAAACCGTTGAAGATGCAGTGAAAGAAATACTCGACCACATGGCAATAACATTGTCAGATGGTGAACGTATAGAGGTGCGCGGATTCGGCAGTTTTTCTCTTCACTACCGTGCTCCGCGCGTAGGCCGTAACCCTAAAACCGGCGATAAAGTGGAATTGGAAGGTAAATACGTTCCCCACTTTAAACCTGGCAAAGAGTTACGTGATCGCGTGAATATCTACGATTAAGTTTGAAGATATACCTAATAGATTTCGAGTTGTAGCGCGGCGGCAAATGAACGAATCCCCAGGAGCATAGATAACGATGTGACTGGGGTGAGTGAAAGCAGCCAACAAAGCAGCAGCTTGAAAGATGAAGGGTATAACAAGTTATTGCTTATTCTAAACAGTATTTCGATGCTGTTTTAGATTCATAATAAAGTGCTGGCCTTTTGGTCAGCACTTTTTTGATCTAATCAAGGCTCATATAAAAAGAGCTGATTTTTATACTGAGAAAACCTACCCCATGAATCCTGCTAATTGGTTTTTGCTGTGATGAAAACGATTTCAACAAGGCATCAACATAATTAAGCAACTGCCACATAAATTGACAACTATGATTTCGCGTCACTGTCTCATGGAGCGATTGCCATAACCGTTCTATCTTATTTAGTACTACAGCCGTACTTCTTTTTTCAACAGAAGAAACGTTCATAAGAAAGCTTCAATTCATGCGATTTTCCTGCGTCATGAACATCAGAAAAAACACGGATTTTGTCACCGACATTGATGATGGAAAGTGGGTTTTGGTGTTGCTTTCCTCTTGGTGCCACCATATTATAAAACCAGATTTTGTTGCGGAGTTAACGGCATGAAACCATCAATAGTCTTAGCCGCCAATCGGGAGGCTATCCGTCGCGTAGTGGAATCTCATCGTGCTCGTAATGCCCGTGTTTTCGGGTCTGTTATACACGGTGATGACACCGAAGACAGTGACTTGGACATCTTGATTGATCCGACGCCGGAAACCACCCTCTTTGACATTGGCGCGATCCGGCATGAGTTGTTGCAACTGCTCGGTGTGCCAGTGGATGTGCTGACTCCGAAGGCACTACCAGAGAAATTCAGGGCGACCGTTCTTGCCGAGGCTGTGCCTGTATGAGCTGTGTCAACAGCGTCTTGTCGACTATCTGGCGCACATCCTAGAAGCCATCAAGCGTATCGACAGCTACACGGAAGACATGGATGAACTGGCGTTCCTAAACAACCAGTTGGTGCAGGACGCCGTGATCCGTAACTTCGAGATCATCGGCGAGGCCAGTAACAACATTGGGAAGCACTATCACAATTTCGCCGTTGCTAACCACCCTGAATTGCCATTGTCGTTCGCTTACCATATGCGTAGTGCTTTGGCTCATGGCTACTTCAAGGTGGATCTTGAGATTGTCTGGAAAACTATCCATAGTGCTCTACCGGGGCTTTACCAGCAAGTTCTAGAAGTGATGCCTAAGGATCTCCACGAAATCTAGTTTGATTAAAAACGTTATTCGAGCCTCAGGCATGGAATTTCCTGATTTAATGAAAATTCAGATTAAATAATGTTATTGAATATGAGAAGAAATAGATTCCAAGCATAATGAGAATAACACCGCTGGTGTAATTAATAAACTTGATAACACGATGACTGAGCATTTTCCTGGAGAAAAATATAATAGCATTAATAAAGGCAACCCAAACAATAACGCCAATAATGGTCCCTATTGCACCAATAGCTAAACTATATTTATCTGATGCAATATTGTTGAGTTGTGCACTGACAGACAGCCAAAAAATAACATTATATGGATTTAATAGTGTTAACAATACACCATCAAAAAATTGCCTATGATAGGGTTTTGAGATGATATTGATATTTTCCTCACTTTTCTTATTTATGAAGCTGGTAATACCAAACCAAATGACCATTAATGCCCCTAAAAAACCCAAAATAGGCATAAAAATAGTATTGGAAAATAATTGTAATATACCAAAGCCCAAAAGTAACAAATAAATTATATCGGCAAAACAAGCACCTAAACCAAAAACTACTGCGTGAAGACAACTGATATTCAAATGTCTACGCATAATTTCTATATTTATAGGGCCAACGGGAGCCGCAGCTCCCAATCCTAAAAGAAAAAATGTTCCTAATGTACCGATTACATCAACCATATAATTAATTCCATAACATGAGATGTTTATTTAGTGATAATCCAATGAAGCTTTGTAATGATATTCTGCACCCTTCGGAAAAACTACGAATAGCATGGGGTTTCCTGGTATTTATTATGATCAAATCTCCTTGTTCTGGTTTAATAAGGACAGATGGCGGAAGCGTGCCTCGCCAATCATTTTCTGCATTATCTTCAATTAACTTGGTGATAGGAATCTCAGGAACATCCCACAGCTCTAGCTCTCCTCCAGTTGCAGGCATTTTTATATATATATTCACTGAGAATTGCCCCAACAAATTGACGGATTGTTGTTGAAGTCCATCAAAATGAGGTTGTTTTTCAACCATGAAAGAGCGTTCTGGTCTGTTCATCACTCTGGCAATACCAGCATGCATCTTTTTACCTTCAAAGTTGGCAATACTGGCCCCTGCGGACCATACTTCGTCCAGTTCTAAACGAAATTTATCGAAAGGGGCTAACATTGGAGCACAGAAATTTCTGACGTTTCTGATGGCAGGTAACGCATTTTCAAAATATTTTTTATAGCTATCGCTATCTTTGGGGTGACCAAAAGTTGTATTGTAAGACGGACCAATTCTATCAACACCATAATCAACTAAAACAACTTCATCTCCTTTTTTCAAATCATGAGGATGGCATTCTAGATTTTCATGGGAGAGAAAAAAATCAGAAAGCTTGTTTGCGATATCGCTATCAACATATTTTTTTATATGGATTGCTAACACTTCGTCATTAAATAATTTAGTAAGATAATTTTCTTGTAGAGAGTCAGACACAATTATTTTGTTTTTCATAAAAACCACCTTATTGTATTTAACATGATTTTTTGATTATTTTCCATATAAAAATAGAATGGAAATATTAATTTAGTATCATTCAAGTTAAATCAATGCGATCTTAATCACAAAACAAAAATTGGATACTCATTTAAGTAGTTTCACTAATGCAGTGTTCAATAATTGAGGTAATCTCTGGTAATAATGATTTTTATTGTTTTACATATGATTAAATTAATTGTTTTATTAATCTATAGGCTTGGTTAATAATTTCAAAAATGAATTTAGTGTTTAATTATAATAATAAGTGGATAATGTAACTTATCGTGAGTTCATGATGGTTTAGAGTGTGTGTTTATATCTGTAATGAGGATGCAGACAAAACCTTACCAAATATTTTATTTGATATCAGTATCGCAATGTTGCATTTGCTATCAATATAACACTTAGTTGGTAATTAGCAGGTGGAATTTTCTGTATTTGCGAAGCTGTTCGCATATATTTGTGAAATGATTATTAGCCTGAAATTAATCTGCGAAGGTGTTTGATAGTTTTTCTTGTGCTTCTGGCTGCTTTGTAAAAAATAAGGAATACTCTGCTGGAAAAATAAAAGGGTAAGGATGAATAAGGATGTGGTTTTCAGTTGTGATAAACAGGATAACAACAAATTGGAAACAACCTATACCAATCATTAACGTGAATCAGGCTGCAATAGCTATTATTGTCGGTATTGTACCCTTGCTTTTTCTGCCTGAGTTACCACGGCAATGGCAGATTATGACATTGCTATTACTGGCGCTATTCTGCTTATTCTTGCCATTTTGTTTTTGCCGGATGATTGCAATTTCGTTATTGGCATTGATTATTGGGTGCTGGCAGGGAAATCATCTGCTCGAACAAATAACCTATTTCAGCGAGAAAGCACATCTATCACGGGTTATTATTGAAAGTTTATCATTAGATAATGAAGAGAAAGGTAGGGTTATCCTGCGTATTATTGAGAATGAAAACAAAGTTATTTTTCCGCCACTGTATGTTTCTGCTTATTGGGATATTTCGCCTGAATCTCGGTGTGCCGGTCAAGAATGGTTGCTGAAAATGAAATTGCGGCCAGTGCATAGCCAACTAAATCAAGGTGGATATGATAGCCAGCGTAGGGCATTAGCTATCCGCCGACCTTTAACAGGGAAAGTCATTCACGCCGAATTAATTGACGGGAAATGTAACTTACGTCAGCGATTGGTCAGTCATATTGCACCGGATATTCGTGAATTAAAGCATAGTGGCATTGCGATGGCATTAGCATTCGGTGAGCGTCAGTGGTTAAGTAAGGAGGATAATTTATTATTACAGCAAACAGGTACGGCTCACCTTATGGCTATTTCAGGGTTGCATATTACTGTTGCCAGTATGTTTGGTTGGTGGATGGCAAGATTATTACAGCTTGTCTTTCCCGTGCACTGGATAGGGCACGGATTTCCATTGATTATCGGTTGGATAGTGGCAATAAATTATGTCTGGCTATCGGGTTGGGGCATTCCGGCTATTCGTGCATTACTGGGTTTAACGCTCTGGCTATATTTACGTTACAGAAATATTCTCTGTTTCCCTTGGCAGTGGGCATTGTGGACAGCCGCAATGATTCTCTTATTTGATCCCTTGACCGTGCTTTCTGACAGTTTCTGGCTCTCTTTTTTTGCCGTGATGGCGCTCATGTTTTGGTTCCGTTGGGCGTCGTTGATTGAACCATTTCGTTATGGTTGGAAATGGCTATGGCTGCGTGGGTTATATATGCAAATGGGTATGATGCTGATGCTTATTCCCTTCCAGCTATTATTATTTCATGGTGTCAATTTTGCCGCTTTATTTGCTAACTTCTGGGCCGTGCCAATCATCTCTTTTATTACTGTTCCGTTGATTATGCTGGCATTAATCAGTAATTTTTGTTCTCTTATTCATGCTTTATTATGGCAGTTAGTCGATTACTCTGTAACCTTATCTTTAATTCCTTTACCTGTTTTGCAACAGTCATGGAGTGAAACGGGCCGTTTTCCCCTATTAATAACGTTTATTGGCTGGTTTGTTGTCATCATTTGGCGATTCGCTTGGTGGCAATCATATAAGTTACTGATTGGTATTTCTTTAGGGATAATGCTCTGCTATCTGAGGCGTAATGAAGAATATCTGTGGCGGTTTTCTATGCTGGATGTTGGGCATGGGCTTGCGGTTATCATTGAAAAAAATGGCAAGGCGCTGATTTTTGATACCGCTAATCGTTGGGAAACCGGCAGTATGGCTGAAAGGGTGATAATCCCTTATTTGCGTTGGCATCGATTAACGCCAGAGCAGATTATTATCAGTCATGATCATCTTGACCATACGGGTGGGCTGGAATTCTTACAACAAAAATATCCAGGTATTGCTGTGAGAAGTTCTTTAATTGATCAGCAACATCTTCCATGTATACGCGGTGAACAGTGGCTCTGGCAAGGGTTGAGCTTCCGTGTATTATGGCCGCCGGTAAGATCATTACACGCAGGTAATGACGAATCTTGTGTCATTCGGGTAGACGATGGCAAACATAGCTTGCTTTTAACCGGAGATCTGGAAAAGCAAGGGGAATATAAGCTATTGGGAATAGAAAAAGAGAATTTAAGATCGACTATATTGCAGGTTCCACATCATGGTAGTAACACGTCATCTACAGCCGCTTTTATTCATACCGTCTCACCACAATATGCACTGGTCTCTGTTGCACGTTATAGCCCGTGGCGACTTCCTTCGGTTAAAGTGCAGCGACGTTATCGTAAAACCGGGGCAGAATGGCGCAGTACCGCAATATCCGGGCAGATAACCGGTTATTTTTATGGCGATCATGTTGAAATGATGAGCTATAGGCAACAAATTATGTCACGTTGGTATCATCAGTGGTTTGGTATTCGTGGTGATCATGAGTAGAATAACCCGCTATTTCTTTTTGTGTTGGTAACTCAATAATGAATGATAAAGACCTTTCTACCTGGCAGACGTTCTGCCGACTATGGCCAATTGTCTCTCCGTTCAGGATTGGGCTGATAGTTGCTGCGGTTGCACTGATCCTTAATGCTGCCGGTGATACGTTAATGCTTTCATTGCTTAAGCCTTTACTTGATGAAGGTTTCGGCAAAGCAAGCAGTGATGTACTGAAATGGATGCCACTGATTGTGATTGCTTTAATGATTATGCGAGGGCTATCCGGGTTTGTATCAAGTTATTGTATCTCTTGGGTCTCCGGTAAAGTGGTAATGCAGATGCGTCGCCGTCTGTTCAGCCATATGATGGGGATGCCGGTGTCATTTTTTGATCAGCAATCCACGGGGACGCTGCTCTCCCGTATCACTTATGATTCTGAACAAGTGGCCTCTTCCTCTTCCAGTGCACTGATTACCGTGGTCAGGGAAGGGGCATCCATTATCGGCCTATTTGTTTTGATGTTTTACTATAGCTGGCAATTATCTCTGATCCTGATTGTGATTGCGCCGATCGTGTCACTGGTGATTCGCGTGGTATCGAAGCGATTTCGCAGTATTAGTAAGAATATGCAAAATAGTATGGGACAAGTCACAGCCAGTGCTGAACAAATGTTGAAGGGGCATAAAGAAGTGCTCATTTTCGGTGGGCAGAAAGTAGAAACTGAGCGTTTTAATAAAGTCAGTAACCATATGCGTCAGCAAGGCATGAAAATGGTTTCTGCTTCATCAATTTCTGATCCCATCATTCAGCTTATTGCCTCGTTTGCTTTGGCCTTTGTTCTGTATGCGGCAAGTTTCCCGGATATTATGGAAACACTGACAGCGGGTAAAATTACGGTGGTATTTTCATCAATGATTGCGTTGATGCGTCCATTGAAATCGTTGACGAATGTTAATGCACAATTCCAGCGAGGCATGGCCGCCTGTCAAACGCTGTTTTCGATTCTGGATTTGGAACAGGAAAAAGATGACGGCAAGCGGGAGCTTAAAAAAGCGAACGGTGATATTGAGTTCCGTAATGTGACTTTCTGCTATCCAACCAAGGAATTACCGGCGTTACAAAATATTTCCATGTATATCCCGGCGGGAAAAATTGTTGCTTTGGTAGGGCGTTCTGGTTCTGGTAAATCCACAATAGCGAATTTGTTGACCCGTTTTTATGATGTCAACGAAGGTAATATTTTGTTGGATGGGCATGACTTGCGGGAATATACGCTCTCTTCCTTGCGTGGACAGGTTGCTCTGGTATCGCAGAATGTGCATCTATTTAATGACACGGTAGCGAATAATATTGCTTATGCCAGTGAAAACCGATACAGCCGTGAAGAGATTGAGAAAGCCGCTGAGATGGCTTATGCAATGGACTTCATCAGGAAGCTGGATAACGGCTTGGATACGATGATCGGTGAGAATGGTGTGCTGCTTTCTGGCGGTCAACGTCAGCGTATTGCTATCGCACGTGCTTTGTTGCGTGATTCTCCGGTTTTGATTCTTGATGAGGCAACCTCGGCGCTGGACACGGAATCTGAACGGGCAATTCAGGCGGCACTGGATGAATTGCAGAAAAACAGAACCTCGCTGGTTATTGCACATCGTCTATCAACCATTGAAAACGCGGATGAAATTCTGGTGATTGAAGATGGTCATATTGTTGAACGAGGTAATCATCTCTCTCTGCTGGAGCGAAATGGTGTCTATTCACAACTACATCGGATACAATTTGGTCAATGATTGAACGCATATGGTCAGGCCGTTCATGGCTTTATTTACTGTTGTTACCTTTTTCAGCCCTTTACGGGCTGATAAGTGGTTTACGGTGGTTGAGTTATAAAACAGGGTTAAGGCAATCTTGGAAAGCGCCTGTACCTGTTGTGGTCGTGGGTAATCTGACTGCCGGCGGTAATGGTAAAACGCCGGTGGTTATCTGGCTGGTGGAACAGTTGCAGAAAAAAGGTTATCGGGTTGGTGTTGTTTCCCGCGGCTATGGAGGTAAAGCGGAAAGTTATCCTCTGTTGGTGACTGAAAATATCACTACGGCTCAAGCCGGTGATGAGCCGGTATTAATTCACCATCGTACTGGCGCACCTGTGGCGGTTGCGCCAAAACGGGTTGCAGCAGTGAAAGCATTACTGGCAGATACGTCATTGGATATTATCGTGACTGACGATGGTTTGCAGCACTATGCTTTGCAGCGGGATTTTGAAATTGCGGTTATTGATGGTGTTCGCCGTTTTGGTAATGGCTGGTGGCTGCCGGCAGGTCCAATGCGTGAGCTATCTGGGCGATTGAACAGGGTTAATGCCATCATCACCAACGGTGGTACTCCTCGGCCAGGCGAATTATCCATGACATTAGCCGGCGAGTTAGCCGTGAATATGGTGAGCGGTGAAAAGCGAGCAGTGAATCTGATACCTCGGGCTGTTGCTATGGCTGGAATCGGCCATCCACCTCGGTTCTTTGCAACCCTGCAACAGTTGGGGGCTGAGTTGCAAAAAGAGTCTGCATTTGCCGATCATCAAATGTACACCGAAGAGCAGTTGACCCATCTGGCTGATACAAACCAGAATTTACTGATGACGGAAAAAGATGCCGTTAAGTGCTTTAAATTTGCCCGGCCAAATTGGTGGTATTTACCGGTAGATGCCCAATTACCACAGGAAAAAGGGCAGGCAATGCTGAATGAAATAGATTCATTATTGGAAGCAAATAAACAAGTTTAAGTGAATCTTATAGTTAAACTAAAGCAGCCCAATGTGAGCTGATAGCGGGTAAGGAGGCTGTTCTATCCGCTTCCTTATCAAGCCGTTCTCTTCTTACCAATTCATAAAATTTCAGTAATTATTCCAGATTTATTTGATTTTTTATCATTGTTAAATGATATTAAAACGATGCATTGTGGATGAACAACCGTTGTATGTACTTGGTTCAGTCATCGGCAATGTTGGCAGGATACTTGTTGTTTGTATTCATTACTTAAACAAATGTACTACTCGAATTAAGTGTATTTTAGCGTATTGAAACTGAGACGAGGTTCTATTCGAAAACTTAATCAAGAGTAAAAAACATCAAAAACAATAAATTAAATTATTGTGAGATGAACAAATGGGGGATTTATCATGACATTACAATTAAAGATGGGCCGAGTGAAATGGTTTGATGAGAATAAAGGATATGGTTTTATTTCTCCACAGGATGGGGGACAAGACATATTGGTCAGAAGAAAAGCGATTGCTAATACAAAAAGCAAATCACTTACAGAAGGGCAAAATGTAGAATTTTCAATTACTCGCAACGGTTATAGCTTAACTGCAACCGATGTAATTGCATTTTAAAACTTCATCTCATTAGATTATTTTATTTGTCGTTCTTTAATGATTAAAGAGAGAGCTAAATCGGTTCTCAGACAAAAGCATAACATCTACTGAGAGGTTCTGAACCTTCACATTTCCTCTATCTGGATTTTTGTGAATGATATTGGGAAAAGGATCGAAAGATCAAATAACAAGAGTTAACGGTGACACCAGGCTTATGTTATTCTGAGCCGCATCAAATAAAAGCTCCATAATTGGAGGATGTATATGGATCACCGTTTACTCGAAATTATTGCTTGCCCTGTATGTAACGGTAAGCTCAGTTACGATAAAGAGAATTTTGAACTTATCTGTAAGTTGGATCGACTGGCATTTCCTGTACGTGATGGTATTCCCGTCCTGTTGGATCACGAAGCTCGTGAATTACCTCTGGATGAGGAAAAATAAGGCATGTTCACCGTTATTATTCCAGCCCGCTTTGCTTCAATCCGTTTACCTGGTAAACCTTTAGCCGATATTCATGGCAAGCCGATGATTGTCCGTGTTATGGAACGGGCAAAGCGTTCAGGTGCTGAACGCGTCATTGTGGCAACAGATAATCATGACGTTGTTGATGCCGTTGTGGCGGCGGGGGGAGAGGCTTGTCTGACCAACGAAAATCACCATTCTGGTACCGAACGGTTAGCTGAGGTTATCAACAAATATCAATTTTCCGATGATGAAATTATCGTTAATGTTCAGGGTGATGAACCGCTGATTCCCGAAGAGATTATTAAACAGGTTGCAGAGAATTTGGCGGGCCGCAAAGCGGGAATGGCAACGTTGGCCGTGCAGATTCACGATGCAGAGGAAGCTTTCAACCCTAATGCTGTGAAAGTCGTTATGGATAAACAGGGTTATGCGCTCTATTTCTCCAGGGCCACTATTCCCTGGGAGCGTGACCGTTTTATTCAATCACGGGAAACGATTGGCGATCATTTCCTGCGTCATATTGGTATTTATGCCTATCGCGCGGGTTTTATCCGTCGTTATGTGCAATGGGAGCCGAGTCCGTTGGAGCAAATTGAAATGCTGGAACAATTGCGGGTACTTTGGTATGGCGAAAAAATTCATGTGGGGATTGCATTAAAAGCGCCGGGAGTGGGGGTTGATACGCCGGAAGATTTAGCCGCGGTCAGAAAAGTTTTTGCTGAAATCTAATGATTTGTTTGAACCCATTATCGAGTTAACGAAAGCGCGTCATTTTATTACTATTTGCGCTTTCATTTCTCCATGTTATTTCAAGGCATGGTTTGTGGATCATTTACCGGTTGAGCATGCTCTGATGTTTGTGGGGGTGCTGAACTTTTCGACGGCTTAATGCGTTGCCAGAGGGAGCCTAAAGTTTCGTACCATACCCGCTCTGAGTGAGACAGAAAGTAAGCTGAGGGTAGATATTTTTCCCAAGGATGTAATGGTGAAGTGATCGCTAATTGGTTAGCCGGGCCGGGAATGGGGTTCAACCCATGTTGTTTAAAGAAAGTGATTGCTCGCTGCATATGATTGGCGGAAGTCACTAAAATAAAGGGTTGGTTACCAATCAGTTTCTCAACCTCATTGGCTTCTTGCTCAGTATCCATTGGTTTTGTCAGTGCTATCGTATCTTCTGCGGGCACGCCGAGCGATTGGGCTACGATAGCGGCGACTTCGGCGCTACTTTTAACATTCGCCCCTTTACCACCGGTAAAGATCATTTTAGAGCCGGGGTTCAGGCGATATAAGCGAATACCTTCTGTCACTCGTGGCAAGCTGTTGTTAAGTAAGTTTGAACTGGGTGCCCAATTTGGGTTATAAGTGAAGCCACCACCAAGAACGACGATATAATCAACCGGTGGATTGTGACTGGGATCAGATGGGTCGCTTTTAGCATAAACCGATTCCAGTGGTAACAGCAGCTTATCGGCAACGGGTTGCAAACTGAGCAGAAGTAGCGTGAGCCAACTGAATGTTAGAACCATTTTTCCGGTTTTTTGCCAACGGGTAAACCACAACAGGAATAAAGCAGCAAGTGAAATTAGCAGTATTAATGGCAGAGGCATCACCATTGCACCGAGATACTTTTTAAATAAAAATTGCATTTATTTACCTTAATTTGGTTGAATTATAGCCATGTGGTTCACAGTTTGTTGTCAAAAGTGGTTATATCAACGAATGCTGTGCCAAAATAGCAGCCAGCATAATGAAATCTCAACAGATAAATCAGATCTATACCTAATAGATTTCGAGTTGCAGCGCGGCGGCAAATGAACGAATCCCCAGGAGCATAGATAAACTATGTGACTGGGGTGAGTGAAAGCAGCCAACAAAGCAGCAGCTTGAAAGATGAAGGGTATATTCCATTAGTGAGGCAGTTTTTCATGCGGGATCGCAATTTCGATGATATTGCAGACAAATTCTCTCGTAATATTTACGGCACAACCAAAGGTAAAATCAGGCAAGCCGTTGTCTGGCAGGATATTAGCGAATTACTGGCTCAATTACCTCAACGTCCACTGCGTATTTTAGATGCGGGTGGCGGAGAGGGAAATATGGCATGCCAATTAGCTGAATTGGGTCATCAAGTGATATTGTGTGATTTATCAGAAGAAATGATCCAACGGGCAAAGCTGGCCGCCGAAGAAAAAGGTGTCAGCCAAAATATGCAATTTATACGAAGCCCGGTACAAGAAATTAGCCAATATATAGAACAGCCGGTAGATCTGGTATTGTTTCATGCCGTACTGGAATGGATTACCGATCAGAAATATGCAATAGAAGTGTTAACGAATATCATTAATCCTGGAGGCGCTCTGTCTTTAATGTTTTACAATGCCAATGGTTTGGTCATGCGTAATGCTATTTTAGGTAATTTTCATTTGGCGACACCCAATATGTCGCGTCGCAGGAAACGTTCATTATCGCCTCAGAATCCATTGGCGCCTGAGCAGGTATATCAATGGCTTGATGAATTAAATATGACGATTACCGGCAAAACAGGCGTGCGTGTTTTTCACGACTATTTGCAAAATCGCCAATTACAGAATGAAAATTTTCCGGCGTTACTGGAATTGGAACAGCGTTATTGCCGACAGGAGCCTTATATTAGTCTGGGGCGTTACATTCATGTCATGGCACGCAAGCCAGCTTTAACGGTTTAAAGGACACATTATGAGTGAATATTCCCAGACTGTCCCGGAACTGGTGTCTTGGGCCAGGAAAAACGACTTTTCCATCTCCTTGCCCGCGGAAAGACTGGCTTTTCTGATGGCAATCGCGGTGTTGAACAGTGAGCGTCTGGATGGCGAGATGAGCGAAGAAGAGCTGGTTGATGCCTTTCGTGAAGTTTGCAAAGGATTTGAGCAGACCACGGAATCGGTCGCGGTGCGGGCCAACAATGCTATCAATGACATGGTGCGTCAGAAACTTCTTAACCGTTTCACCAGTGAATTGGCCGATGGCAACGCAATCTATCGCTTAACCCCGCTTGGAATGAGTATCAGTGACTATTACATTCGTCAGCGGGAATTTTCTACCTTACGTCTTTCGATGCAACTTTCGGTGGTGGCGAGTGAGTTACACCGGGCAGCGGAAGCGGCGGAAGAAAAGGGAGATGAATTTCATTGGCACCGTAATGTTTTTGCGCCGCTGAAATATTCTGTCGCGGAAATCTTCGATAGCATCGACATGTCTCAGCGCGTAATGGACGAGCAGCAAAGCTCGGTTAAAGAAGATATCGCGGCGTTGCTGAATCAAGATTGGCAAGCCGCGATTGCCAACTGTGAGCAACTGTTATCCGAAACATCAGGTACGTTGCGGGAACTCCAGGACACACTGGAAGCGGCGGGAGATAAACTACAGGCTAATTTACTACGCATTCAGGATGCGAATATGGGCAGTGGCGGATCAGAACTGGTTGATAAACTGGTATTTGATCTGCAAAGCAAACTGGACCGTATTATCAGTTGGGGTCAGCAGGCGATTGATTTATGGATTGGCTACGACCGCCACGTTCACAAATTTATCCGTACCGCGATTGATATGGATAAAAACCGTATTTTCTCCCAGCGCTTACGTCAATCGGTTCAACACTATTTTGATAACCCGTGGACCCTCACCGTTGCCAACGCCGAGCGTTTACTGGATATGCGTGATGAAGAACTGGCGTTACGTAATGAAGAAGTGACCGGCGAACTGCCGTTAGAACTGGAATATGAAGAATTCAGTGAAATAAACGATCAACTGGCGGCAATGATTGAAAAAGCCCTGTTGGTATATCAGCAGGAGCAACGCCCACTGGATTTGGGGGCGGTACTAAGAGACTACCTTGCTCAACATCCGCTTCCCCGTCACTTCGATGTGGCGCGTATTTTGGTGGATCAGGCTGTGCGGTTGGGTGTTGCAGAAGCGGATTTCTCTGGGTTGCCAGCGGAGTGGTTAGCGATTAATGATTACGGAGCCAAGGTACAGGCACATGTCATCGACACATATTGAACAATTTATGCCGGTTAAACTGGCACAGGCGTTAGCCAATTCACTTTTCCCGGAACTGGACAGCCAGCTTCGTGCGGGTCGTCATATCGGAATGGATGATCTTGATAATCACGCTTATCTGATGGATTTTCAGGAGCAATTGGAAGAATTTTACGCCCGCTATAATGTGGAGTTGATCCGTGCACCGGAAGGCTTCTTCTATCTGCGGCCCCGTTCGACCACGTTGATCCCGCGATCGGTATTATCAGAGCTGGATATGATGGTCGGCAAAATCCTCTGTTATCTCTATCTCAGCCCGGAACGGCTGGCGAATCAGGGGATTTTTACTGCTCAAGAGTTATACGAAGAGCTGATCTCACTGGCTGATGAGAGCAAACTGATGAAGTTTGTCAACCAGCGCTCCTCCGGTTCCGATTTGGATAAACAGAAATTGCAGGAAAAAGTGCGCACGGCACTGAACCGTCTGCGCCGTTTGGGCATGGTCTATTTTCTGCCAAATGACAACAACAAATTTACCATCACTGAGGCGGTATTCCGTTTTGGTGCTGATGTACGCAGTGGCGACGATCCTCGTGAAGTCCAACTGAGGATGATCCGTGATGGTGAGGCAATGCCGGTTGAAAACGGCTTGTCGCTTGATGACAGTGAAAATGATGAAACACCGGATAGCTCAGCAGAAGGTGCGGGAGATGAACAACCATGATTGAACGCGGTAAATTTCGTTCACTGACGCTGGTTAACTGGAATGGTTTTTTTGCCAGAACATTTGATCTTGATGAACTGGTGACCACCTTATCAGGTGGCAATGGGGCGGGTAAATCCACCACGATGGCAGCTTTTGTCACCGCGCTGATCCCTGATTTAACCTTGTTGCATTTCCGTAACACCACCGAAGCGGGTGCCACTTCCGGTTCGCGTGATAAAGGTTTGCACGGCAAGTTACGCGCGGGAGTCTGTTACTCAACGCTGGATGTCATTAACTCGCGGCATCAGCGGGTCATCGTTGGGGTGAGGTTGCAACAGGTTGCGGGGCGTGACCGTAAGGTCGATATCAAACCCTTTATGATCCAAGGCTTGCCAACCGCTATTCAACCTACGCAGCTATTAACTGAAAATGTGGGTGAAAGACAGGCGCGTGTATTGCCACTGAATGAACTGAAAGATCGCCTTGATGAGATGGAAGGCGTGCAGTTCAAACAATTTAACTCCATCACCGATTACCATGCGCTGATGTTTGATTTGGGTGTGATCCCAAAACGCCTGCGTTCAGCGAGTGATCGTAGTAAATTTTATCGTCTGATCGAAGCTTCCCTGTACGGTGGTATTTCCAGCGCCATTACCCGTTCCCTGCGTGATTACTTGTTGCCGGAAAATAGTGGTGTTCGGAAGGCATTTCAGGATATGGAAGCGGCGCTGCGTGAAAACCGTATAACACTGGAAGCTATCCGGGTAACCCAATCTGATCGCGATCTGTTCAAACACTTGATCACCGAAGCGACGGCTTACGTTTCGGCTGACTATATGCGCCATGCCAATGAGCGCCGTACCCATCTGGATCAGGCATTGGCATTGCGTGGAGAGCTATTTGGTAGCCATAGGCAACTGGCGACTGAGCGGTATCGTCATGTAGAGATAGCGCGAGAACTGACTGAACAGAATGGCGCCTCTACTGATTTAGAAGCTGATCATCAGGCGGCCAGTGACCACCTGAATCTGGTGCGGACAGCCATGCGTCAGCAGGAAAAAATTGACCGTTATCAGGGGGATCTGGAAGAGCTCTCTTATCGTCTGGAAGAGCAAACCGAGGTTGTTGAAGAAGCAGCGGAACTTCAGGCTGAATATGAAGCCAGAGCGGAAGCAGCAGAACAGGAAGTTGATGAGCTGAAAAGCCAGTTGGCGGATTACCAGCAGGCATTGGATGTTCAGCAAACCCGCGCCATTCAGTATCAACAGGCGTTACAGGCGCTGGAGCGTGCCCGTGAACTTTGTCGGCTCCCGGATCTTTCTGCGGATAATGCGGAAACATGGTTACAAACTTTTCAGGCAAAAGAGCAACAGGCGACAGAAGCCCTGTTGGCGTTAGAACAGAAATTAAGTGTTGCAGATGCGGCTCATAATCAGTTCGAACAGGCGTATCAATTAGTCAAAAGTATGGTTGGTGAAATCAGCCGTAGTGCAGCATGGCAGAGCGCCCGCGAATTGCTGCGTGACTGGCCATCACAGCGACATCTGGCGGATCGGGTGCAGCCATTGCGGATGCGGTTGTCTGAACTGGAACAGCGGCTGAACAACCAGCAGAACGCAGAGCGTTTATTGAGCGAGTTTTGTCAGCGTCAGGGGCGTCAATATCAGGCTGAAGATCTGGAAGCGTTGCAAAATGAACTTGAAGCTCGGCAAGAAGCGTTGAGCCTGAGCGTCAATGAAAGCGGTGAACGCCGTATGGAGATGCGTCAGGAACTTGAACAACTGAAACAGAAAATTCAGTCACTGACTGCCCGCGCACCGGTTTGGCTGGCGGCGCAGGATACCCTGAACCAACTGTGTGAACAGAATGGTGAGGCACTGGCAAGCAGTAATGACGTAACCGAATATATGCAGCAGTTGCTTGAGCGTGAGCGTGAAGCCACGGTAGAGCGTGATGAAGTTGCGGCGCAAAAACGTAAGCTGGAAAAGCAAATCGAGCGCCTCAGTCAGCCAAGCGGCGCGGAAGATAGCCGGATGATTGCCTTGGCAGAACGTTTCGGCGGGGTTTTGCTGTCGGAAATTTATGACGATATCACCATTGATGATGCGCCTTATTTCTCAGCCCTATACGGACCGGCGCGTCACGGCATTGTGGTGCCGGATCTTTCTCTGGTACGCCCGCATCTTGAAACGCTGGAAGATTGCCCGGAAGATCTCTACTTAATTGAAGGAGACCCACAATCCTTTGATGACAGCGTATTTCATGCCGAAGAGCAGACCAATGCGGTACTGGTCAAATCTTCCGACCGCCAATGGCGTTATTCCCGTTACCCTGAATTGCCGCTGTTTGGTCGCGCCGCCAGAGAAAACCGTTTGGAAGTCTTGAATCTGGAGCGTGATGCCTTGGCAGAGCGTTATGCCACGCTCTCTTTTGATGTGCAGAAAATTCAGCGTGCTCATCAGGCGTTCAGTCAATTTGTCGGTAAACACCTGTCTGTGGCATTTGATACCGATCCGGAAGCTGAAATCCGTGAACTGAAACAGCGCCATACGGAACTGGAACGTGAAGTGTCCCGGTTTGAAGATCAAACTCAACAGCAGCGCCAGCAATATACACAGGCGAAAGAAAGCCTGACCGCATTAAACCGCCTGATCCCTCAAATCAGTCTGTTATTGGATGAAACGTTAATTGATCGCGTAGAAGAAGTGCGCGAAGAGAGGGACGAAGCGCAGGAAGCGGCGCGTTTCCTGCAACAACATGGTTCGGCGCTGACAAAACTGGAACCTATGGTTGCGGTTTTGCAAAGTGATCCACAGCAACATGAACAGTTACAGCAGGATTATGCAATCGCCAAACACAGTCAGCATCAGGCTAAACAACAGGCTTTTGCGCTGGTGGAAGTCGTACAGCGCCGTGCGCATTTCAGCTACAGTGATTCTGCGGGCATGCTCAGTGAAAATGCGGATCTGAATGACAAACTGCGTCAGCGTCTGGAACATGCGGAATCGGATCGCAGCCGCGCCCGTGAACAACTGCGTCAACAGCAAGCGCAGTATTCCCAGTTTAACCAGGTGCTGGCATCCCTGAAAAGCTCCTATGAAACCAAACAGGATATGCTGAAAGAGCTGCTACAGGAGATGAAAGATATCGGTGTGCAGGCGGATGCGAATGCTGAAATTCGCGCCCGCGAGAGTCGTGATCGACTCCATGAAGCACTCAGCGTTAACCGTTCCAGAGTCAATCAGCTTGAGAAACAGATCGCCTTCTGTGAAGCGGAAATGGAAAGCGTGCAGAAAAAACTGCGGAAACTGGAACGCGATTACCATCAGATCCGTGAACACGTGGTTGTTGCTAAAGCGGGTTGGTGTGCAGTGATGCGCATGGTGAAAGACAATGGCGTTGAACGTCGCCTACATCGCCGTGAACTGGCGTATATGGAAGGTGGCGCGTTACGTTCCATGTCGGATAAAGCGTTGGGGGCATTGCGTCTGGCGGTGGCTGATAACGAACATCTGCGTGATGCTTTGCGTTTATCGGAAGATCCTAAACGGCCTGAACGTAAAGTGCAGTTCTTTATAGCTGTTTATCAGCATCTGCGTGAACGTATTCGTCAGGACATTATCCGCACTGACGATCCGGTTGACGCGATTGAACAGATGGAAATTGAGCTGGCCCGTCTGACGGAAGAACTGACTGCCCGCGAGCAAAAACTCGCTATCAGTTCGAAGAGTGTGGCGAATATTATCCGCAAAACCATTCAGCGTGAGCAGAACCGTATTCGTATGCTGAATCAGGGATTACAAGCCGTCTCCTTTGGTCAGGTTCGTGGTGTGCGGCTGAATGTGAATGTGCGTGAAAGCCATGCAATATTGCTGGATGTACTTTCTGAACAGCAGGAACAACATCAGGACCTGTTTAACAGCCAGCGATTGACCTTCTCTGAGGCAATGGCAAAACTTTATCAGCGTCTGAATCCGCAAGTGGATATGGGGCAGCGCTTGCCGCAAACCATAGGTGAAGAATTGCTGGATTACCGTAACTATTTGGAACTGGATGTTGAAGTTAACCGCGGATCGGATGGTTGGTTGAAAGCAGAGAGTGGGGCGCTATCGACCGGTGAAGCGATTGGTACCGGCATGTCGATTTTGGTGATGGTGGTGCAGAGTTGGGAAGAGGAATCTCGCCGTTTGCGTGGTAAGGATATTTCCCCTTGTCGGTTGCTGTTCTTGGATGAAGCGGCGCGTTTGGATGCCAAATCTATCGCTACTTTGTTTGAATTATGCGAACGCCTGCAAATGCAGTTAATTATCGCTGCACCAGAAAATATCAGCCCTGAAAAAGGGACCACCTATAAATTGGTGCGTAAAGTATTTAAAAACCACGAACATGTTCATGTGGTCGGGCTGCGGGGATTTGGGCAGGATGCTCCGGCAACTCAATTGATTTCAGATGCTACCGCTTAATTAAATGGATGACTTGCGATAGTCATTGATAGAGAAAATAAAGAGATTGCGCCACGGATGGCGCAATAGATAGTTTAGCTTGAGATTGTACAGTTTATTTTCTGCTTATCAGATTAGATATTATTGATACGAGAAAAGGACATATTATTCAGTCCGCTTGGTTTTTTGCTTAATATTCCTTCAATATAAAAGAAAGTATGCTACCATTCACCGATGAAGAGAAAAAATACACCAACGCCACATGACGCTGTTTTTAAACAGTTTTTAAGTCATATTGATACTGCCAGAGACTTTTTGGAGATCCATTTGCCTGCGACATTACGGGCAGTTTGTGATCTGGATACACTGCGGTTGGAATCAGGGTCGTTTATTGAAGGCAATTTGCGTGCGCATTATTCCGACATTTTGTATTCATTGAAAACAGCACAGGGTGACGGATACGTATATTGCGTGATCGAACACCAGAGTTCCCCGGATAAGATGATGGCATTCCGGCTGATGCGATACAGTATTTCCGCAATGCAGCGGCATCTGGAACAGGGACATGAAAAATTGCCGCTAGTTATTCCGGTGTTGTTCTATCACGGGAAAATACAGCCGTATCCCTGGAGTACCCATTGGCTCGACTGTTTCGATGATCCGGCCCTGGCGGAGGAAATCTATTCCGGTGCATTCCCGCTGGTAGATGTGACGGTAATCCCGGATGATAAAATTCTGACGCATAAACGGGTCGCGCTACTGGAAATGGTGCAAAAGCATATCCGGCAGCGAGATATGGCAGAGTTGCTGCAAGAGTTGGTCATACTGCTGACGTATGATTACTATACGGATGAACAGCTAAAAAGCGTGCTAAACTACTTATTACAGGCGGGAGATACCGCCGATCCAGAGGGTTTTATCCGGCGACTGGCAGAACAGTCCCCGAAGTATGAGGAGGTACTGATGACAATAGCGCAGAAACTCGAGCAGAAAGGACGTCAGGAAGGGCGTCAGGAAGGGCGTCAGGAAGGGCGTCAGGAAGGACGTCAGGAAGGACGTCAGGAAGGATTGCAGGAAGGCGAAAAACGGGGGATCTTGAAAGTCGCGTGGGCGATGATCGACATGGGTATCGACCGTGAAACGATAATGAAAACCACCGGGTTGAGCCAAAACGAACTTGAGCAAATACGCCACTAACTCGTATTGAGAGCTCTTAATCAGCATTCAACGATTCGTGTTAAAAGAGGATCTTACGGTGACTGTCAGAACAGTCACCAAAGTATGAGTATCGACCGTGAAACGGCGATGAAAATTACTGGACTGAGCCAGAGTGAGCTTGAACACATGTCCGACAAATTTACTGTTGATACGTTATCGGCATAAAAATGCGTGAGTCAATGCACGAAACGCATAGAAGCGGCACATTTACATTCCAAGCGATAAGACCGAGTCTGAATCTACGTGCTTCTGAAATCTCTGTTCTTAAGCAGAACTGAGGTTAATTAAATAAGCATTTTGTGGGTAAATTCTGGCAAGATTACTTTTTCTGACAACAGAATGATAAGAAGCCCGTTAAGCGGATTAACGCGCTTCTTAAAGATATAGAGAGAACGCCATTCCGTGGTATTGGTAAATCTGAGCCATTGAAACATAATCTTACAGGTTATTGGTCACGTCGTATTACCGATGAGCATAGGCTAATCTATAAAGTGGAAGGTGATCGATTGATTATTCTTTCTTGCCGGTATCATTATTAATGGGGTAGTACTTCATATTTCTTGTCTGAAATTATTTGTAAATTTTTAAGAGTAAATAAAATCAGGATAATCCGCCAAATACTACTATTTATTTTACGGTAGTCATATGAGTAGGAAAAAATGCGCCCCGGAGGGCGCAATAATATTGATTTTATTTATTGATAGTGACATTTACCTAAGTATTTTTAGTTTATGTCAGAGGCCAATTCAAGAACACCACGCTATCATTGTAATGACTATTGGTACCATTTTCAGCACCGATAATAGCGGTTCCCGGATTTCCATCAAATGTATTATCGAAATAACGAAGTTTGCATGGTTTGCCATCTCCTGCAATCTCAATACAGATTTTGCCTGTACCTGATGTGTAGGCTTTAGTCGCCATGAGATTATTTTGTCCTTTACCGGTTAATGTATCTACCAGAAGATCGTCAATATATACTTTTACAGTTTGCGGGATATTTGTATTAGCGTAGGCTATCAGGCCGAATCGAATACTTTGAGGTAACTTGAAACAATATTTACCCGTATCATTAGTACCACATGTTCCATTACAGACTTTACTATTGCCTCCATTATTGTCTCGGTGACTGCCTAATAAATCAGTATCGATCGATACTGCCGATTGAACATTTTTGAAGGTTAACCCTCTCCAACCCTCATTATCGCTGGAGATGATGATTGGCCCGGCATCAAGTGCATTCAAATTTGGGTCGAACCGAATAAAAGAATCACCTTTGAAAAAATAAATAAAATTTCCATCGATATCTGGCCATGAAATAACAGCACCCAGATTGCTACTAAATGCTGCATATTTCCCAGTCATTCCCCACCGATCTGAAATAGTGCTGATCTTAATTGTGTGTAAATCGATGGTGTAATCTACACAATGTTCACCTTTAAAGAAACAGACAGTGTTTGTAGTCAATTCTATGGCTGCATCTATTCCATTTTCCAGTTCTGTTCCTTTTAATCCAGGCCACCCATCTATAATGAAATTCGGTCCATCAACGACCTGTGCTTTCGCGATATCGAATTTAAGATATAGTGAACCTTTAAAAAAATATAAAAAACCATTTAAATTAATAACATCGTCAATATATCTTTGGAACCCGGCAGGCAGGTTGGGCCAATCTTTACTGATGGGGTGGGGATAACCAATATATGCATTTAAACATTGATTATTGAACTTAATGTTTTCTTCATTCAGGAAGAAGTAACTAGATATATTCATTGTTATATATCCTTTGTGATTATAAAATGAGAGATAATTTAAATCGCCTTGAGCAATGGAATTAAAGTTTCATAATAAAAGCCAGTAAATAATAAGGTGGAATAATATCAACACTATGATTATGTTCAGGGGACGATGCTGTTGCTGGGTGATTATGTCCTTGTCCATCTCCTGTGTTTGATGTATATGCGTAACGAGCCTGTTGGTTGTTAGAATTACTCATTACATTATCATATTGATTACGTATTACTAAAACATTATTGTCATTAGGAATGTCACCACCATATCTCATTCCATTGAGCAAATAATAACCCATACCCCCAATATGGTTATGACTAGGTATTTGTGACGCTGTTAATATTGTATTTTCCACAGTAACATTTACCGAAACCGCAGTTGATGTTGTATTTTTGGAAAAGCTTTTTTCGGTGCCACTACCATTAGCTTTACTACTGCTTTGCCCTGTTTCAGAAAGAGTTTCCCCGCACATGACAAAACGACTTCTTAAATCTGGCGTTCCATTATTACCATCACAAAAAGCCCAGCCTGTAGGAGCATCCATACCGGAGAACATCATAATCATGCCTTTTGGCAGCATATTATTGGGATCAATACTGATGCCGTTACTGTCTACTTTAATACCATTACCCGCTTTTACATTTAGTCCATCTTTATCTGCTGTTAAGCCGCCGTCAGGGTTAATTTTTATTGCTTGTGTATAGTCATCACCCGGTTTCCGTGCTGAATGTGGGTTATCAGTCCGACCGGGTGTTTTACCAACTGTATGGCGATCCAGAGTATTGGTATTCTCTGTATTGGATTCTAAAGTGGACAGGTTATATTCTTTTTCCATTTTTATCACCTTGTATATGATATTGAGTTGTTTTGTTCAACAATGAAATTGATGATTTTTTCCTTTATTTACTATTTGTATTTAAAATATAAAAAGCGTTTATTACTTGGTTTTTATTGAAAAGTATAGCTACCGCAATAACATGATTTATAGATGTTATTGTTTATATTTGAAAATTTAATCAATCGTTATTTAAATAATTTTTCGTGAAACAAAATAATTATGAGAGATGAATTTTTAGACGCAACATCAATTAATAATAGAGATTGTTATCTGATGTTTATTACTCTGGGTGTTCAATTTTAAATACGACAAAGCGAGGATAATTAATAGGGTTGTTTTTATTGGTTGAGGTAAGTGGATTGGTTTTATTTTCAATGCTGGCCTTTTGCGACACCCTCTTCAGGGTGAGGAGGATGTCAGAGCAGAGTTTTGTTTCATCACGAAGAGCGAAGGTGGATTACAGGTAAGCTCAGTATGAAAAATAGAGCTTACAGTAATCCAATAATCGTTTATGGCTTAATAACTTGATCTTCAATTTTAAATTTGAATAATGCATCCTCATTTAAAGTTCTTGGTAGTAGCATTTTAACAATAGGCAAAAATTTACCTGTTGCGTCTTTATAATCACGCTGATCTTTTTGCGCATCAGCTAAGCCTGAATTTTCTGAATAAAAAAGGGCTTCAATAGGTAATTTATTAGGATCATTTTCTTCCCAGGTTGACATTCTGATTTCATTCTGTTTTGGTGGAGTATTAGGAGTACGTGGAAGTTTTTTGATACTTTCTAACATTTGATAGAAAGCTATAGCTGGATTATTTACATCTTTAGTAACATTAAATCCACATTGAAAAAGATCTTGAGAGTTTACTTTCCTATAATTTTTTATCCAATCATCG
Source organism: Photorhabdus sp. CRCIA-P01 (assembly GCF_003545805.1). Lineage (GTDB taxonomy): Bacteria > Pseudomonadota > Gammaproteobacteria > Enterobacterales > Enterobacteriaceae > Photorhabdus > Photorhabdus antumapuensis. The sequence continues at coordinate 66,709 of NZ_NMQR01000010.1, read as the reverse complement.
GAATTCATCACATTTTGTTCTTGGCAAGATTTACCTTTACCTGTCGCCTTAGTAATATTTTCACCACAACCTTTATTCGTTCTCTCATTTGTATAGCCATCAATAGGAAATGCACACAATACAGGAAAATCGACGCTATCTTGAGGTGCTATATGTTCAGGGAAAACAATAAATCCATTTTTATAGCCATAAGCTAAGCGTTTAAACTTAGCGTCTTTCCTTAAATATGAAAAAGAAACACCACCACTTTTTATAGATGATGGGCTAGGTTGCCAAAATTTATGATTATTTGAATGTGTAGTGCCACGCAATATAACGCCAGAGCAAAGAAAAGCAGGTGATTGAGCATCACCACAATCTTTAACGGTATTATTATATTGTTGAGTTAATATACTCGCAATATTATTTTGTACCTCGGTTTTATTTTCCGTTTGAGTGAAAGCAAAAGTATTTGCTGAAAAAAAGACAATACTAAGGAGCAAACCTACGAAAGGCTTTTTCATAAAATCCTCACTTAATTTAAAGTGTATTAATTGAAATTAAATTGTTCCTCGTTCACTTCCTAGTAAAGTCTTTCACTGTTTTGTTTATATCACAACTATCAGATTTGATAGTTGTTCTAGTCAATTATTGGACTAATCTTAGTATTAACATTTTGAAATATTTAACAATACCCAGGTTAAATTATGATTGACTTGTATGAATTTTATTCAGATTGTGTTGTTGAGGAATTTAATGATCTTCATTTTGTTATTAAAACCATTCAATCTATTACTGATATAGAATGGTACTCTCTCTTTTACTCTTCAACTAAAAATAATATTAAAGAAGCAAATTTCATTACCAATAATGATAAATTAGCCTTAACATATCAAAAAGAAAAATATATCAATAACAATCCCGTTTTTGAATATTGCATAAAAAACACGATCCCTTTCATATGGGATTGCAATAAACTAGAAGAAAAATCACTTTTTTTACATGAAATTAAAGATTATGGCATAAATCATGGCATATCTTTTCCTATGCATGGTATTAATCATGATTTTGGAATTTTAACTTTATCTTTTTATTGCAAAGAAGATGATTATACAAGGACAATAAATAAAAATTTCAATCAACTAATGGCATTAAGAGATATAATACTACATTATTTAATTATTTTAAAAAACAAAAAAAATAAAAAAAACAACATTAAATTAAGTGAAAGAGAAAAAGAAGTTTGTTCTTGGTATTTAATTGGAAAAACAACATGGGAGATATCACGCATACTTAATTGCTCAGAAGCAAATGTTAATTTTCATTTTAAAAAAATTAGAGAAAAATTTAATGTTAACTCTAGAGGTGCAGCCATAATAAAGGCCATTGAAAATGGCCAAATAGAATTATGAAGCCTTGTTTTACTATCAAATCTGATAGTTGTGATATAAACAAAACAGTGAAAGACTTTACTAGGAAGTGAATGAGGAATAATTTAATTTCAATTAACATACTTTAAATTAAGTGAGGATTTTATGAAAAAGCCTATTGTAGGTTTGCTCCTTAGTATTGTCTTTTTTTCAGCAAATACTTTTGCTTTCACTCAAACGGGAAATGAAACTGAGGTACAAAATGATATCGCTAATATATTAACTCAACAATATAATAATACCGTTAAAGATTGTGGTGATGCTCAATCACCCGCTTTTCTTTGCTCTGGCGTTTTGATGAGAGGGACTCGTCCTGGATTTAAATTTTGGAAGTTAAATCCATCTTCTATAAAAAATAATGGAGTTTCTTTTTCATATTTAAGAAAAGATGCTAAATTTGGCAATACATTTGCTAGCGTTAATGGTTTTATTCTTTTTCCTGAACAGATGGCCCCTGAAGATAAGGTTAAAGTTCCTGTATTATGCTCCTATGTTCTTGATGCAAATACTTGGGGGCGTCAGGGAAATTATTGTGGTGCACCGCCTAAACCTTCAGAGGGGAAATCATGCCAAGATTTTGGTGTTTTCACGGCTCATCAATTAAATAAAGCTATTGTAAGAAAATCCGCATGGGGAATCTGTGCATTTGATGTTAGACCGACGGCTAAAAATCCAGCAGATGCTTTTTATCAAACATTACTTGCAATGCCTTATCATGGTAATGGTTTAAATTATAATGAGATAGTCGTTCAACCTTGGGATGAGAATAAGCCACAAACATTACCTATTGAAGCCCTTTTTTATTCAGCAAATTCAGGTTTAGTTAATGCACAAAAAGATCAACGTGATTATAAAGATGCAACAGGTAAATTTTTACCTATTGTTAACATCGAATTACCTAAAGGTATAAATGTAAAACAGGCAACAGATGCTGTATTTACATTTAACCCTAAAGATCAAGTTGTGAGTCAGTAATATAACATTTTAGTTATATACCCTATGGATTTCAGATGCATCGCGACGGCAATTTATTTTACGGCATTAATGAGTAGAAAATAAAAAATGTGCCACGGATGGCGCATAGATATTTAGTCTGAGATTGTACAGTTTATTTTCTGTTTATCAGGTTGAATGTTATTAATACGAAAGTTTAAAATAATAAAATTAACATGTAAAAGACTGCCTCTTGATTATATAAAAATCATCATGAAGATTTTTTTTAATAAATAAAAGGAATTAGAGAAAATATAGATTAGGAAAAAAAGCAAGCTGGATTCAACTAGTAAGTGCAATTTTTTAAAAAGATTACCAGTTGTTATAATAACCTGAGCTTTTCTTAAGAAGGGAACTAAAGCGCCTGAGGCACGATCAAAGTTTCTGCTAAAGAAAACAAAATCGTGGAGTTCCTCAGGTGTATTAGCTCAGACTTGATCTATAAAGTGAAGGTGATCGATTGGTTATTCTTTCTTGACGGTGTCATTATTAGTGAGATTTCCGACTAAATCTGGCCATTCCCGGTTTTTGTGGATTGGAAATGAATCCGGGATTTCCAGCGCTCGGTTTCCAGCTTGCTTTCATTTTTGCGCCAATACTATTATAAAACTGATTTAGTTCATCAATATTATTGGCAATTGTCCATTTCCCTTTACTGACGATAGCAACCGGAAATTCGCCGGGTTCAGCAACTGCTTTAACAATTCCCCCGTGTTTCTTTATCTCTTCTTTTTCTTTATCCATCGCAAAAGCAGGGTAGCTTACTTGAGGACCATGCCTGATAACATTATGCTCTGTATCTTTAAATGGTCGGTTTGAATCAGATTTAGCAATATATTCGTTAATGCGATCGATGATTTTCTTTTCTTCTGATGAATTGGATGGCACCGAATGTGGTTGCGTTGCGAAGCTAATCATGTCATGCATGTCATAATCACCGGTGAAAGGCAGTGCCGCCCAGTTCTTTTTTTCTTTTAAAGGAGCCAGACTTGCTTCGAGATTATTTAAATCTATGGGATAAATTTTTCCATTGACCTGTTCATCTAATAAACCGTGACCGCTGCTCATATAAATACCTTCGAGATGTCCCGTTTCTTTATTCCAGTGACCTACATAGCCTTCAATACCCGCCTCCTGTACTTTCTTTATTACATCTGAAGCTTCATCTTTGGGATAAGCTTTGTTAATTGAACCGGGTTTAATGGTTTTTTCCAGAATGTCATGCCCCTTAGCCGCGGCGCCTTTGCCCAAAGCTCTGAGTGTTGGTTCACCTGCTGCCCGAAAACTGACAGCAAAATTACCGAGTCTGGACGCTTTTTCAATTGCCTCCATATGGCCTTCCCAGATAAATTGTCTCTTAACTTCTTGGCGAACGGAGGAGTCGTTAGTCAGATTATTTGAAAGTGAAAGATGTCCATCAGAAGGGATTGATGATGGAGATGTTCTGCGGCTATTTTTGCTATTCTGTATGGGTATTCTCTGAGAATTAGAATATTTTGGCATATTTATAAATCCTTTATTATTTGTATATTTGCTATTTATTTGAAATGATTTATGTTCCAATTGTAGGTATTTAAATAATGAATCTAGATGTTGATTTAAGATAATGTTTTGATTTTCGGTATAATTTATTTATCGATTATTAATGTGGTGTTTGTCTGTTTCTAATTTATTATCATGCTCATGTCGGTATTTTTTTTGAATAAGTGGTAATTTTATATTGAAATTAAACCATCAGAATTTTCTTTAGCGATAATAATACCTACCCCATTTACTTTAACCACGGCTTTCTGGCTATTTACCCATATGGAAAGAATATCTTTTATTTTAGGAAAATAGGTTGAGAGAGTAATGCCCGATACTTCAAGAATAACATTTTCATTTTCCTGATTATAATTAATATCTGTTGTGGATTCGGTTATCAGATTTACTTTAGCTAGGGCAAGGCGAATATCTTCTGTACCACCTAAATCGGCACATAATTTATCTGCCAGAGCTTGGTTTATTTGTGAATTATCCAGACTGGGTTTTTGAACCACAGAAGTGGATATTTGGCTAATCGGTGTCATATTGTCTTTAATATCTTGCAGCTTCATCGGTACAGTAATGGAATAGAGTAAAGAGAGGCGAGGGCGATTGCCGAGAGATTGCCAAAAATTACCCAGGCTATTTAAATTTTCCTGTTGGGGAATAACCCGGGTATAGGCACCGGGAATGCCGGTTAATTGGCGATTATTGATTAATGCATTTAAAACCCGGGTCATCACTTGTGCAGCTTGATTATTGGGTTGGCTGTCTGGGCTGGAGCTGTCGCTAGAGGGTTTACTCGCATCCCAGTAGGTAATTAAATAGTTACAATTAATATTGACCCATCCCGGTAATAATGTGTTAGTTACCGGGTTATAACGTCTTGCTTCGGCAGAGCGTAATTGCAGATCTTCATGTATATCATAAAGAAATACACTGACTGTCGGTTCTGATTGAATTGAGTTAACTTCTGGTAGGTCAAAGCGGATATTAATATTCTGACCAGGAATGTTTAAATATTTCATTAGAATATCATTTAATGCTTTGTTAATCTCGATAATCGCGTTGTCAGAAGCAATTATAGTTGTCATGTTGACTCCAATTCTACTTAATTTTTAAAATACCAAGCGGCCCGTTTTATTTAATTCAAGTATCACGGCCCGTTCTATATGTTTATTTTCAATCTGTCCAATCTTATCATTTTCGGCTAATATGGATGATAATAAAGCGATATTTCTAATGTTTGCTCCGGTTAAATCAGACCGTTTAGCCAGATGTTCAAAATCAATTTCGTCGGATAATATCAGCTGTTCAGGCCAAATTTTTTGCCACATTTTGTTGCGTAATGCTTCATCCGGATAAGTAAAACGGGTAATAAAGGTAAAGCGACGGTTAAACGCGCTGTCCAAATGGCTGCGGTTATTGGTGGCTAAAATGACTAACCCTGGATAATCCTCCAGCCGTTGTAATAAATAAGAAACTTCAATATTAGCGTGTCTGTCTTGGGCATCTTTGGTTTCACTGCGTTTGCCAAATAAAGCATCGGCTTCATCGAAAAATAGCACCCCGGAATCCGCTTCGGCCAGATCAAAAATACGGGAGATATTTTTTTCCGTTTCACCGATGTATTTATTCACCACGGTAGAAAGATCCACTTTAATTAAATCCACGCCAAGATGACCGGCAATTACCTCGGCAGCCATGGTTTTGCCGGTACCTGATTCTCCGTAAAATAGGGCGCTAATACCGGTACCGTAGCTGATTTTTTCCTGAAACCCAGCGCTTAGAATTTGGTCACGGTAATGAATGGCCGCAATGATTTCTTTTAACTGTTGTGCCAATGTATCTGAAATCACTAAATCATTAAAATTGCGTTTTGGCGTGATTCGTTGAGCTAATTTGCCGAAATTCTGTTGGGCGCGGAAACTTAATGCTTGACGCAGATCGGTTTCTTCCAATTGGCCTTCGGGTTGTCGCACCATTTGATATTGATAAGCTTCTGCAAGAATGAGTGGTAATGTTTCCGCGGTAAATGAAAAACGCTGACATAGCTGAGTAATATTAATTTTTTGAGTGATATTCTCCGGTAAGCTTGCTTTCAGCAAAGTTTCTTTATCCGCTAGTGTCGCAATGGGCATATTAATTTGCACCATTGGTAGATGCTTAATCCAGACTAATGCATCTCCCGGTTCTACCAAGCAAACTACGCGTAATTTTGGCTGATGCAGAAAAATAGATAAATCGTGGTGTAATGTTTTCTTTGCCTCTGTAAGCAAAGAAAAATTGCGAATTAATAAACAAGCGTTATGTAGCCGGGTTTCTCGTATTGCGTCTGCGAGCAGGTTGGATATTAGGGTTGTGTTTTCTTCATCGGTCAGGTGGGCTAAATCGAGCGTTAAGGTATGAATACCATGAGATCCCATGATATTACTGACTGCTAATTCTCTGGCGCTGCCTTCTTTTCCTCTGAGTATGACCAATGGACGTATTTCATTGGTTTCATTTAATAATATCTTTTCAAATGCATGATAAAGAGTTTGTGGATACCCATTATATGAGGCTGGAATACGCCAGTTAGCACAGGTTATTAGGGGGGGTAAAAGTGTTCGTTGTCCCGATAAAAAATGCCAGATTGCGTTGTGGGTTAAAAATTGTGTTTGTAACCAGATAGATTCTTCGTGATTATTAAGCCGTAATAAATGGTTACTGATTAACGGTGTTTGCGGTAACAAGCTGTTTTGCAGTAATTGCCGCTCACTTTGACGTTGGCTAAATAATTCAATGGCTAAAGCGAAGCTAGGCCACTGTTTTTTACTGCTACCATTTAGAGCGGCAAATAATGCATGGTAACGGCTATCGAAATGGGGTAATAAACCTAATAATAAAATATCACGCTCAAATTCAGTCAGTTCAAAACGTTCGACCAATAATGATAACGCATCAAGGGCAGGGCTTTCCTCGATTTCTGGATGGCGCATAGGATTATTCGTTTTTGCCAGCCAATGAGGTATACCTTGCGGTGATATTAAACTCTGTTCTACTTCCTCTTCGGTCAGTAAAAAACTTTCCGGTAATGAGTCATATTGGTTCCCCTTTTGATAATAGTATTGCTGTAATAGCATATCGATACGTTCCAAATGGGGATAAATCCAGCGTAATTCAGCCACGTTACAAGGGTTATTTGTTAGTAGGTAGTCCATATAAACCTTCTAAATATTTTTCCAGTCAATCTTTAAAGGATGATCCAACCAAGGAAGCTTGGCGATATTTAATGGCCAAGGCCAATCGGCTAATAGCACATCAAACGGCTGATGCTCTACCGTAATTTTGATTTCCTGCTCATTTATCAACAATTCACCGGGCCGTTGTAAAAACAGTTGGCGAACGTCATTGCGGCTTAATTTTTTCCAGCCGGGAAGTTGGCTGATAATAGCGTTTAGCCATTGATCTATGATCAATTGTTTTTCGGGTTCAAATGGGGCTAATTCAATCATTTCATCAACCATTAATCCACACAGAACGTTATTCAATATATTTTGCTCTGTCTGTATTTCTTCGTTTCCCCAAATCAGATAGTTAAGGGAATTAATTGCACTTAATTGTGCTTGACGATGAATAAATATTTTATCATCAAGTAGGCCGAATTGATTAAATAATGCAGGCAGCATCGGCCATAAAACTAATATTCCAGCATTATTTATCTGATATAGAAGAGTTTGTTTAGGCAATAAAGCGTATTCAGAATGTGTTTTATTGATATTATGTAATTGGTTAGCGTTATTTCCTGTAATATGCGAGTTATTCGATGTTGGTAATATTTTCTGGTTTTCTGATATTACCTCCTGATTTGTTGAATATTTATATCTATGAACATGTTTAATATCAACATGATTTACGGCTAATTTCTTGCTGGATTTATCTTTATCTGCATGATTTGAAATAAAATGCTCAGGTAAACATTGATCTTCCTGAGTATTAATGTTGTCATGATGAGTAATAATTGATTTCTTACCGAGTATATCTTTATCCGTATGATTTGAAATGAAACGCTCGGATAAATATTGATATTCTTTAGCCGATAGGTGTTTTTTACTGAATGTTGCAACAGTAATAGTTTGCCATAACTGTTTTAACCAATTATTCAATGGAATATTGCGAGTGATAATTTGGCGAAATAACGGAATAGTAGATGCTGCATTAAGTATACCATTATCTAATTCAGTGGTGAGATGTGATAGCACTTTCACATCCAGTTTAGGTATCTCCTGTGTATGATTTAGCTGTATATATTGCAACGCATTGAGTATCAATTGTCCGGGGGAGACAGGCTCCCCAAAGTATTGTGATCTGTTTATCCTTTCGGATAGTCTGTGGTTAATAGAGCTTAATAAAGTGGGTTGTTTGAGCATTAATAACCGTTGTAGACTTGGTTCAGATAAACAGTTTTTTGCTAAAAGCAAAACCCATTTATCTTCTATTCCAGATAATTGATTAACTAATTGTTGGATATTGATGTCAATATTTTGATGATAAGTTTTAATCTCTATTGAATTGAATGCGGAATTCTTTTTATTTAAATAATGAATGAAGTCTTCAATATTAATTGAATTATTGACATGTAATAAAGAAGGTTTGTTGGTTATTTCCTGTGGTGTTGATTGTCTTAGGGATGTTTTTTTCTCCTGATTATTAATTTGATATTGGCTTAATGCTTTATTTAACGCAGTATTAAGCCTTACAGGGAATATTGAATTAAAATTATGTAAATTTATTTCACCAAGATCCAGAGTTAATGTTTCTAAATAGATATCCTGATTAATGGGATGTTGAGTAAAGAATGTGTTAAATAACTTATTGATATCAGTTTGATTAAGCAGGGAGCCATGCAATACCTTTTTAGCTACCTGTGAATTATTAGCCTCGATAGTAATGCTAATCCGGTTTAATAGATTTGGCTCCAAAGTCATATTTAATATCTCAATTTTTAATTGATAGGTATGAAAATATAAATATATTTATATATGAATCATATTATCCTGATTAATTTTTCATGATATATCTCATATAATTCGCATTTATTTCTAAATAATTTCCTACATTTAAGTTAAAAGAAACAAATGTCCTGTTACTCCAACCTGAGACTAAATTAATAGCACCTCCTCTTGGGTTATTTAAATTAGGTGTTCCATTATTCCCATCACACCATACCCAGCCATTAGGTAAATCACCATCACTATAAAATGGCACAATTGTTCCTGGTGGGATAATTAGGTCTGAGAGTGCTGATACAATTGATTTAAGATCAACATTTACACCATTTTGGTCTACATTAATGCCATTACCGGCTTTAACACGAAATCTATAGCTTGGAGGATCACATTGCAGTCCATCGCCGAAATAAATACCCACTCCTTTTTCTTCCGTTACCATAATACCAGTAGTGGTATCTGGAGTTACATGTATACCCTTCCAATCAACGTGAATACCAGAGGCACCCTTAGCATTTAATCCATCACCTTTTTCTACTCCCCAACCAAGTCTTACGGATATCCCGGTAGGATCAACGTTAATTGTGTTATCTTTGGCTTTTACAGCGACACCATTACTATCAACGTTAATACCGTTACCTGCTTTAACTTTTACACCTTCGTCAACGATTTCAATACCATCACGATTATTCACTTCAAGTTTATCGTTATTAAGCCATAATCCCCTGCCGCTATTTACCGCTAATCCATTAGCATCAGTCAGTAAGCTTTTATCCTTAAGTTTTACACTTAATCCATCTTTATCTGCCTTTAAGCTGCCAGTAGGGTGAGTTTTTACTTTCAGCCCAGAGCTATTATCCAGTTCTAGCGCTGAATTTGGATTATCTGTTTGATCCGGTGCTTTTCCCATTGCCCGGCGACCGATATCAGCAATATCAATTAGATCAGAATAGTCAGTTTGTAGGGGAATACTTCCCGCTTTAAAACGATTCTTTAATTCATCTGATGAAGGCCCTATTGATTCAGGATGGGTATTTTCTGTATTAGATTGCGCAGTAGGCAGGTTATGTTCTTTTTCCATTTTAGTGACCTTATATATAATATTGAATTATTCTGTTTTAAATATCCTGTAAATATTTCCTGATCATAGGAGAGTAATCGGAGGATATTTTATTTAGATTGAATATTAGCTTAAATTTTCGGTACATATAATAACTGATTATCTTCTATTACCTTTTCGTTCCATTCGGTTCCTGATCCCCCAATGACTTCTATTCGTTGCTGTTCGGTGGCGATTCTCATATTACCTGTACCGGTTGCTGCTGAAGGTAAACGCCCTAGCGTTAGCGTTTCTAAAATATTATAGGCTTCATCACCTAGAGGCGCGCCATTATTTTGCCAACGCTTATAAGTATTAGCAAAATTCTTGAATTGCTCTGGTGATAGCCAGTGGAAAATCATGGAAAGATGGGCTGGAAATTCAGCTAGGATCTCCGTTTTTACCCACGCCTCCAGTTTATAAGGATCGACCTTATCATTCTCAATAAGCTGACGATTAATCACTACACTGACTATAAATGAAAAACGATCAGCCAACGCGTATTTTTCATTGGAAAAATACCAATGATAGCGCCATGCGTCTTCTGATTTCGGGAAGTTATATTGTTGACTTGATATTTTTTTAAGTAATATTCGGCCCTTAATGCGATCAAATTCTACGACTTGTGCTTTAAGTTCATAATTGGCGGGAGAATCACTATGAGCTAATATTGCTGTCGGCGGTCCATCGGGGGTAATAACATATTTCAGCGTGACTTCATCCTTTACTTCGATCATAGCAGGGAAGGGGCTTTGGGGGCTGGAGGTGATCCAACGTTCGTCTTCTGTTCCCGTTTGATATGTCTCACTGGCATAAACCAGTTGATAATCCATATCTTCCATCCATACAGGGCTATTACACCAGCGTAAATTACCTTGTTCAAACGCGGTTTTCACGCGGTCTAGATTACGCTCTAGATCAGTACTATTACGGGTGTTAAGAGAGAAGGCGTCTCCGGTAATATCGGTGATCATTTGGCCCCGTAATGTGAATTTTCTGTCGCCCTCAATAGTAATCAGATTAATGACCTGCCCGTGCAATAATTGGTCCGCTGCTCCTTTCTGGGTAATGATTAATTGATGATTTTTAGCATTGGGGTCACTTTTTATTTCCAGATTATCGGGCTTTTGCTCACTGTCGAATTTTTTGTCAGGTTTTACCGGTAATAGTTGACGATGTTCAATCAGATAGAAAGGCAAATTAGCCAAGTTGGGGTTGTCTTTAAAACACTCTCCACCTAAGCCAATACGGGCGGCAATCCGTTTTTGCAGCGCTGACACTTTATCAATACGAATATTATTACGCTGGTAGGTCAATTCAGGTTGTTGAGCCAAATAACCGCGCTGAGTAGAGAGAAAATCCAATGAATCCAGAGTGAGTGGTCTGGCCGCGCGATGAGTGCCAAAATATTCCAATAAGTCATTCAGGATTGATAATTCTTTTGCATAATTTTGCGGATGGATACCGTCATTATTATTAATTTGGGAATCATTGTTTAATTTTTCCATCAAATCAGATTTTATATTTTGATGGACTTGATTATTAACTGTATTGGCTTTAAAAGGCCATTGGGTGCCATATACTGCATTTCCCCGTTGTTTAAAGGCTAACAGTTTCGGCAAAATAGCGAGTTCGGCGCAGCCATTAGCCAGCATCTGTTCAAAAGGCAACATAAATTGGTGCAAGTGTATTTGTTGTTGAGTCTCGGCGTAGGTTTGTAATCCATAGCAAGCGGGTAATTTATTGCTGATCGGATAATAGTCCAGGACTTTACGATGTTTGCCCCAGTTTAATAATTCAGGCTGTGTCTGAATTAATGGTGCAAGAGTAATTTTGTTCTCTATGTCTTGTTTAGATACGGCAACTTTTACGCCGCCTTTGGCGGTAATAATGAGCGGGCTTGCTGGCGAGGAAATTAAGCTTAAGGGATCACTGCCCCATAGCCTGGGATAATATCTTTGAGCGATGGTCCAGGACCAATTATCGTCCGCCAGCGGAGAAATGTTTTCATCGTGTTTGCCTAATGCCAATCGGGTAATACTTTGTACTCCGGGAATAGCCAATAAACGATTAGCCAGATGGCTGAGCTTTAATTCTGTCGCCGTGGTGTAATCTTTGGCCGCAGGGAGTTCAGGTATCCAGCCGTGATGTAAATAAGGTCCCGCGAATATTTCTTCATTGCTGTAGCCTAATTCTTTCATGGCTTGAGTGGTATAACGTAATGGTGTTGTCAGTACCGTCTGTGCGGTTGTCATATAGACTTTGGCGAAGATGTCAGCAATATCTCTCACATCATCATCCAGTTCAATAGCAAGCTGCAACAGGAAATCCGTGGGTTGTAGCCAGATAATTTTACTGACGGATTCCCCCAGATTACGGTTGTTTTTTAAGAAAGTCGCCAGACTTTGCTGCGCCAGTACCTTATCGGCCTCAGTTTCCCGGCCAGGGAGTAGATAAAGCCAGTAATTGCCTCTCAGCGTTAACTGTTGGCTGTCTGGCGTCTGAATGAAACTGTATTCACGTTTCTGTTTGTTATACCAGTACTGATAACGTTCATTTTCAGGTTCACGAACTAGTTGTACATCGTTAAAGAAAAAATAACCTGTGCTTTTGTCGTTAATGTTATCGCTGCTATGTAAATCCAGTAAGGTGCGGCGATAATCTTCCGCAGTAATTGGGCCACAGGTCAGCATTTGTTGCGGGCCGAATTCCTGTGGAAAAATGCCATCGTCCGGTGTCTGTTCTTGTTTTTCGGGGGTCAGCAGATCACGCAGGGGGAGCGAATGGCGGTAGGCGAGATCAGAGGCACCGTAACAACCGGCTTCTAATAAAGTGATACCGGGATCATTTTCTGCTGTATTGCTCCAGCGTTGCCCAGACTGTTGCTCAACTACCGTCTTGGCTTGAGTGAGTAAGGTTTCAAAGGCGATATCGTCTTTAATGATGGGAAACAGGGCATCCTGATTATCCATGGTCTGCTCCTTTATTAGCGGAACTCTTTTCTGACCAAACCAAAATCAGTACTTCATTATCAGCGGCTTCTACACTGTCACCGATTGCTTCTGCGGTTTGGGGTGATTTTTTCAACGTTAAGTTAGTGACTCGTTCAACTAAAGGCGACTGTTGAATGGTGGCTAATAACGGGTAGTAATCAATGCGGTTGCCGGTTGTGACGCCGATAGCGCTATCTTCTGCCCACGGCATATATTTTCGGCTGAGTTCCTGCTGTAACTGATGGCGGCCATAGTCGGGATTAATCCCTGCGACAAATACCAGTTGATAGCTGATCAGCACATCAACGTAGGTGGGATTGTCGATTTTGAGGGTGGTCCAGGGACTGCTGAGTTGGCTTATCCAGTCGGCCATTTCCGCCAGTCGGGCCGGATTCAGGATTGGGCGTAGCGCATCGTCGTTATCTTTGTAACGGCTGTTAGGGATCACAATCAGTTGTTGCGTTTCAGGAGCCGGGATTTTGGTTAATTCATTGGCGGAAGGGTATTTGACATCAAATATGCTGATAAAATTCTCTTTCAGTAGCGTAACGATATTATCCCAACTTAAAGCACGGTTACGATGGGACAACCGGGGCGGAATTCGCGTAAGAAAAGCGGATTCTGTTTCTTTCGGACGACCATTCCAGGATGCCCAAGGTTGCGTCACACGGCGAATGGCGACGGACGCGCTGACGGTTTGCTTGATGCTATCGGCGGCTAATCCATCGATAAAGTGATCATTTTCAACAGTTTCTGGGTTGATTAATGTAGCGGTGGTGGCGTTATACAGTATGCCTTGCATTTTGGGGTAATTCTCAGGGGCGGTTTGTTGAGAGATCTCTGCTTTCAACCAGTATCGTCCTGACGGCATTAAGGTTGCCTGATTTGATGCGTCTTGTGGCAATAACGTACTCCATATCCCCCGGTCAAACAGGTTGTGAGTTTGATCGTGAACCAGTTGATTTAATGGCTGCCAGCTGTTTTGTTGATTCAGATAAGACCAAAATAGCGTAAGTTCTTGAACACCGACTAATTGCCAGTATAGGGATAAGGTTTGTCCCGGTGACACGTTAGTGAAGCCCAAATAGAGTGCGTCATTGGCGAATGAAGGCGTTTCAGCGTTCGCGTTTCCCCAACCAAAAGGAGTGAGAGGATAAACGGTATATTGCTCCGTTTTGACTTTAGCGCTGAATGCGATTTGCAACGCACTGATTTGTGGGGTGTAGGGTAAATTTTTACCAGTCGGATCTTGCCAGTATTGGGTGTGCATAAAATCTTGGTCAACCAATTCTATGCGCACTGATGCCGGCCAGTCATTAGGTGATGGGCTGTCAGTCACAGCGTAGTCCATTGCCGGTAAGGTAAAACTCAGGCTTTGCCCTTGAGGTACATCGGTTCCGCCAAATAATGACTGGGTTGCATTGAGCGCCTTTCTTCCCTGTGGAGTGACTAAATAACCCTGTACTTTAAACACGCCATTGTTGCCGGGTTTGGGATCATACTTTTCATACCATGTTGAAAAGTTCACTTTGGGCAAGCCAACCCATTGCGGAATCAGGGTAAGCGTCGCGTTTTCAGAACCATACCATTCAGGGGCAACCAGATTAAAGCCGGAACCCAACGAGGGAAATTGACCAAAGGGGAAACTGGTTTTATCTGTTTGTTCAGTTCCGCCATCGGAGGTATAGCGCACACTGCGGTTGCCGTTAATCTTGATTGCAATACCGGTAATTTTGGGCAACGTAGGTTGCTGAGTAGTGCCTAATTTTAATACCGGGACGTCGAATGTGATGCCATCAAGGTTATCTGGCGGGCTGATAGGATCAGCCGTGGATGATAATCCCAGTTCAATATTCTTTTTGTCGATAAGTTTTACCGACAACGATAACCAGTGATCTTCTGCACTGATTTTAGCGGTGAGGTGTTCAGCTTGACCTTCCCAATCGTTTTCCAGCGTCAAGGTGATATGACGTTCTCCTGTGGACATAGCAAATAGAGATGAGGTAATCAGATAACCGGATAGAACCGCCACATCATTGGCTGTCTGGCTAAAAAGTTGAATGCCGTTTTCGGGTAATGCCATGTTATCCGAAAGGCTAAAGGGGATTGCCGATTGCCAGCCATTGTTGCCATCTTTTCGGTGCCAACGCAGGTCGGTCAGTGCCCCTTGATTCGCCAATAAATCCGCGTCTGACGCATACTGTAACGAATTACCGGCGCCATCTTGCCCGGCATCAAACAGCGTGCCTTGTGCGACCAGAAATTCTGCGTTATCCGTATTCAGGGTAACGCTGATGGCAACGCTATCCGCTTGGGCGTTTTTGGGGTTTAGTCCCAGTAATTCTCGATAATAAAGATCACGGTGTCGTGCCGGGAAAGTGTTTAATAAGCGTTTGGTTGTTTCTAACAGTTTTAAAAAAGCCAATATAAACGCCTGATGTGGCGGTAAAAGGCCATTGGCTTGATTAACATTTTGGTAAATATCGGCTAATTGCTGAGGATTATTTTTCTGAATAAAGTAAAAATTGTCCCAAAACTGTTTTTTATCTTGATCGAAAGGGATGATTGCGGCGTATTTTTTAAGCCAGTTTAAAATATCCAGCGTACTTCTTTCATCAAGTTTAAAAGCAGTATTTGGCACGATAGCGGAGAGTTTATTATCTAACTCGGCCTGTCCCATATTGACACCACCTATTATTTGAATGTATTCCTGATCAATTGTCAGAATTTAAAAATAAGGTTGAAGGGAGGATTTATCCGGCACTGACGAAATATTGGCTGGCAATAAAGCGACCTTTTCCCATACTTGGCGTTGTCACATCCGGGCCACTCGATGGATTATTCGCCGGTTGTGTCGGGGTGAAGCGGGCGGTAAATTGCTGCCCGACCACGATCACCGTGGCGGTGCTGCGACAAAAGTTTGCCTGCTGGCTGGCATCCAATTGAGCAATGGTGATCATCCCCATACCGGGTATCGGGTGGCTAGGGGTAATATATTGCGCCTGAAACTGGACCTTTTTTTCGTCACCCACAATGGCGATCTTTTTGCCTTGGATCTGGGCGTGCCCGCTGCCTCTAATGGTTGCCGGTCCCAGCAGGGTGACTTGCCGGTTGCCGAATAGCGGTTCAAATAGCAGATTGTCACCATCCACCACCAGTTGTTTACTCATAGGTTCACCCACACTTGGCCTTCGCTGACTTCAAGGATGCCATCAATTTGTTGGTTGATTTCGCTGCCTCTCAGGGAGTAAGTCACTTGAACATGGAGGGTGTTTGGCAAGTCCGTTCTCTGATTGACCTGAATCACTGTGATTTCCGCGCGCGGTTCATAACGCAGTACGCGTTCTTCAATGCGAGTTTGGATTTCTGCTATCAATGCATCATTGATATTGGCAAACAGATAATCATTCAGGCCACAACCGTAATCTTCACGCATAATTCTTTCGCCGGGTTCAGTGAGAAACAGAATTTTCATGCTTTGGCGAACATTTTCCGCACCGGCTGCCATTTGGACCCCGGTGGGTATTTCTGACTGTATATTCTCTTGGATAAAAAACTGTGGCGGAAAAGCCCAACCCCGGCCATAAATATCGGCTAATATGTTGTCTGTCATTTTGCTGTCCTATTATTGTGTTAAGTTAATTTTCGCACCTTTAATATCGACGCCGGACTTTCCAGTGGCTGACAGGGATTTTTCAGCCTGTAGGTTAATTTCTTGGGCTTTGATGACGAGATTCTTCGTTGAATCTAGCGTGATATCTTTATCCTGTTGCAGTGATAATGCATGTTTTCCGCTATTAAGGGCGGCAATTTTATCTTGATGATTAAGCACTAATGCTTGTTGAATATCCCCTTGTTTAATAACCAGCATTTTTATCGGATTTTTTTCACTGGGTGCTATTGGCGCTTTATTTTTCGGGTTGTGCATAGCGCCTAATATCACAGGGAAGCGGGGATCGCATTCGAAGAAACCGATAATCACCTCATCCCCCGGTTCCGGGTAGAAACAGAACCCGCTTTCATGACTGGCATAAGGTTTACCCAGTCGGGCAAAAATCACGCTGTTGGTTAAACTTAACGCCGGTATCCTGACCGGAATTCGGTCCAGCGACTGCTTGTCCTGTTGGTATTTTTCCACAATCCCCACATGCAGCTCTCTAACCTGCGGGACCGCCGGTTCTGTCTCCGGCAACAAGCCCAGCGTTAGCCGGGTGCGCCAGCCTTGCCGCTGATTGATGGTTTGACTAACGCCGGTGATAACGCCTTTACCATCCATTCCCTGACCAAAGCCGCTTAACGCCAGAACATCCCCCGGTTGATAGCGGCTACTCCCTGCAACTTCAACATTGCCGGAGACATTATGACTACGTAGGTTATTCATCATGCCTTGAGCAAGGTATTTGGCTTGTTCATTATCTTGCGGATAGCTAAAAACCCATTGCCACGTCTGATCGGATAAAGTTGCCAGACTGTCTAACGCGAGTTGACCGCTGCCAAGTCGGCTGCTTTTTGCCTGAGTGGCCTGAGACAGTTTTTGTTGTGCGATATCCCAGGATTGTATGCTCACCATTTTGGGGCTGTGTCGGTTATCCCATTGCAGATCCGCCTCAAACAGCACAATGTCTTGATCGCTGGCACGTTGTTTAATTGTGTGCACGGTTGATTGATTAAGTGATTCTGGCGTTACCAGCGTGACCGTTTCGTTACCGGGTAATAACCAGATATTGGTCGCGGCCAGTCGGTTTTTTAAGAATTTCCAGTCATGGCAGCGAAACTGGACCATTTGCTCATGCTCAGTTTTAAGCTGAGGTGCCTGTTTTATCGTGACGGGTATTCCTGCCTGACTGAATAGTTTTCTGATAATGGCTTCATCACTTTGTTGACTGAATAGCTGTGAATGGAAATTATCAGTGAGTTTTTGCAGTGGATGTTTCGCCGTTAGGGTAACCAGACTGTCCTGACCTTTGAACTTAAGCGCTTGCCGAACAATGATCCCCTTAAACAACACGGTTTTTTGCAGTTGCACGATCAGTGCTTGATTAGGCCGACAGCTTGCCAGTTCAGCTTGCGCTTTAGCGGTAAAAATCGCGTTGGCGTCACCGGCTACGCTAAGGGTGATATTGGCTGTGGGGATACCGTTGATTTGATGGTTTACGGTCAGACTAATGACAGAAAACTGGCTGAGTGTTTTTCCCGCTATTTTAATCTCTATCGCCGGTATCTTCATGCGCCCCCCTGTGCTTGTAGCGTTTGTCCCGGGGTGAAATCATCAAGATTATCCAAATCGTTTTGCCAGGCGAGGGAGAGATAATCAATACCGCCGGCCAGAGAAGCCCCGGCGCCTAAGGCGATTAACGGCAGAGAGAGCATATCGGTCACGCTGACTGCGGTGATCGGCGGTGATTTTAATTGTTGCTCAGTGGCTTGAATGACAAAGCTTTCGTCCGCGACTAAGGATAAGGTGGCGTTAGCCCGCAATGGAGTCGCATCACGATCAAATAGGGTGTAATTAATGGCAAGACCGCTGGCTCGGCAGGCGAAATAACCTTTGTTTTCCCAACGCATTTTGCCCCATTTGATTTTGAGGAAGTGGGGAACGCTGGTGCTGGCATCCACTGTACACAGGGCTTTCAGCGTCGCTAATTGGGTTTCCACCGGGATATTGTTGCCCGGCATGGTCGCGTCAAATAGCAGAACTAACGTCAAACCAGCGGGTTGCGATAGCACATAGCGGCTGCTTTGGCTGGCATTGTTAATGCTTTCATCCTGTTGGTAGCGGGTTTGATAATCGAGCTGAATCCCATCGGGGTTATACATCGCCTGTAAGCTGCCTACGGAGATTTTCCCTTCCCGGTCTTTAAAAGCAGTAAGGGTGAGTTTGGACAGGCTGCGCTCAATTAAGCTCATAATAGCCTCCTGTTTCACGCAACGCCTCTAACACTTCCCGTTTGACGATCTCGATCAGACGGGCATTATCCAGCGTCTCCTGAGCTAATGTCTGTGGTGTGATGGGATTAAGTGTGACGGGATTACGTTCGGAATCAGTCACTTTGGCCTGAATAATCAGCTCTTTAATTTCGACGGTCATACTTTTACTCCTAACCAGCGCATATCCTGATAACGCAACTCCAGTGAGTTCACCAGAACGGTGTTGCTATTGGCGTCAAAGTCGCCGGTGGACCAGCGCACCGGTAGCGCGTTGCTTAATGTCCAACTTGCCACGGGTAACGAATGTTCATTCAGTAACATAATCACGACATCGGCATAGACCGCTTTTTCGCCACGCAGGACGCGATCAAACACCAGCGTCAGCGGCGTCACCGTCATCACGCCACGCTCCAACACCAGACTGCCATGTTGGATTTTTTCGGCCAGCCAGGTATTTCTGGCGTTTTCCCCGCCTTGGCTGTGTTGGCTAGTTTGTAACTCACGGCTCAGGCCCGATATCCGTTGAAAGGCGATATCGAGTGGACTGGGAATATTGTTAAAAAGAAAACTGGCGATAAAACGATGTGACACTGCCGGGGTGTAGAGGTTGTTCATGTTTTGCCTCTGTTTAACTTTTGCTTCTGTTTAACTTAGCGGGTGGTACCGGTACGGGTATCGAATGTCAGGCTGAGCTCAATAAATTCTGCTGGAATTAAGACCGCGAGGCTGATTTTCACGATCATTTTTCCGGCCTGTATATCCGCTTCACTCATTGATTCGCCCACACCCAATAACACCTTGAACGCTTGATCTTCTTGGGTTCCTCGTAGCCCGCCGTTTAACCATAACTGGCGCAGCCAGTTATAAGCTTGTCCTTTAAACTTCATCCAGGTGATGGCGTTATTGGGTTCAAAGACGAAGGCCCGGCCTAGTTGAGTCATATGAGCTTCGATATAAGAAACCAGACGGCGGATCTGGATATAACGCCAGAGGGAACCGGGGGTATTGTCCAAGGTTCGGCATCCCCAGATCCTAATGCCTTTACCGGGAAAGCTACGGACCAGATTCAGCGAGGCGCCATCTGGGTTAAACAGGGCATTCGCTTCAATATAAGCACGGACCGGGCTGATCACTTTGGCTAACGCAATGTTGGCCGGAGCAGTCCATACGCCTTGTTGGTTATCGTTACGCTGGATGACGGCAGCTACTGCGGCGGTCGGTGAAAGTACGATAGGGTTTTGCGTTTTATCCTGATAGGCGCTTTTTAGCAGCGGCCAGTATACGGCACCCCATTGTTGATCAGCGGAAGAAAACCGTTTTAAACACTCAGCGGCTAATGTGGGATTGTCTGGGGCATCCAATAATCCCATGATACCGCGTCGGCTCTTGCAAAGGTTGAGCACCGATTGCCAAAATTGTAACCAAAGATCTCTTTGGGTATAGGAAATATTTATCTGATTAAAGCGGATAGCATCCGGGGTGATAATCAGGGTAATGTCGTTCTCCTCGGCAATCGTTTGAGTCAGCCACGCTTGTTGCAGTGCGGTGATCAATGACGAAAAATCGCTTAATAGCTTCTCAGTACCCAATGACAGCACATAGGCTTGTTGGCCGCCATTTTCAAAGAAGTGGCGCACGGAATAGTACATTAATCCCGTCTGTTTAAATGACAGGGTAAAATCGGCCAAGCTATTGAGTTTGATAGCGGTTTTATTGACTGGTGATGAGGTATAACCAATAAAAACCGGTATACCGATAAACGTGTCATTCTGTTTTGGGGATATCATGTTTTCTGTGACGGTGACGCTCGGCTGTGTTATTTCCATTATCGTCTCCTTAACGACTGAATAGACGCGGTGTTTAACCGCGTCTCAGTACGATTACTGTGCTACATTTTGTGAAAACTGAAGGATAATAAATTCAGCCGGACGTACTGCGGCCATGCCCACTTTGACAATCATTTTCCCTTGTTTAATGTCGTCGTCAGACATGGTGATACCTTTACCAATTTGAACAAAATAGGCTTCTTGTGGTTTATTTCCGGCTAATGCCCCTTGTTGCCATAAGGAATAGAGATAGTTGTCAATGGCTGACTTCACCCGTTCCCAGGTGGGCTGGCTGTTGGGTTCAAAGACAACGGATTGCATAGCTTGTTTGATATCCCGCTCTGCGCTATTAAAGAGACGCCGTACCGGAATGTAGCGCCAGTTGTCATCATTTTGTAGAGTCCGTGCGCCCCATACCACAAATCCCCGATGGTTGAAGTAGCGAATGGCATTGATGCCCTGCTGATTCATGGTGCCTTGTTGATCGTCATTGAGTCGTTCAGTGACATCACTAATTCCGCTTAGCACGACATTCGCCGGTGCTTTCCAGACGCCACGGCTGCCATCAGTGGCACAATACACGCCCGCCATCACTGCGCTGGCAGGAATAGTGTTGCCGTTGGCGGCTATTTTGTCCTGTATTGCTTTAACCGCTTGTTGATAGACAGTGAGATTTTTCTGTTTGAGTTGCGCCAGATTTTTGATTGCATCGGGTTTTGTTGCTGCATCTTCATAACCTGAAACTGCAATCAGACTATCTTCCACTGAAATAAGTTGTGAGACTTTCACCGCCGGATAGTAAGTCGCGGTTTGCGATTGCACATTAACGCCCGGTATGCTGGTTTTAGTTTGGCTGTCAGCAATCAGAAAATAGCCGGTATTCAATAATGTGGGTGTTAAGCTGCTATATATTGCACTCTGGTAGGAAGAATCCTGTTCAGGGCAGACGATTAAGGTAATCTCCAGAGCTTGCTCAATTAACTCAGGGATTAATGCCAAAGTGGCAGTTTCTTGGGGATTAGCAACCGGCAGGATATAACAAGGTCCACCGCCATTTTGAAAATAAAGTTTTACCGCATCACTACTTGTTGTGTAGGTACCGACAGTTACAGCGTAAGTGTAACCGGAGCTTGTATCACCCGCGTTAACAGCGATATCGGTAGTGGCAACAACCGCTGTATCGTTTTCAACGTTCCCGGAAGGAGGAGAGGGAGGCGGTGGTGTTGGTTTAGTTGATGTGATGGCGATTGACGTAATACAACCGACATTAAATAGATTCGTAAAATCCAGCCAGCTACTCACACGTATCGCTTTTAGGGTTGCACGGGTTTCTTTAGGCTGGAAGCGGCCAATAAAAACCGGGATTGCGGTGTTCCCGTGGCTGATAGAGAGCGATAATGACGCATCTTCTTCAATATAGACGCCGGGATAGGTCGGTGTTGTTGGCATGCTGCCTCCCATTATTGCGCGATATTCTGCGTGAACTGCAAGATAATGAATTCGGCTGGACGGACAGCGGCCATACCGATTTTGACGATCATTTTGCCCTGCTTGATATCGTCATCGGTCATGGTGACGCCTTTACCGATTTGCACAAAGTAAGCCTGTTCAGCTTTGTCGCCGGTCAATCCGCCTTGCTGCCAGAGGGAATGGAGATAGTTATCAATGGCCCGGCGTACAGCTTGCCAGGTGGGTTGGCTGTTAGGCTCAAACACCGCGAAACTCATGGCATTTTTAATGTCCCGTTCCGCGCTGTTAAACAGGCGGCGAACCGGGATATAACGCCAGTTATCGCTGTCCTCAAGGGTTCTGGCTCCCCAGACCAACGTACCGCTCTTAGGAAAGGTGCGGATCATATTCAGTGCCTTACCCTGGTTATATTTTCCTTGTAGGTCGTCAGTCATCGGATATTTAGGTTGTAATCCTCCCTGAACAGGAACGTTGGCGGGAGCTTGCCAGACGCCCCGGCTATTATCGACACTGGCAAAAATACCGGCCATGACGGCACTGGGTGGAATATCAACCAAAGCTCTCTTTTCGCCCCATTCAGCGGTCAGCCAGGGGTAGTAAACCGCGCCATATTGGGTTGCTGGATAAGATTTAAGAATATCGTCTGGTGGTAGGCTTGAGGTTATTTGGGTTGTGGGGCCATCAAAAATGGCAAATAATCCTTTGCCTAATTGACAAAGTGTCCCGACGGCGGTTGTGATCTCTTCTCCGGCGGCAACCAATAGCGTGACATCATCAAGTACCGGAACTTGCTGTTCCAAATCTTGAGTTTTGACGAGATAAGCATATCCTCCGCCGTTAATAAAATAGGCACGCAGTGCGATATCAAGTTTATCGGTAGGATTAAATTGTCCACCTTTGAGTGTCAAATATTCCAGCCAGCTACTGACGCGAATATAGGGCTTACCTGATATTAATGAATGATTATTTGCGACGGCAAAAACAGGCACTGCCGTTGCACCCGCACGAACAGAGAGTGCGGGTGAAGCGTCCTCTTCAATATAAACGCCGGGATAAGTTGGGGTTACTGGCATATTGCCTCCAGGTTATTGTGGATCTATTAAGGTGCTTGAATGGTGACCCGATCCGCGACCAGTGCGATTTCTTGAATAGCGATATCATTGCTGGTGGCGTCAAAAGAGGGGGAAGTGAATGACGTTGGGAAGGCGTTTGTCACATTCCAGGTCATCAGAATTTCGGTGCCGGCTTCGTTGGTCAGGCTAATTGCGATATCTTTTTTCTCAACTTGATTAAGTTGAATAGAATTAATCCAGTCAAAAAGCTTAGTGTCGCCAGAGAAGACGCCTTTACGCAGGGTAATATTGATCGATTGACGTTGGCCGGGCATTTTATAGTAATTACCGGTACCATCTTTATATTCGATGACATCATGAGAGATATCGAGTCCGGAAACGTTGTTAAAAGGGATTTTCTCATCACCAATAGAGACAACAAACCGATAAGCAGGAATGGGATAGTCAACAGCAATTTGTTCTGGAGTTATAGCCATGATTTTTTCCTTGATTGTTTACATTTGAAATATAAGAAAAACGTCTATTACGTTGTTTTCCTTAGTATCTAACGATTGGGTATAGCTACCGCAATAACCTGATTTATAGAGGTTATTTTTTATATAGAATGATTTGGAACCTATTCAACTTCATGACAAAAAGGCCAAATAAAATAGCCTCAATGAGCCAGGTAGTTATTTGACGATTATTTAAATCATTTTTCGTGAAACAAAATGATTATAGATACGGAATTTCCAAGCGCGATTATCAATTAATAATAATAATGATTATTAATTGATATAGTAGATTTTGATAATTTTATGCATCAGCATATCTTGATTGATTTCTATAAATAGGGAAATAAAAACGCCCGTAACTTTAATCTGGATTAATACTTCAAATCCATGCTATCGCTTATTGCCAGATGGTTGTGTTTTGTTTTTCAAGTTATACCCGTTATCTTTCAAGTTGCCTCTTTGTTGGCTGCACTCGCTCACCCCGGTCACATCGTTAGCTATGCTCCCGGGGATTCACTCCCTTGCCGTCGCGATGCATCTTGAAATCCATAGGGTATATCACTATTTCATTTTGGTACAATTGACGCCATGTAACAAAGATGTCTGGAGGCAATTGTATTTGATTTATTCATTCAGAGTTTCCCTGCTATCATCAGCGCTGCGTGGATTGTTTTAAACGGCAGCAACAGTGATAAAGGAGCATCCAATAATGGAACAGCACTATATCCCGCATACCAGTTAGCGACACGCTCATTTTTAGCATCAATCAGCAACGCAATCCCACCTGCCTGAGCTGCAACTAGCAGGCTGCGTCGCCCTGCCGCAAGTAATAACTGCCCACCAAGTCCTTGCCCCTGTGCTGAAACATCTACAGCCAGACGCCCTAATCGAAAAACAGGCACTTCATGCCGTGCCAGACCGCGTTTAATCACTTCGGGTGTACGTTCATAGGCTACAGATGCAGGACTAAGACAATAGTAGCCAAGGATCTTTTGATTATAGTCACTTACTGCAAGGTAAGTTTTTGCACCACCTTTCTCATGATTCTGCCTTGCATGGCGATATAAAAACTGATTCAACAAATCATCGCCACAATCGAAGGCTGCACGATCATGATGCTTGCTGATGGGTTCTTCGTGCCAAGATAGTAACGTCATGGCAGTTCCGGCAAAGCAAAGGCAACAGCCATGAGCTTATTGTTGGGAGCCGGTGGATTATCCAAAAGGTCCAGGACATATAAACTGTCTTTCTCTGTCAGTTCAAGTCGTTCGTGCTCATCGATAATCTTCCGCGCTGCCGAGACGACGTTGCGGATCACAAATTCGGTCAGATTGGTGTGTTGTATGGCTGCTGCACGCATCAACAGTGATTTTTCTTCAGAGGCAATACGCAACGACATACGGTCATTGGTTTCTACTGGGATTTGAGGCATGATTGAAGTTCTCCATTTTGTACGCATTAAAATAGTACACTAGATGTGGGTATATAACAATCAGTACACTTTCAAAGTGTACATGATGAATGTCACATCTGGCAGACTATAACAACCGTTTTTTGAGTGAATTGATAACTTTAATACTATTACCTTCTTTGCCTGGTGAAACGATAGCGTCCTCCGATAATACTTTGACGCTTATCTTGCCGTTATCATTAGCCAGCAGCGCATAGCTATAGCCGGCTCTGATAGCGGGTCTTCCGGGTTTGATTTCATCATAGTTAAAAACGCTGACATTTTCTGCGGTATTATCAATCACAACCGCCTGTTTTCCCATATAGGTAATAACGCTCTGATCATACTCTGCAAAAATATTCACCAAATCGTTATTCTGTTGGTTGATCGCAATCGGTCTGCTATCCGATAAAAGGGCTTTATGACTCTGACCGGTAGTAACAACGCCATCGTTGCCGGTTTTCCATTCATCATCACCCGGTTTCTGGCCTGTATGATAGGCAAAGAAATGATTATCCTTCACGGCATAGACCATAGTACAACCGCTTAGCGTCCCGGATGTGACAATAACCGGATACCCAGGCCGAATATCTCGCAAGGCAATTTTTATTCCCACTGTTCCCGATGCGCCATTAACCACATTAATACCGGTAATATTGCGGCCTAATCTATTTTTTCCCCAATGTCTTCCTATTGTTCCAGAACCCGATTCTGATGAGGTCACCTGGTCACCACTAAATCCCATAATAACATCATGAAAAGGGTCCTCCAGATCAATGTCATTATTCCCCAAAGGTCTCGCCTGAGCAAGCTGCTGATTGCTGTCATAACGATGCGCTATCACCGGTATGTCGATTTGGGCATTATTGCTACCCACTAATAATCCTTTTTTCTTCAGCGGGGAAATATGCCCTTTATTAAGTTCTTTATCCGCGGTAGAGTGTTTGAACATTGATAAATTCTCTAAATAATTAAATTTTTTACGTTTAAGATTTATCTGAAAATAATTATTCAGATGATCTGATACTACGAGTATAAATATTTAAATAATGCATCTGTTTTAGATTGAGAAACAAACTCTCATAGATGTTTCTCTAATGCAATAGTTTTAGACTACAACATAATGTTATCCGTTTTTATTTTTTTATTTAACTATATGTATTTAATAATAAAGTTGAATAATAGATATTTAATTGAGATTTATTTTCAGATTTGTCTGGTTTTTACTATTAATATATTGATGTAATAATTATCTGATTAATCAGAAAAATAATAAAATAGATTGATTTGAAAATTAATTATTGTGGGAAACAACGGGGGCTATGTTATCAAATACAGCTCCCGGTTTTTCCATGTAAGTTATTAGAATCTAGAATGCTTGTTTCAAGTTTACTATTTTCTATTTTTACGACTTTAGAATATTGGGGGGGCTATCTGTTAATTTTATAATGATAAATATATTAGGAATAAATAATATATATACCTAATAGATTTCGAGTTGCAGCGCGGCGGCAAGTGAACGAATCCCCAGGAGCATAGATAACGATGTGACTGGGGTGAGTGAAAGTAGCCAACAAAGCAGCAGCTTGAAAGATGAAGGGTATAAATTAATTATCATTGATATTCTTCCTATTATACCCAGAAACTTTCATCTCTTTAGAGATAAAGGTGTCGGCTTCAATTGAAGGCTTACTGAATGACCACCGATTAGATTTAGGTTTTATATTTATGATATTAGGGGCTGCGGCTATTTTCTGATAGTGAAGTTGCCATTGTTTTTCCCCTGGGTTAAATTTTAAGAATGCAAAACCATAGGTATTTTCCATAACTTTGCCATCAGCCTCGTGGTATCCATAATCGCGGAATTCCATTGCTGCAATCATACCCATTCCGTGATCAATATTCTGGTTATTATATTCAGCGTCTTCTTGACCACCTTGTACGTGCCGAACCCGGAGAATATCTTTATGCATTTTATCGACAACAAATGAACATCCACTGAAGCCTGGAGTAAAGACATACTGTGGATGGCGACTGAGATTGGGTTGTGCCGGGATATCAACATATCCTCCTTGTGGTGCCCAATAAGCTAAAATGGACATGTCTTTATCCGGTATTTCATTTTGCCAAGTATCGACAATTTTTAATGCGTTGAATGGCAGGGTTTCATCTGATGGTTTAATTTGTAGTGCCTTGAACACCAGATCTCCGCCTCCTTCTTTGTTATTTAAAATATCTTTTACTCCTTCCGACATTTTTATCTTTTGCGGATTAATTAAATCAGTAATAATCGGTTGTGAAGTCACGGCGCTTTCACTTAATATATCAGACATTGCTATGGGGCTGGTGTTATATTGTTTTTGCTCCGGGAGGGATGTAATAAAAGGTTGTGCACCTTTTATATTTCGTTCATCTCCTGTTCTTAATTTTTTCTCTAATTGTAAATCTAATCCTAATCCCAATGAACAGCTATTTATAGTATTATATTCGTTAGAATATATCGAGCGTTTTCCCGTTCTATTTCCTGAATGTTTAACTTCTTCACTGTATTTGTTGTTTGGCATATTATTACCTGTTAGTTTTTGGTTGGCGATTTACATGGGAATAAAATTAAACTCCAATTAATTTGTCAGAATTTTCTTCAACAATCAGAATACCTATGCCGTTTATCTTCACAACAGCTACCTGACTATTTTTCCACTCTGAGAGAATATTCTTTATTTTAGGTAAATAATCTGCATGGGTAACACCAGAAGCTTCAAGAATCACACTTCTGTTTTCCTGACTTTCATTATTGACTGTAGCGAATTCAGTAATCAGATTGACTTTAGCCAGTGCAAGACGAATATCTTCTGTGCCGCCTAAATTGGCGCATAATTTATTTGCCAGAGCTTGATTGATTTGTGAATTATCCAGATTGGGTTTTTGATCTACGGAAGTCGAGATTTGGCTAATCGGTGTCATATTGTCCTTAATATTTTGCAGTTTCATGGGTACGGTAATTGAATACATTAAGGAGAGGCGAGGGCGATTACCGAGCGCTTGCCAAAAGTTACCCAGACTGTTTAAGTTTTCCTGTTGTGGAATAATTCGGGTATAGGCACCGGGAATGCCGGTTAATTGACGGTTGTTAATTAATGTATTTAAAACTCGCGTCATTACTTGCGTGGCTTGGTTATTGGGCTGACTGTTTGGGTTGGAGCTGTCACTTGAGGGGTTATTAGCCTCCCAGTAAGTGATTAAATAATTACAATTGATATTGACCCATCCCGGTAATAATATGTTGGTTGCCGGGTTATAACGTCTTGGTTCGGCGGAACGTAATTGCAGATCTTCATGTATATCGTAAAGAAATACGCTTATTGTGGGTTCCGATTGAATGGCATTAATTTCGGGGAGATCAAAGCGGATATCAATCTTATTGCCGTTACTGTTTAAATATCGGGATAAAATAGTATTTAATGCGTTATTTACTTCAATAATCGCATTGTCAGAAGCAATTAGGATTGTCATGTTTATTCCAATTTTGTTAAATGTTTAGAAAACCAATCGGCCTGTTTTATTTAATTCAAGTGTGACGGCTCGATTTACATGTTTATTTTCGATTTGTTCACAGTGATCATTTTTTGCTAACATTGATGCTAATAAAGCAATATTTCTGATATTAGCACCGGTTAAATCAGCCCGTTTAGCCAAATGTTCAAGATCAAGTTCATCAGACAATGTAAATTGTTCCGGCCAAATGGCCTGCCACATTTTTTTACGTAATGTTTCATCAGGATAAGTAAAACGCGTAATAAAGGTGAAGCGACGATTAAACGCACTGTCTAAATGACTACGATTATTGGTGGCTAAAATCACCAATCCCGGATAATTTTCTAGTCGTTGCAATAAATAAGAAACTTCAATATTAGCGTGTCTGTCTTGGGCGTCTTTGGTTTCGCTGCGTTTGCCAAATAGGGCATCCGCTTCATCGAAAAATAGCACTCCGGAATCTGCTTCGGCTAAATCGAAAATGCGAGAGATATTTTTTTCCGTTTCACCAATATATTTATTCACCACGGTAGAGAGATCGACTTTAATCAGATCAACACTAAGATGCCCGGCAATCACTTCTGCGGCCATGGTTTTGCCGGTACCGGATTCTCCGTAAAATAGTGCGCTAATGCCGGTGCCATAACCCATTTTTTCCTGAAAGCCGGTAGCCAGAATTTGGTCACGATAATGAATAGCAGCAATAATTTCTTTTAATTGTTGCGCTAATGCGCCTGAAATGACTAAATCATTAAAGCTACGTTTGGGGGTTATTCGTTGAGCTAATTTGCCGAAATTTTGTTGAGCGCGGAAACTCAATGCTTTACGCAGATCGATTTCTGTTAATTGGCCTGCCGGTTGCCGTAAGATTTGGTATTGGTTCGCTTCTTGAAGAATTAGCGGTAATGTTTCGGCGGTAAATGAAAAACGTTGGCATAGCTGAGTAATATTGATTTCCTGAGCGATATTATCCGGTAAGCTTGCTTCCAACATGGTTTTCTTATCTGCCAGAGTAAGTGCGGGCATATCAATTTGCACCATTGGCAGATGTTTAATCCATATTAATGCGTCACTCGGTTCTACCAGACAAATTACCCTTAATGTTGGTTGGTTCAATAATGTAGATAACTCGTTGTGCCATATTCTCTTTTCCTCTGTCAGTAAAGAGAAGTTGCGGATTAATAAGCAGGCATCGTGTAACCTGACTTCCCGGACTGCATCCATCAGCAAGTTAGATATTGCTGCGGTGTTCTCTTCGTCCGGCAGACGAGCTAAATCCAGGGTTAAGGTATTAGTATCATGAGACGCCATAATATGACTGACAGCTAATTCTCTGGCGCTATCCGGTTTTCCTCTGAGTATGACCAGCGGGTGTATTTCATCGATTTCATTGAATAATATCTTTTCAAGTGAATGACAAAGAGTTTGTGGATACCAAAGATGTGAGGCCGGAGCATGCCAATAAGCACAGGTTGTCAACGGCGGTAAAATAACTTGTTGGCCTGATAAGCAATGCCAGACAGCGCTATGAGTTAGAAATTGGGTTTGTAGCCAAATAGACTCTTCGTGATTATTGAGCCGCAATAGTTGGTTATTGATTAACGGTGTTTGTGGTAAAAAGCTGTTTTGTAGTAATTGTCGGTCACTTTGGCATTGGCTAAATAATTCAATAGCTAAAGCAAAACTCGGCCACTGTTTTTTACTGTTACCGTGCAGAGCAGAAAATAATGCATGATAACGGTTATCGAAATGGGGTAATAGACCTAATAATAAAACATCTCGTTCAAATTCAGTGAGTTCAAAACGTTCGACTAATCGTGATAATGCATTGGGATTTCCTTCGATTTCAGGGACATTAATAATATCATCCTGTTTGGTTATCCAATGAGGAGTACCTTGTGGCTTTACCAAATGCTGCTCTAATTCATCTTCGGTAAGTAGAAAGCTTTCTGGTAAATAATTGTATTTTTCTCTGTTTTGGTAATAGTAATGCTGTAACCGCAGATCAATACGTTCCAGATGGGGATAAATCCAGCGTAATTCTGTCACCATATGGTGGTTATTTTTAAGTAAAGAGTTCATATAAACCTGTTAAATGTTTTGCCAGTCGATTAATAAAGCGCGATCCAGCCAGGGAAATTTTGCGATATTTAATGGCCACGGCCATTCAGTCAGCAATGCATCAAAGGGTTGTTGCTGAATGATGATTTTAATTTCCTGATCATTGATCCGTAATTCCCCCGGCCGTTGTAAGAACAGTTGGAGGACGTCATTACGGCTTAATTTTTTCCAGCCGGGAAGTTGAGTAATAACGGTATCCAGCCATTGCGCGGAGGAGACAAGCTCCTCCTGATGCAGTGGTTTATTTACTCTTGCGGATAATCTGCGGTTGATGGCATTCAATAAAGTGGGTTGCTTGATCGCCAAAAGTCGTTGTATACCGTGTTCAGATAGGCAGCTTTTTGCCAATAGCAATATCCATTGGTTCTCTATCTGTGCTAATTGATGAATAAGTCTATTAATCTCTTTATTATTGCTTATTGCCTCCAGTGTATTTAATTGGGGATCTTGTTGATATAAAGAGTGAATGAAATTCTCTGCATTAATGAAATTATTATCGCCAGATAAAGATAGCTTATTGATAAAATGACTGGATATTGATTTATTCAGTAGAATTTCTTCTTTATGATCGTTTATCTGATATTGGCTGAGTGCTTTATTTAGCTCCTCCTTAAGGCGAGCAGGAAACAATGAATTAAAATCATGGGAATTTATTTCACCAAGATTTAGCGCTAATGCCTCTAAAGAGATATCCTGATGAATGTTATATTCATCAAAGTATGAATTAAGTATTTTATGTATATTGGTCTGATTAAGCACGGAGCCATGCAATACTTTTTTAGCTACCTGTTGATTATTAGCCTCAATAGTAATGGTAATCCGATTTAACAGATTTGGCTCCGAAGTCATATTGATATTTCCTTGGTAATGAGTAAATAATAGGTAATTTAAAATTGTATTTGCGAAATAGAATTAAAGTTTCATAATAAAGGCTAATATGTAATAAGGAACTGTTATTTCATTTTTGTGATTATGTTCACCTATACTTCTCAAATTAATTTCATGATTGTGTTTTTCGGGACTATTTTCTCCTATCTCTCCATTGGAATTCAGAATTCCGCTTGAATAATAAATATATCGTTTATCGTTATGTTGTGCAGTGGGTACAGCCCAATCTCTCCAATCGGTAGTTATGTTGCCGTATTGACTAGCGTAATCTATATCCATAACTATTCCACTAAAGTGGTTATGGTTAGGTATTTGATTAATAGATAATGAGCACCCACTTGTGTAACCTTGAATATTTAATGAGGCTATTTCAGAATAGAAATTAAATGATTTTTCATTTTTATAACCTGAGACTGTGTTATTACTTTTTCCATTAATACCAGAGAAATTCCCACCTAGAATAAACCGATCAATTAAATTTGGTGTACCACTATTACCATCACACAGTGCCCATCCTGTAGGAACACTACTACCAGAGAACATCACAATCATTCCTTTGGGAAGTACTTTATTGAGATCAATGCTGACCCCACTTTTGTCTACCTTAATGCCATCACCAGCTTTGACTGATACTGTTTGGTTACCTACAATAATGCCATCACCCTGACCAACGGTTATTCCACCAGATTTGTCAACCAGTCCATCATTAAGTTCTACAGAGAAAATATTATTTTTTAGTCTTAATGAAGAATAACGGGAATCTTTAGTTTCCCCAATATTTAAACTGACACCGCTATCGTCTACTTTAATACCATTACCGGCTTTAACTTTTACACCTTCGTTAACTATTTCAATGCCGTGATGATTATCGACTTCAAGTCTATCGTTATTAATTCTCAATCCTCTGCCGTTATTGACTGCTAATCCGCTATTATCAGCTAATAAGCTTTTATTTCTGATTTTTACACTCACGCCATTTTTATCCGCCTGTAAGCCGCCGCTAGAGTTAACTTTTACCGCTAATCCACTACCATTATTCAGCACTAAGGCTGAATTTGGATTATCCGTCTGACCGGGAGCTTTACCAACAGCTCTGCGACCAATGTCAGCAATATTAATCAGGTCGGCATAATCGGTTTGTAATGGAATACTGCCTTCCTTAAAGCGTCTTTTTAAATCATCTGCTGATGGGCTATTTGATTTGGTATTTTCCACATTGGATAGATTAGGCTTTTTTTCCATTTTCATCACCTTATATATGATATTAGATTATTCTGATTTAAATATTTTGTAGATGTTTCTGTATAATTAAACAGGAAAAGATATTTAATATTAAAATAAATTTTTTGTGATGCTATATTAATTTGTTTTTATATGGGGTAAATTAATTTCTATTTTTTCTGTTATTTTTATTAATCATTGCATTTAGTTTTGCTATTCCTCCAGTATAAGGCACATATAATAATTGATCACTTTTTATGACTTCCTCGTTCCATTGATCTCCAGACTTACCAATTACCTCAATACGTTGCTGTTTAGTGGCAATTCGCATATTACCAATACCGGTTGCATCAGAAGGTAGGCGTCCCAAGGTTAAGGTTTCTAAAATATGGTATGCTTCGTCTCCTAAAGGGGCGTCATTGTTTTGCCAGCGTTTATAGCTGCTGGCAAAATCTTTAAAATGTTCCGGCGATAGCCAGTGAATAATCATTGAAATATGTGCAGGAAATTCAGCTAATATTTCTGTTTTCACCCAAGATTCCAATTTGTAAGGGTCAACTTTATCATTCTCAATTAACTGACGATTCACTATTACGCTGACCACAAATGAAAAGCGGTCGGCCAAAGCATATTTTTCACTGGAGAAGTACCAGCGATAGCGCCATGCTTCGGCCTCTTTTGGAAAGTTTTTATTCGGTGAGTCTTGGTTGCGTTTAATTAATATCTTGCCTTGAATACGATCAAATTTAACCACCCGTGCTTTGAGTTCATATTCAGGTGGTTCAGCGAGCACTGTACGAGGTGATATTTTTAGGGCTGGCTCAGAGGGGGTAATCACATATTTCAGGGTGATTTCGTCATTTTCTTCAATCATGGCCGGGAAGGGGCTTTGAGCATTGGAAGTAATCCAACGTTCATTTTCGGTAGTATTTTGATATGTGGCATCGGCATAAACCAATTGATAATCCATATCTTCCAACCACACCGGGCTATTTTGCCAACGCAGATTACCATCATTAAATTTCAGTCTTATTCTGTCTAGATTGCGTTCCAAATCGCTACTGTTACGGGTGTTAAGAGAGAATGAATCTCCTGACACTTCGGTGATCATTTGGCTCCGTAATATAAACTCTCTATCACCTTCAATAATAATCAGATTAATTACCTGACCTTGTAATAACCGACCCGCAATACCTTGCTGGGTGATGATGAGTTGATGATTGTTAGAGCCTGAATTCTCTTCAATTATCTTTAGATCGTCAGGTTTATGTTTATCATCGAATTTCGCATCGGGTTTTATCGGTAAAAGCTGACGATGCTCAATTAAATAGAAAGGCAGATGAGCCAGATCGGGTGTGTCGCTGAAACATTCTCCTCCCAAACCTAACCGGGCAGCGATTCGTTTCTGGAGTGCCGACACTTTATCAATCCGAATATTATTACGTTGATAGATGAGTTCCGGTTGTTGAGCCAGATAACCTTGCTGAGTAGACAGAAAGTCTTGGAAACCCAATAGTGAGTTTGATGTGAGTGGTCTGGCGGCAAGTTGAGCACCAAAATAGCCCAACAGATGATTCAGAATTGTCGCCTCTTTTATATAGTTTGATTTCTGAATTTGGTCATTAATATAGATTTGTGAATCGTGGCTTAGTTTGGCGGTTAATTTAGGAATGATCTGTTGATGAACACTATGGCTGACTGTACCCGTTTTAAAAGGCCACTGCACACCATGTACTGTTTCTCCCCGTTGTTTAAAGGCCAGTAATTTCGGTAATAGGGCCAGTTCAGCGCAGCCGTTAGCCAACATTTGTTCAAATGGTAGCATAAATTGGTGTAACTGCATTTGCTGTGGCGTAGGTTTACTGGTCTGCAATCCATAGCAAGCCGGTAATTTATTGCTTACCGGGTAATAATCCAGGACTTTACGATATTTCCCCCAGTGCAGTAATTCTGGCTGTGTATTAATCAGGGGTTCTGTAATAAGCTGTTTCTCTACATCTTGTTTAGCAACAGCAATTTTAACGCCCCCTTTGGCAATAATGGTAAGCGGGCTGTTTGCTGAGGTAATTAATGCCAGTGGATCGTTACCCCATAATCTGGGGTAATATCCCTGAGTGATTTTCCAGGACCAATTATCGTCCGACAATTGAGTAATAGTTTTGTCGTGATGAGCTAATGCCAGCCGGGTTACACGCTGAATACCTTTAATCGCTAATAATCGGTTAACCAGATGGCTGAGATTTAATACCGTAGCGCCGGTGTAATTTTTGGCTTGAGGTAATGTCGGTATCCAACCGTGATGTAAATAAGGGCCGGAAAATATCTCTTCATGATGGTAACCCTGATCTTTCATGACTTGAGTGGTATAACGTTCGGGTTTTGCCAGCACCATCTGTTCCGCCGTCATATAAACTTGGGCGAAAATATCGGCAAAATCGATGACGTTCTCTTCAAGTTCAATATCAATCTGTAAGGGGAGATCAGTAGGTTGCAGCCAGATAATATGACTGACGGATTCTCCTAGATTTCGATTGTCTTTGAGGAAAGTTTTCAGCCTCTTCTTAGCCAGTGTTTTATTAGTTTCAGTTTCCCGGTTAGGGAGTAAATAAAGCCAGTAATTTCCTCTCAGAGCTAATTGGCTATCTGATCCGGAGTTTTTAAAGCGATATTCACGTTTCTGTTTGTTATACCAATATTCATAGCGTTCGTTTTCAGGTTCACAAATCAGTTGGACATCATTAAAGAAAAAATAACCTTCATTGGTGTCATTAATTGTGTCACTGCTGTGCAGGTCTAGCAAAGCCCGGCGATAATCTTCCGCAGTGATGGGGCCACAGGTCAGTGTTTGTTGTGGACCGAATTCTTGAGGAAAAATGCCGTCGCCGAGTGTTTGGTCCTCTGGTCTTGGCGTAAGCAGATCTCTCAATGGTAATGTGTGGCGGTAGGCCAGATCGGAGGCGCCATAACAACAGGCTTCCAATAAGGTGATGCCGGGATCACTTTCACTGGTATTGCTCCAGCATTGGCCGGATTGTTGTTCAATAACCGTTTTGGCCTGAGTGAGTAAGGCATCGAAGGTAATATCGTCTTTGACGATGGGAAACAGGGCATCCTGATGACTCATTGGTTAACTCCTTGGTTTGAGGGACGCTGCTCTGGCCAGACTAAAATCAGCACTTCATTATCGGCGGCCTCGATACTTTTACCCACGGCGCCTGTGATTCGGTTAGCGATGGTTATGCTTAAGTCGGTGACGCGTTCTACCAGAGGCGATTGTTGGATCGTGGCTAACAACTGGTAGTAATCAATGCGATTACCGACTGTCACGCTGATAGCGCCATTTTCGCCCCACGGCATATATTTTCGGCTTAATTCTTGTTGTAGCTGATGATATCCGTAGTCGGGGTTAATACCTGCGATAAAGGTCACTTGGTAGTTCACATTAACGTCAATGTAAGTGGGATTGCTGATCTCAATGATTGCCCAAGGGCTGCTGAGTTGTTTGATCCATTCGACCATCTCTGCCAGCCGAGCGGGGTTTAACGTTGGACGCAGCGCATCATCGTTATCTTTGTAACGGCTGTCAGGGATCACAATCAGTTGCTGTTTTTCCGGTGCCGGAATTTTGGTTAATTCACTGGCAGAAGGGTATTTGACATCAAACAGGCTGATAAATTGCTCTTTTAATAAGGTGACAATGTTGCCCCAACTCAGCGCCCGATTACGGTGAGACAACCGAGCCGGGAGCCGTGTCAGGAAGGCTGGTTCGGTTTCTGGCGGGCGACCGTTCCAGGATACCCAGGGTTGAGTTATTTCATTGATTGCAACGGATGAGTTCACCGGCTGTTTAATGCTGCCGGCAGCTAATCCATTTAGCAAGTGATCCGACTCAATGGTTTCCGCGTTAATGAGAGTAGCGGTTATAGCGTTATACAACAGTCCTTTAATTCTTGGATAATTAGGCGGTTTTTCACCAGATACCGTTGGTACCATCTCAGCTTTTAGCCAGTATTTATCTGTTGGCATTAGAGAGGTTTGATTTGAAGCGTTTTGTGGTAACAACGTTCGCAAAGTTCCCCGATCAAATAGGTTGCGAGTTTGGTCGTGAACCCGTTGAGTTAATGACTGCCATGTATTGTCTTTATTAAGATAAAACCAGGATATGGAGAATTGCTCAAAGCCGTCTAACTGCCAGTACAGAGATAAAGTTTGCCCCGGTAATACATCGGTAAAGCCTAAATAGAATGTATTATTGGCGAGTGACGATATATTTGCTTCTCCCCAATTTATGGCGGTAGATTGAACTTTGACATCATGGGATGTTTCGCTAAAAAGTTTAATACCGTTTTCAGGTAATTTAATATTATCCGAGTGGCTTAATATTATTGCCGATTTCCAGTCGGTGTTATCTTTCCGATGCCAACGCAGATCGGTCAATTTTCCTTGATTCGCTAATAGATCGGTATCTGATGCATATTGTAACGGATTTCCGGCGCTATTCTGTCCGGCATCAAACAGGGTCCCTTTTGGGATAAGATATTCTGCATTATCTGTATTTAAGGTAATGCTTAAAGCAACGCTATCCGCTTGAGCGCTTTTTGGTTTTAGACCTAATAATTCCCGGTAATAAAGATTACGGTGCCGGGCCGGAAAGGTATTTAATAATCGATTAGTTGTTTCTAATAACGTTAAAAAAGCCAAAATAAAAGCTTGATGGGCAGGTAATAGGCCATCGGCTTTATTAGCGTTTTGGTAAATATCCGCTAATTGTTGAGGATGATTTTCCTGAATAAAATAGAAATTGTCCCAGAACTGATTTTTGTCTTGATCGAAAGGGATGTTTTC
The DNA here is from genome assembly GCF_003545805.1 of Photorhabdus sp. CRCIA-P01. Classification (GTDB taxonomy): domain Bacteria; phylum Pseudomonadota; class Gammaproteobacteria; order Enterobacterales; family Enterobacteriaceae; genus Photorhabdus; species Photorhabdus antumapuensis. Next base: position 28,850 of record NZ_NMQR01000010.1, on the reverse strand, counting down.
AGCGTAGGCTTTAAGCCAGTTTAAAATATCCAGCGTACTTCTTTCATCAAGTTTAAACGCCGTATCCGGCACAATAGCAGAGAGTTTATTATCTAACTCGGCCTGTCCCATATTTATACCACCTGTTTTTAAAGGTTAAGATTAAAGGCGTTATTTATCCGGCAGTGACCGCATATTGACTGGCGATAAAACGGCCTTTGCCCATGCTGGGTGCTGTCACATCCGGGCCACTCGATGGATTATTGGCTGGCTGTGTCGGGGTGAAACGGGCGATAAATTGTTGCCCGACGACAATCACCGTGACTGGGCTACGGCAGAAGTTTACCTGCTGGCTAGCATCCCATTGAGCAATGGTGACCATCCCCATGCCGGGTACCGGGTGGCTCGGAGTAATATATTGCGCTTGAAGTTGCACCTTTTTTTCATCACCTACGATGACGATCTTTTTGCCCTGAATTTGGGCGTGTCCGCTGCCCCGGATGGTTGCTGGCCCCAGAATGGTGACTTGCCGGTTGCCAAATAACGGCTCGAACAGCAAAGTGTCGCCATCCACCACCAGTTGTTTGCTCATAGGCTCACCTGTACCCGGCCTTCATTAACTTCAAGGGCGCCTTCAATTTGCTGGTTGATTTCGCTGCCTCTCAGGATATAAGTGACCTGAATATGCAGGGTATTGGGCACGTCCGTTCTCTGGTTCACTTGGATCTCGCCGATATCGGCGCGGGGTTCATAACGTAATACCCGTTCTTCAATCCGAGTGTGAATTTCGGCCATCATTTCGTCACGGATATTGGCAAACAGATAATCGCTCAGGCCGCAACCATAATTCTCACGCATAATTCGTTCACCGGGTTCAGTAAGAAAAAGAATTTTCATATTTTGGCGCACGTTTTCGGCCCCTTCCGCCATGGTGATGCCGGTGGGTATTTCAGGATGCGCACTATCTTTAATAGAAAATTGTGGTGGAAAGGCCCAACCCCGACCGTAAATATTGGTTAATACTTTGTTGGTTAATACTTTGTTTGTCATCTCATTACCTTATTATTGGGTTAAGTTAATCTTCGCACCTTTAATATCAACCCCGGATTTCCCTGAGGCGGATAGAGATTTATTGGCCTCTATTTTAATTTCCTGAGCGTTGGTAATAAGATTCTTGTCGGAATTAAGCGTGATATCTTTATCCTGTTGCAGAGATAAGGTATGTTTTCCGCTATTCAATGCGAGGGTTTTATCTTTATTATTAAAGATTAATGCCTGCTGATTTTCCCCTTGTTTAATCACTAAGGTTTTCACCGGATTTTTTTCACTCGGTTCTAACGGTGCTTTGTTTTTAGGATTGTGCATGGAACCTAATATCACTGGGAAGCGGGGATCACATTCAAAGAAGCCAATAATCACCTCATCCCCCGGTTCAGGGTAGAAGCAGAAGCCGCTTTCATGACTAGCGTAAGGTTTACCCAAGCGGGCAAAAAGGGTGCCATTGGTTAAGTTTAAAGCCGGTATTTTGACCGGAATGCGTCCCAGTGACTGGCTATCTCGCTGATATTTTTCCACGATCCCGACATGCAACTCTTTCGCCTGCGGTACAACTTGCTCTGTTTCCGGTAATAGCCCCAGCGTTAGCCGAGTACGCCAGCCTTGCCGTTGATTGATGGTCTGACTGACACCGGTGATAATCGCCTGACCATCCATCCCTTGACCAAAGCCGTTTAACGCCAGCACATCCCCCGGTTGATAACGGTTATCGCCTTCGACCTCGAAATTACCGGATACGTTATGACTTCGGCGGTTATTCAGGATGCCTTGAGCCAGTTGTTTGGCCTGTTCATTGTCCAACGGATGGCTGAAAACCCATTGCCATTGTTGGTTGGTCAATAATGTCAGGCTGTCTGTGGCGAGTTGATTGCGACCAAGGCCGCTGCTTGTTACCTGATGGGTTGGAGATAGCTTTTGTTGGGCGATATCCCAGGATTGTACATTCACTGTTTTGGGGCTGCGTTGGTTATCCCATTGCAAATTCGCCTCAAATAACACTGCATCCTGATGGCGAGCTCGTTGGTGGAGGGTATGTACGGTTGACCGATTCAGTGATTCCGGGGTGACCAGTGTCACGCTATCGTTGCCGGGCAATAACCAAGTATGGGTTGCGAACAGCCGGTTTTTTAGCAAAGCCCAGTCATTACAGCGAAACTGCACCATTTGCTCATGCACCGTTTTAAGCTGAGGGGCTTGTTTTATCGTGACAGGGATACCCGCTTGGCTAAACAACTTCTTGATAATCGCCTCATCACTCTGTTTGTTGAACAGTTGCGAGTGGAAGTTGTGAGTTAATTTTTGCAACGCATGCTTGGCGGTCAAAGTAATGATGCTGTCCTGACCTTTAAGCCCCAATGTTTGCCGAACGATGATCCCTTTAAACACCACGGTTTTTTCGATTTGCACAATCAGTTCATGACTGGGGCGGCAACTTGTCAGTTCAGCTTGTGCCTTGGCATCAAAAATATGGCTGGTATCACCGGCGATCCCCAAAGTGATATTAGCCGAGGGAATGCCATTAATGTGATGGTTAACGGTCAGACTGATAACCGCAAATTGATTGAGGGCTTTGCCACCGATTTTGAGCGTTATCGTCGGTATCTTCATGCTTCCCCCTGTGCTTGCAGCGTTTGTCCGGGGATAAAGTCATCAAGATTATCCAGACCGTTTTGCCAGGCCAGCGAGAGATAATCAATCCCACCCGCCAAAGACGCTCCGGCGCCTAAGGCGATCAATGGCAGGGAGAGCATATCCGTTACGTTAACCGCAGTCGCCGGGGGCGATTTTAATTGCTGCTCGGTGGCTTGAATAACCAAGCTTTCGTCCGCCACCAGAGATAGGGTTGCGCTGGCCCGCAACGGTGTGGCATCCCGGTCGAACAGGGTGTAATGAATGCTGAGGCCACTGGCGCGGCAGGCAAAATAGCCTTTGTTTTCCCAACGCATTTTGCCCCATTTGATGTTAAGAAAGTGGGGAACGTGAGTACTGGCATCCACGGCACATAAGGCTTTTAGCGTTGCCAGTTGGGTTTCTACCGGGGTGTGATTGCCGGGCATGGTGGCATCAAATAACAGGACTAATGACAGACCCGCCGGTTGGGATAACACATAGCGGCTGCTTTGGTTGGTACTGTTAATGCTTTCATCTTGCTGATAACGGGTTTGATAATCGAGCTGGATGGCATCAGGGTTATACATTGCCTGTAAGCTGCCGACGGAGATTTTCCCCTCGCGGTCCTTGAAGGCAGTGAGGGTGAGTCTGGATAGGCTGCGTTCAATTAAGCTCATAATGGCCTCCTGTTTCACGCAATGCGTCTAACACTGCTTGTTTCACTTTCTCAATCAGGCGGGCGTCATCCAGCGCTTGCTGCGCTAATGTTGGTGGCGCGACCGGGTGACTCGCTGAATCGGTGACTTTAGCCTGAATAATCAACTCCTTAATTTCGACGGTCATGCTTTCACTCCTAACCAGCGCATATCCTGATAACGTAATTCCAGCGCATTCACCAGCACCGTATTGCTATTGGCATCAAGGTCGCCGGTGGACCAGCGAACCGGCAGAGCGTTACTTAATGTCCAACTGGCTACGGGAACTGAATGTTCATTCAGTAGCATGATGACCACATCGGCATACACTGCTTTCTCGCCGCGCAGGACGCGATCAAACACCCAAGTCAGCGGCGTGACGGTCATAACACCGCGTTCCAGTACCAAGCTACCGTGCTGGATCTTCTCGGCTAGCCAAACGTTTCTGGCATTTTCTCCGCCCTGGCTGTGTTGGGTGGTTTGCAGTTCACGGCTGAGTCCCGATATCCGTTGGAAAGCAATGTCGAGAGGGCTAGGAATATTGTTAAACAGAAAACTGGCGATAAAACGGTGTGACACCGACGGGGTGTATAAATTGTTCATATTTTGCCCCTGTTTAATGAGTGATCCCGGTACGGGTATCAAATGTCAGATTCAACTCGATAAATTCCGCCGGCATTAACAGCGCCAACCTGATCTTCATGATCATTTTCCCTGCCCGCAGATCCGCTTCGCTCATCGATTCGTCAACCCCCAGTAACACCTCAAATGCCTGATCTTCCTGAGTACCGCGCAGTCCGCCATTTAGCCATAACTGACGCAGCCAGTTGTAAGCCTGACCTTTAAACTTCATCCAGGTGATGGCGTTATTAGGTTCAAACACAAAGGCCCGGCCCAGTTGAGTCATATGGGCTTCGATATAGGAAACCAGACGGCGCGTCTGGATATAGCGCCAGGGGGAACCGGGAGTGTTGTCCAGCGTGCGGCATCCCCAGATCCTTGTCCCTTTGCCGGGGAAGCTGCGAACCAGATTCAACGAGGCGCTATCCCGATTAAACAGGGTATCGGCTTCAATGTGAGAGCGTATTGGGCTGATCACCTTGGCTAACGCGACGTTGGCGGGGGCCTGCCAGACCGCCATTTGGTTATCGTTACGCTGGATGATGGCGGCCACCGCCGCAGTCGGCGAAAGGACAACAGGCTGATTTTGTTCCTGATAGGCACTGTTCACTCTTGGCCAATATACCGCTCCCCACTGCCGATCGTTGGAAGAGAACTGCGTTAAACATTCAGCGGCCAGTGCGGGATCATCGGGGGCATCCAGCAATCCCATGATACCGCGTCGGCACTGGCAGAGGTTAAGTACGGATTGCCAAAACTGTAGCCAGACTTGAACTTTATCGCTTTGATTGATTTCTGAATTAGGATTGTTCATCTGATTCAGATAGACAATATCGGGGACCACAATCAGCGTGATAGCACTCTGTGCGGAGATCGCTTGTTCAACCCAATCTTGTTGTAGGGTAGTGGTCAATGATTGAAAATCGTCTCGTGGTTTATCAGATCCTAGCGACAGTACATAGGCTTGCTGACCGCCGTTGTCAAAAAAGTGACGCACGGAATAGTATGTTAATCCTGATTCACCAAATGACAGGGTAAAATCGGCCAGGCTATTGAGTTTGATGGCGGTTTTATCATTGGCATGGTTATTTTCAGCAGGTTGGGTATAGCCGATAAAAACGGGTATACCGACAAATGCCTCATCTGGTTTCTGAGATATCAGGTTCTCCGTGATGGTGACGCCGGGCTGTGTTATTTCCATTCTTGTTTCCTCAATAGAACAGGCGCGGCGAACCACGCCTCAGTAGGGTTACTGTGTTACATTTTGCGAAAATTGCAGGATAATAAATTCAGCCGGACGGACCGCCGCCATGCCAACCTTGACCACCATTTTGCCTTGTTTAATGTCAGTGTCGGACATGGTGAGACCTTGACCAATTTGCACAAAGTAGGCTTCCTGTGGGCTATTACCGGCCAGTGCACCTTGTTGCCAGAGTTGATGGAGATAGTTGTCAATCGCTGACCGGACTCGTTGCCAGGTAGGTTGGCTGTTGGGTTCAAAAACGGCAATTCGCATTGCCTGTTTGATATCCCGTTCTGCCGCATTAAATAAACGCCGAACCGGAATGTAGCGCCAGTTGTCATCATCTTGCAGAGTGCGAGTGCCCCAGACGACAAAACCTTTGTTGGTGAAATAGCGAATAGCATTGATACCTTTTTGATTCATGGTGCCTTGCTGATCTTCGCTGAGTCGATCCGCTACATCACTGATTCCGCTCAGCACCACGTTAGCGGGCGCTTTCCAGACGCCACGGCTGGCATCGGTGGCACAATAGACCCCTGCCATAACTGCGCTGGCGGGAATGATGTTTTTGTTATCAGTAATTTTTTGTTTTATTTCCTCGATAACTTGCTCATAGAGTTTTAAGTTTTGCTTTTTGAGTTCCGCCAGATTGGTAACTTTTGCATCCTGATAACCTGACACCGTGATGCTACTCTCTTCCACCTGAATAAGTTGTGAGACTTTAACCGCGGGATAATAAGTCGCGGTTTGTGATTGGGGGCTAATGTTGAGTTTGGTTTCTTTATCCTGATTGTCAGCGATAAGAAAATATCCTGCTGTTAATAAAGGGGTCAGGCTGCCATATATTGTGCTCTGATAAGAAGAATCCTGTTCAGGGCAGACGATCAAGGTAATTTCTAACGCCTGCTCAATTAACTCAGGGATTAATGCCAGAGTTTTAGCATCTTCCGGGTTAGCAATTGGCAGGATATAACAAGGTCCGCCACCATTTTGGAAATAAAGTTTTAAAGCATCACTACTGGTTGTATAGGTGACGGCAGTTATATTGTAAGAATGACTGTTATTTTTATCGTCTGTATCAAGCGTAATCTTTTGGGCAGCAAAAGTTTCTACATTATCTTTATCTTTGGTTTTTACGTTGTTCTCGGTTTCTACATTGTTTTTGGCTTTTGTATTATTTTTGGTTTCTGTATCGCCTTCGCCTTTTTTGGAAACGGGAGGGGAAGGTGGTGGATTAGGTGTAGTGGCAGTTGATTTAACTGCTACCGACGTAATACAACCCACATGAAACTGGTTAGTGAAATCCAACCAGCTACTCATGCGTGTTATTTGTGGTGTTGTGCTGGTTTTTTTCGGTGAGAAACGGCCAATAAAAACCGGGATTGCGGTGTTCCCTTGGCTAACGGAAAGCGCCAGTGATGCATCTTCTTCAATATAGACGCCAGGATAAGTTGGTGTTGTTGGCATGCTGCCTCCCATTATTGAGCAATATTTTGCGTAAACTGCAAGATAATAAATTCGGCGGGACGAACCGCCGCCAGACCCACTTTGACGATCATTTTGCCCTGATTGATATCGTCATCGGTCATGGTGGTGCCTTTACCGATTTGAACGAAGTAAGCCTGTTCAGCTTTATTGCCCATCAGTCCGCCTTGTTGCCAGAGGGTATGAAGATAGTTATCGATAGTGCGGTGGACGGCTTTCCAGGTCGGTTGGCTATTGGGTTCAAATACCATCGCTCTCATGGCATTTTTAATATTTTGCTCTGCGCTGTTAAACAGGCGGCGGACCGGGATATAGCGCCAGTTATCGCTGTCCTCAAGTGTTCGAGCACCCCAAACCAGCGTACCGCTCTTAGGAAAGGTACGGATCATATTTAGCGCTTTACCTTGGTTGTATTGCGTTTGCAGATCATCGGTGACCGGATATTTAGGTTGCAATCCCCCTTGAATAGCCACATTAGCGGGTGCTTGCCAGACACCCCGATTGTTATCGACACTGGCATAAATACCGGCCATCACGGCACTGGGTGGAATATCAATGGCGGCTTTATTTTCTCCCCATTTAGCGGTCAGCCAGGGGTAATAAACTGCGCCGTAAGGAGTAGAGGAATAAGATTTGAGAACTTTTTCTGGTTCTTTTATATCGGTATCATTTTGCGGGCCATCAAAAATAGCAAATAATCCTTTGCCCGGCTGACAAAGTGTACTTACTGCATCTTTAATTTCTTCGCCGGCGGCAACCAGTAATGTCACATCATCAAGTTTTGGCACTTGTGTTTCTAAGTCTTGAGTTTTGACGAGATAGCAATATCCACCGCCGTTAATAAAATAAGCACGCAGTGAAACGTCAAGGATATTCTTGGGATTAAACAGCTCGCCTTTTTTTAGTGTCAAATAGTTCATCCAATTACTAACACGAATATAGGATTTATCTGATATTAATGCATTGTCGTTTGCAACAGCAAAGACAGGCACTGCCGTTGCACTGGCGCGGACAGAGAGGGCGGGTGAAGCGTCTTCTTCAATATAAACGCCGGGATAGGTTGGTACTGTTGGCATGTTGCCTCCAATTATTATGCAATATGTTGAGTAAACAGCTTTATAAATGAGTTTTAAGCCGCTTGAATGGTGACTCGATCTGCTGTCAGGCTAATTTCCTGAACAGCAACTTCATTGCTGGTGGCATCAAAAGCAGGAGCGGTTAATGAGGTTGGGAAGGCATTTGCCACGTTCCAGGTCATTAAAATTTCAGTGCCGGCTTCGTTAGTCAGGCTAATTGAAATATCTTTTTTCTCGACCCGATTAAGTTGGATGGAATTAAGCCAATCAAAAAGTTTAGTATCACCGGAGAAGACACCTTTACGCAGGGTAATATTGATCGCCTGACGTTGGCCGGGCATTTTATAATAATTGCCTGTACCGTCTTTATATTCGATAACGTCATGAGAAATATCGAGCCCGGAAACGCTATTAAAGGGGACTTTTTCATCACCGATTGAGACAACGAAGCGGTAAGTAGGGATAGGATATTCAACAGCGATTTGTTCTGGAGTTGTAGACATAATTTTTCCTTTGTGAATTATTGATATTTAAGAGACAAGAAAGCAGCTATCACCTTGTTTTTACTAGCATTGATCTATGGGTATAGCTACCGCAGCAACCTGACAAAGAGGTTATTATTCATACTGGTAAAATTTGCCTGATAACTATTTAGTTCATTTTTAATAAAGCGGCATGATTATAAGTAATGAATCTTTAGAGGGAATATTAATTAATAATGAAGGGTAATTATTAGTTGGTATGGCAGAGGTTAACCATTTTAGGTATTGGCGCGATTTTATTTGGTTTTAGGGGTAGGGAAATTATGAATGGAGAATTATTTTCTGTTTCATCGATTGATTTATGATCAAAAAATATATTAGGTATAAATAAGAACAAAAATGCCGATTTTGAATATCGGCATTTTACTGTAAAAGAGAAGATTAATTTAATGCTTTAACGCTTCAATTTTATCCCGGCTCAGTCCAGTACTGGTGACAATAATATCCAGGCTGACGCCATGCCGTAATAAGGCTTGAGCCGTTTCCACTTTACCTTTCTCTCGGCCTAGTTCAATACCTTCCTCTCGGCCTTGCTCAATACCTTCCTCTCGGCCTTGCTCAATGCCTTCCTCTCGGCCTTGCTCAATACCTTCCTCTCTACCTTCTGTTCGGCCTCGCTTAAGCCCTTTTTGTTCAAGCTGTTCTGCAATAGTCATCAACATCGTTTCATGCTCCGGAGATCGTCGCTTCAGTCTGACCGGTTTCAGCTTCGCCGGGTAAACGTAAAAGTCCCCTGTGTAGCCATCACCTTGAATAAGAAAAAAAATGCCGATTTTGAATATCGGCATTTTGCTGTATGAAGAGAAGATTAATTTAATGCTTTAACGCTTCAATTTTATCCCGGCTCAGTCCAGTACTGGTGACAATAATATCCAGGCTGACGCCATGCCGTAATAAGGCTTGAGCCGTTTCCACTTTACCTTTCTCTCGGCCTAGTTCAATACCTTCCTCTCGGCCTTGCTCAAGCCCTTTTTGTTCAAGCTGTTCTGCAATAGTCATCAACATCGTTTCATGCTCCGGAGATTGTTCAATCAGTTGATGGACAAATTGGGAGAGATCCAGCGTATGTCCATTCAGTAAAATATAGCGTAACACCACATTGCGCTGCTCGGCTGTATTATACCCTGCATTCAAGAGTTCCACCAATTGGGGGACCCATTCCAGCATATCCCGGCAGCGGATGTGTTTTTGCACCAACTCCATCAAGGCAACCCCTTTATGTGTCAGGATTTCTTCATCGCTGAGCATACTGACGTCTACCAACGGAAACGCCTGACGGTATAAGCGAGCAGCCTGTTCAGGGAGCGTAAAGCAATCCAGCCACTGGTTTGAGTAAGGATAAGGACGAACCTCACCATGATAAAACAGCAGAGGCGCTACCAAAGGGAGTTCAATATGGCCTTTTTTCAGGTGAGCCGCCATGGCTGACATGGCATAATACATCAGCCGCCAGGCCATCAATGGGTCAGGAGTGGACTGATGTTCAATCAGACAATAGATATAGCCTTGTCCTCGAACTGTTTCAACCGAGTACAGCACATCACTGTGCAGTTGACGTAAATGCCGGTCCACAAAACTGCCAGGCTCCAGTTTCAATGTGGCTAAATCACACAACGACTGGATCTCTTCGGGCAGATAAAGGGATAAAAACTCCCTAGCCGTTTCGGGCTGCGTTAAAAAATGCTTGAATAACGCGTCATGGTGAGGCTGTTTTTCTTTCTTTGCCACAATTCGTTTCTCTATCTTATCAGTTAGTCATCGCCACTCATTGTCAACGCTATAATATCTCTAGAAAACCCGCAACCAAGTTACAAAAAACATTGTTTCAGATTTTCTCAGGAAAATCTTTACCGAATGCATTAATATAAGAGCCTAAAGAATCAAATACCAGAAAAGAAAAAACGAGGAAACATTATATTTACAACAACTACTCAATGAAAGTTATTTATTTAAGTAAGTTTTTAACTTACATTCGCATAATAATAACCATTTTATCAAAACATCGATTACTTATATTTACGTTAATATTGGATGTTCAGAACGCAAAAATTTAACTGAATTCCCTTCAGATGATCTATTATTTTGAAATGTTACTTAGGAAGCAACAAAACCTTTGCTTCATTGAGCTTTCATTTTATCAATTTACTTCTGTACATTTTGCTGTTGCTGACTGGAATGATAACGTACTACAGTATTTGGTTTATTTGGACTGCTAATTCGTTTTGGGGGCCTGGTAATGAATACCGAGATTCCTTGTTTTTAAATAATATTATTATTGCGCGTTTTCCTATTGGTATCTTTAATGGCAGGTTCGGTTTTATTTTTAAGATGATGATTCCTCTGGCATTAATTGCGAATCCTGCTGCTATGGTGTTAATTGGAAATATTTGATGGGAATTAGGGATAATGTCGGTTTTCATTTCGCTTTTTTTCTTAACCCTATCATAAGCCAGAACGTATCGAGATTACGTCACAATCTCTTGTAAAACAGACCACGCGGTGGTTTGAAAGGTAAAACGCTTTAATGGGATTCTTCTTGAAAAAATGAGAGCGTAAAAATGCTCTATCTTCTGTCAGTGAGTCTGTACACTATTATGCTATTCCTCAATAATAGGATTATTTGCTTTTTTTATTTCTTCTTTTATTGCCGGAAGCAATACGAGTTTGTATCTCCTGCTGGGATAACGGTGTTGTCATGGGTGATATTCGTGATGTAATATCAAAAATATTTCTATCATCGAATTCAGGATTGTTAATAAATGGAAAATACCCGACAGGAACAGTCAGTCTCCCTCGGTAATCACATGACTACATCTTATTCTTTACTTGATATTGAAACTAATGTAAAACCAGACATTAATGGTTAAGTTGTTTGCACATAATACCATTTAATGGCTGATTTTAAGTTGATAATAAAACCAGACTAGCCGGATTTTATTTTTACATTCTACTTTTTCCTCTTTTTCATATGTTTTTGATAGCATTGCTGATGTATCTAGATATAAATCCATAACATTCTCAATGCCATATATTCCCCAAAAACTGGCGAATGATGTAATGAAGCTAGTCGGCGTTATCATATCTATTATTTTCATCGTTATAATGAAAATCACAGAAGCCGCTATGATGTATTTTATAAAAGATAAAGTTTTCTTCATCAGTTCACTTTGATTGTTCCATATGCTTTGAGTGATGAGCTAGGAATAGGTATCATTGTACTTAATTCAGCGATAAGCTGGTATTGCCATAATTTTTTCTTCCTCTAATTGAATATTAATAACGAAGCTTCATGTCTACCAATCAAGTGAAACTTATAGCGTCAATCACAATCAGTAAGACAATAACAGATTCGAATAGTTATCGAGACTTACTACATTGTTTAGTAACCAATAGCGACACAATTATCCCTTATATAGTTGTTGTTCGCCATCTTCCATCCTTTCCTGTAACTCTCTCTGGTTGATGTTCCACACCAAATCCTTTGGCATTAGGACTCGAACGTCTAAAGGCAATGTTCACTAATTTTCCCATATTCCCGGCAATTAAACTGGCATCTCCAGCCAATTTCTTACCATTAATTTTCTGGTTACTCAGTACTGTACTTTTGCTAGTTTCACAGTTTCCGATAATTCAAGGCTCTAAGAATTTCATCTGACAATGATTTCGATTCTACTGCTTGATGGAAGCCTTCTTCTGGATGAATCATAGAAACAAGTCTGGTTTTTATGACTGGCTTACCGTCAAAGTAAATAAACAACTCTTTCCCTAAGTTTCTTGCTAAAAAAAGTTTGAACCGGTCACTACAATTCAGTCCTTTCTTAACCTTAATAAAAATGTTATTGGCATTCACAGCTAAATCATCACCGACTTCTCCTACAGGAAGAGCTTGTTCTATACAAGGTTTGGATAAATGAAATGTTTCATTACCTGCGATGTAATCAAGAGAAAGTGGTTGTTTCTGTAAAACGCATCCTGTAAGACTAAGAACAGTAGACAGTATAAGAATTAATTTAGTCATTCAGTTTGCCCTCATTGTTGACATTAGTATTCTCAATTATAGCTACCAAAATAAGTTATTTTATGCAAGTTATTTCTGTCCTTCTTCGGTTTGATTAATTAAGAGCGGGTAAATTTATTAAAGAGGTATGGTTATGAGGATTTCGGGACATTGCTACCTTAAAAACCAGATTGAGTTCCTTCAATGTGATTGACTATTTTGTAAAGCTATTTCGAGGAGACAAGCTCCTCTCTGGTTATTAATTAATAGATAATTTAAATCTATATTCGTGGAATGGAGTTAAAGTTTCATAATAAAGGCTAATAAATAATAAGGCGGAATTACATCAACGACTTTCTGGTAGGCATTTTTATTTTTCTCTTTGAGTTGCGTCAGATTTTTGACTGCATCTGGTTTTGTTGTTGCATCTTCATAACCTGAAATGGTTGTCGCACTCTTTTCTGCTTGAATTTTTACTGCGGGATAATAGGTTGCAGTTTGTGAAGGTACGTTAGCGCTGATAGCGGATGTTTTATCCTGATTGTCAGCGATAAGGAAATAGCCATCATTCAATAATGAAGGTGTCAGATTGTTATATATTTTGCTCTGGTAATCAGAATCTTGTTCAGGGCAGACGATTAAATGTGTGTGGCTTGTGGCGTTGCGCTGGTTTTTTTCGGTGAGAAACGACCAATAAAAACTGGGATTGCCGTATTTCCCTGGCTAACTATTTTTATTAGTCATGAATTATGGGTATAGCTACCGCAACAACCTGAACTTAAAAGGTTATTATCCATGACAAATATTTGTTTAGTGATTTATTTAAATCACTTGTAGTTAAATAGTGAAATTATAGATGATAAGGTATACATATAATTTTTTTATGATTATCATTAATTAATAGGGAGCGCAAGATGAATTTATTAATGATGTTACATATCTACATATTTATATTGTTTTTGTAATTCATGCAGGGTAATTAATAGAGTTATTTTCTATTTAGCTGGATTAACGACTTAATTATATATCTTTATCTGATCAACTTATGATCATTATGTGTATTTCCTTCTGTTATTTAAAAGATGAGGTTGGTATTATTTTGCTTTAATTGAGTATTTAATTCCCTATTCCTTTCTCAATAGATAGCGAGCAAGAATTCGCTGTCGGCATTTAAAAAAACCTTGGTTAATGAAAGGTGTTTTTCCTTAGTAAAAAGCAGTTTTGCATACCCCATTTTTACAAAAATGTGATCTGTGACAGGCTCGGTACAACAGTAAGTCTTAACAACAAGTTAATTTTATATATAAGAAATATTTATTTATTATTATTTTCAGCTAATTGACAGAATAAAATTCATTGATTTTTTAATAGGCTATATCATCAGTTTTAATCGATATTCACGATGGAAATTAAAATTTTTGATAGTTTTTAACGATCATTTGTATGATTTTTGAACGTTTTAAACAATTTTATTTTTCAAATTGTAACCTATAGCATTGGTTTCAGTTTGAAATATTAAAGTATTTTAAATATTTTTATGTATGTTATTATTGCGTTAATATTTTATTTCATTTGGTGAGTATGTGAGTGGTAATGCGTCTCTTATTTTGATTTTGGAGTGATTAGCATGAATAAGAAAGTCAATGTACTGCGTGGCGCCAGGCGTCAATCAGGTTTTACGCTGATTGAAGCATTGGTTGTGATGATTGTTGGTATTGTGATATTGGCAGCCGCCGCAGCCGGGATTGGTAAGTTATTTCGGGCTTCGGAAATCTCAACCGAATCGTCGAATATTACTCAGATGGCCGCAAATTTGAAGTCAATTAAAAATGGCGCCAAAGGCTATGACAGTTTGGATAACAAGATTGCCATTAATTACAAAGTCGTTCCCGCCAATATGACTCAGGATGGTAAGGCCGGGATTATTTTTAATAGTTGGAATGGCAAAGTCATCATTTCTCCGGGAGATGCCACTGCTCAGACCTTTAAGATTGAGTATCAAAATGTGCCTGATGAGGCTTGCCAGCAACTTTCGCTGAAATTGCGGGTTGCGGGTTGGTCGAAAATGACCGTGGGTGGTGGAAGTGGGAAAGGGCAGCAATCTGGTATAGAAATTAAACCAGATTCGACTTTGGCACAAATTGAATCGGCATGTAATGCCAATGATGCAAATACCGTGACGTTTGTTTCCGCCAGTTAGGACATTGATTTTAGAACATGGATTGTTTTGATGTGGTATGTGGCTTGGCAGGCTTGGTGAAGGCTTCTCAAGCTGCATTTTCTTGGTGAGGGAAGTCGCCGGTTTCTCTGGTTTTGTTGTTGTTTCCCTCATTTAATGTGGTTCGCTGTGTGCTGAATCTGCCGGGAGATCATCATGATGATAGGGTGGCTGCAATCTTCTACCGGGTGTTTGGTCCTGGCGTCAGGGTTGCTAGGGCTGTGTGTCGGAAGTTTTCTTAATGTGGTGATCTGCCGCTTGCCGATGATGCTTTTCTCTGAAATCAATGACTCTGAAATCAATAGCGAGGCTGCCGACTTTAATCTCTATTTTCCCCGTTCCCATTGTCCACGTTGCAGCCACGTGTTAGCGGCTCGCGATAACATTCCCCTGTTGAGTTATTGGTACCAGAAAGGGCTCTGTCGATACTGTAACGGCACGATTTCTATACGCTATCCACTGGTTGAAGGCGCGGTAGCGGTACTCTTTTCTTTACTGGCTTTGGATCTGGGTTGGAGTTACTCGTTGTTAGGGTTATTGGTGCTGAGTTCGATGTTGATCGCACTGGCCGTCATTGATTTCGAACATATGCTGCTACCTGATCAACTGACACTTTCTTTGCTGTGGCTAGGGTTGCTGTTCAATCTGTATTCCGCCGGATTTGTGGCATTACCTTTGGCCGTCAGTGGCGCGGTTTGTGGATATCTGTTTTTCAGGCTGGTGGCGTGGATTGCCCGGCAATGGGTCCAGCGTGACGCATTGGGAATGGGAGATGCTAAATTTCTGGCAGCGCTTGGCGCCTGGTTGGGAGTGGAAGCGCTCCCATTAATGATTTTGCTTGCAGCAAGTTTCACACTAATAAGTTATCTGACGATTTGGCGACTATGCAGAATGAAAACGGCGCCACAGATACCTTTCGGCCCAGGTCTGGCAGTCGCTGGATTGATTATGGCGCTTTTCAATAGGTAGCCAGGCATGAGTAGGCCGCGGTGAAGTCCCCTTGGGCGGGATCGCTTTTGGGGTAAATAGTTTATCGGATGGAATAGATTTTCTTACTTATTATTAAGAAGGACTATTTATGCATGATGATGAGTCTGTATCTATATTGATGATAAGCCGCCATGATGCAGGTTTCACTTTGCTGGAAGTGACTGTTGCACTGATAGTACTGGCATCAATGATGGTGGTTGGTGTGGTTTATCTAAACAGACAGAGTGACATGCTGGTGAATCAAGTAGTCGCCGGGCAGATCCAACATCTTGGTGATGCGGTGGTGGATTATGTTAATGACAATTATGTCGCTTTAAGTCATGGGCCCACTCCAGCACCAATTAATTGGGCAGAGATAACCCCCTATTTACCGCCGGGGCTTGACCAGAATACGGTCAATCCGCTGGGTCAGAAATATGATGGCGTATTACGTGTTGTCATGCTGCCTAATGGCAAAAAACGGATTGATCCGTTGATTTATACCGTTCCGGTAGTGGCTAATGGAAAACAGCCAAATGTTGCTAAACATTCGATGAGGATTGCGCAATTGATTGGGGTTGGTGGCCTGTATCTGGATTACGGAAATCGGGATCATCGTAATCCGGCCACTTATTGGAATAGTTATGGTCAGGTCAATGCGCCTGGATCTTTTGCTGGTTTTTTCAATGAACAACCCAAGGAAATTGGCCGTATTTTTTATGCTCCGTTCATGCGGGATGCGTCAATCTATGGCCCAGGGACATTGGCGGGTGACTTGCTTCATCGACAAAAAATAGGCGGGCATCCAGAGTGGAATAGGATGGAAACTAGCATCAACATGGGCGGTCATGGTCTCGATCAGGTGGATACGCTGTCGATGCAAGGCCCTGGCATGGTTAATGGTGTGAATAAGATCGCCTTCTCTTCCCGCTCTCAGGGAAAATCCTCCTATATTGAACAAAATAGCGATGGTGAAGTGGTTGTCAATCCAGAGCATGGCACGTTGTTTATCCTTGATGGTAATGCCAATCCCGATAATAAAGGGACTTTGGCTGCCGGTGATATTCATGCGGATAATGATGTCGTTGTTGGTCATAACTTAGTAATAAACACTCAAACTGGAAATCTTGTCGGCGGCAAGTGCCCAGCGTTAGGTAACCTGTCCATGAGCAAGCAGGGGGAACTGCTGGTGTGTCAGGGAATTAATGTTGATAAGTCAGATTTGGAATGGAGAGATGCGAGTGGAAGCAGGCGGTTATTGGCAAATCAAACGGTAATTAGCAATGGCTATCGGCTTGCATCGGGGATGTCGTCAGGGATAACAAGTGAGAGAGAGACCTATTATGTTAACGGTGGCGGTAAAGCAAACAGTCGGAGTCAGCCTTTTTTTAATAATTCAAATGCCCCTGTGTTAGTCACCGTTTCTACACCTCCGATTGCTAATAACTATCGTATGCGTTGCGTGTTGGCGGTGTATGAAGCGGATAAACATGGTAACAACCAGGAATCTGATGTACCGCTTGTTTTTCAACGATCTGGAGTGGTGGATTATCCAGAAGCCAGTTCCAATGTAAATCGACGGAATACGAGAACTTGCATAGTGACATTCATTGCTGGACCACATCGCAAATATAATATTGCCAGTGTGTTCCATTCTTCTAACAACAGGTCCCATATTTTGAGAAGTCATCACTGATGAGCAGCATCTTGTGCATCTGATGATTTGGCATTAACCAATCTAGAGTAATAGGAGAACATAAATGTGGCCATTAGCGATTGTTGGGATTGCCGTCGTATTTATCATGCAACTGATTTTTGGTGAGTTGTTGTATGAAGTGCGTGTGCAGTCAGTGCGCGCCAAGACTGATGTAGCCGCACTGTTTCGTAGCTATGCTTCAGCCGGTGTGCAATTGCTTAATAAGCATTCCGTTGGCGTGATCAGGAGTCGCAAGATGCAGCAGGCACTGACCACTCTACATATGACGTGGGTGAACACCGATGCCTGGTGTGACAACGTTGCCAGCCAGTGTCTCTGGGGGGGATTTATTTCAGGGGCGCATGTCTATATTTTCCGCAAAAATAGCCTCTCCGGCGACAATGGGTTGTTGCATGGCGCTTTTGGAGAATTGCTTAAATGGAGTGCTGAACCCGATCAGATTGGTTTTAAGCAGGGTTCCAGACTTATCGACGGTAGAGGAAAACGGGTAGAGAGTCTGCTTGCCAGACAATTACCGAATGATGTGCGGAAGTTTGTATCTGACGGAGCGCTGGTGGAAATATTGTAGTTGTTGTTTCGCAAGCGGGCTTTCTTCGGGTCATTGGGCTTTGTTAATTTGTTAATGGTTTGTTTGGCTTACTTTTTTTCTTTTTGGAAAGATCGATGAACAAAATAATCACATATGTTTTTACGGTACTTGTCTGTATGTCAAGTGTTGCCGTTTATGCAACATCGATGCGTACATCCGTTCCTGTGGCGGCGGTGTGGACAGCAACTCCAGGGCAAACTCTGCGTGATGTTACACAAGAATGGGCCAGTAGGTCTGGCTACCAAGTGGTATGGGATGCTTCCTATGATTTCCCTATCCGAGCTAGTCTGCGTTTTAATGGCACGTTTATCCATGCGGTAAGCGAGCTGTTCGAAGCCTACGAGATGGCGAATCGTCCTTTCGTTGTCGATATTTATCAGGAACAGCGGCTTGTTCATGTACAGGCTCAGGGGTAATAACATGCATATCCAGTTTTTGACGTTTTCCAGATTGATATTGCTGCCCTGTATAGCGACTGGCCTGGCAGGTTGTGCGGCAATCTCTAATGTTGATCGGCAGGCAGATACTGAGATGGCAAATGCTGCCAGTATTATTAAGGAGTTACGCAATACTGCCGCCATGACGGCAGTGCATGTTCACGAGCATGGTTATTGGGTATCAACTAAGGAGATTCCATCAAAGAAGGAGGGTGAAACGGTTTCCTGCATGTTGACTCTGGAGGAAGCCGAGCCGATGACGCTGAGTCAGTTTGCAGAAAAGATCAAGCGCATCTGTGGCGTGCCGGTGCAGATCAGTGCTGATGCGCGGTTTGCCGTGTCTTCCAGTTCGGCGCCGGCATCGGAGGAGAAAGAAAATGGTCAGGAGGAGGTTGTTGTCAATTCAAACGCGCAGTCAGTGTCTGAAGGTGGTGCGCCAGAAGAGATGAGAATAAATGTGAATTGGCATGGTTCCTTGGCAGGTTTGCTTGATTCGGTCATTTTGTCGTCAGGATTGCATTGGAAAGTACACAATGGAGCAGTGCATATTTTCAAAACAGAGACGCGAGTGTTTCAAATATATGCATTGCCGGGTACGGATGCATTGTCTTCCAGCGTGACAGCGACAACCAGTGCAACGTTCGGCGGTGGCTTAAATGGAAGCGACAGCGGTAATAGCGGTAGTTCCCAAACTCTCGCGACTTCTTTGACCCGTTCGGTTATGGATGAGATCCAAAAAACGGTGTCGAATATGCTAACGTCTGGCGAAGGTAAGTTAACTTTATCTATGGCGACGGCATCATTGGTGGTAACCGACTCACCTGAAGTACTCGATAGAATTAAGGATTATATTGATCAGCAGAACAAATTATTGACAACGCAGGTGGTGCTTAATGTCAAGATCCTTAACCTGACGTTCGATAGGGCTGATCAGTATGGCGTTGATTGGTCATTGGCCTATAAAAGCGCTCATATCGGAGTGGGTGGTGCGGGCAGTGGTGTCACTGATGGGCGTGATATCAGTACCAATATTCATATTCTTAAGGGGCCATTTAGTGACAGTAATTTACTGATCAAGGCGTTATCGACCCAAGGTAAAGTCTCTATAGTGACTCAACCTTCTGTGACTACCCTGAATTTGCAAGCGGTACCGATGCAGGTTGCCACGCAGACGGGTTATGTTTCATCGGTTTCTAGTACCTCAACACCACAAGTGGGCATTTCACAAGGGATCGAGCCAGCGACAGTGACGACGGGTTTTAATATGTTGATGCTGCCTTATGCAATGGCCGACAAGCAAATCTTGTTGCAGTACAACATTAGCTTGAGTGATTTAAAGAGGCTGGAGAAATTTGGCAAGGAAGAGACCGGTCAGGTGCAGTTGCCGACAATAGATTTACGCGCATTCAGTCAGAAGGTGAGACTACATTCAGGTGAAACGCTGGTGCTATCAGGGTTCGAGCAACAGTCGGATACCAGTGAACGGAGTGGTTTGGGTAGCCCGGATAATCAATTCTTGGGGGGGAGCCGTCAGGGCAGCAGAAACCATAATGTGATCGTAGTCATGATTACTCCTATAGTGGTAGATTGAAAAATGGCCCAGACTGAAACAGGCGCGGAGCGCGCTATGCAAATCAAACTATATGGTAAGACTTTGGTCGCAGGCATCATCTGGCGACCGCCTGTCACTGTGTTAACACGTTCTCACATCCGTAGGAATGGGATTGCCGCAGGGTTTACCTTGGTTGTCCGGCATCGTGTTGGACGAAGTATACAGGTCGGGTATGTACCAAAGGAGGCAGGAGTACCGGGTTGTTATTCATTGGCGGCTGTTCTTGCTAAAGCGGTGGATAAACCTAACTGGATAGGTGCGTTTCATTTGCCTGATGGACATTATGCATTGGTCGCGGTACATCAGGGCGCGATAATGGCTGGACGTGATTTGATCGGCACTCGTGAAGAAATCGAAGCGAAATTGCGTGATACGGTGCAGTTGGTAGAGGGCGCCAATGGGGTGTGGAATGCGATTTATGCGCCGAAGGAGTTTGAATCGCCGTGGTTGGAGGTACCATTGGTGCAACTGTTACCGCAGTCCGCATTGAGAAAATCTATTGGTCAGCTTGAGAGTTTGACTGGCGAAATGTCGAAGTACCAGATTAAGGTCTTTGCCATGACTGCGGGTACTGCGTTCTTGTTAGCTGGCGGTTGGTGGATGTGGCACATCTATAAGCAGAATACAGAAATAAAGGTACCGAATTTATCCAATGAGGTGGTGGAAGTTCCACCTCCGCATCCGTGGCTGGCGCAGCCAACAATGGAATGGCAGTTTTCTGCATGGAATAAAGCTTTAGCCAAGGTTCCCTTATCGCTCGCGGGTTGGCGGATTGAATTCGTTATGCTGGATGCTAATGCGGTTTCTGTGAGTTATCAGCGTCATGATGGGATGCCGATCAATATTTTCCAGGTTGCTGCTATCAATATTTTCCGGGCGGGTCCGGTGATTTCCAATGGTGGGGAACAGGCACAAGTATTGATACCGTTTGAGCAGTTGCAGAGTGAGGATCAGGCGGATAATGATGATGTATTGCAGTCGTCCGATCAGGCGTTGGTTGAATTGATCTCTTATTTTCAGGCGCTAGGTTTGCCACCTCCAACTTTGACTGAGGGCGCTTCCGTTTTGCCGCCGCCTCCGCCCCCTTTGCCGGAAGGCGAAACTCGCGTGTGGGCCAATCCTGATTGGCAGACTTATAACTGGACGCTGACTTCTCAATTATCTCCAGATGCACTGTTTTCAGGTAAGCCACTCCCCGGATTGAGAGTGACCAGTGCCAGAATTGTGCTATCTGATGGTTTTCCTGAATGGAAGCTGAGTGGGGTTTTCTATGCAAAAAATTAGCCAGCTTATAATCAGTCTATTTGTGGTGTCGGTATTTTCCCTGACATATGCGCAAACATCATCTACTGAGTTACCGGCAACTCAGGCGAAGCACCATATTGCACGGAAGCCTGCATCGCCAACGGTAACGACTGACAGCGTTGCCGCGCAACTGGAAAAGTTACAGACGGATTTGATGTTACTTAAAGCTGAAACCGCAAGGGCAAATGCTCAGGCTGAATTCGATAAAATTTCCAGAATGGTGAATAAAAGAGGAGCCGTTAATAATGGCCTGCCTCTGGTTAAGTCAATCTTCGGGCGCAATGGGGTTCTGACCGCTACGCTTCGGCTTCGTTCAGGTGGCATCATGGATGTGAAAGCAGGTGAACAGTTGCCGAATGGTTATACAGTGGTCCGCATTGATACCGGGGGAGTGACTTTCTCTAAACAGGGGCGATTCTATGAGGTAGGTCTTACTGCTACTAATGATGCATCGTTGCTGGATAGCCTTGACTTGATGGTTGCACCGCCGCTGCCGTTAAGCCGTTAATGACTGATGGGGGGAGATATTTATGGGAATAACATGCTCCGATCTGTTGTGTATGGTCAGGCAGGGTGCGAAAGTTTTATCTGCCTTGAGCGGTGTACTTGAAATAGAGTTAGCTAACCGCAGTTTGATATGTCTTGTTGAGTTACCTCGGCAGAAGGGGCAATGCGTACTTGCCGTGTCTGCCTCCCATCGGCTTGATCCCCATGTGCTGGCCTATGAAGAGACGGTTAAAAGACATGGCTTTGTCTATCAGACTGTCACTTGTGGCATGGGGAGCATATTGGAATTGTACCGTCTCAGTAAGAGTGAGAGTCATGGACTGGGAGGGACTGAATCGGATGTTCAGCGTTATATCATTCGCTTAATCGGCGAAGCGACTGAGGAACGTGCGTCGGATTTGCATATTGTTGCTCGCCGTAATTATTGTGAAATCCGTTGCCGTATCGATGGTTATCTGCGGTCAATAGGACAACTGCGGCCGGAAGAAGGGTTGCGATTATGCGCGACTATCTATCAAAGTATGTGTGACGTGGCAGAGCCGACTTTTAAACCGATGCAGGCACAACGTGCGCGAATGAAGGATGAGTTTCTGGCCGAGTGTGGACTTTCCGGGGCGCGTATTAATACCCGTCCGCTCGATCGTGGCATGTTGATGGTGCTGCGATTGTTGTATGCGGATAGCCCTGGCACGGTGTGCACCTTAAGCGATCTCGGCTATTTGCCGGAACAGTGCCAGATACTGGAAGAACTTATGGACCATCGGGCCGGGGTGGTCCTCTTGTCTGGTGCGACCGGTAGCGGCAAGAGCACGACCTTGAAGATCGTGATGCAGAAGATGATAGCCGAGCAAGCTGGCATCCATCTGCTCACGCTTGAAGATCCCCCCGAATATGAAATTGAAGGCGCCAATCAATCTCCCATAACCGGAGATCGAAGTGATAGCATTGTTGTCGAACAAGAATGGGCGATGGCAATTGCTGATGCAATGCGACTTGATCCCGATGTGATTATGGTCGGTGAGATACGCGACGCGGTGACGGCAAAGATGGCATTTCGTGCAGCAATGACGGGTCATCTTATTTGGACCACGATACATGCAAACGATGCTTTAGCGATCTTGCCCCGTTTGCAGGATGAGGCGGTGATGGAGTCGTTATTGATGGATTCGCGGCTGGTGATTGGTTTGGTCAGTCAATCGCTGATTCAGGTGTTATGTCCTCATTGTAAAGTTCCCCTGCAAGGGCATGAGCAAGAAGTCTCCGAGCGTCTGTTGAAACGACTAAATCTGTATTGTCAGCCGGAGTCGGTTTGTCTACAGGGGGAAGGTTGTGACTATTGCAAACAGTGTGGCACCTTGGGCCGAACAGTCGTCGCTGAAGTGATACGCACTTCTCCTGGCTTAATGCAAGCTTATCGAATGGGTCACCATCATGAAGCGACTCGATATTGGATCTCGGAGATGGCGGGATTAAGCAAGATCGACGCACTTATTTGCAAAATAAATGACGGAATAATCGATCCCCGTGCTGCGGAACGTGTGATGGGGCCGATTATTCCCGCGATCCATCAAATAGAGTGAAACGCTATGTCCATGACCGATTTTGTTGAAAGACTGAGCTATCGATTAGCGAAGATCCAGTTTGGTAAGAAAGCGCGGATTCGTTTTTACGGGCATCTGATCATGATGCTGGAAAATCGTATCATGCTGATTGATGCATTACGCGAAATGTATAATATTGCCAGCAACGAAGGCCATAAACCCAACAATGGTTGTGCATTGGTGTTAAGGAGTTGCTATGAATCTGTCAGTCAGGGCAGTACTTTGGCAGAGAGTTTACGGCGATGGATTGGCCCAAATGAAGTCGCGGTGATTGCCGCGGGTGAACGTTCCGGCGACATACGTAGCGCTTTTATGGATGCGATCGCTATGATCGAAGCGGGTAGCAAGATCCGTAGTGCTGTCATTGGTACATCTATTTATCCACTCATACTCATCGGGATGATATGTGTATTGCTGCATATCGTGGCAGGTAGTTTGGTACCTAAACTGGCTGCTGTTTCTAAGCCGGAAACATGGGATGGTGCGGCTTATACCCTTTATTTGATGGGAACATTTGTCAACGATTATGGATTTTATTCGCTGATATTGCTGGCGATATTGATCATTTTACTGTTGTTATCGCTATCTTTTTTGGGAGGTCGGCTACGAACGGTGCTTGACCGGTTTCCGCCGTGGTCACTGTACAGAACTATTCATGGCAGTATGTTCATACTGAATGTGTCGTTGCTGATCCGTTCAGGGATGATGTTGCAATCGGCGCTGGAACTGCTGCTGGAACAGGCGGGTTCCCGCTGGCTGTATGTGCGTATCGCGGCTACGCTCGAACATATTTCAATGGGGGCTGGCTTTGGTGAGGCATTGCGCGATACCGGTTACCGTTTCCCAGATGACGAAGCGATCAGTTATCTGAGGTTATTGTCACGATTGCAGGGTTTTGATCAATCAATGGCGAAGTTTGCCCGGCACTGGTTGGATGAAACGATCGTTAAGGTTCAGATAGTGACGCGTGGATTCCTGTTGGCTTCAATCCTGATGATTGGTGGCATGTTGATGCTGGTGGTTACGGCGGTATCGGGCATTGAAAACGCTATTGAACAGTCGTTATCTATGCCATCTGTTTAGCGGTGAAATCCAATAGGCAATACTTAATGTTGGGATTAACGATGAAAATCAGGCAGAACATTGAAGCTGGAACGAGTGAAATTCAAGGAACAGGCGGCGTATGTCGTGAGAACGTGTTGAATGAGCTGAGAACAGCTTGCGGGCCGATTATCCTCCGAGCGCTTGATGACAAAGACGTGGTGGAAATCATGATTAATCCTGATGGAAAACTGTGGATTGAATTGCATAACCAAGGAATGAATGAAGCACAATCTGATTTTCCGGCAGATGTGGCAGAGCGAATTTTACTGATTTCGGCTGCATTGCAAAAGTCAGATGTTGGCGTTGATGTGGGTCTGATTGAAGGTGAATTTCCGTTGGGTAGTGCTCGAATAGCCGGTGTCCTGCCTCCGCTGGCAAATGCGCCCATTCTTGCTATTCGTAAACATTCTCCCGTTATCTTATCGCTGTCTGATTACCGCAAAAGCGGCATTATTAAGCCGATAGGCGCTACCGCTATGCGGTTGGCATCTGGAATAGCGAGCTATAAACGCAGTTTTGAACACCCAATTGAAGCAATTCGTGAAGCCGTGGTTATGCGTAAGAATATTCTAATCGTTGGGGGTACCGGCAGTGGGAAAACGACGCTGGCTAATACTATTTTGTACGAGATTAGCCAGCAATGCCCGCGTGACCGTATCGTGGCGATTGAGGATACGATGGAATTACAGCTTAACAATGCTAATCGGGCGCTGTTACGCACGAGTAAGGATGTGGATATGCGTCGTTTACTGCGAACGACCATGCGTTTGCGTCCAGACCGGATTGTGGTGGGGGAGATTCGCGGTGGTGAAGCTTATACTTTGCTCAAGAGCTGGAATTCTGGCCATCCTGGAGGAGTAGCAACCATGCATGCTAACTCATCCGAAGAGGGGCTGCAAAAACTGGCGCATTACATTTATGAAGATGGGGCGGCACAGGGCTTTACTCCCGATACTCTCGGTTGGATGATTGCCAAAAGTGTGAATCTGGTGGTGGTAATAGAAAAGATCGCAATGGAACCGGGAAGAAGGGTGACAGAAATTTGTGAAGTTTCCGGGTTTATGAGTGATCGTTATAACATGAATGTTTTGTGCTTACAAAGTAATGGGTATTGTGAATTCAAACCACGTATTTGAAGGTGGTGTTACAAATGATCCTGATATACCCGTCATCTTTCAAGTTGCCTCTTTGTTGGCTGCACTCACTCACCCCGGTCACATAGTTATCTATGCTCCCGGGGATTCGCTCTCTTGCCGTCGCGATGCATCTTGAAATCCATAGGGTATAGTTATTATGAGAAGAAAGCTGAGTCTGCTACGGTGTCTTGGGTGTTCTATCTGGGAAATATTTTTAAGTTGGTCAACCTTTGGCTGGTGAGTTCATCACAAAGTATCTGCGATAAATAAGCGGGTATCTCCATACCTTTGTGGTAAACCGATTAAATCATCGTCCCCGAAAAACTCAGGGAGGGAAAACACTGAATGAATTATTTAAGGGAATACGAACATGTTTATTGATATTAGGGGCAATATGAGTTTCTTTGGCACTGAGATTAAAATCCGTTTTGGCTTTGGCATTTCCCAGTTCAATTTTGCCATTAATATCTCTCGGTTTTCACGTGATGGTCTCTGGCAATTGGGTTAGGACGAACTCCCACGATGAAAAGGCCAGTAAAAATTTAATCATTAAAGGTAAAAGGCCCTGATTAAAGATTGTTTAAAGCGGGTAAAAAACGCAATGCTATATTGATATTGGAAGAGAAAATGTCAGGAAAAACGAGTTTTAAGCTGATAAATGAAGTGACGAAATGACAGCGTTAATCTAATAACAAGAATATGAGATTATATTAAAACCTTTTACAGGATTAACTATACCCTTCATCTTTCAAGCTGCTGCTTTGTTGGCGACTTTCACTCACCTCTGTCACATAGTTATCTATGCTCCTGGGGATTCGTTCACTTGCCGCCGCGCTGCAACTCGAAATCTATTAGGTATATTACAATGACATATAATATTTTTTTATATTGGCAATTATTTCTTTAACTTCATATTTATAAAGTTTTGTTTCATAGAAATCGGGTTTAGGAATATCTTCCCAGTAGCCACAACCATTATTATCATATCTCAAGATACGTCGTTTTGCTCCGATGATTCTAACAATATCATCGTAAGATACAGCAAATACAGAACTACCAAAATCATCAATACTCTCTGTTGAAGCTTTATAAATATATGATGATTCAAAATCTTCTGGCACATCTCGGTTACTAATTTCTTGTCTGTCTAATGGATTTTTTTGATCTCCAGTACTACCAGACCAATGCCATGTACCATTATTACTGTAAGAAAAGCGATGAACATTTTTTTCAGAATCAACGGAATATCTTTGCTTTTCTTTAGAAATAGAAAAAATAGAGTGACTAAACAAATTTACCGAGTCCTTAGGCTCAATTCCTGCATTGGGTCGATTACCTTGCTGACCAAGAGTGTGTTTAGGGTTTGATTTATAAGTTAGCCCATTAGAAGCGACTATTGGCTTCCGTACTGGTATTGCGCTTCCTCGGTGTTTCCCAACAATCGAAGCCACCGAAGTTTTACCGCCGATAGCGCCATCAGTTACTTAAGAGAGCTCCTTTCTGGAGGAAGAATTTGGATGGCTTTAACATGCTGGCAAACTTTTATTGGAGCAAAATACCGACTAAAAATCAGCACCTTGTTAATAAGTTGAACCCCAGCCTTTTAGCTGGGGTGGTTATTATTTCTGATTTTCAGGGTAATTATAATGGTCTGGGATCTCGTAGTCTTTGGGAGTTTTCGGCCAATTATACCGATCTGTCCAGCCGATCATTTCTATATCTTCACATATATTCTCGAAAAAATTGCTTAGATCCATTGAGTTAGCTCGTGCTCGATTTAAAGCAGCTTGGACAGCGATCATATCTTCCTGATCAAGTGCTTTTTGTAATAAAGAAAAATCATCCAATAATCGATTGATACTGAGATTCAGTTCCTCATCCAGATTGAGTGTGTAATCTGTATTTCCTTCATCATATAATTCACGTTTGGGAATATTACAGATTCGAGCCAGTCTAACTAACGCTTCTTTTAATTCGTTCAATGAACTGATTCTAGTCAACTTTCAGCCTCCTTCCCTTTCCTGCACGAGTTTTATCATCGTTTATAGTCCCATCCAAGTTAAGAGCGAACTTGAACTTATCTTCACTATCAAATACTTCTAAATGGTTCTTATGCTTACCATCTAAGTAAAATTGATCCCCTTTCCGGCTTAGGCTAAAGCCGTCGCGTCATAAGCCACGGAACTAATGGTAGCGGCGGTGCTGGCGGTAATTTATTCCGTCCCCCGCTATCACTGTAGCCACCGCAATGACTGTAAAAACAACTGGATTCAAAGAGGGGAAAGAGCCCGACTTTCTGGTCGGGATCTAATCTATTATACAGTCCGTTTAACTGCCGCTAGCCAATCTTCCCACATAGCTGGATCTGCTGGGCCAGTTGAATCATCCCAGATCGTCCAATCCATTGATCCTAATAAACAACCAATATCATCAGACTTTGTCAATTGGTATTCATGCTCCAAAAAATAAAACATAGCTTTGTAAGCTTGTTCTATTGTAATCATCTTATTGTCCATTTTTACTACCTCTTGGCTTCAGTGAAGATAATCCTGTCTGAGGGTCATATGATTTAGGTGGATTATTTATCCCTGCATTTATCACTGTATCTCCACGAGTTTGAACCCAAGCTTGAGTGCCATCCGGCAACATGCGTGCAGACCAACTGTTACCATAACGATCACCACCTAAAATAGCCGTTTTATCATTTGCAACATCCAATATTAATTTTCTATTTTCAGGTGTATCGGCAATGTGTCCTTCTGCTTTGCGGAAAATATGCCCAACTCGTGAATTAGGAATAGTTACCTGACTATTTGATCTTACAGATGATTCACTATTAGTACGTACATTACTTCCCTTCCCTATGTGAGTTGATTTATTTCCTTCAATAATCGAAGCAACCGAAGCTTTACTGCCGATAGCACCACCAATACCGGCAGATTCTACCGCCTCTTTGGCTATCAGCGCACCTTTTTCCCAGGCGGGCAGCGAGTTATATAACAGCCCTAAATCGTTCTGGTTTTCTGTCGTCACAAACTGGCTGATACGATGGGCATCCTCAGCCGATAAGTCAAACATCCATCTTAAGCCACTAATAGCATCCGCTGTTTTTATCCCACCGTCCATTTCGGCCTGATAGGTCAGTGTGCATAATCCACCGTTCCCGGCACAGTCAGATAACATGTCTGCCCGTTGCGCAGCGCTCAGTTTGGTGTATTTGTTCCAGATTGCTTCGGTAGGCGTTCCCTGCTTATTGGCTTCCTGGAGCTCTCTGACCAGATTGTAGGCATTCATGGAGTTCAGGTGGTTAAAGAGAATAACAATTTCTCCGGCATTAGCTCCACTGTTAG
>NZ_NMQR01000001.1 GCF_003545805.1 Photorhabdus sp. CRCIA-P01 | reverse complement strand
GCCACGGAGTTGCTGCGTTTACTCATCGTACTTTCCCTTTTGTTTACTTTAAGTGTGACAAAGTCAGTGAGACTGACCAATAAGTGACCCGGTTCTGCGGTCAGGCTGCGGTGAGAAAATGGTCATCTTTCCACAGGAAATATTGATGATTTAATAGTTACATCATTAAACCATTCTAATGTGTAATTAATTGACTGTCAGAATGAATGGTATGAAATGTGATCAGCGATCGGTTTTTTAATCCTGATAATGGGGAATCTATTATATTAAATGCCGGAAAATCACGATAAGGATGGAGATGTTGTTTCCTTACGCCAGCCATGACTCTTTCAGTTTTTGCGTGAGGGTCTCTGGCAATCGAGCAAGGACGAGCTGCCACGATGAAAAGGCCAGTAGAAAATTTCATCATTAAAGGTAAGAGATCGTAATGAAAGATTGTTTAAAGTAGGTAAAAAACGCAATGCTATATTGATATTGGAAAAGAAAATGTCAGGAAAAACGAGTTTTAAGCTGATAAAGGAAGTGACGAAATAATAGTATTAACCCAATAACAAGAATATGAGATTCTATTAAAACCTTTTACAGGATTAACTATACCTTTCATCTTTCAAGCTGCTGCTTTGTTGGCTACTTTCACTCACCCCAGTCACATCGTTATCTATGCTCCTGGGGATTCGTTCACTTGCCGCCGCGCTGTAACTCGAAATCTATTAGGTATATATTAAGCAAATTGGCATCCATTAATGCCAGGTTTTTAACAGGGATAGAATGGTTAAAAACAGCTTATTCCTTTTCATCTTTAATCCTCTTATCGGCGATCCTCCTAAAGGATCTAAATGCAAAGCACGATAATCGGAATAACTTATTATGTGAATCTACCATATAAAATGGTAAATTAATTTAATTCATATTTTTTGAATAAAATAGATTTAAAAATATATAATTTCATAAGGTTTTGTAGCCCGGATAATATGGAGTTAAGCCATTGTAAATTTGGCAAAAACCCACCTAATAATCCGGGCATGGATTTTTATTATTTTTTTAGACAAAAATCTTCCGGTCGATCCGATAGAAAAGAATCGTATCTCCCTGATTAAGTCTTTATTTTCAAAAAAGAAGTTCTCACTGATTTACCAAAACCAGACTCTATTCTTGGGCCGACGCAATATTACAGCAAATTCTTTGCTAATCGTTCATTTAAGTTATCTGGCGGTAAAGTGAAAGCCTCTTTATTGCGTACTACTAAAAGAATGTGTAGTACCTAATTTTATTTTTTCCTGGTGTTGGGCAGATTTTGTTATCGGGAATAGCACTCGCTTTATTGGAGGTAAAGTTTGTGCAACCCGAAGTACTGTTCGAAACAGTATTCGCTTGATCATTGAGCGGTCGGCTGCATTTAGCGCGGTACGTAACGAAATCTCAACGGCTTCATTAGCATATGTCCGCATTTGTTGTTCATAATCTGAAATCGCCTTGATTAACTCTTCTTGACCAGATGCTACGCGAGCCAGCGTCTGCGTGAGTAAAAGTGCGTCTCGAAGCGCTATGTTTGCTCCCATTCCTACCATTGGCGTCATGTTGTGAATAGCGTCGCCAAGTAGAGTGACAGCGCTGGAGCGCCAGGGTAAGAGATGCTCCATGCTGCGTAACGGAATCACAGAGATGTTTTCCATATCACTCTGCTTAATCAGGGTATGCAGGTTTGGGTCCCATGAAGCAATACGGGAGCGGATCAGATCACACAGAGATTTAGCAGGAAAGTCAGTAATCGTATTCGGATAGCTATTCGTTGCTGCTGCATAGGCCCACATGACAAAATCACCAATTTCTGTCGATGTGGCTTTTACTTGAGTATTGATCGGAGCACGCCATAGAGAGACAAACAATCCACCAGGGCTTTTAGGCACAATATTGTTGGGCGATCCATCCAGCAAATATGGAGGTAATGAGGCAGCAAGAGCCGGAGTAAGGCGTACACGTCCAACGGTGAGAGTGACACCAATATCAAGCCTTTTTATCGCGGGGAGGTACTGCTTGCGTACTTTTGAATTGCTTCCATCCGCACCAATAAGAACATCAACATCTTCGTGACTTCCATCGGTGAAAAAAAGCCTGACTTTACCGTTTTGCATGTGTTCATAACGCTCGAACGTTTTGTTCCATTGAACGGTATCTGAGAGCCCCTCGTTTAGTACTTCTATCAGTTCAGATCGGCTGATTGACATCCGATCTTCGGTAATGATTTGTCCATCCTCCTGATGAATATCTCTCTGAGCTGCGAGAAGAAGACGCAGATGCTCATCATAGAATCTTGTCTGTCCACCAACAGGCTTTGAAATCTTTTGAAAGGTTAGCCAGTTGGTTTCCGGGAGGCATTCCTGCATTGCTTGTTGGCCGAATGTATCGACGTAAATTCCATAACCGGGAAGTATGGATGACGTAGCAGAGCCTCGTTCATAGACTTTCACCTTTATTCCGTTTTTGCGCAAGCCATGTGCCAGGCATGCTCCACCAATCCCTGAACCAATTATTCCAACGTTCATTTCTTTTTTCTCCATAAGTAGTACGATGTGATTCTGAAAGAATCATGGTGACTGTAGCTGGCCAGGACCATTTGATCACAGCCATCGGGTTGTGTTACTGCTATAGTCTTAATAATAGTATACCGTACCGTTCGGTACCAATAAAAATTTAGGTTTTTTTACATGACAAATCCACCTAAAGCCCAAACAGATCACAAAAGAACCCGTTCGTACTCTAGAATTTCAGGAGAACGAGTTAACGAGCTGTTAAAAATTGCTGCTCAAGTATTTGCAGAACGGGGTTTTGATGGTGCCAGTATCAATGAGATGGCGAAACGTGCTAATGCTTCGAAGGGAACCTATTATAGCCGATTCCCTTCTAAAGAAGAGCTGTTAGTCGCTGTTGTTAAGCAGAGGATAGAAGAAGTTGAAGGCGGTCTGGACAAGACCATGAATCCCGAACCAGATATTGGGAAAGCGTTAACCATTTTTGCGGAGGAAGTTTTCACGGTAATTCTTTCAGAAGCAATGATTGCGAATTACCGGGTGGTAACTCTGGAGGCCCAACGTTTTCCGCAACTAGGTAAAATCTATTATGAAAAGGGGGTCAAAAAGATAGTAGATTTTCTTGTCGAATATCTGGTACGAAAGGTGAAGGAGGGAAAATTGGACATAGTAGACCCGAAAATCTCCGCAGAGGTGTTTATCGATGGCATCATTGGAATGCCAAGGCTTAAGGCTACTTTGGGCATTGGTTTACCGACCCCGGAGGAGAAATCTCAGCGCATTGCCATCGCTGTTCAGTCATTTCTCGCTGCATATGGTACTGCCTCATGTGGTAGCACTTCTTCATCATGATAGTCGCGCTGTAGTAAACCAGAAATTATCGTAGGAATAGCGTTGAATTAAGGGCCTGCCTGTTATCAGGTAGGTCTCTTTGCTGAGTTAAGAAGGCGGGTTGAATGCCTTGAATATAGACATGGACGAGACGCTTTGGCGTCTTTTTGGCTTGGTTGGCTGGCGATGGCTTATTATATTTCCTTTGTAGGTAAATAGTTTACAATGTAAATAACTTGTTGTTTTTCTTTGATTAGAATCTGAATTTGTCATAATTAAAATTAATTCATGAGAATATTCTGAAGGTGGGTATGTTGATATGGTAAAAAGAGCGATAAAGCCACTGTGTATTTCGGTTATTTGTAGCGCATCGATAATAGCTGGATATGCTTTCGCTAATCATCAGAATAGGCTTATTGAAGGTGATATTCAAAATCTGCCAAAAATGCAGATTGAAAAGATATCTGAGATAACAACGCCTGAACAAGTACACATTCAAACTACTACAATTTCAGAAACAGAACGTCGTAAAACGCTGCGAAGCTGGATACCAGCCCAACTTAAGCCCGTTTTCTTTGACCGGTTGGTTAGTTTGTACTCCTCTAACCAGATGCAACCTTTGTGGCAAGATAAAATCGCGGTTCAACGCTTTGAACAACAACTTTCAGAACTTGCATTGGCTGGGTTTCAGCCGCAATTTGGTCAATGGCTGATTGAACTCAATGATGCTCAATTGAGTCAGATGGGACGTGATCTCATCTTATCGGATGCTATGCTAGGTTATTTACAATTTGTCTCAGATGTCGGCCATCAGGGCCAAAGCTGGCTCTATCGCACTATTCCATCCAAAATACCATACAAAATTGTATTACCTTCACCAGTCGTTATAGATCAGTGGCAGCAAGCTATTATCGATCACAATGTGGCCGCTTATGTCGCGGCACTGGCACCACAACATCCTCAATATGAAAATATGCGCAAGGAGATGATGAAACAACTGGCTGATAGTAAACCGTGGCCACAGCTTGCTGACAAAAGTGCGCTAAAACCGGGACAGAGTAGCTCTGATGTCGCTGTGTTGAGGGAAATACTTATTCGTCTTGGTATGTTGAGTGAACTGACCACTCAATCAGATCATATCTACGATCCTGAACTGGTGACTGCGGTAAAAAATTTCCAGCATTGGCAAGGGTTGGCACCGGATGGCGTAATCGGTAAACGCACAAGAGATTGGCTAAATACTTCGCCTCAAACCAGAGCAGGATTGATGGCGCTTAATATCCAGCGTTTACGTATTATCCCAGGAGATGTGTCCACGGGAATTATGGTCAATATTCCCGATTATTCATTGCATTATTATCTTAATGATCAGGAAGTGTTGCGCTCGAAAGTGATCGTTGGTCGTCCAAGCCGTAAGACACCCATTATGAGTAGTGTGCTGAATAATGTGGTGATTAATCCTCCCTGGAGTGTGCCAACTAGCCTGGCAAGAAAAGATATCGCACCACGGGCGGTTGATGATCCCGGATATTTTCAACAGCGAGGATACGTTATCTTTTCAAATTGGCGTGCTGATGCCAGTGTAATCGACCCTTACACTATTGATTGGAGCGTGATCACGCCTGCTAACTTTCCTTATCGAATATGGCAAGCTCCGGGGCCGACTAACTCATTAGGTCGTTATAAATTTAATATGCCAAATTCTGATGCTATCTATTTGCATGATACGCCGAACCATAGTCTGTTTAACAAAGATATCAGAGCGATCAGCTCTGGTTGTGTACGGGTTAACAAGGCTTCAGAATTAGCAAGTATGTTATTGGAAGATGTAGGTTGGCATCAGAGTAGAGTGAATAATACCCTGAAACAGGGCAATACCGTTTATGTTAACATCCCACGGCGTATTCCAGTTTATTTGCATTATTTAACTGCTTGGGTAGATGAGCAGGGGGTACCTCAGTACCGTACCGATATTTATGACTACGACAATAGTGTGAGACAAGGCTCCCAGTTTTTGTCAAAGTTGCTACCTTTACAAAACTAAACGCAACTAATTTTTGTTATTAATTGTCATAGTGACCAGTGACCAATTGCTTGTTGGCCTATTTTTTCCATAATTTGGGTAGATGTTTCTTCATGGATATAATCGATCATAATCGCCGCAAGTGGCTTGGTGCAGGAGCCGCTGCTTTAGGCTTGAGTTTGTTGCCGGGGCATACTTTTGCGACTCTAGCCACTCCACGCCCACGAATTTTACGTTTTGACAACTTACATACGGGTGAAACGATCAAAGCTGAGTTTTTTGACGGTTATCGTTACAACAAAGAAGAGCTGGCTCGCTTGGATCATCTGTTTCGGGATTACCGTCAAAATAGAATTAAAACGATCGATCCTAAATTATTTGATCAGATTTATTTGCTGCAAATGATGATGGGTATTAATAAGCCTGTACAACTAATTTCTGGTTACCGTTCACTAGTAACCAACAATCAGTTGCGCAAGCAAAGTAAAGGCGTGGCTAAACAGAGTTACCATACTCGCGGGCGGGCGATGGATTTTCATATTGAAGGTATTGAGCTTAGTCGTATCTGTAAGGCTGCTCTGAAAATGAAAGCGGGAGGGGTAGGATACTATCCACGCAGTAATTTCGTTCATATTGATACAGGTCCCGTCAGGACGTGGTAATCTGGTGAGTAACTATTTTGTTTTGACTATGGAGTAAATGAAATAATGAAATACCAAATTATTCCTGTTACTGCTTTTATGCAGAATTGTACCCTTATTTGGAACGAAGAGAGTAAGGAAGCGGCAGTTGTTGATCCGGGCGGTGAAGCAGAAAAACTGATCGCCGAGATAGAACGTCGTGGTCTGAAATTGACCCAGATTTTATTGACTCATGGTCATTTTGACCATGTTGGTGCAACGGCGGAAGTCGCTAAGCATTTTAATGTGCCGATCTACGGACCGCAGCAGGAAGATGCTTTCTGGATCGAAGGCTTGCAAGCTCAAAGTCGGATGTTCGGCATTGAAGAATGCCCATCATTTGAACCTGATCGCTGGTTAAATGAAGGTGATGAGCTGCGGGTGGGGGGCGTTGATTTATCTGTATTGCACTGTCCGGGGCATACACCGGGGCATGTTGTGTTTGTGAATCATGCAGATAAGCTGATTTATATGGGAGATGTTCTATTTAAAGGGGGAGTTGGGCGTAGTGACTTTCCACGCGGTAATCACCGGCAGTTAATTAACTCAATTAAAGATAAACTTCTGCCACTTGGTGATGATTATGAATTTATTCCAGGGCACGGGCCAATGTCGACGCTAGGTTATGAGCGGCAGACTAATCCATTTTTACAGGATGAAGTACCAAGTTGGTGATGTGACGTAACGTTATAGTCAATAAGTGTCAATCTGAGGGCTGGCTGATAGTTGTTTGATAGCAACTATAACTGATTGGAGACTTCAATGAGATTTTGATCCGGATCACGGAAATAAACGGACATAATGGCTCCGTTTGCTCCGGTACGTTTAACCGGCCCTTCAAGGATTTCAACTTTATATTGTTGCAGATATTGAATAATCTCATCCATGGACGATAGGCTGATAAAACATAAATCAGCAGAACCGGGCAGTGGTGTTTGAGCTATAAGAGTCATATCGCAATTGTGTCGGACGTCGAAGCTTCTGAATGATAAAAGCCGCTGAAATTCAGCGACTTTTTCATAAGGTAAATGTTAACTCAGTGCCTACCTCAATAGGCGTAATTGTTGCAGGCAGTTTGAGCACTGCTCAGATTCAAAATGGCAAATAAAAATAGCCCTATTGGGGCAGTTAGAGTACTGCAACAATAGCTTCACACAGTGGAGCCATATTTTCCAACGTCAAGCCAGCGACGTTAATACGACCGGAACTGACAGCGTATATACCAAATTCCTCACGCAGACGTTCTACTTGTTCTTTTGTCAGGCCACTAAATGAGAACATACCATTTTGGCTAATGATAAAGCTGAAATCCTGTTTTGCCCCTTTTTCCTGCAAAGTATTGACAAACAGTTGACGCATACGCTGAATACGTTCGCGCATGGTGGTCAGTTCCTGTTCCCAAGCCGCTTTCAGATCTTCATCTGACAAAATGGTGGTGACAACAGATGCACCATGAGCGGGTGGGTTGGAATAGTTAGCACGGATAATCGCTTTAGCCTGGCTAAATGCTTTTTCTGCTGTATCACCGTCACTAGCAACAATAGTACAGGCGCCGACACGTTCATTGTACAGGCCA
The DNA here is from genome assembly GCF_003545805.1 of Photorhabdus sp. CRCIA-P01. Taxonomy (GTDB): domain Bacteria; phylum Pseudomonadota; class Gammaproteobacteria; order Enterobacterales; family Enterobacteriaceae; genus Photorhabdus; species Photorhabdus antumapuensis. Next base: position 277,063 of record NZ_NMQR01000001.1, on the reverse strand, counting down.
AAGTTTTTGGAGTAAGAGCTGGCAACAATCAGTTCATCATGATTTTTCGCAAAAATACGTAGACCTTCTGCGTCTTCGTTTAGGCCCTTGGCAAATCCTTGATAAGCGAAATCAAAAATAGGCAACCAGCCTTTCTCCGCGGACATTTCTGCCAGTTTGGCCCATTGTGCCGGGGTTGGATCGATGCCCGTCGGATTGTGGCAGCAGCCGTGGAACAAAACAACATCACCTGCTTGAGTTTCAGCCAGGCTTGCCAGCATGCCTTCGAAATTCAGCATGTGTTTTTCAGTGTCATAGTATTTATATTCACAGACTTCCAGGCCAGCGGCGGAAAAAACGTTTTTATGGTTTGGCCAGGTTGGGTTGCTAATCCAAACTCGTTTAGCGTTAGTCTGTTTGGCGATGAAATCCGCAGCAATACGTAAGGCACCTGTACCGCCAGGGCTTTGTGCTGTGCGGGCGCGTTTATCTGTGACGACTGGGTGATCTTTGCCAAACAGTAATTCCTGAGTTACGCGGCCAAATTCAGCTAAACCGCTAATCGGCAGATAATTCTTTGTTGTTTCGTTTTCCAGTAAATATTGTTCAGCTTTTTTAACACTGGTCAGGATAGGGGTTTTTCCTGTTTCATCTTTATAGACACCGATACCAAGGTTGATTTTATTTGTACGAGGATCAGAACGGAAACTATCGGCTAAGCCAAGAATAGGGTCGGCAGGCGCTGCGGTAATTTTCTCAAACATGTTTGTAATTCCAAAGCTCAGAGTTAAGCCCAAAAGGGTAGTCAGGTTAACGTTGCTAAAACAGTTTGCCAACTATTTGTCGTAAAAAGAAGATAATCTTGTGAGGCAGTTTGCGGAGTGAGAAAAAGTTGGAATAGTAGAGAGAAAACATAAGGCTAAAAAAGCAGCACATAAGCGCTGCTTTCTTTTCATGATGCTTAACTTGTTCAGCTAAATCTATTTATTAACAGAGTAATTAGAACTGATAAACCATACCTACGCCAACAACGTTATTAGTGTTGATACCACTACCTTTGGTGAGTTCATTGCTATCCAGCAGGTTGATTTTGTAATCAACATAGGTAGTCAAGTTTTTGTTGAAGTGGTAGAAAGTACCGACTGAGATATATTTAACTAGATCATTACTACTAGATACTTTCTTGCCTGCCGCATTGAGATGACCAGCATCGTCGTTCAGGCTCTTACCTTTAGATTGAACATAAGCTATGGATGGACGTAAACCGAAATCGAACTGATATTGAGCAGTCAATTCAATGTTCTGGGTTTTGTTGGCGATATTTTCTCTATTGTCGTCACCAACTTTTCCACCGAAGCGGGTCATGTTGCGGGTTTCACCGTACATGGCAGCCAGGTAAATGTTGTTAGCATCGTACTTGGCACCAATGTTCCATGCTTCAGCGCGATCACCTAATGCGGCAGACCCATACTCAGCGGACTTAGAAGTCCCTTTTTGTGCGGAAGTACGGGCAGAGTTAGAGTATGCACCACCGACGTTGATACCGTAACCTACGTCATAGGTTGCAGCGAAACCGTAGCCATCACCGTTGTCTTTACGGTCGATACGGCCATTAGCAGTGTTTTCACTATTTTCACCCTGATATTGCAGAGCAAAATTCAGACCATCGACCAGACCGAAGAAATCGTTATTACGGTAAGTTAACAGACCAGTAGAACGGCCAGTCATGAAGTTGTCAGTCTGAGCCATTGAGTCGCCACCAAATACTGGCAACACATCGGTCCAAGCGTTGACGTCATAAACCACACCGTAGTTACGGCCATAGTTCAGTGAACCGTAGTCGGACAGTTTCAAACCAGCGAAAGCCAGACGAGTTTTGGTTTCTTCGTCAGTACCTTCTGCACGGTTACCTTTGATATTGTATTCCCAACGGCCAAAACCGGTCAGTTGGTCATTAACTTGAGTTTCACCTTTGAAACCCAGACGAGCGAAGGAGTTATCGCCATCTTCGCTACTTTTGTTGTTAGCGAATTGGTGACGGACTTCAACTTTACCATACAGATCCAGTTTGTTGCCGTCTTTGTTATAAACTTCAGCCGCATTTGCTGCGCCAGCAGCTAACAGAGCTGGGATTACTACTGCAAGAACATTGCGTTTCATCATTATTATTACCCTCATTGGTGTTATTCGGACACCTGCCACTGCCAAAAATAATTCTTTAAAAATCTACGGAACTATTTGTGAGAGTTTAGTGTCGTCTGTTTCGCTGTCAAGTGTTTCATTGGTTGTTATTTTTATCCACTCACAAAATGCTATAAAAAAGAAAATTTAGTAAAAATGTGAAACAAAGTGTTTCAAAATGTAAATGTGAGATTATTTTTTAATCTCTGGTTGGTCCAGTTGATCAAAAAAATGAAAAATGACTCGCAGTCAGTGGCGGAAGAAAATTACCTGTTGATCTTAATAAAAAGAGTAAAATTGGTGTTTATTTCGTCAATTCTATTTCTTATATGTAACTTACTGATATGCTTGTCGATGTGTTATATACCATTTTTTAACAGATACCTGATAATGATTATTCTTGAAAAAGTGGTGCTCACTTTAAGTGAGCACCATAACATGTTGATTGGATTTTCTATTAATCTACCTAATTTATTTCAGACTGTTAGAATTGATATACCAAACCTACGCCCACAGCGTTATTCGTGTTGACGTCGAGATATTTGGTGAAGGGGGTGTCATGTACTAAGTTGATTTTGTAATCAACATAGGCAGACAAACTTTTGTTAAAATTATAATAAGAACCAATAGAGATATATTTTACCCAGTTCTGATGAGTGAAAAAAGTTGTTCCCCTGGATTGAACATATGCCAGAGATGGGCGCAGGCCAGAATCCAACTGATATTGGGCAGTTAATTCGATATTACGAGTTTTGGCGGAGACAACATCTTGGTAGCCAAAAGAGGTCATATTGTGAGTTTCGCCATACATGGCCGCCAGATATAGGTTGTTTGCATCATATTTGGCGCCAACGTTCCATGCCTCAGCCCTTTCACCACGAGCGACAGATGTCACGAGCCTTTCATGTGTAATAGGGCGGTCAGAATTGGAGTAGGCTCCTCCTAAGCTGATACCATTACCGATATCATAAGTCACAGAGAGGCCGAAACCGTCGCCGTTACTACCACCGTTGGGCTTGATGCGATCACCGGGTTTATGAAGTGAATTACGGCCGTTTTTGCTGTCTTCGTCGTTCTTACCTTGGTATTGTAGGGCAAAGTTCAGACCATCAACCAAGCCAAAGAAATCTGTATTGCGATAAGTCAAGACACCGGTAGCACGATTAGTCATGTAGGTGTCAGCTTGCGACATGGAGTCAGCACCGAATACTGGCAGTACATCAGTCCAGGCATTGACGTCATAGAGAACACCGTAATTACGACCGTAGTCCAGAGAACCATATTTAGCCCATTTTAGACCAGCGAAGCCCAGACGGGTTTGATTACCTTCGGAATTGTTTGCCTCAGCTTTGTTAGCTTGAATATTGTATTCCCAACGACCATAACCGGTCAGTTGGTCATTGATTTGGGTTTCACCTCTGAAACCCAGACGAACATAGCTTGCATCACCATCCTCACTATAGGTAGGGTCTGTATCTGATTTTTCGGTAATTTTAGCGAATTGATGACGTGCATCAACTTTGCCATAGAGATCCAGTTTATTACCGTTTTTGTTATAAATTTCAGCGGCATTTGCTACACCAGCAGTTAATAGTGCTGGAATGACCACGGAAAGGATACTACCCTTCATTATTGTTACCTTCATTTAATTACTATCGTTAATGACCAGTATTGGCGTTATTCGGACATCTGTTACTGACAGAAATAATTCCTTTAAGAAACTCGTTGAAATTATTTATGAAAATATTGTGTTGTCCGATTCGGGGCACAGTTTTTCATTAGTCGTGGCTTTTATCCATCATTAAATTGATACAAAGTGACGGTTTTTGTAATAAAGTGAAAATAATATATTGCAAAATGTAAATGTAATAGAATTTTTGATCGTGTATTGAATTGGAAGAATAAAAAAAGCCAGCTTTTGCTGGCTTTATACATAATCGTTTTTTAATGTTTATTTTACGCATTCATTAGAAGTTTGCGCTTCTTGGTGTGCGGGGGAATGGGATGACATCACGTACATTTGGCACGCCAGTCACGTAAGCAACCAGACGTTCAAAGCCCAGTCCGAACCCGGAGTGAGGTACGGTGCCGTAACGACGTAGATCACGGTACCACCAGTAATCTTCTTTATTAAGCCCCATCTCTTCCATACGCTTATCCAGCATATCCAGACGCTCTTCACGCTGTGAGCCACCGATAATTTCGCCAATGCCTGGGGCAAGCACATCCATTGCCGCGACAGTTTTACCGTCGTCGTTCATTCGCATATAGAAGGCTTTAATATCTTTTGGATAGTTTTTCACCACAACCGGGGCTTGGAAATGTTTCTCTGCCAGATAACGTTCATGTTCCGAAGAAAGGTCAACTCCCCAGAAGACTGGATTTTCAAATTTCTGGCCGCAGTTTTGCAGAATTTCAATGGCATCGGTGTAATCAAGCTGAGCAAAGTCAGAATTGATAAATTTTTCCAGGCGGGTGATAACATCTTTATCTACGCGTTCAGCGAAGAATTGTAGATCGTCAGCGCGCTCTGCCAATGCAGCTTTGAAAACATATTTCAACATCTTTTCAGCTAGTGAGGCGGCATCGTTGAGGTTGGCGAAAGCAATTTCCGGTTCAAGCATCCAGAATTCTGCCAGATGGCGGCTGGTATTAGAGTTTTCAGCACGAAAAGTCGGGCCGAATGTGTAAACTTTGCTTAATGCACAAGCGTATGCTTCACCGTTCAATTGGCCGGATACAGTCAGAAAAGCTTCACGGCCGAAAAAATCTTGGTTGAAATCCACTTCACCTTTGTCAGTTAAAGGCAGGTTTTGCAGATCCAGCGTGGAGACGCGGAACATCTCGCCAGCGCCTTCTGTATCAGCAGCCGTGATCAATGGGGTAGAAACCCAGAAGTAACCATTTTCGTGGAAGAAACGGTGTAGCGCTTGAGCAAGAGTATGGCGCATACGGGCAACAGCACCGATCAGGTTAGTGCGTGGACGCAAGTGAGCCACTTCACGCAGGTATTCAATGCTATGGCGTTTAGCTGCCATTGGGTAGGTGTCGGGATCTTCAACCATACCGATCACCACGACTTTCGTCGCTTGCAATTCAAAGCTCTGCCCTTGACCTTGGGAAGCAACAACCGTCCCGGTCACTTCGACAGAACAGCCGGTAGTTAAATGCAGAACTTCATCCTGATAATTGGGTAAATTATTATTAACGACGGCCTGTAATGGATTAAAGCAGGAACCGTCATGGACGGTGAGGAAAGAGATGCCAGCTTTAGAATCTCTCCTTGTACGTATCCAGCCGCGAACGGTGATTTCACTATCAACCGCAACCCGGCCTTGCAGTACGTCGACTACAGGCGCTACGCTCATAGATTTCTCTCTTCTTTATCAGTTCAAGTTTATGAAAATGAATATCCCCACAAGGGGCAACTTATTCTATGTTACTTGCCCTGTTTCAGGAAACAAGGGGAAATCATCAATTTAAACGGTGAAATAGTAGAGAAAGAGTGCTTTTCAGATGTGCCGCAGCCTTATCTGCCAACAGCACAGTGGTATTTCTGAATGAAATCTGGGTTAACAAGCTTGTTTAACTTGGGGTATATCAAAAGCGGCACGTAGCTTGTTAACAAACTCGTTATCCTCACAAATGGTTTTACCTGGGCTGTCTGAAAGCTTTGCGACTGGTTTGCCATTACACTCGACAAGTTTGATGACGATGTTCAGTGGCTTAACCCCTGGAATATTGCAGGTGAGCTGTGTACCGATACCGAAAATCAGGTTTATTCTGTTGTGGAAATGACGATAGAGCGCTAGCGCTTTTTGGAAGTCCAAGCTGTCAGAGAACACCAGGGTCTTCGTCATTGGATCGATACCCAGTTTTTGATAGTGGGCGATCGCTTTTTCACCCCATTGAACGGGATCACCCGAATCATGGCGTAAGCCTTGATAATTTTTGGCAAATTGGGCATCAAAGTCCCGCAGGAAAGCGTCCATTGTAATGCAGTCAGTCAAGGCAATACCTAATTGGTTAGGATATTCTTTCAGCCAACTCTGTAATGCTGCTCGTTGACTGCCAGCCAGATCCGGGCTGATTTGCTGATGAGCTTGAAACCATTCATGCGCTTGTGTGCCAACCGGAGGGAGCCCAAGCTGTTGTGCAAGTTGGTAATTGCTAGTGCCAATCAGATAAGGGAAATGCTGTTGCAGATCACTGACGACAGCGTGTTGAACACGGTGTGAGAAGCGACGGCGTGTACCGAAATCCATCAGTTTGAAACTGGAGAGATCGATTCCTTCATTTTCAGCATTTTGATAGAACAGTTTGATCAACTTGCGTAGCTGGTTGACTGCATTTTCCACTGCGTTATCTGGTAAGTGATGACGATGAATTAATTCACTGATTAACGCCAGTAATGGGACTTCCCACATAATCACTTCATGCCATAATCCTGAAATATGGATAGCTAATTGGCCACCATTTGTAACAGAAATATTGACTTGCCGTGGGTTAAAACGAAAGGTTTTTAACCAGCCCAGGTAATCAGCCTTGAAAAAAGGCAGACTGGAAAGGTAATTAAATTCAGCATCGGTTAATGCCAGATCAGCCATCATATTAACTTGATGACGTAATTCCGTGGCATATTCACCTAGCAGTTCGTCGCCGCGGCAGCGAAACTCTGCAACAACAGGAATGTGGCTGTAGCGGTGGTACACTGCTTGTTGCATATGAAGTTTATAAGCGTCAGTATCAAGCAGTGATTTAATAATTGGAGTAGCGTCTAGTGTCATAGCGCGTTATGCATCCTCACGGAGCGTATTCGTATTAGCTAAATCGATAAAGTTGGAAGAGTATACCGGGATTATTTTGTTATTGAAGTCACATAATGTCATATAGTTCACCAAAATATCGAAGCTAAAGAGAGTCTTTGGTTAAATGTTATCATGTTATTTGGTCATTAAGTGATAACAAGCACCAGAGAGTAAACATATTCCTTACATAACATCATACTCGTTCTTAATGAATGTTAAACGCCGGAAGGTGCGTTTCACTCTTGAAATTCAACCTCTTTCTATGGCAGCGTAAGACCTAGTATTAAATTAATTCCATCAGGCATGAAACAAAAAGGTTTCTTATGACACAACAGCGACAAGCTAAGTACCGCCGGGATTATCGCGCTCCCGACTATACGATTTCTGATATTGAACTCGATTTTAATCTTGATGCCGATAACACGGAAATCACCGCAATCAGCCAGATAAAACGTCTGAGTCACGAAATAACGCCATTAGTGTTGGATGGTGAAGACTTGACACTGAAAAGTCTTCATGTGAATGGTCAACCGTGGGCGCATTACCGTGAACAGGAGGGGGCGCTAGTCATTGAGCAGTTGCCGGCTCGGTTCACTTTGAAAATTGTCAATGAGATCCATCCATCGAAAAATACGGCGCTGGAAGGCTTGTATGTTTCTGGTGATGCACTTTGTACTCAGTGTGAAGCAGAAGGGTTTCGCCACATTACTTACTATCTTGATCGGCCTGATGTATTGGCTCGTTTTACAACGCGTATTACAGCCGATAAAGCCAAGTATCCGTACCTGCTTTCAAACGGTAACCGGGTTGAGCAGGGAGAAACCGATGATGGGCGTCATTGGGTGAAATGGCAAGATCCATTCCCAAAACCATGTTATCTGTTTGCTCTGGTCGCGGGTGATTTTGATGTGTTGCGCGATACTTTTACGACGCGTAGTGGCCGTGAAGTTGCATTGGAGTTGTTTGTTGATCGTGGCAATCTCGATCGGGCCGATTGGGCAATGACTTCCCTGAAAAATGCGATGAAGTGGGATGAAACCCGTTTCGGCCTTGAATATGACCTCGATATTTATATGATTGTTGCGGTGGATTTCTTTAATATGGGCGCTATGGAGAATAAAGGGCTGAATGTCTTTAACTCCAAATATGTGCTGGCAAAATCTGAAACCGCGACTGATAAAGATTACCTTAATATAGAAGCGGTGATCGGCCACGAATATTTCCATAACTGGACCGGGAATCGCATTACTTGTCGCGATTGGTTCCAACTGAGTTTAAAAGAGGGATTGACGGTATTCCGTGATCAGGAATTTAGCTCTGATCTTGGCTCTCGTTCTGTTAATCGTATTAATAATGTGCGTGTTATGCGTTCGGCACAGTTTGCGGAAGATGCCAGCCCAATGGCCCATCCAATTCGCCCGGATAAAGTGATTGAGATGAATAATTTCTATACCCTGACTGTGTATGAGAAGGGCGCGGAAGTTATCCGTATGATTCATACCCTGCTAGGCGAAGAGCAATTCCAGGCAGGGATGCAGCTTTATATCCATCGTCATGATGGTAGTGCTGCAACATGTGATGATTTTGTTCAGGCAATGGAAGATGCATCAAATGTGGATTTGTCACTTTTCCGCCGCTGGTATAGCCAGTCTGGTACACCAGTATTAACAGTCCGCGATGAATATGATGCAGAAAAGCAGCAATATAAGCTGCATGTCAGCCAGATGACACCACCTACCGCCGATCAAAAAGAGAAGCAGCCTCTGCATATTCCCCTGGATATTGAGCTTTATGACAGCAAAGGTCATGTGATCCCGTTACGTTATGATGGTCAACCGGTTCACCATGTATTGAATGTGACTAACGCAGAGCAGACGTTTGTATTTGATGATGTGCCATCACTGCCGGTTCCCTCTTTATTACGGGAATTCTCGGCACCAGTGAAACTGGATTACAAATTCAGTGATCAGCAATTGGCATTCTTGATGAAACACGCCCGCAATGCGTTTTCACGTTGGGATGCGGCTCAGTCGTTGATGGCAAACTATATCAAACTGAATATTATCCGTTACCAGCAGAAGCAGCCGATCGAACTGCCAATGCATGTAGTGGATGCTTTCCGCGCGGTGTTATTGGATAAAGATATTGATCCGGCTCTGGCGGCTCATATTCTGGCTTTACCATCAGAAAGTGAAATAGCAGAACTGTTTACGATTATTGATCCTAAAGCGATTCATGAAGTTTTGGATGCAATCACCCGTACTTTGGCTCAGGAAATGGCTGATGAATTTGCGGTGGTCTATAACGCTATCAATATCGGTGCATATCGCGTCGCTCATCAGGATATTGCTAAGCGCTCTCTGCGTAATATTTGTCTATATTATCTGGCTTTTGGTCATCAAGAGCAGGCTGATAAAGTGGTATCAAATCAATATCATCAATCTGACAATATGACCGATGCACTAGCGGCATTATCTGGCGCGGTGCTGGCAGAGTTACCTTGCTGTGATCAACTCATGGCGGAGTTTGATGAACAATGGCATCAGGATGGCTTGGTGATGGATAAATGGTTTAGCTTACAGGCAAGTAGCCCGGCAGCAGATATTCTGGCTAATGTACGCAATCTTCTGAATCATCGTTCATTTAGTATGAGTAACCCAAACCGGGTGCGTGCTCTGATTGGGACATTTGTTAACAATCCGGTTGCATTCCATGCTGAAGATGGCACGGGTTATCAATTTCTGATGGAAATTTTGACTGATCTTAACAGCCGTAACCCACAGGTTGCTTCCCGTTTGATTGAGCCGCTGATTCGCCTGAAACGTTATGATGAAAAACGTCAAAATATGATGTGTAGTGCGTTGGAGCAGTTAAAAGAATTGGAAAATCTGTCTGGTGATCTGTTTGAGAAAATCACTAAGGCGTTAGAAAGCTGATATACCTAATAGATTTCGAGTTGCAGCGCGGCGGCAAGTGAGCGAATCCCCAGGAACATAGGTAACTATGTGACTGGGGTGAGTGAAAGCAGCAACTTGAAAGATGAAGGGTATAGTTATTTATCGGGCTAATGGTTATTTAGCCCGATATTCTTTTTGCCCTATTTTCTTGGAAAATAAATTTCTGCTTGCTATCCGTTTACATTCGGATCAAATCTTATTAAGATGCCCGGCGCTTAATTTACAGCAGTCACTCCCTGTTATCTTGATCTCAGGAGATCGCATGTATTACTCTCTCATCAGGAAGGCGTTGTTCCAGCTTGATCCGGAACGGGCACACGAATTAACCTTCCGCCAGCTCAAACGTATTACCGGTAGTCCTTTCGAGTTTCTTATCCACCAGTCAGTTGCTACAAAGCCTGTTACTTGTATGGGCCTGTCATTTAAAAATCCCCTTGGTCTGGCTGCGGGCCTTGATAAGGATGGCGATTGTATTGATGCATTTGGTGCAATGGGATTTGGTTTTATTGAAATTGGCACCGTAACCCCACGTGCTCAGGCAGGAAATGATAAACCGAGATTATTTCGTATCGTCGAAGCAGAAGGGTTAATTAACCGTATGGGCTTCAATAATCTTGGTGTTGATAACCTGGTGGAGAATGTCAAAAAGGCAAAATATGGCGGAGTTATTGGGATCAATATTGGCAAAAATAAAGATACACCAGTAGAGCATGGAAAAGATGATTATTTAATCTGCATGGATAAAGTTTATCCTCACGCTGGTTATATCACGATTAATATCTCTTCGCCCAACACTCCGGGTTTAAGAACACTGCAATACGGCGAAGCGTTGGATGATCTATTATCTGCGATTAAAAATAAACAGGGTGAACTTCAGCAAAAATACCAAAAATATATCCCTGTTGCGGTAAAAATCGCACCAGATCTTTCTGAAGAAGAGTTGATTCAAATTGCAGATAGTTTAATTCGTCATAATATCGATGGTGCTATTGCCACTAATACAACGTTAGATAAGAGATTAGTTGAAGGGCTTAACTATTGCCAACAAGCTGGTGGGTTAAGTGGCCGACCGGTTCAGTTACGTAGTACAGAAGTTATTCGTCAGCTCTCTCAAGAATTAAGAGGTAAAATTCCTATTATCGGTGTTGGCGGAATAGATTCACTCACCGCGGCCAGAGAAAAAATAGCTGCTGGGGCTTCTTTAATACAGATTTTCTCTGGATTTATCTATCATGGTCCAAAATTAATCAAAGATATCGTCAATCATATCTAAATCTTGTTGTTAATTTATCATTGGGGGTTTATTTTTGCCCCCAACTCGTCTATATTCATTCTGATCACCTAAATTTTATCTGTATCTTCGCATATCTCTTAATTATGGCAGGACTTATTTCACTGAATAGCGGGCAAGTTATTTACAATCTGTTTGGCGATGTAAGTTTTTCTGGCATATACCCTATGGATTTCAAGATGCATCGCGACGGCAAGGGAACGAATCCCCGTGAGCATAGATAACTATGTGACCGGGGTGAGTGAGTGCAGCCAACAAAGAGGCAACTTGAAAGATGACGGGTATAAAAGGATAACTCATGAACATTAAACCCGATGACCAATGGCGTTGGTATTTTGATGCTGACCATGACCGTGTAATGCTCGATCTGTCTAATGGTATGGTTTTTCGTTCCTGTTTTCCTGCTAAGATGCTGATACCCCATGCAATGGGAGAAACTTCGTTTTCTGTAGAAGATGCGACGCTTTATTATTGTTTTGAAGAACAGACACGCCGAATTAATATTTCAGATGAATCCAGGGCTGAATTAGTTCTTAATGCGTTAGTGGCTTTCCGCTTTATTAAACCACAGATGCCAAGAAGCTGGTATTTTTCCCGGTTTGCCATGATAGAAAAGCCAGTACAAGGAGAACTGATTCAGGTACAGCTCCAGGATTGCGGGACAGGTGCTATATTCTTAGTCGTAGAGGCTGGGGATAGTGCGAGCCTTTGTCTGCTAGCTCAACCGCAATTGATGTTATCTGATCGGGTAATGAATTTTTGCGATCCAATTAAGATTATGAATGATCGATTGATGCCATTTGTAGAACCTATTTATATGCCAATTTATGGCACTGCGATTTGATTTGGGTTTAAGATCCCATGGTTCTGTGGTTTCCAAGCGTAAAGACACTTTTTGAAAATAGAGCGACAAGTCAGAAGATAATCACGGTTTTTAATTGAAAAAATTGTTCTTTATCATTTGAGGAAATATTATCGCATTCACATCTTCCCATCTGATTATGAGTAAGTCACTTTTTTCTTGTGTTCTAAAATCTCCAGTTGGCTATTATCACAGAAACTTGCCTATTATATGTAATAGCTATGGCTTGCTCATTTGAATCAGGCGTGAAAAATAGATAAGAAGCATTTTTATAATTTCCTCCCCCTCTGGATAACATGAGTTCCGAGATGGGGAGGAGAGATAATGAAGTTAATTAGCACGATTTTCGAAGATTAATTGTTCTGCATGATGGGATATTGCTGCTAATGCGTCGTGACTGGAGTAATCGTCTTGGACGATTTGTGCGCGTTGTTTAAACAAGTTTGTACGTAGCATATTTTCCACTGTTTGCTTAAGCTGAGATTCAGTAGGTTGTGCTGTATCCAGATTAATACCGCATCCAGCCCATACGACGCGAAATGCTGTTTCCTGTTTGCCTTCTCCTGTATCGGCAATAAGCACTGGTGTACCGTGGTTAAGGGCATAATTAATGGTTCCATAACCCCCGTTGGATATTAGCAATGAAGCTTTTGGTAGCCAGTGCTCAAATGAGATAAATTCTTCGATACGTGCGTTGTCGGGTATGTTTTCCGGCCGTATTTCTACTGATCTACCACCGGTAGTTGCTAATACACGCACGGGTAATGTAGCCAGTGCCCGCAATGTGGGGAAAACTAACTGGTTTAGATCGGTATTAGACATGGTACCTTGAGTGACTATAACCAATGGGCGTGGATCATCTTCTTCCCATAATTGAGGTGATTCTGTTATCGGTGCGGGGTTGGGGAGTGGGCCAATAAAATGGACTGTATCAGGCAATCCTTCTCGTGGGTATTCAAATGCCAGGGTTGAAAGTTGCAAAAAGCGATCAGAGCCCAAAATGACTTCATCGTTGAAAAATCTGGTTAACGTAGCGCATCCTGACTGAGCTAATGCATCATTGAAGCTATCCTGCACTTCGGTTATTAGTTGCCGGGTTTCCTCATCTACGAGTTGTTCATGTGTCAATTCTGATGGTAATAGTGCGGGTGGGATACGTGGCCCCCAGAAAATTGAATCTTTCGAAGAGTAAGCCAGAGGCGTTATGCCAATTATGATCACGGGAAGGCGATGAGCTTTTTCTTTTTGCAACAGTGGCAATATGCCATAAAAGCAATTCTCGGCTATAAGTAATTCTGCTTGCTGTTCATGGATGATTTGTTGTAGTTGGCGGTTGAGGAATGGGATTGGGCTACAGAAGAAATCTTTAAACGCGAGTGCCATTTGCAGATTTCCTGGCGGAAGGTGCGCTCGGTCAGGAAAACGTTGCTTTAAGTGGCGGTAATCAAAGTCTATTTGCTCATCAAAAGGGATAAATTGTGCGTTTAAAGCTTCTACTTGTTGGCGAAATAACGCGCCAGTGAAGACAGTTACCTGATGTCCTTGCGTTATCAGTGATTGAGTTACCTTTAACATCGGATAGACATGCCCGGGTGTTGCAACCGCTGCAATGACAATTCGTGCCATAACTTGCTCCTCTATATTGTTTTGATTTAATTACGCTAGCTAGCTCCTGACTCAGGGTGTGATCATTTTATGACTACTGTCATAAATTCATTGTAGTAATAATAATGTATTATGCAAATAATAACTGTTATTGATTTTTTTATGATGTAATGAAATATGCCGATTTCCTCTCCCTGTCGGTCTGTGTTAGCACCAAAATGGAGAGGAAAGACGGAGGTATCTAGGGTTTAGTTAATGCGGCTTTGTTCAAGAATCAATTGTTCTACGTGACGGGATATTGCTGCTAATGCATCATGTTTTGCGTAATCTTTTTGGACAATTTGTGCACGTTGTTTAAATAAATCTGTACTCAGCATGTTTTCTACTGTTTGCTTAAGTTGAGATTCAGTGGGATGTGCTGTATCCAGATTAATACCGCATCCAGCCCATACGACACGAAAAGCGGCTTCCTGCTTGCCTTCTCCTGCATCTGCAATGAGTAATGGTGTTCCGTGGCTGAGAGCATAATTAATGGTTCCATAACCCCCATTGGATATTAGCAATGAAGCTTTCGGCAGCCAGTGCTCAAATGAAATAAATTCTTCGGCGCGCGCGTTTTCAGGTAGATCTTTACTCAGTTTTTCTACCGATCTGCCACCGGTGGTGGCCAATATACGTACCGGTAATGTAGCCAGTGCATGCAATGTGGGGAGGATTAACTGATTTAAATCGGTATTGGAGATAGTACCCTGAGTAACTATAACCAATGGACGTGGATCATCTTCTTCCCATAATTGAGGTGATGTCGTTGTCGGTGCAGGGTTGGGAAGTGGCCCAATAAAATGGACTGTATCAGGCAATCCTTCTCGTGGATATTCAAATGCCAGAGTTGAGAGTTGCAAAAAGCGATCAGCACCAAAGATGACTTCATCGTTGAAAAGTCTGGTTAATGCAGAGCCTCCTGATTGGATTAATGAATCATTGAAGCTATCCTGCACTTCGGCTATGAGTTGTTGGTTGGCTTTATCGACGAGCTGTTCATGTGTCAATTCTGGTGGTAATACCGCAGGTGGGATACGTGGTCCCCAGAAAATTGAATCTTTCGAAGAGTAAGCCAGAGGTGTTATGCCAATGACTATGACTGGAAGGCGATGGGTTTTTTCTTCTTGCAGCAGGGGTAATATGCCATAAAAGCAGTTCTCGGCTATCAGCAGATCTGCTTGTTGTTCACGGATAATTTGCCGTAATTGGTGGTCAAGAAGTGGGATTGGAGCTGAGAAGAAATTCTTGAATGCCAGTGCCATTTGCACATTGCCCGGAGGAAGTTGAGCACGGTCGGGGAAATGCTGTTCTAAATGGCGGTAGTCAAAATCTATCCGTTCATCAAAAGGGACAAATTGTGCGCTTAAAGTTTCTACCTGTTGGCGAAATAACGCACCAGTGAATACGGTTACCTGATGTCCTTGTGCTATCAGTGATTGAGCAATCTTCAACATCGGATAGACATGTCCGGGTGTTGCGATTGCAGCAATGATGATACGTGCCATGACTTACTCCTTTTGTGTTTTGGTTGAGTTGCTTTAGCTCCTGATTAGAGTGTAATCATTTTATGATAGTAGTCATAAATTCATTATTGTAATAATTAATTCATTATTGCAATAATCAATATGATTGATTTCTTGGTGAAATTATGAAACATGGTTCATTAATCTCCTCCCTTTAGGTTATGTTAGTGCCAAAATAGGGAGGATGATAACGGAGTTAGGGTTTAGATAACGCTTCTTTGTTGAAGAATTAATTGTTCTACATGCTTAGATATTTCTGCTAATGCGTCATATTATTTATTATTAAGAATAAGGTTATTCTTTGGGATACAACAGCAAGCCAGGATTTGACCATTTTCTTTAATTGCCGTGGCTTTTAAAGGAAAAACATCTCCTTTAATTAAAGAAATTTTACAACATCCACATATGCCTGCCCGACATGAATAAGGGATTCTTATTCCTTGTTGTTCCAGTTGCTCTAAAATAATTTGTTGATTGTTACCTGTAAAAGTTTGTCCGTTATATTTGATAATGACGGATTGCTCATTTGTTTTTGGTATATCAATATCTTCAGCTTTTTCACTGCTGCCATATTGATGCGGATCTTTTTTAGCTAATACTGTGACACTATCCCCGATTCGAATAATACCACTTGAACGGGCAATGAGATTCTGACCAAAATCGACATCACCGTTTTCTGCTGTACGGAATGATTGTAATGTCGCTAATGGCTCTCCGTTTGGGTTTTTAATGCCTTTATCAATGCTGACGGTGGTCAGAATACAGCGGCTGCATGGTTTAGGTAAATCAAAAATAACATCCCCAATTTGAATTGATTGCCAGCTATCTTCCGCAAATGCTTCTGCGCCAGTAATGACGATATTTGGGCGAAATTGCTCTAGTTTAATACTAGCCGGGCAACGTTGTTGTAATAAATGAAATGAGGCTTCATTAATAAGCAGAAATGGATAACCATCCGCGAATGATAATGGAATCTCAGGGTGTTTTTTTACTCTGCGGGTTAATTCATGGCTTAACCAGCGTAATTGCACCGGAATGTCAAAGAAACTACTTAGCCATTGGTTAACGGTTTCTGGTGCAATGAGGGCTGTAAAATGGTTGCCCCATACTTCCGTGGGTTGCTGTTCAGGTAGGAAATCACGGTAAAGTATCGTGGTGTTTTCTCCATTGGGTGCGCACAAATAAATACCATTATTTAACATAGCAGGAGTAAATAACAGCATCTGCGGGTACTTACGGGCAGTGATAAAAGTTCCATCTGTCGTTGTGACCATAAAATTGCGATCAAATATGAGGCCACTTTCACTGACTAATGCATGGGAAAGTTGCAAACCACGCATGGATTTCACTGGGTGGGTATACAGGCGAGACAGCGTGATCATCCATTAATCTCCACAAAACATTTTTCTGACATGAGCAACTTTATGACATGTCACCCGGATTGGCTATAATGCGTGACAATTTTCTTTTTGGTGATATGTCATATGAACTCTTTGTTTGCCAGCACGGCGCGTGGATTAGAAGAATTGTTGAAGAACGAACTGGAAATGCTGGGTGCGCAATCATGCAAGATTGTGCAAGGTGGAGTTCATTTTCAAGGTGATGGTCTAGTGATGTATAAAAGTCTGATGTGGAGCAGGCTGGCATCACGTATTTTACTACCGCTAAACGAATTTAATGTTTATAGCGATTTAGATCTCTATCTTGGGGTTCAGTCAATTGATTGGAGCCAGGTTTTTTCTGTACATAGCACTTTCTCTGTGCATTTCAGTGGTACAAATGAAGAGATACGTAACACGCAATATGGTGCGTTAAAAGTTAAAGACGCCATTGTCGATAGTTTTATTCGTAAGTTGGATCAACGCCCGAATGTGGCAAAGCAGCAACCGGATGTTCGTATTAATGTTTTCCTAAATAAAGAGAAAGCCAGTATTGCATTGGATTTGAGTGGTGATGGTTTGCATATCCGAGGTTATCGCGATCTTGCGGGTCAGGCTCCGCTGAAAGAAAATCTGGCTGCGGCGATTATTTTACGTTCAGGCTGGCAGATTGGTACTCCGATGGTCGATCCTATGTGTGGTTCAGGCACATTATTGATTGAAGCCGCGATGATGGCGGCTGATCGTGCTCCGGGTTTACATCGTGATCATTGGGGCTTCACTGCCTGGTTAAAACATGATGAAGCAATTTGGCGTGAGGTGACCACGGAAGCGCAGATCCGTTTTCGTAAAGGTCTTCAGGAGACCACTTGCCGTTTTGTTGGTTCTGATATTGATCGCCGAGTGCTGGATATGGCTCGGTCAAATGCTCGTAGAGCAGGGGTTGCACGGTTGATAACTTTCCAGCAAGGTGATGCCAGTCGTCTGGAAAATCCGTTACCAGAAGGCCCGGCTGGAACAGTATTAAGTAATCCACCTTATGGTGAGCGTTTGGAAAGTGAGCCGGCATTGATTGCACTACATAGTTTGTTTGGGCGGATCATGAAAAGCCGTTTCCCTAGCTGGCGCCTGTCGCTATTCAGTGAGTCACCTGAATTGCTGAGTTGTCTGCAATTACGGGCTGAACGTGAGTTTAAAGCTAAAAATGGTCCACTGGATTGCGTACAGAAAAATTATCAGTTGTCAGATAAACCGCATTCATCAGAGGTGAATGTGGCGGAAGATTATGCCAACCGTCTGCGCAAAAATGAAAAGAAATTAACCCATTGGGCAAAACAGCAAGGAATTAATTGTTATCGTTTGTATGATGCTGATTTGCCAGAATACAATGTGGCTGTTGACCGTTATGCGGATAAAGTAGTGATTCAGGAATATGCTCCGCCGAAAAGTGTTGATGCTAATAAAGCGCGTCAGCGTTTATTCGATGTTATCAGTGCAACGATGCAAATTCTCGGACTCTCATCAAATCAATTAATACTTAAAACTCGTCAGCGTCAGAAAGGCAAAAGCCAGTATGAAAGAATGGCGGAAAAACAGGAATTCTTTCTGGTAAATGAGTATGACGCAAAATTCTGGGTCAATTTAACTGACTATTTGGACACTGGCTTGTTCCTTGATCATCGTATTGCCCGGAAAATGCTAGGTGAAATGAGTGAAGGAAAAGATTTTCTGAATCTGTTTGCTTATACCGGAGCAGCGACGGTACATGCTGGATTAGGAGGCGCGCGTTCAACAACGACGGTTGATATGTCTCGCACTTATCTTGAATGGGCTGAACGGAACTTACAGGCTAATGGATTAACAGGGCGTCAGCATCGGTTGATTCAGGCAGATTGTCTCGCTTGGTTGGCACGAGCCAATGAACAGTTTGATTTGATTTTTATTGATCCGCCGACTTTTTCCAATTCTAAACGAATGGAAGATACATTTGATGTACAACGCGACCATATCATGTTGATGAGACAGCTTAAGCGCTTGTTGCGTCGTGGGGGAACGCTGATGTTCTCTAATAATAAACGTGGTTTTAAAATGGATTTTGCTGAGCTGGAAAAAGTTGGCTTGGTGGCGGAAGAAATCACCCGTAAAACCCAGTCGCAGGATTTTGCCCGCAACCGTCAGATTCACAACTGCTGGCTATTACGTCATGCTGGTGAGGAAAAATAATTACTATGTCATTGATCAATTTATCTGGTGCGTGGTTGTCGTTCAGTGATGCGCCATTACTTGATAATGCAGAATTGCATATAGAAGAAAATGAAAGGGTTTGCCTGGTTGGCCGTAACGGTGCTGGAAAATCTACTTTGTTACGGGTATTAGCAAAAGAGCAACCGCTGGATGATGGTCAGGTTATTTACGAACAGGATCTGGTTGTCGCCCGCTTACAACAGGATCCCCCCCGTGATGTAGAAGGGACGGTTTTTGATTTTGTTGCCGAAGGTGTTCAGGAGCAGGCCGAATATATTAAATCTTTTCATCTGGTTTCCCGCTTGGTGGAGCAGGAGCCAAATGAGAAAAACCTTAATCGCCTGGCGGAATTGCAGGAGGTGCTGGATATCCGTGGGTTATGGTCACTGGACAGCCGTATTAATGACGTATTGAAACAGCTCTCTTTACCTGCGGAAGCGAAGCTCTCTTCTCTTTCAGGTGGTTGGTTGCGTAAAGCAGCATTGGGAAGGGCGTTGGTTAGTTCGCCAAAAGTTTTGCTTCTTGATGAACCAACTAACCACTTGGATATTGATACGATTGAATGGCTAGAGAATTTCCTGAAAGATTTTCAGGGTAGCCTTGTTTTTATTTCTCATGACCGTTCATTTATTCACAATATGGCAACCCGTATTGTCGATTTGGATCGTGGCAAGTTAGTATCCTGGCCGGGTAATTACGATAAGTTTCTTGAAGGAAAAGAAGAAGCGTTGCGTGTGGAAGAGATGCAAAATGCTGAATTTGATCGTAAGTTGGCTCAGGAAGAAGTGTGGATCCGTCAGGGGATTAAAGCGCGTCGTACTCGTAATGAAGGGCGTGTTAGGGCATTGAAGGCATTACGTATTGAGCGTTCACAACGCCGTGAAGTAATGGGAACCGCTAAAATACAGATGGAAAAAGCGAGTCGTTCCGGCAAAATTGTCTTTAAGCTGGAAAATGTTAACTATCAAATTGGTGAAAGGAAACTGGTCAATCATTTCAGTGCGCAAATTCAGCGTGGGGATAAAATTGCACTGGTGGGACCAAATGGTTGTGGCAAAACAACCTTATTGAAACTGATGTTGGGTGAGCTGCAATCTGATAGTGGCCGTGTTCATTGTGGTACTAAATTAGAAGTTGCTTATTTTGATCAGCATCGTATAGCACTTGATCCGGAAAGAACGGTGATGGATAACCTGGCTGAAGGTAAACAGGAAGTGATGGTGAATGGCCGCCCTCGTCATGTTCTGGGTTATTTACAGGACTTTCTGTTTCATCCCAAACGGGCAATGACACCGGTTAAAGCGCTTTCTGGTGGTGAAAGGAACCGGTTGTTACTGGCGCGTCTGTTCCTGAAACCCAGTAATCTGTTGGTACTTGATGAACCGACCAATGATCTGGATGTAGAAACATTAGAGCTGCTGGAAGAGCTGGTAGACAGTTATAAAGGTACTGTATTGCTGGTGAGTCATGATCGTCAATTTGTTGATAACTCTGTGGCGGAATGCTGGATTTTTGAAGGTAATGGTGAGATCAATAATTATGTTGGTGGTTATTACGATGCTCAGCAACAGCGCGAACAGGCTGTATCGTTGCGTCGGCAAAATGAGAGAAAACTTCAAACGGATGTTAAAGTAGAAAAGATTAAAGAGCCGTCGAAAAGCTCTCGTAACAAAATGAGTTATCATTTATTGCGAGAATTAGAGCAGTTACCATCATTGCTGGAGAAACTGGAAGAAGAGTTTGATCAGTTACAATCTCAAGTGAGTGATCCTGAATTTTTTAATCAGCCTCATGTAGTGACCCAAAAAATATTGACTGAACTGTCTCAAAAAGAGCAAGCGTTAGAAGTTGCTTTTGATCGCTGGCAGGAATTGGAAACATTGAAAAACAGTTAATAGTTAACATAATTAGCAGAATCATACTGCGAAATTCTTCTGAGTATGATTCTGTGTATATTCCCGATTTCCTTAACAGGAGAAAGATCTTGTGTTCCGGTAACCATCATCATGAAATGGTATTGTGCCCTCAATGTGATTTGCTGGTGACATTGCCAGAATGGGTCCAGGGAACGAAGGCGGTTTGTCCTCGTTGTAAGACGACATTAGTCACATGGTGGAAGGAACCTAAACATCAGCCAATAGGTTATGCAATCAGTGCATTATTTATGCTATTAATGGCTTGCTTGTTTCCACTTGTCAGTATGAGTGTGGCGGGAATTGGCAGTGAAGTTACCTTATCTCAAATCCCTCAAGTGATGTTTAATGAAAATTACGCCAGTGTGGGAACATTTTTTTTGCTCTGTGTTCAACTAGTGCCTGCGTTTTGTATGGTAGCGATTATTCTCTTGTGCCAGGGTGTTGTTATTTCCCGGAAGATAAAAATCTGGTCGGCCAGAGTTTTATTTCAGATGAAAAGCTGGTGTATGGTTGAAATCTTTCTGGCAGGGGTATTAGTCAGCTTCGTTAAGTTAATGGCTTATGGTGATATTGGGTTAGGTTTAAGTTTTTTGCCATATTGTCTGTTTTGTCTTCTCCAGGTGAGAGCATTTCAGTGTCTGGATCGCCACTGGTTATGGAACCAGATAGCGCCCGCACCTAAGGTGAATATACCGTTACAGGCAGGGAGAGCGGGGTTAGTGCAGGGTGTTCGATTATGCCAGTGTTGTACGGCTATTTTACCGGCGGATCAATTAGTATGTTCACGTTGTTATACTCATGGACATGCCCGTCGTCGTAACAGTTTGCAATGGACAATGGCACTGATGGTGACAGCTTTAATGCTTTATATTCCTGCTAATATCATGCCAATGATGGTGACAGAATCGTTAGGTAATCAGAGTGATTCTACTATTATGGCTGGAGTGATATTACTATGGAGTGTAGGTTCATACCCGGTCGCTTTAGTCATTTTTATTGCTAGTATTATGGTGCCATCCCTGAAAATGCTGGCAATTGGCTGGTTGTGTTGGGATGCTAAAGGTCACGGTAAACGGGATTCCGCCCGAATGCATTTTATTTATGAAGTTGTCGAATTTGTTGGCCGTTGGTCAATGATTGATGTATTTGTTATCGCAATATTGTCATCACTGGTACGTATGGGGAAATTAATGAGTGTCTACCCTGCTATGGGGGCAGTTATTTTTGCTTTAGTTGTGATCCTGACTATGTTTGCGGCAATGACATTTGATCCGCGTTTAATTTGGGATAGAGCCAACGTTAAACATTCGTTATAAGGCAATGAAGGAGTGTCAAGGTGACGGATAAAGTTGAAGACCAGAGTCAGGCTAAAATCGATAAAATTAAAAGTTGGTCGCCAGTCTGGATTGTACCGATTGTGACGGTGCTTATTGGTGCTTGGATATTGTTTTACCATTTCAACCACCAAGGGCCGGAAGTGACGTTGATTACTTCCAATGCGGAGGGCATTGAAGCCGGAAAAACTAAAATTAAAAGCCGTAGTGTGGATGTCGGCGTGGTTGAGAGGGTCATGCTGAGTGATAATCTTAGTCAAGTTATTATTAAGGCTCGGCTGAATGATGGCATGGAAAACCTATTGCATAGTGACAGCGCTTTCTGGGTAGTGAAACCGCAGATTGGCCGTGATGGAGTATCCGGGCTTGGTACTCTTCTGTCCGGGGCTTTTATTGAACTTCAACCGGGAACGAATGGTGATGAAGAAGATAAATTTAATTTGTTGGACTCACCACCATTGGCTTCACCTGATGCAAAAGGTATTCGTGTCATCTTGGTCAGTGATAAAGCGGGCCAGCTCAATCCGGGTGATCCGGTGTTGTTTCGTGGTTATCGGGTTGGTTCTGTTGAAACCAGTGAGTTTGAACCGAAATCTCATCTGATGAGATATCAGCTATTTATTAATGCACCTTATGATGGTTTGTTGACAACCAATGTCCGCTTTTGGAAAGAGAGTGGTATTACCTTTGATATGTCTTCTCAGGGGGTACGTGTTGAAATGGCTTCGTTATCAACACTGTTTGGTGGAGGTGTCAGTTTTGATGTGCCTAAGGGTTGGGAATTGGGTGAGCCAATTAAAGAACAAGCCACTTACAAACTTTTTGACAACCAAAGAAGCATTCAGGATTCTTTATATACCGAACATAAAGACTATCTGTTGCTCTTCTCCGATTCCGTTCGAGGGCTACAGCCGGGTGCGCCAGTAGAGTTCCGTGGTATCCGTATGGGGACTGTGGCAAAAGTACCGTTCTATTCAGAGGGAATGAGACAGCGGCTGGATAACGATTTTCGTATCCCAGTACTTATCTCCATTGAGCCGGAGCGCTTTGAGAAGGAGTTGGGGGAAGGGTTTGATGTTGAAAAAGAGCTGAATAGCATAACTAAACGTGGTCTGCGGGCGTCTCTCAAGTCAGGTAACTTGCTGACAGGGGCACTATTTATTGATTTGGATTTTTATCCAAATGAAAAAGGGTGGGCTGGTCCGTATGAAATTGCGGGTTATCCGCTATTGCCAACAATCAGTGGTGGCCTTGCTCAAATTCAACATAAGGTTATTGCAGCGTTAGACAAAATTAATAATATGCCGGTTGAGCCAATGTTTAATCAGGCTATTCGCACTTTGGAAGAGAGTCAGAAAGCGATCAGAAAAGCCCAGCGGACCCTTGATGAATTGAATAAAGTGCTGGCGAATCCTGAAACCAAAGATCTGCCAAAAGATATACAGAAAACATTGCAGGAGCTTAGCCGTAGCATGCAAGGTTTCCAGCCCGGTTCACCGGTTTATAATAAGATGTTGGATAATATGCAGCGATTAGATCAAGTGTTGAGTGAACTACGACCTATTCTGAGAACGCTGAATAATAAGAGCAATGCATTAGTTTTTGAGTCTAAGCCAATTGAAGATCCAGAACCGAAAAAGGCTAAAAAATGATGAGAAGATTGGCATTAATTTTAGTGATTTTTATTTCTGCTTGTAGCCGTCAGCCAGAAAAAACTTACTATCAATTGCCGGTAGTAGCAATAGCATCACAAAAGAGTGCTATCGTGCAGCATGATCGCCAATTATGGGTACAACGGGTTATGTTGTCCGATTATCTGTCATCCTCCGGTGTGGTGTATCAAGGTAGTGATGTTAGTTATGTCAGCGCGGAGAATCACTTGTGGGCAAGTCCACTTGAACAGCAGTTACAGCAAGTGCTGGTAACTGAGTTAACTATGGCGTTGCCTCAGCGTTTAGTTTCTGCTCAATTATTGGTTAATAAGCCAGATACTCTAGACGTGACAGTCACCAGTTTTCATGGTCGTTATGATGGTAAGGTGATTTTGCAAGGTTACTGGACATTAACTCATCAAGGGAGTGTCGTTAAACAGCCCTTTAATCTGGAGCTAAAACAGGAAGAAGATGGTTACGATGATTTAGTCCGCACATTGGCAAAAGGATGGAGTCAGTTGGCGCAAATTATTGCCAGTCAATTAATTTCCCAATCGTAACCCTCTGTCATTCTCCGAGTGTAAAACTCTTGCGCTCGGAGAAAATTAGTATTATCAGTAGGATAAAAATTTCTCTTTATTATTAATACGTTATTGTTTTTTTTGTACTGATATAACAAATATTACATTAATATGAATTTCTTGACTTGATTTTCAAAATTTATAGGGGTATTTCTAAATCGTGGTTGGATAAATGATGACCACTGTTTTCTTTCTACTGATCTAGCTTATGAGGTAAATAAAAGCATGAAGAGACAGAAACGAGATCGTTTAGCACGTGCGTTATCGAGAGGGTACCATGCAGGTATTTTGGGGCGTCCAAGGGAGCATTGTCCCTATTATTCATTAGATGCCCGTTCTCATTGGTTAGGAGGATGGCGTCAGGCTATGGAAGACAGGGCGATGATGGCTTAGTCTGCCAAACTGATGGTATAGGTTAGGTGAGAAAAAACCTCCATTCCTTATCAACGTGGTATATATCCCAAATTTAATCTGACAGTGACTGATTGTTTATACAGATATCTGTCAGATTGAATCCTGTAAGTTTTCTCTGTCCAGATTTCCCTTTGGCTGTGACAAAAGTAAAAATGCCGTACCGTATAAAATAAGTTTTTCCCGACGTCAGTGGCTTACCAACTATTTATTTATTGAATTATTAAAGTATCTTATTAAATTATTAAAGTATCGTGTGATGAAAGCCTTGATGCATAGCATCTAATAAATCGATAAGCATTAGCAATGTCAGGATTCCAATTCTTTCATATTGTTGTGCTGTTATTTGCGAATTCGGTAACATGTGAATGAGTGGCCGCTAGGTGACATATCTTATTTAACTTATTCAACATGACAACTGATATTACGGCCATTAAGTAATCTACTTGCTAATACGAGGGATGATTGTAATTCAATAATTGCAGTAAGATGGGTTTGATAAACATTTATGATGTAATTCAACCCAAAAGAGACGGCTATATTCTTCAATCCCATCGACTGATATGGTTATAGTTTCATGACTTGTATAGGCTGTTTGAAGCAATGATAATAGCGTCGATCCGCCATTAATAGTACATACCCACCTAAATCCTTGGACACGAGTAGGAGTCGCTATTTTTCCATAGCAATCTCCATTTGTGTTAGGCGCTTTTAGCATTTCGACAGTACCGTCAATCTTATCGAGTTTTGCAATGGCAGTTGGTGTAAGAGTCAATGCTATGATTATGAGCAGTATTTTTCTGATGTTCATATAATATTACCTCGGTGTGTTTGTTAATATTAATCATCAATCTTAATCATTATTAATGTTTTTACCTGTTATCAGTATGCTTTGGTGAGCTTGTTTGATATATCAGGTCAATTTGATCATAGCACAATTTGCCAATTGTATACTGATTGGTCAGCGACAATTGGGTGTTTATAATGCAGATATTCAGGTGTGGATTTGTGTTATTTCTAATCGAGGTAGGTCAAAGTTAGAACTTGATTTGATTTTTTTCTGTATGGATATCGAATCTTATACTCTGAGATATAACCGGAATTGCCTTTGAGGGAGCAAAAATAGCACTAGGTATTTTTTTAAGATACTGGTTACTTGGTGGTGTGCTTTTAGTGAAAAAGGTGAAAAGCAATTAGCCAGTCACCTTCCTTTTCGATATGTTACTGATTATTTGTTAGAAAGAGCTGGTATCTTTAAACAAGCCTACTTTCAAATCCGTTGCCGTATAGATGATTTTACCATCTACTAACACTTCACCATCAGCCAGTCCCATAATCAATTTACGGTTAATGACACGTTTAAAGTTGATACGGTAGGTGACTTTTTTAGCCGTTGGTAATACCTGGCCGGTGAACTTAACTTCACCAACACCAAGGGCACGGCCTTTGCCTTCACCACCTAACCAGCCAAGGAAGAATCCAACTAATTGCCACATGGCATCAAGGCCAAGGCAGCCGGGCATTACCGGGTCATTAATAAAATGGCAGTCGAAAAACCATAAATCAGGGGTAATATCCAGCTCGGCTTCTATGTAGCCTTTATCGTAGGTACCACCGTTTTCTGTCATCTCAATGATGCGATCCATCATTAACATATTACCAGATGGTAATGGCGGCCCATTTTTTCCGAACAGCTCACTGTGTCCAGACGCGATAAGATCTTCTTTTGTGTAGGATTTACGTTTATCAACCATATTATCAGATAGCCTTATATTTAGTGTAGGGTAAATAATAGAGTACACTTGTACGCTGAACAACTCCGATCAGACATTCTAAATTAACCCAACCAGCGAAGAAACCACGGGAATTTAGGTCGCTCCTGATTATTCGCCTGTGTTATACGTTCTTGTATCATAGCTAACAAGTGTGTTTCTTGTTGATCATAATAAGGGATACCTGTCAATAAAGGCAGCGCTTCAGAAACATGTTTTACTGACCATAAATGAAATTTTTGTGCTTTTACCGCATCCACAACGGTTTGATTAAGACATAAATGATGGATGTTCGCTGCTGGTAGGATGACTCCCTGTTGACCAGTTAGTCCTCTGTGGTGGCATACTTCAAAGAAACCTTCGATTTTTTCGTTAATACCACCAATTGGCTGAACATAACCAAATTGATCTACTGCACCTGTGACGGCCAGCTGTTGATCAATGGGTTGCAGGGAAAGAGCACTTATCAATGCGCATAATTCGGCAAGAGAAGCGCTGTCGCCGTCAACTTCACTATAGGACTGCTCAAATACCATAGATGCAGAGAAAGGTTGTGGTTGATCCAATTTTAGCTCGGAAATTAAAAATGCTTGCATAATCATCATGCCTTTCGCATGGATATTGCCACCTAACTCAACTTTGCGTTCAACATCAACAAATTCCCCATCTCCCATATGCGCCACGCAAGTGATACGGGATGGCTCTCCTACTGGATCAGGATGGCCGGGATACTCTAGCACAGATAATCCATTAATTTGGCCAATGACCATGCCTTGGGTACGGACAAGAATCTGGCCTTTGTGAATTTCCTCTAAACCACGTTCAGGCAGATAATTGTGACGCCAGCGGCGATTTTCCTCTGCTTGTTTAATTGATTGAGCTGTAATCTGATTTTCTTGCTGATAGAGTGCCGCAGTAGTCAGTTGCCGTTGTAGCCAGAGAATATCCAAAGGCAGGTGGTGTTGATCTTCTACATGGCGGATTGCTTGTTGGACCAGCTCAGGCCAGGCATTATGATTCAATGGAGGTAATTGCCACTGTTGAATGAGTCCATTGATATAATTGCACCACAGGCTCAAATCCTGCTCATTATGAAATGGCATATCCAGCTCAAATTCGCCATATAGAGTGCTTTTTGCTAATTCAGGTTCTATAGCCTGAAACTCTTCAAGGCTTAGACGATCTCCAACCAGGATCAGACGTAGCTTTAATGGCATAGAGGGGATAGGTAATGGTAACGGCTTGTTGCCATCTGGAGACAACCATTCAAAGCGTTGCTGAATAATCATCTGTTTCAGGCGAACCCACATTAATGGCTGAGACAGTAGGGTACGTAACGGCAGAATAAGTACACCGCCATTTACCTGATGAATCAGACCGGGTTGTAAGTGAATTTCTCCGTTGTGAGAATGGAAGCAGCCAAATAGTTGCTCTGCTTCTATCCATTCACGATAGGCTACTTGCAACTCTGGTGTGAAATGGCCTTCTGTTGATGGTTGCCAGCTAATTTTCTGTTGCTGTATGCGATAATTGCCACCAATTTGGGGAAGTTCTTTCGTGAGTAATGGACGGAGAGACTCAGCTAATGCTGACAAATAAATATCACATTCTTCAGCTTTCAATAGCATAAAAGGCTGGTGGGAATCCATCCGGCAAAAAAGCTGCAAACCACTATGTAGCCGTGATTGAACTGCTTCCATACTGGCAGACGCCTGTTGGGAAGCGGAATGAAAAAGTGCATCATAAGGAGCGCAATTCGGCAGTAATGCCTGCCAGTCTAGTTTGTTAGTGGTCAAAGTGATCGCTGTATATTGTAAAGTAGGAAAGCGTCGATTATACAAGATTAAGATATAAACCAACATGCTTGAATGTTTGCTATTGTAGACACTTCATGTAAAAAATGATTTTATCAAAAAACAGATATTAGTTAGTTTGGCTATAAGCAATTTACTAAAATAGTTGTTATGCTTATTTTTAGTTACGCTGTCACTGAGAAAGTAAGATGAAATATCAACAACTGGAAAATTTGGAATGTGGCTGGAAGTGGGCTTATCTGATGAAAAAACATCAAGAAGGTGAGCCAATTACTAAATATATTGAAAACAGTGCAGCTCATGCAGTAGTTGATAAACTCATTGAACTTGAGAGTGAACCGGTAAGGGTACTGAAATGGATTGAGCAGCATATGAATCCTGATTTATCCAACCGGATGAAACAAACTATCCGCGCTCGGCGTAAACGGCATTTTAATGCGGAACATCAGCATACTCGCAAGAAATCCATTGACTTGGATTTTCCCGTGTGGCATCGCTTATCCGCACTTTCTCAGCGACGGGGTAATACGTTGTCTGAAACTATTATCCAGTTGATTGAAGATGCTGAGCGGAAAGAAAAGTATGCTAATCAGATGTCCAGCTTGAAACACGACTTGGAAGCTATTCTGGGTAAGGAAGAGTAATTTCAGTTGTGATAGGTTGGTGTTGCAACAAGCTCCTTAATCAGTTTTGCACTATCGGTAAAAGAAAACCCCATTTGACCATGGGGCTTTCTGAGCTTTTGATGATTAATTATAACCAAGAAAGGCTATTATTGAGCAGATTGTGCTTGAGTAACAACCTCTTTAGTACCTTGAATTTCGATCTCTACGCGACGATCTGGCGCCAAACAGTTGATTAGATTAGGTTTGTGAACCTTATCACAAGTAGAACCAGTGACTGGATTTGCTTTACCGTGACCTTCCGCGCTGATGCTATCGGTAGGGATACCCTTAGATACCAAATAGTCAACTACGCTTTGAGCACGTTTCTGAGACAATTTCTGATTGTAAACGTCTTTACCGATACGGTCGGTGTAGCCTAAAACCAGTACTTTGCCCTGATTTGGGTCGATATTTGCTAACTCAGTATAGAGTTGATCAAGATTGTGCTTACCTTCGGCTTTCAGCTCAGAACTTGCAAATTCGAACAGAACGTCAGAACGCAGGGTAAAACGTTTATTTTCAACAACGGGTGCTGGAGCAGGTGTTGGAGCAACAACCGGAGCCGGAGCAACAACTGGGGCTGCTGCTTCATCTTGGCCGAAGCGGTAAGAAACACCTACGCTCAACAAACCGTTATCAGGACGTGCACCTACTGAACCTGCATCACCGACATTATTAACCCATTGGTAATCCAGACGAGTAGCCCAGTCTTTAGTTATCGCATATTCAACACCGATAGCTGCCAGTGGAGAAACACCGGTGTCATGATTTTTCAGATGAGTATTGGTTGTGCTGTAAGTTGCTTTGGAATCTGCCCGCCAAACCATACCACCTAGGCGAGTATAGATATCCAAGTCATCCATAATTGGATAGCTCAGTTTGGTTGCCAGTTGGAAACCGTGGGCTTTGAAGGCACCATTATTGACGCTGCCTTTGTAAGACATACGACCTAACCAGTCATAACCTATTTCAAAACCTAGGTACGGATTGGCTTGATAACCTAAGAAAGCACCCGCACCCAATTGGTTTTTGTGAGTAGGGCCATTACCGATTGCACTGGTATAGCCGTTACCGTAGAAATTTACGTCATGGTATTGGGACCAACCCAACTTACCACCGGTATACCAAGTGTTGTCTTTTGGAGCTGCTTGCGTTGCAGTTGTGAAAGCGGCCACTGCCACTGCTACCGCGATAGCTGTCTTTTTCATTTTAACGCCTCGTTATTATCATCACCCAATAGGCAATTGGCTTTGGGAGCCTTTTTACTTACTGCCTACCCCATTAGGCTATTTCATTTGCCATTCTTTGTAATAAAAGCAAACACTGAGTTGTGTTCAAATTCTTCGGTACCGTTATTGTGTGTACGCTTTGAATTTTGTGCATTTCCGTGTTCACTATTTACCCATAAGAATAACCTGCACTAATTTAATACCTACGAAGATAGGCTGTTGAGCCATATTGATTAAAAAAACTCAGTTAGGAATACTGCACTTTCATAAAACCGATGGACCAAACAATACAAGGGTACTAAGTGCAGTAACCTTTAATGGTGTAAAGTCTACAACGAAGTTAAAAAGTTACAAGTGCCCCTTGATTAATAGAGTAAAAAATTTAAAAGATAATGTGTGATTTCAAAAAAACTTTACTATTCTTTACAACTAATCTTACCTTAATTAATTGATTTTAACTGTGATTAGTGGCTCTTGGTCTAAATTGATTATTTTGTGTTATGAATATTGCAATAATTCCTAGTTTTGGTCAATGATAGTGAATGGAATGGATTTTTAGTAAATCTGATCGCGATTCAGCACGGTTGGTTTCTTTACTTACATCTTGTGGGCGCATAATAAAGCCCAGTGCATGACCTTTTTGTGCCGCAGCCCGTAATCTTACGGTATCTTTTTCCGATAACTTTGGTAACCAGCCAAGTACCACGCTGTAATTACCACTCGCCAATGCTCTTTCCATTGCTTCTACCGTTGTAATGGAGCTAATGTGATTTAATTGAATAATTTTATCTAGAGGTAATCCGGAGTTAATTAACCATTGGCGACTCAGTTTCTTATGTGGACTAACCCATAGCAACCAACGGGCTTCATTTCCTGATTGGCGTAACAAAGGTAGCAATATACGATTAATGACCGCTTGGTTATCGCTATATTGGTTATCACTATAAATCAATTCACTCACTATACCTTCTTTACCCTCTTTCACTATAACCCTCTCTTTTGGCTGAATTGTCTTGTGCAGGTGAAGAGGGTGATAGCCGCTTTTTGGTTGACTGATGTTTATACCCGTTATCTTTCAAGTTGCCTCTTTGTTGGCTGCACTCACTCACCCCGGTCACATAGTTATCTATGCTCCCGGGGTTCGCTCCCTTGCCGTCGCGATGCATCTTGAAATCCATAAGGCATAGAAGGGTAAACCCAGGATGATTGAATGCCCATAATGAACCTCGCCACAATTAACTGTATTAATATACAGTATCTTCATATCAGGCTGAGATCAAGCCTATTTTTTCAAAGAGCTTCGCAAATATTGACTGTAAATGGCTGTAAACTCATTTAACCATTGGCAGATAAAATTGGATTGCGTATGTTTTTAATTGCTTGTTCCTGTTATTTATTTTACTAATAATTGGGGCAAATCTATGGATAAGAGATTTATTTGCACAAAACTCATGGAGTGATCTGTATGTTTTTGTCTGAGGTGCGTTTTACTCAACTCAAAAATGGTTTTTCTTCGTTTGGGGCATTGACAAGGAAGCCACAGTTCGGCGGTTACAGCCTGTTAGCTGATGGGATTATGTTCGCTATTATTGCTGATGGAGAATTATATTTAAGAGGAAATGGCCATGCTGAAGTATTATTTAAAGCCAGAGGAATGAAAAACTATATTTACTCGAAAAAAGGAGTGCCTGTAATTTTGCGTTATTATCAAGTTGTTGAGTCCCTTTGGCAAGATCAGGAGTTGTTATCTCAATATGCGTATTTGGCTTATCATTACTCATTTATTGAAATGGCAGGTAAAAAGAAGATGCCAGAGCGTTTGAAGGATTTGCCTAATCTTGGAATGTCTTTGGAACGTCAGTTATGGAAAGTCGGAATATGTAAAGTTGAAGATTTGCGGTTGTTAGGTGCGAAAGCCAGTTATTTAAAGCTGCATCAATATAAAAGAAATTCTAATGTTAGTTTATTACTTGCTTTGGCTGGTGCAATTGAAGGATGCCATTCAGCCGTTTTACCGGTACAGATCCGTAATGATTTATTACTCTGGCACAAGGAATTGGCTTATTAGATCTTTATCGTGAACAGCTAAAGGAAGGGGCAGTTAACTGCCCCAGTATGTCAATCTGGTTATAATTGATTAATTTTTTTAATGATATTGACGATTTCAGGTAACAATTCTATTAATAAATTGATTTGTTGCAATACCAGTTGTTCTTTACTATTTATTTCTGTCGGAGCTTGCTCAATTCTTTTCACTATGTTGACAGGTATTTGCTTAATTCTATCATCGTCTATTAATATCGATTTTAATGCTGTATCGACATAACAAACAACATCATTAAGAATATCCAGAATAGCTTTATTATCCAATTTATCTCGATGTGCTCCCAGCGCAGAGATGTAACTTAGCATGGTGTGATTTAGGCACAATAGCCGGAATGCTTTTTCTTGAGAAGTCTGGTCACTTTTCGGCTCGGCAGACATGTTTGAAATAACGGATACCAGTTCTGCATCACTATTATGGGCATCACGGCGGGCAATTCGATAGGTTAATCCATTATCTTTTCCCTGATAATATTGAACTAAAATAGCATCCAGGTAGCGACAGTTGGTGTTCATCGTCCGGTTTATCACTTGTGATAACTGGCGGAATCTCCAGTCTGGCCAAATGAAATTAACGGCTAACCAGGCGCTACCACAACCAATTAATGTATCAATAATTCTTGGTAATGCGACTTCAAAGCCTTCACCTAACAAATTGAAGCATAATAATACCAGTAATGTGATAAACAGGGTTGCATGTGCATATTGGGTGTTACGGAAGATGAAGAACAATACACCAGAAATGACAATTAACACCAGTTGTCCCTCAATAGATGGCACAAAGTAAAGGATTGGCAAGCCGATCAAGACGCCGGCAAGGGTTCCTATTATTCTCAGTGTCAAACGGCGGCGAGTAGCGCTGTAGTTGGGTTGGCAAACGAATAGACTGGTTAGTAAAATCCAATATCCATGTTGTAAGTCCAACAACTGGATCATGGTGTAGCCACTACATAGCAGAACAGACATGCGGATTGCATGGCGGAACAGGGCTGATTGTGGGGTTAGGTGACGATTGAGCCTTAGACAGATATCACGCCAGCCCGTCAAAGTTTCGTCGGATAGTTGAGTTTCATCTCTTCTGTCTTTGGAAAGATGGTATTGTCCAGAACTCATGCTTGCTAATTGTGCATCAATCGCACGTAGGTTTTTTAGCAAATGACATAAGGCGGTAATCTTGAGGTTATGTTTCTGTTGTTTACTGAGTTGTTGTAAGGAACTTTCCAAATAGTTAAATGCACGTTCGATACGCGGATCGTGCTGGTATGGTTTGTGCCAGAGTATCGATTGAGCAATCTGTTCACATACACGGGCTTGCATAGAGAGAAGACGTTGAAAGCGGAACAGAATATCGTTGTAACGGAAAGTATGTAGTAGGCTCTGATATTGCACATGAGATGAACTTGCCCGTTCGTGAATATCTTGTGCAACAAAGTAGTAATGTAGAGTGTGGTGGATTCCACGTTGGCTGCTATCGCCTTTCAGACGGGTCAGTAGGGAGGTTTTGGCTTGATTTAGCGTGTTAACTAAGACACTGTTTGCCATTGCCACATTAACGACGGATTGCTGGTATCCTTCTTCTATTATATCGGGATCAAACAGGTTAGCTTTAGCATCAAGGTAAACTGCGAGTTGTTGGTAACAACGTGCTAGATTGTCTTGTAATGGGCGAATAGGGAACAGTAAATGGCCCGTTAGGGTTAGCAGGTTATACCAGATTGCACCTGTCAGCAGTAATAGGGGTTGTTGATACCATAGTGGGAAAATAGACGAGCCAAGCATAGTATAAATTGCGATCAGCAACGCACCAAATGCAATAGTGGCATAACGTTGTCCGAGGGCTCCCAGTAAGATAAAACTGCAAGTGGATAATGCCAGTCCAATAGTAAAAAACCAGGGATAAGGGAACAGTAATTCAATAGAGGTTGAAGCGATAAAGAAAGAAATCAGCGTGATCACTAGATTACGTAGACGACCAGTCAGACGATCATCAAGATCAGCGAGTGCTGCGGCAACAACGCCCAAGGTCAATGAGATAGTTATTTTAGGCTCTTTATCCAGAAACCAAGGCACTAGTGTTGTTCCAGCCAAGGCTATTAGGATACGGTTATAGTAGAGAAAATGACTGTTATAAAGAAAACGGCGCAGACCGGAGAAAACAGTTAGCACAAAATACCTCTGAGGTAATAATAACGGTCATAAATAACTATTATGATAAAAGGTTTATTAGTGATAAAAAACTCTTATAAGACATAATTCAACTATTTTTTAGGTATGGCGCTCGATAATGGAACTTAAAGCAACACAAATTGGTCAACGTCTTGCTCAGCATCCTTATAATCGGGTGCGTTTGCTGAATGCGGGTATTGAAGTCAGTGGTGAAAAGCATCAATACCTGATCCCATTTAACCAGTTAATTAATATTCAGTGTAAACGGGGTATCATCTGGGGTGAATTAGAGTTTGAACTATCCGATGGACAAGCGGTTCGCCTTCACGGTACTGAATGGCAGCAAACTCAGCATTTTTACCATTATCTGCTTGGTGAATGGCAGAAATGGAGCCAGGAAATGAGTGATATTAGTGCTAATGTACTGGCAGCTCAGGTTAGTGAAATCAACAGAATTGGACAACAGAATCGCTGGTTGAAAAAAGCTGATTTGTTCCAATTACAACAACAGATTCAAGCAACATTTCAGGCTTTACCATTGCCATTACAACGTCTGGAACAATTTGATCATTGCCGGGATGGGTATCAAATTTGTTTGCGTTGGCTTGAGAATGGCGAAAAGTGTGCTGAGGAAATCAATCTGCAATGGACAGAACGTATGTTGGAGCAACATCGTGACTTTTTTCAGCGGGTAGAAACATCTCCTTTAAACCTTTCTCAGCGTCTGGCTGTTATTAATGGTGAAAATTCAGTTCTGGTTCTTGCTGGCGCGGGTAGTGGAAAAACATCGGTGCTAGTAGCGAGAGCGGGTTGGTCATTACTTCGCCAACAGGTGATTTCCGAACAGATATTACTGTTAGCTTTTAGTCATCAAGCCGTAAATGAGATGAATGAGAGGATTCAGACTCGTCTTGGTGTGAATGATATTAAAGTAAAAACGTTTCATACTTTGGTGTTGCATATCATTCAGCAAGGGAGTAATAAAGCGCCAAAAATCAGCGTGTTGGAAACAGATGAACAAAAAAGAAAAGATTTTCTGATTAAACACTGGCAACAACAATGCAGCGGAAAGAAAGCGCAGGCCAAAGGTTGGCGGGAATGGCTGACGGAAGAGTTGAAATGGGAAGTGCCGGAAGGTGAATTTTGGCGCGATGAACAGCTTGCTAACCGTTTGTCAGATCGGTTTGAGCGTTGGTTGGGGTTGATGCGTATACATGGTGGTAGTCAGAAAGCAATGATAGAGCAAGTTCAGGGAGAGTATCTAGATCGATTTCAAAAATGTATTCGCTTGATTGGGCCTTTATTAAAAGCGTGGAAATCTGAATTGAAAACAGAAGGTGCTGTTGATTACTCAGGGTTAATCCATCAAGCAGTGAATATTCTGGATAAAGGGCGGTTTATCAGCCCGTGGAAGCATATTCTGGTCGATGAGTTTCAGGATATTTCACCATTAGAGGCCACATTGCTCACTACATTGCGAAGCCAAAATAGCCAAAGCTGTCTGTTTGCCGTAGGGGATGATTGGCAGGCAATTTATCGTTTCAGTGGCACGGAGCTGATGTTGACTACCGCATTTGCTGATTATTTTGGCAAAGGTGCTGAATGTGTACTGGATATCTCTTATCGGTTTAATGATAGGATTGGTGAGATTGCTAACGCGTTTGTGCAACAAAACCCAAATCAGTTAAGGAAGCCATTGAATGGTTTGACTAAAGGTAATAAAAAATCAATTGTTATCCTGCCAGAAGACCAGCTTGAACCTTTGTTGAATAAAATGAGTGGCTATATCACTGAGCAGGAAACGATTTTATTGCTGGCGCGTTATCACTATTTAAAACCTGAATTACTGAAAAAAGCAGCAACTCGTTGGCCTAAATTGAAAATAGAGTTTATGACTGTCCATGCTTCCAAAGGACGGCAAGCGGATTATGTGATTATTCTTGGTTTGCATCAGGGGCAAGATGGCTTTCCTGCACCAGCAAGGGAATCTGTGATGGAACAGGTTTTACTGCCACCGCCGGAGGATTTTTCGGATGCAGAGGAGCGTCGCCTTTTGTATGTTGCATTAACACGGGCGAAGAAGCAGGTGTGGTTGATGCAAGACAAGAATAATCCGTCGGTGTTTGTACGTCAGCTAGAGCAGTTAAGTGTGCCTGTTCAACGTAAACCTTAAGGTTTTGCGTTGACTGAAATATTCGATGCTATCATGGGATACCTTTCCTGGAAATCCCACGCTGTTTTTTCTAAGTATCTGACTTGGAGAAAGTACGTAGTTACAGGTATATATATTATAAAGACTTATTTCAGACGTTCATTCAAATAGTGTTGATAATCAGGCATTTGAATATCTACTGATTCAGAAAACAGAGGAGAACCAACAATAAAATCCGCAGATGCCAGATTGGTTGCAACGGGGATATTCCATACTGTAGCAAGGCGTAGCAGTGCTTTTACATCAGGATCATGAGGCACGGAATTAAGTGGGTCCCAGAAAAATATCAACACATCAATTTTCCCTTCTGAGATTAGAGAGCCAATTTGTTGATCTCCACCCATTGGGCCACTAAGCATATTGGTAACGGGTAATCCGGTTTCATTCTGAATCAGATTACCGGTTGTGCCGGTAGCGTATAAATGATGTTTCTTGAGTAAATTCTTATGTTTTTTGGACCAGGTTAGTAGCGAAGTTTTACAGTGGTCATGTGCAATAAGCGCTATATTTTTAGCGGTTGCCATTGTGCGGGTTGTCAATTCCATGAGAATACCTTTGGTAATCGTTATTGTGTTTTTGATCGTAGTGAGCTCAATTGATAACAATGTTTATCATATACATTGATATAAATAAACAAAGTAAAAATATCGAATTTTAAGGAGGAGTAAATGAGTGACCAGAAAATTGCCGACATACTAAAACGAGTAAAAACGATCGCTCTGGTAGGTGCGAGTGAAAAAACGACTCGTCCAAGTTATAAAGTTATGGCTTATTTATTGGAACAAGGCTATCAGGTGATTCCTGTCAGCCCGAAGCTTGCCGGGCAAACACTGCTTGGGCAACGAGTGCATGCACAACTGGCAGATATTCCACAGACTGTTGATATGGTCGATGTATTCCGTAATGCTGAAGCTGCATATGACATTGCGCAAGAAGCTATAGATATCAAAGCAAAAGTGCTCTGGTTGCAACTTGGTGTTATTAATGAGCAAGCAAAAGTGTTGGCAGAGGAATCAGGTCTGGATGTTGTTATGGATCGCTGCCCAAAAATTGAAATTCCAAGATTGGGGCTCGAAAAATAATATTTTCCAGCTTGTAATTATTTGGTTTTTAATCAGTGGATGAAGGGATCTTGGCACCAGTATCCAATACAAACTTAAGGTGTTGGGTGAGAAACGGTGCCCCGGTTCCAAGTGTTCAAATAATGTTTGAGCTGGATATTTAGTTGAGTGTACTTTTCTAGACTTCTTATAAAATCTATTTTTACAGTTATTACAATATTTTAAGGAAAATTTAGTTGTTCTTATAGCGGCTAAATTTTGCCGGAATCTACATTTTTATTGCTATAAGATATGGTGCTTTTGCTGTACCTCAGTTTTGACCCTTTTTTATCATCAAAAAATAACATATTGATTTAAAAGAAAAATAAAATATCTCCTGAAAAAAGGGTTTTTTCATTTTTTATCACTATATTCTTTGACAGTCAGCAACTTAAAGTTAATATGTAACAGTGCACTGCCGTACAGGCAGCTTAGAAAACAATTAAGAAGCTAAAAAGTGCTGACTTTGGGTGCACTGCCGTACAGGCAGCTTAGAAACATGTATACCAGAAAAATGCCAATATCAGTGCGTGCACTGCCGTACAGGCAGCTTAGAAATCGTATTGATCACTTCACTACACGCACAAAAGGTGCACTGCCGTACAGGCAGCTTAGAAATCAAGATCAAAATTTTCACATAATTTAACTATGTGCACTGCCGTACAGGCAGCTTAGAAAGTTAGGCAGTCGCCAGGGCGAGATACGTCATAGTGCACTGCCGTACAGGCAGCTTAGAAATTTTACCACGGCTGTTTTTATGAAGTTCCGCCGTGCACTGCCGTACAGGCAGCTTAGAAAAATAATACCCTCTCTCAACAATTGGTCTGTACGTGCACTGCCGTACAGGCAGCTTAGAAACCAATTTTTGGTTACGCCGTTGCAGTGAACAAGTGCACTGCCGTACAGGCAGCTTAGAAAGCTCACACTGTGCCAGTAGCTGACCGCGTTCGTGCACTGCCGTACAGGCAGCTTAGAAAATGAGAGTTAAACTTCATACGACCTCTCGTAAGTGCACTGCCGTACAGGCAGCTTAGAAAGACAGGGACATTGATATCATCAGTTGTTGCTAGTGCACTGCCGTACAGGCAGCTTAGAAATATATCAGGCTGCTTGTCCATGAGTTTCATAGTGCACTGCCGTACAGGCAGCTTAGAAAATTATTAAAACTCACCCCGATTGATTTTAATTGTGCACTGCCGTACAGGCAGCTTAGAAACAGTGTATTTCGCTCATTAATTGCTTTGCTATGTGCACTGCCGTACAGGCAGCTTAGAAAAGGATAGTGGCCCCAACTTTCGAATAACTTCAGTGCACTGCCGTACAGGCAGCTTAGAAAATAATATTTTTGTCATATTTAGCCCCGCTTGAGTGCACTGCCGTACAGGCAGCTTAGAAACAATGCAGCCGTTGCTGAATTAAAATCACCCTGTGCACTGCCGTACAGGCAGCTTAGAAACATTCCGACAGAGTGTCGTTATTGCGACGGCAGTGCACTGCCGTACAGGCAGCTTAGAAAAGCTTCTATCAACTGTATAGATTGTTGCGTCAGTGCACTGCCGTACAGGCAGCTTAGAAATTTCTCTGTATCAATAACTGCTGTTGTGCCACGTGCACTGCCGTACAGGCAGCTTAGAAAATTTTGGACCACTGCGGGGCTTTGATATCACTGTGCACTGCCGTACAGGCAGCTTAGAAAGTTGTGCTCTTCAATCTGCGTCACTCACACACGTGCACTGCCGTACAGGCAGCTTAGAAACATGAATAAATCGTGTTCGCACTCACCCCCAGAGTGCACTGCCGTACAGGCAGCTTAGAAATTCAAGTTGGCGCACCTGCACTTTGAGTAACTGTGCACTGCCGTACAGGCAGCTTAGAAATTCCGTGGCTTATGGATTTAAGAATTGTAGTCGTGCACTGCCGTACAGGCAGCTTAGAAAACTAATAGCGAGGTAATTATGAACGGGAAGCCGTGCACTGCCGTACAGGCAGCTTAGAAACCTTTGGAATGCAAACTTACATGTTATTAAGGTGCACTGCCGTACAGGCAGCTTAGAAATCAAAAACTATCGGCCATTGCCCGATCACCGCGTGCACTGCCGTACAGGCAGCTTAGAAAGTCCACATCAGGGTAGACCAGATGGTCAGCATGTGCACTGCCGTACAGGCAGCTTAGAAATACGAGTGCGGGTATCGTTCGGCATTCGGCGGGTGCACTGCCGTACAGGCAGCTTAGAAAAACTGCTCAATGCCGTCGCCGGCGTTTCCACGGTGCACTGCCGTACAGGCAGCTTAGAAAAGATTAACTGGAGGGAGACGCCGTTGTTTACTGTGCACTGCCGTACAGGCAGCTTAGAAATTCGGGCACGGGTCGCCAATATATTTATTGCTGTGCACTGCCGTACAGGCAGCTTAGAAAGGATATCTTCCTGGGTATGCCGTTTGTCACGGTGCACTGCCGTACAGGCAGCTTAGAAAAATGCAACAATGTACGTCGATAAGCATACAAGGTGCACTGCCGTACAGGCAGCTTAGAAAAACGGAAAATAGTGTTGTGGTTCAATAACTGCCTTAGGTTGTTTAGGTATAAATGGCGGTTAATTGCGCAGTTTTGGGGCCAATAGTTGATGGCGGATGGATTCTGCTAGCTCATCGAGAGAAGGTTGTTCTGGATGTTCATCGGATGTTTCATAGGTTAATTGTGCTTCAGCCAGATAAGTGTGTACAGGTTGACCGTTGTCATCTTCCATCACAACGTGATACCAGGGAGCGGAACGCAGGGTAGCATTGGATGCAATGTCATCCTCTTGGGGTTGTTCCAGAGAGTATTCCACATCAATATCCACGATGACTCCCAAATAACCCAGAAGTTTGTGACGTATTTGTTGGCCGATACCGAATTTGCTGGCGATAATCATAGTCATCTCCAAAGAAGTCTTGTCTTGACATTGATATAAGGGTAGTAAGGTGAATTACAAGAGCAGTACCCGGTAGTTGAAGCCATTTTTTGCTTTAAGTTGCAAACGTGACTTCATGTATTTCAGGTTAGCTGTAGTAAATATAAAACACAATCAAGAGTCGCGTGCTTAACTATATATGTGAGCGATACCGCAAGGTGACTGGTTGATTAGGGGTAATTATGATTAAATATGGGGTAACAATTTATGTTTATGGCCGGGTTCAGGGAGTTGGATTTCGTTATC
Source organism: Photorhabdus sp. CRCIA-P01 (assembly GCF_003545805.1). Classification (GTDB taxonomy): domain Bacteria; phylum Pseudomonadota; class Gammaproteobacteria; order Enterobacterales; family Enterobacteriaceae; genus Photorhabdus; species Photorhabdus antumapuensis. The sequence goes on along the minus strand of NZ_NMQR01000001.1, from coordinate 236,037 downwards.
AAACTTTTCGTTGGGCGAAACTTAATAAGCTGACAGGTTATGTCTGTAATTTGCATGACGGTAGTGTCAAAATCGTAGCTTATGGTGATAGTGAACAACTAAATGAATTAACCCATTGGTTGGAACAGGGTGGTCCACCGGGAGCTCGAATAGATAACTTTTCATCTCAATCCTGCGCAGTGGAGGATGTTGTAGATTTTAGTGTCCGCCACTGAACTAGTTTATTGATTAGATACATTTTACCGGTTTCGGCAGACCGGCAATCTTAGTTGCCTGCTTTGCCGGCCCTTTGGGAAACAGACGGTAAAGGTAGCGGCTGTTGCCTTTTTCTTCGTCATACTTTTGTGCGATTGCTTTTACTAACATACGGATAGCCGGGGATGTATTAAACTCCTTATAAAATTCTCGGATAAAACGGATGACTTCCCAATGTTGTTCAGTCAAAGTGATTTCTTCCTGTTCGGCTAGGAGTAAAGCTATTGCTTCCTGCCAGTCACTACTGTTTTTCAGATAACCTTGCGCATCGGTTTCGATTTCTTGACCTTCGAATACCAGCATAATCATTAATAACCATCAAAGAAAAGTAGCCGTAATTTAGCAAAAATCACTTCCATACCCAAGGATGGTATGCACATGTGTGGATAAAATAAGCCAACAACCGTGAGAAAGGGTAAATTTACGGCAATCGAACAGAAGAATACTTTACATCTGTCTCGGTGCTGTTTATAGTGCACCCCATTGCGGAGGGGTGGCCGAGCGGCTTAAGGCAGCGGTCTTGAAAACCGCCGATGGGAAACCATCCGAGAGTTCGAATCTCTCCTCCTCCGCCACTTCTTTCTAGCCTTATGTTTCTAAATGATTTTCCTAAGATTCACACCTTACTGTTACACATGAGTGTACCACATCGTTCCAACGGTGCTGGCGAATCCATTCATATGTGTACTCATCTTTATCGTCGTGGGCTAGTTTTATTTATTTTTATAGCTAGCCAATATTGCGGTATCTTGAATTTTGTTGTGTGAAGAATTTAATTTTTTTGTGTATGGAGTGAGAGGCGGAATGTAAGGCGGTGAGAGAGGTAGGAGTCCCATACCTAGTTTTCTCATGTCTGCATGAAAGTAACAAGCTAATTCAAATTAACCAATCCAACTCTTATTGAAATAATGGAGATAATCATGTCCAATATCACTAAATCCTTAGTTCCAGCTATCGCTTCTCAATTCTTTGTGCTGAAGCATGGTACTGATAATTATATGGAACCACAGACTTGTGCTATTACTGCTTTCGGTATCTTCTTAATGATGGACTATATCGATAGTACGGACATTGTACCACTTGACAAAATGACAGAATATGTGGCAAAAGCTATTGCTAAAGCTAATACATATAACAACGATCATACACTGGACCTTAAGCATTAAGTCTCTCGAAAATACCCTCCAACCCATTATTTTTATTGGATTTTCCTTGGGGCAACTTCAACGCATTTTTGGCGAGATATTTCAGGGCCCAATCCAGATGGTGTTCTATTTCCGACCCGGCATGATGAATAATCGCGCCCAATATCGGCAACAACCAGACATCAACATTTTTGGCGGCTTTAAGAAAGGAAACTGAAGGCAAAAACTGCCTCGCCAGACTATCAACGCCAGCAGACTTGCCCAGATGAGCCCTTCCGCTATCGCTTTCTGGCCGGTCGCAAAACCTGTCCAATGGGTGTGGGATTTTAGTTCCCTGAACAGCAGTTCGACCTGCCAGCGACAGCGATAGACCGCCATGATGTCATCTGCGGTAAAGTGGGATGGTGGCAGATTGGTGAGCCAAAAACAAAAGCGTTTTAGTGGGGCCGAACGGCTCTAAAAGTTGGAGGGGATGGCTCATTACGCACCATGGCAATCCCTTTTTTATCTGAATTTACTTTTTTTCAAGGCGCCCAAAAAGCTTATCTGAGAAGCTGGGTATAATCTGATCGGGTTCGATATGGTAAATCGGATATACATCTACGATGCTGACATAAGCCAATGCAGCTATCCTTGCTGATGCGTAATAGAATCTAGTTATATTGATATCCGTTAGTTCTGTTCCTTTTTCGGATATTTTTTTGAACTATTTCCTTGGCAGCTTCAATTCTGAATTGAAGCTGCCTAGTTGTTTCCGTAGCTTCTGTATCTGCTTTTTGAGTGCATATTTCTATATCTATCTCTTTTGAATAGAAATTATATACACACTTAAAATTGTCATCTGTGTTTGTATCTTCTTTAAGGCATTTCTTAACTGAATCTCTTTTAACAATTTCCGATTCTTCAGTTAAGGGCGCTTCTTTAGAATATCTATTCCTAATATCTTTAAGAGTCTCATAGTCTCTGTAAAAAGACTTATAAATTTTTCCCTTCTAATACATTGGATAACAATTGTCGATATGATAAAGTCGAATTCCTCACCTTTTAATGCCTTGTTTAGGGCAGAAAATGAAGGTCTTACTTATTAATCCCAATCAGGATCAGATGTTAACACAATAAATTCAATTTCTGCGGGTTCGTTATTGCTGAGATTGATAGCTTCAACTTTATAATAGTAAATAAGGTCAGGAGGTGCTGGAAGCGTTCTGGTTTCTCCGGGCGGGATATCTATAGAAATATATTGATTATAATTCCCAGATGGAGGTGCCCAGTAATTTACAAGCCTAACTGGTGCTGGGCCATTGTTTTTTATAATTGCATCATTGTGTATGAAAGGGATTAATATATTGCCTTTATTATAAATTTCAAAGGTCTGATTAGGGTTTATATATATTATTGCCATTTTATTGTTTCCTTATTGTTACGGTTACTTAACTACCTATATAGCAGATAATTTATCGATGAGATTTAACTTAACATTTATATCAAACAGTTAAATATTGAATTTTATCAGTGATATAAAAGGAATAAGGTAAACATAAAGGTGGTAAGCAGAATTTCTGCGATATAATTAACATTCAGTAGATTATCATTATGTTGTGGTAAAGTGGTTAAATCCAATATTAGCTAAAATCTTATCCTAACTGGAGTAATTGTTGCACGTTATTCTTCTAAATGAACAGTGAAGAGAACCCGGAACGTACACGTAGTACGTGAGGAGTAATTCGTTTCGTTCATCCACCACTCTGTACTCAAGTGCATTCAAAAGCTATCGCTTTTGTCGGAGTACTGCTTGGGTTCGCTCTTTTTTATAGAAAAGAATGATAAATAGAATAGCTCTAATTGGGATAAGGAATTAAGATGGATATATTAAATGATATTTATAATCAGGAGATAAATTTGGTCATGAAAAGATTGGATAATTGAATATGAAAAATGTGGGATAGTAAAAATCGTAATGAATTATTTAAAGGCATTCGAGTTTTATTTATAGAGCAATAATATTACATTTATTACTTTAATCCAGAGTCATTTAATTCTATTTTTATATAGTAATTATACAAGAAGAGAGTGAAATATGATGTATTCAGTTAAAAGTGTTCAATATCACACGTTGGTAAATGCACTTAAAAATATTAGGTCAGCATATTCTAAATAGAGTGAGAGTAAAGTCTATCTTGTTTGATAGCTCTATCATGGTTGAATGTTTTGTGATCAATGCTTTCACTTACTGCATAGACATTAGAATGGGTGATTTAAGTGTGTGATGGTATTTTTGTTAAACCCTATTTTTACCCTTTTTTTGAGATGTATTGTAACTTGTTGATTTTATAGTAAAATTAATTATCTCTTATAAAAAGGGTTTTTCACTTTTTAACAGATATGCTATTTAAAAATCATCAGGTTAAAGTTAATATGTAACTGTGCACTGCCGTACAGGCAGCTTAGAAAGATAACCAATAATGACGCTGCCGATGTAAGCGTGCACTGCCGTACAGGCAGCTTAGAAAAAAAAATGGACGGATACGATGGATCGAGCATCGTGCACTGCCGTACAGGCAGCTTAGAAATATATTCCCAATATGCAGGATCACCAATTTCAGTGCACTGCCGTACAGGCAGCTTAGAAAACTCGGAAATGAGCTGTAATTAGTCAATTGGCGTGCACTGCCGTACAGGCAGCTTAGAAACAAGTCTCCGTCCACTTCATTAGCGAGTGCACGTGCACTGCCGTACAGGCAGCTTAGAAAATTGAATTTCCGATTGCCCGGTAACGGTGACCGTGCACTGCCGTACAGGCAGCTTAGAAATTTGTTTACCCACTATATTTCTGTGAGGCATAGTGCACTGCCGTACAGGCAGCTTAGAAATGATATTCGGCCATCGTCAATGCGACGCCTTTGTGCACTGCCGTACAGGCAGCTTAGAAATGAATCGGCATACGGTTTCATCATATTGTTAAGTGCACTGCCGTACAGGCAGCTTAGAAAAATTTCTTCGTAAAGAACGTGACAGATATAAAGTGCACTGCCGTACAGGCAGCTTAGAAAGGATTGATGCAAGATATCGCTGATAAGACAGAGTGCACTGCCGTACAGGCAGCTTAGAAATCAAACTTAAGCCAAGTTCCCCGTTCTGAAAAGTGCACTGCCGTACAGGCAGCTTAGAAATACAGTAAGGACTTTTGAGATGAAGATTAAAAGTGCACTGCCGTACAGGCAGCTTAGAAATTAACCTGATTCCTGATCCCCTTAACCCTATAGTGCACTGCCGTACAGGCAGCTTAGAAAGCTGGTTATATTTGATACTGACACATATTTCTGTGCACTGCCGTACAGGCAGCTTAGAAAATTGATTGTAAGCCACCTTTTGTAGGTATAACGTGCACTGCCGTACAGGCAGCTTAGAAATTTACTTGCGTTGCTTCAAATAAATCGGGGAAGTGCACTGCCGTACAGGCAGCTTAGAAAAGAAGCGACGAGCGCACCCATTGAGGGGGTAGGTGCACTGCCGTACAGGCAGCTTAGAAATAACCTGATTAATTATCATTACATCATAACGAGTGCACTGCCGTACAGGCAGCTTAGAAAACTACACCCCAAAACCACTTTTACCGGAGGTAGTGCACTGCCGTACAGGCAGCTTAGAAATTCAATTGTATATGGGTGGCACCATGACCGAGGTGCACTGCCGTACAGGCAGCTTAGAAATTTTTTCGGCGGTGCCTGAAACTCAGCGTCTCGTGCACTGCCGTACAGGCAGCTTAGAAACCCCGGCCATCCGGTACTAATTGATCACAATGTGCACTGCCGTACAGGCAGCTTAGAAAATATGATTAACTCACCGCAGCCCACTCGAAATGTGCACTGCCGTACAGGCAGCTTAGAAACTTTTTCATATATCCAAATTTCTCTATTGCTTTGTGCACTGCCGTACAGGCAGCTTAGAAATGATAGGTTAATGCCTGATATTTCATTAGGAAGTGCACTGCCGTACAGGCAGCTTAGAAATCTACGCTCAGTTACTATAAACTTAGTCCAGTGTGCACTGCCGTACAGGCAGCTTAGAAATGCGGAAATAGTCGAGAAAAACGGCGAGTTATGTGCACTGCCGTACAGGCAGCTTAGAAATCATAACAATTAAGCTCAATGTTCGGGAGCATGTGCACTGCCGTACAGGCAGCTTAGAAACCATAAGGCTGTGCGTCATAAGTACCTTTATAGTGCACTGCCGTACAGGCAGCTTAGAAATGATTTAAACCCATTAACCCCGGTATTGGACCGTGCACTGCCGTACAGGCAGCTTAGAAAACAATGAACTTGTGAAAAATTGGCTTGATGATGTGCACTGCCGTACAGGCAGCTTAGAAAACAAACGCGGCTTACATCAACGGCAAATACCCGTGCACTGCCGTACAGGCAGCTTAGAAATCGATTTATCCCGTTCGGGGCTCGCGCATGGGGTGCACTGCCGTACAGGCAGCTTAGAAAAGAAGACATGTTCTCAGCATCTCGGCGTGATAGTGCACTGCCGTACAGGCAGCTTAGAAATGCCTTAATTGCCATAGCGCATAAATATAAAGGTGCACTGCCGTACAGGCAGCTTAGAAATTTTAAGTCAGCGTACAGGTTGTTACCCATCTGTGCACTGCCGTACAGGCAGCTTAGAAAAATAACATTCAGTGCGCCAATTAGCATGGCTTGCGCACTGCCGTACAGGCAGCTTAGAAATGTAGGAAACTACAAGCAGAATGAAAAATACTGTGCACTGCCGTACAGGCAGCTTAGAAGTTGGGTACTACTAACGCGCATTAATCCAAATAGTGCACTGCCGTACAGGCAGTTTAAAAATAGAAAGTTTTCCTTATTCTCCTAAACTATCAAGTATGCTGCCACACAGATAGCTTAGAGTATAATTATTCCTGTTTAGGGCAGGCACCATTCTATAAGTCAGTAAAGAATTGTAAATTCTTTTGATTTACATCTGTGATATTTTACTTGTGTAAAATTTATGCATAATATTTACCATAAATGAAATTAATTATTTAGGTAATTCTTAAATTATGGATAACAACTTTTCTCCGAGTGACCTTAAAACTATTTTGCATTCCAAACGTTCGAATATTTATTACCTGCAATATTGTCGAGTATTAGTTAATGGTGGCCGTGTGGAATATGTCACTGATGAAGGAAAGCAATCACTGTATTGGAATATCCCAATTGCAAATACCACCGTTATCATGTTGGGAACGGGTACTTCTATTACTCAGGCAGCAATGCGTGAATTCGCTAAGGCGGGTGTTTTAGTCGGTTTTTGTGGCGGTGGTGGTACACCGCTATTTGCGGCTAATGAGGTTGAAATTGATGTGTCTTGGTTGACACCACAAAGCGAATATCGTCCTACAGAGTATTTACAAGATTGGGTGAGTTTCTGGTTCGATGATGAAAAACGATTAGCGGCAGCGATTGCTTTTCAAAAAGTTCGCATTGCACAAATCCGTGAGCATTGGTTAAGTAGTCGAATGCTTCGAGACAACTCTTTTATGTTTAATCGTGAGAGTTTATTGTCGTTACTTACACGTTATGAGCAGAATCTTGCAAATTGTCGCGATAATAAAGAGTTAATGGCACAAGAAGCTGTGATGACTAAAGCGTTATACAAACTAGCTGCTAATGCAGTAAGTTACGGCGATTTTGTCCGGGCAAAACGCGGCGGTGGTGTCGATTTGGCAAACCGTTTTCTTGATCACGGTAATTATCTGGCTTACGGATTGGCGGCTGTTGCAACTTGGGTCATTGGTTTACCACATGGTCTGGCGGTGTTACATGGTAAAACCCGTCGTGGCGGTCTGGTCTTCGATGTTGCTGATCTGATTAAAGATGCGTTGGTATTGCCACAAGCATTTATTGCGGCAATGGCTGGAGAAGATGAACAAGAGTTTCGCCAACGCTGCATTAGTGGATTTCAAAAAGCCGAGGCATTGGACACCATGATTGATGCCTTGCAAGCAACTGCTCAACAACTGAGTCAGGTGGCACGATGAATATTCTCCTAGTATCTCAGTGCAACAAACGAGCACTAACAGAAACCCGCCGAATTTTGGATCAATTCGCTGAACGTAAAGGTGATAGAACTTGGCAAACGGCTATCACACTGGAAGGTTTAAATACTTTGCGTAAGCTATTGCGTAAAACGGCACGTCGTAATACAGCGGTTGCTTGCCATTGGATAAAAAGTGGCGGCCAAACTGAGTTGTTATGGATTGTCGGGAATTTGCGACGCTTTAACTCGCGAGGAGTTGTACCCACGAATACGACACAGCGTGATGTACTAAAAAGTCAGGATGAGAATCATTGGCACAGTGTCGAAGCTATTAGTTTGCTGGCAGCAATTGCCGGGTTATTTCATGATTTTGGTAAAGCTAATGTGCTATTCCAGCAAGGTTTACGGGGTAAAGGGCGATTCCAACCGTACCGACATGAGTGGATATCTTTGCGGCTGTTTCGGGCATTTGTTGATAAGCAAAATGATAAGGAGTGGCTGACTTCGTTAAGCCAGATTGATTGTGGTGATGAGGATAAGGTACTTTCCCGTTTGGTTAAGGACGGTATTGATTCCTATGTAAAACCTTTTGCTAACTTATCGCCATTGGCAACTACTGTCGCTTGGTTGATCCTTTCTCATCATCGTCTTCCTGTTTATCCTTCTTATGACAGTAATTATTCAAACGAACCGCAATTGAAATACATTGATAATTGGTTGACTAAGTACTTAGAACCATCGTGGAACTCAATCAACATGGATAAGGAGGGCTGGAGTGATCAGGATAAGCGTGATGTCTGGACATTCCCAAATGGTACACCTATCCGTAGTCAGACTTGGCGTCAGAAAGCCCAAAAATTTGCGCGAAGAGCGCTGCAATCAACGTCATTATTGCAATATGGTGATCTGAACCAGCGTTTCACTAGCCATATGTCTCGGCTGGTTTTAATGCTGTCCGATCATCATTATTCATCATTGCCTGCAACTTTGGGTTGGCAGGATATCAGCTATGATGTATTTGCTAATACTGATAGAACCACCGGCAAGTGCAAGCAGCGGTTAGATGAACACAATATCGGTGTTGGGCAGAATGCTTTATTACTAGGGAGAAGCTTGCCACATATCCGTAAAACGCTACCTGCAATTTCTCGCCACAAAGGATTTAAACAACGCAGCAAAGATGAAAAATATCGCTGGCAGGATCAAGCGTTCGATGTTGCATGTGCTCTGCGTGAGCGTTCAGTGGAACAAGGCTTTTTTGGCATTAACATGGCTTCTACGGGTTGCGGTAAAACCTTTGCTAATGCACGCATCATGTATGGATTATCTGATGAAAAACAAGGGTGCCGCTTTTCTATCGCCTTAGGGTTAAGAACATTAACGCTACAAACCGGTGATGCGTTACGTAAGAAATTGCATTTGGAAGAAGATGACCTGGCGGTACTGATTGGTTCGCAGGCAGTGAAGGAGTTACATCAACTTCGTCAAAAGGAGCTTGAGCCTGATGTAGGTAGTATGTCCGCAGAAGCGTTATTTGCAGAGCATCAATATGTTAGTTATGACGGCAGCTTAGATGATGGGCGTCTGAGTCATTGGCTACGTAAAGGTAAAAATAAAGATAATAAACTTAATAAGCTGCTTAGCGCACCTGTGCTAGTAGCGACCATCGACCATTTAATTCCCGCCACTGAGGGTATTCGTGGTGGAAAGCAAATTGCACCTATGCTGAGATTACTCACTTCTGATTTGGTGTTAGATGAACCCGATGATTTTGATATTAACGATTTGTCGGCTTTATGTAGGTTAGTGAACTGGGCCGGGTTATTAGGTTCGCGGGTATTGCTTTCATCAGCCACATTACCGCCTGCGTTGATTCAGGTATTGTTCAATGCTTATCGGGCTGGACGCCAAGATTACCAGTTAGCATGTGGTCAGCCGGGTGCTCAGGTTAATATCTGTTGCGCTTGGTTTGATGAATATGAAACAACTCAACAGGATGTGGTCAATGCATATCAGTTTCAGGAACAGCATAATATTTTCGTTAATAAGCGTATTGGCAGGCTTAAAAAAATAGTGCCATTGCGTAAAGCTGAACTTGTACCGATTATTTCTGAAAGTTGTGAAGTTAATAATGTTATTAATACTATCGCCGAAGTGATGCATCACTCTATATTGAAATTACATGAGGAACATCATCAAACTCACTTATCGGGTAAAAACGTCTCTATTGGTTTAATCCGTATGGCAAATATTGATCCATTGGTTGCTGTTGCACAGCGGTTATTACAGATACCATCTCCTCAAAATGTACGTATTCATTATTGTGTCTATCACAGCCAGCATCCTATGGCGATACGTTCTCATCTTGAACATCGGCTGGATTCAACGTTGACACGATATGATGAAGAGTCATTGTGGCAAGTGACGGAAATTCGCAAAGCATTAGAGAAGATGCCAGAGAAACATCATATTTTTGTGGTAATAGCAACCTCTGTAGCAGAAGTAGGGAGGGATCATGATTATGACTGGTCCATTGCTGAACCCAGTTCAATGCGCTCTCTGATACAACTTGCCGGACGTATTCAACGCCATCGGCAAAAAGAGCCACGGATGCCTAATCTGCATATTCTGGCGAAAAACTATAAGGCACTTACATCGACTAATTTAGAGCATCCGGCTTATTGTCGCCCAGGGTTTGAATCAACAAGTTATCGTCTTACCAGCCATGATTTACATGAATTACTGGAGCCTTATCAATATGAACTGGTCAGCGCATTGCCAAGAATAAAGGAACGCGATAATGCTGGAGATAGTTCACCTTTTGAGAATTTGGTTGATCTTGAACATCAACGTTTATGGGAAGAACTTCAAGGTGGCTCTGATAATGAACACGGTTATTGCTCAGCTCTTTGGTGGCGTGAACAGGCTTCGTGGTGTGCGGAACTCCAACGTCATAAACCGTTTCGTCAGTCAGAACCTGACGAATTATATTATTTGTGGCTTGAAGAAGAAGGTGAAGAAGCGAAGTTTATGGCTCTGGACAGCGGTTCGGTAGGGATAAAAGAAAGTGGGGCGTTTGACTATGTGCCAGAATTAGAGTTCGCACCAGGTGTGAGTGCCTGGATTGAACTTGATACGGAGACAATTTACCAGTATTTGGCTGATACTTATGAAATGGAGTTAAAAAACGTAAGCCAACATTTTGGTGAGATTCGTCTTAGGATAAAAGATGACGGAGAGGCATGGCGCTATCACCCGTTTTTAGGGGTGTTTAGAGAAATTGGTTGAATAACATGCAGTATTTTTAGGTAATAATCGTGGTGATTGTCGTTCGATTCGATTATATTAAGCGAATCGAACGGTATTTACGAGACTACAAATATGTATGCACTTTCTGCCAATGAAGCTAAAACTCACTTTGGTGATATGTTGTTAAGAGCACAGCGTGCCCCAATCCAGATTAATAAGAACGGCAAGCCGGTCGCTGTTGTTTTATCAATGGATGAATATGAAAACATCGAAGCGCTCAAGCTTCAGTTTTTGAAATATCGAGCAACCCAAGCCAAAGCTGATATTGAAGCAGGCAACCTAGTTGATGGTGAATCGTTTTTTGATGAACTAGAGACAGGTAAATACGACTAATGCCTATCCTCTATCGTTTAACACAGGATGCCCAAAGAGATCTGATCGAAATCCGCCAATTTACCATGAAACAATGGGGGACGGCTCAATCACAAAAATATCTGTTGGAACTACGAAAAACCATTCGCCTGCTTGCCGATACTCCTTTCTTAGGCAAGTTTAAGTCTGATATTGGAACGGATATTTTGAGTTTTCCCTATGCCAGCCATGTCATTTATTACGTAGTGCATAAGTGGCAATTAGTAGTGTTCGGTGTGCTGCACAAACGAATGGTGCCGTTGAACCACCTAGCCGAGCGAGAAGTGATTTAATGTGACTGATTGTTTTGAATTGAGACTAGAGATGGAAAACACTAAATGTATTTGTCTGTTACCACGTACGGAAGTCGAAGAATTTTATGCTCGTCTGAGTTTAATGCCTATGGATAACATCTGTATTTTGTATTAAACCTATTATAGAACGAGAAGTACTATGAAAATTCCATATAAAATTGCGGGTTACCCTTTAAAAGTACTTAAAGGAGGAAGATTTTTTTTAAATAAATTGAACGTTGAAGGAGATAAACTATCTAATGAATATGTCATTGATGATGAGATGTTTCATGGGTATATTCATCTTGAATTGGCAGAAGAAACAAGTTTAATACCATGACTTGATTGATACCCTATTTCTCATTACCACAGCGATAATTTAGGGTGAGAATATGGTGATTTTTAGGTATTTTGTTGTGAAATATACAGAGGCAAAATCTTGGTAAAAGGAATGAACAGAATAAATTAAAATACCCTGGTTAGGATGATGAATGTAGGGCTGGAGTATTTATTGGTCGGTGGTGATGTACCAAGTCGTGTTTTCGCGCTAAATTTAGCGAGACACTAAGTGTCTGGATTGAACTTGATACTGAGACAATTTACTAGCATTTTGCCGATATTTATGAGATGGAATTGCCGGATGTTGGCTTACATTTTGGGGAAATTTGCTTTAGGGATAAATATGATAAGGATGTATGGAATTACCACCCATTTTTAGGGGTATTTGGCGCACCTAGTTGAGTGCGCCGCTGCCTGTCCGGCAGTTGGTTTCTACTTAAGACTAAAGCAACATGTTTCTAAGCTACTTGCACAGTAGTATCCATACGGTAAGCAATTAAAAAATTAAATGCTATATGTTTATACCTAGTAAAGACTAAAACGACATGGGTTGACTGTTTTTCTGGTGTAGTATAAGGTGTAGTTGTAGACCATTCATTTTAGGAAAACAGCTATGAAAAGAAATCCGAATAGGAAGCAAGGAAAAGCAAGAAATTTGCTGAGTATAGTTATCATGTTACTTATATATTTGCCTTCAGTAACTGACTTTCATCAGGAGTCAGGTATTGTTCAAATCCAAAAAGTAATCACGGTATCTGTTGCTATCAGCCAAAGTCCTGCTAACCAGTAGAGTGATTGGAATAAACATGATGCTATCTTTCTGTTTTTAGGGAGATAGCGCATTCTGATAACCAATATTGATAAGGTGAAATAAGAGGTTATGAATGAAAATGGGTTAAGTCGATTCATTATCGATTATATCGAAAGCCGTAAGCAACCAAAGCTAGAAGCTTTTGATAAAGAGGCTGAAAAGAAACTGGCAAAACTAACCTCTGCGGAAGATATTTCGCTAGTTAAACAAAAGTTAGATGAACAGCGTAACGAATTGGAAAAGCGCTATGAAGTTAGAAATTGGCTAGATGCTGCTGCAAATCGGGCAAAACAGATCAGTCTGGTAACACATGCTCTGAAATTTACTCATAGTGATGCAAAGGGTAGTAGTATTTTTGCAATATCGGAAAATGGAAAAAAAAATATTGAATATCTTTCTACTACTGCTTTGAGTAAACCTGCAATAGATGCTGTAGGAAATGCTGCGGCTTTGGATATTGCAAAATTATTGCAAACAGAATACCAAGAAGATTCATTGGTGGTGTGTTTAAATCGGGGAGATTATTCAGCATTAGCTGAATTGGCGGAAAATGAACAGCAACTTGAACGTTGGGTGAATGGATTCCGCCAAGCTTTGTCAGATGAAACGCTTTCCTCTCATAAACTAGCAAAGCAACTTTATTTCCCGGTAGATGGTGAATGTGCTGAGTATCATTTATTAAGTCCACTATTTTCGTCATCTCTGGCTCATGCTATGAATCAGCGTATCGCGGAAGCCCGTTTTGGTGAATCATCGAAAGAAATTAATAAGGCAAAGAAAGAAGAACGTTGGCATTCTGAAACTAGAGTAATTTACCCCAATACGGCTGTACAGAATATGGGTGGAACTAAGCCGCAAAATATTTCTTATCTTAATAGTGTGCGAGGTGGACGAGTTTGGCTTTTATCTTGTTCTGCTCCTAACTGGCAAAGTAATATTAATCTTCCAGAACGGCACAGATCTATTTTCGAACAGCGAAGTCAGTTTGTTCTGTTATCCTACCGTACTGTCAGATTGATGCGACAATATCTATTTCGGGTACAGAAACGTACGGAAGAAATCCGGCGGAATCGGCAGGCATATGTTGATGAAATTATCGATATTTTATTTAATTATGTCGCTAGCATACAGAATCAGGTTGAATTTAAAGGTTGGAGTGCGAATTGTGATTTAAAACGTTCTCAGCAGCTTTGGCTTGATCCCTATCGTTGTCAACAAGATGAAATATTCAAATTTGAACGTGAAAGTGGAGACTGGAAAAAAGAAATTGCCGACGATTTTGGTCTCTGGTTGAACAACGAATTGCGCCATGAACGGTTAGAAGTTGGATTGACTGAACGTAATGAGTGGGCCTCTGTGTTTAAAAAACGCCTACGTGAATTTGAGGATGAATTACCAGAGGTACCGTTATGAGTTATTTGATTGTTTTGCGCCATGTTAAAGTAGAAAACGCGAATGCAGTTGCAGGTTTAACCTATGGTTTTCCGGCAATTACCCATTTCCTTGGCTTTACTCATGCACTTTCACGTAAGCTACAACAAAGCCACGACTTAAGATTGGAAAATTGTGGCGTTATTTGTCATAACCACCAACTGCATGCTCATCAGTCTGATCCAATTAGAGATAAGGTTTTTACCTTAACTCGCAATCCACTAACCAAGGAAGCAGAAACCTCTGCATTTAATGAAGAGGGTCGAATGCATATGACAGTTTCTTTATTAATAGAATGTTCTGGTGAAATTGCTGGTGATGCAGAGGCGAACGAATTGGAACAATATTTACTGGAAATATGTCCAACTCAGAGACTAGCAGGTGGTACTATCACTGAAATTGCTAAAGTGGATGTTATTGCTTTTCCGCAACAAGAACAGGCAACCCGTAAATTAATGCGTCGTTTACTGCCGGGTTTTGCCTTGTTAGATCGCTCGGAATTGTTAGCTAAACACTACGAGGAATTAAAACAGGATAATCCTCAGGTAGAAATGATTGATGCCTGGCTTGATTTTTCAACTATAAAAATGCGGGCTATTCCTGTTCAGGATGATAAGCAACCTGAAATTGGTGATCCTGCATATTGGGAATATATTCCTAAACCCGGTTCTGGATATTTAGTTCCTCTGATAACAGGTTATCAGGCAATATCGCCGCTATATCCCGCCGGGAAAGTAGATAAAACCCGTGATCCTAATACTCCATTTTGTTTTGTTGAAGCAATCTACGGAGTAGGTGAATGGAAAAGCCCGCACCGTATTGACGATATTCGCCAGTTACTCTGGTGTTATGACTACCAAGAGGGAGTCTACAGGTGTTGTAATCAACAGACTGTTGCCCGTCAATCCAAACCTAATAAGAAAGTAAGAATAATCGACTGATTAATTTAAAGAAGGATATCTACATGTCTAAATCAACTATTAAAACGGCTTCTGTACTGGCGTTTGAACGTAAACTTTCTAACTCTGATGCTGTTATGTTTGCCGGAAACTGGAAACAAATTGACGGTGAATGGCAACCTATTGCTATTCAGGAAAAAGCTGTCCGAGGGACGATTTCTAACCGCTTGAAAAACGCTTTAACCAGCGATCCGGCCAAACTGGATGCTGAGATTCAAAAGGCGAATTTACAACGCGTTGATGTTGCTGCATTGCCTTTTGATTCTGATACTCTGAAAGTGAGCTTCACATTACGGGTGTTAGGCAATCTTTCAACACCATCAGTATGTAATGATCAGGATTATCAAGCTGAACTGGCAAACGTGATCAACAGTTATATCGCTGAACATGGTTTTAAAACACTTGCAGCACGTTATGCAGAAAATCTGGCTAATGGACGGTTTTTGTGGCGTAACCGAGTTGGAGCAGAAGAAATTAAGGTTCGCGTAAGTGGTAAGAGTGGCAAATGGTGGGAGTTTGATTGCGAAGATTTCAGTTTACGTGAATTTGGTAAGGTAGAAGATCACTTAGCTGAACTTGCTACCGAAATTGAGGAAGGATTAGCAAGCGATAGATCAACATTTTTCAACGTTGAGGCTTTTGTTCGTTTGGGGCATGGGCAGGAAATTTTCCCTTCTCAAGAGCTAGTTCTCGATAGTAACAGTAAAAAAAGCAAAGTGTTGTATCAGGTAAATGAAATTGCTGCATTGCATTCGCAAAAAGTGGGTAATGCGCTCCGCACCATAGATACCTGGTATCCAGACGCTACGGAGTTAGGTCTTGGCCCAATAGCGGTTGAACCTTATGGTTCTGTCACCAGTCGTGGTAAGGCTTATCGTCAGCCTAAAGTAAAAATGGATTTTTATACTTTGTTAGATAACTGGGTCGTTAAAGGAAAAGTACCAGAAGTAGAGCAACAGCATTATGTTATGGCGATACTGATTCGTGGTGGCGTTTTTGGTGAAAAAGGTGAATAAGGGGACACAATGGATTATTACTTTGAAATCCGCGTCCTTCCTGATCCTGAATTTAGCCAGCAAAGTCTGATGGAGGCGTTATTTGCTAAGCTGCATCGGGCGTTAGGACAAGTAGGTAACGGGCGTATTGGGGTCAGTTTTCCGGGAGCGAGAAAAACATTGGGGGACACGCTGAGGATTCACGGTGTAAACGAAGCATTAAATGATTTGCAGTCGTTATCTTGGTTAAAAGGGCTCCGGGACTACACTGAAATGACTGATATCCAGCTGGTACCTCAAGATACTCGATATCGTCGTGTGAGCCGAGTGCAGGTAAAAAGCAATGTTGATAGGATTCGCCGTCGTTCGATTAAAAAAGGATGGTTAACGGAAGAACAAGCTCGGCAGCGCATTCCTATCAGCAAAGAGCAACGTACCAATTTGCCGTTTTTGAATCTTAAGAGCTTGTCATCAAGGCAAAGCTTTCCGTTATTTGTTGAACAAGGGCCAATAGAGGAAGAACCAGCATCAGGTGTTTTTAGCGCTTATGGATTAAGTGCATCAGCTACCGTACCTTGGTTTTGACTCTTTTTTAGCGATTAATGGTAACCTATTGATTTATATATAAGATTAAACTCTACTTATAAAAAGAGTTTTGCTTTAATGGCAGAACTCTTTTTCTTCTCTCAATATAACCTTAATATCAATAATGTGTGTTGAGGTTCCTATCTTAGGAAATAATTGAGGTATTGAGGACGATATGCCCGTAGGAAAATAATTTGGCTTTTCCTAATAAATGTACTCGATCTCCGTGTAATTCACACACAATGTCTCCACCGCGTTTTGACAATTGACGTGCATACAATCTCTGTTTATTTAAACGGTTACTCCAAAATGGGGTTAATACACAATGTGATGATCCGGTTACTGGATCTTCTGGCACGCCTTTAGCGGGGGCAAAATATCGGGAAACAAAGTCAATTTGTTGTTCACCAGGTGCTGTTATGGCAACTCCAGGTAAAGGCAGAGTGGCTATTTTGTCAAAATTGGGTTTTGTATTTAGAATCTGTTCTGCGGTTTCGAGTAAACAAACATAGCGATTGTCAGAAACAAGAAGCTCGGATATTTTCTGGCCTAGTGCATTTTCGATATTTTCTTGCAGAGATGACTCTTTTTTGTAAGTCGCTTTGGGTAAATCAAGTGTATAAGTACCGTTGTCATGATAAACGGCAATATCGCCGGAACGAGTCTGGAATACGATAGGGTTATCAGTAACGGATAGATGTTCAATCATTACGAACGCGGTTGCTAATGTTGCGTGCCCACACAAATCTACTTCAACTTTGGGTGTAAACCAACGTAGGTGGTTACCGACTAAAAAAGCAGTTTCAGAGAGGTTTACTTCTGTAGCAATTGATAATAGCGCTTCATCTGGAAGCCAGTTATCTAATATAACAACAGCGGCGGGGTTGCCAGAAAATTGGCGATCTGTAAATGCATCAACATGATAGATGGGTAGTGAAATCATTTGCATCTCTCTTAAAATAGGGTTAGTCATGAAAAAGGGATCAATGTTCTTAATTTTATTCAAAAATTACCCGCTATTTTATACAACTATATGTAATCGGGAAGAGAGTAAGCCGCTCAGTTTTAAGATATTTAGTAAAAACCGCCGTAAACCCTTGCCCAGTGCGAGGATATCGCAAAAGGTTAAGGTCACTTTACCGAAACATTGGGTATTGTTGTATTAACCAGATATGCGACCCTATTTTGACCCTTTTTTTGTGTCTGATTTTAACTTATTGATTTTTATATCATATTATATAATGCTTATAAAAAGGGTTTTTCTGCTTTTTGTCATTATGTTCTTTAATAATCAGTAAATTAAAGTTAATATCTAACTGTTCACTGCCGTACAGGCAGCTTAGAAAACTTCGCTACTGATGTTTGGGTCATTGGCATAGTTCACTGCCGTACAGGCAGCTTAGAAAAAAAAATCCAACCCTCGTCCCAAATTTTAATATGTTCACTGCCGTACAGGCAGCTTAGAAAGCTATGGCAACGAAAACCAGCACTGACGAGTTCACTGCCGTACAGGCAGCTTAGAAATGGAATCCAAGCCGGAAAGCAATACTTAAAGTGTTCACTGCCGTACAGGCAGCTTAGAAATAACCAAAGAGAACGGGCCGATGATTGCCAAAGTTCACTGCCGTACAGGCAGCTTAGAAAGGCGTTAAGCGGCAGGTCCGAAGCCCAATCTGGTTCACTGCCGTACAGGCAGCTTAGAAATCATATCTAGCTGTAATTGACTGGCCTCATCCGTTCACTGCCGTACAGGCAGCTTAGAAAGATTGGAGTAGCAATAATGGTTAAAGTACCAAGTTCACTGCCGTACAGGCAGCTTAGAAATCTATTTAACAATCTCAGTTCGTAATTTTCACGTTCACTGCCGTACAGGCAGCTTAGAAAGCTTGCATTTACAGATTTATGAGCTTGAGGCGTTCACTGCCGTACAGGCAGCTTAGAAATTCAAGGCTGGTAGCAAATGATATAGTTCTATGTTCACTGCCGTACAGGCAGCTTAGAAATACTACGTAAGTAGGGAATCTACACCTGGATCGTTCACTGCCGTACAGGCAGCTTAGAAACAAAAATGGAGTCCCGAACTTAGCGCACATTTGTTCACTGCCGTACAGGCAGCTTAGAAAGATAACGACGTACAGGCCGCAACGCAGCGTGAGTTCACTGCCGTACAGGCAGCTTAGAAATTACAGAGAACTGGACATTTTTGTCAAACCGCGTTCACTGCCGTACAGGCAGCTTAGAAATGGCGCATTTGTTTTTCAATCTCATGCAATGAGTTCACTGCCGTACAGGCAGCTTAGAAAATCAATCGCAAAAATAAACGGTTCCAAGTCACGTTCACTGCCGTACAGGCAGCTTAGAAAACTGAACGTTAGCATCCCCTCAGAGGAAAAGAGTTCACTGCCGTACAGGCAGCTTAGAAATCAATCGCCACGGTAAAGCTAACACTGTGTATGTTCACTGCCGTACAGGCAGCTTAGAAATTTCAGCAGTTCTTCGCGATGTTCCAACCTCAGTTCACTGCCGTACAGGCAGCTTAGAAAGTTCATGATAATATTGATACTGTTAGTGACAAGTTCACTGCCGTACAGGCAGCTTAGAAATTTTTGTCCTCGATGCTTAAAAGAAGCTTTGTGTTCACTGCCGTACAGGCAGCTTAGAAAACAGTAATAATATCTATTGCCTGGTTCTTGCTGTTCACTGCCGTACAGGCAGCTTAGAAATAAGGTTAAGAATAAGGACTTCTTTTCTAACCGTTCACTGCCGTACAGGCAGCTTAGAAAAGTCTGTTTAATTATCTTTGCGACATTAATTCGTTCACTGCCGTACAGGCAGCTTAGAAATGATTGGGAAACGGGTGAGAGAGCACGCCGTGGTTCACTGCCGTACAGGCAGCTTAGAAATCATGCTCCTTAATATCGATAAACAACTGAGAGTTCACTGCCGTACAGGCAGCTTAGAAATGATTAGTTACCTCGTTTGTTACCTCAAAATCGTTCACTGCCGTACAGGCAGCTTAGAAAAGAGATGGCTAAGGTTACTGTCCTGCGAGAAGGTTCACTGCCGTACAGGCAGCTTAGAAATGTGTCATAGTGCTAACATCAAGCGTTCCGATGTTCACTGCCGTACAGGCAGCTTAGAAATCTAACGTGTCCGAAAATTCAGAATTTAGCTTGTTCACTGCCGTACAGGCAGCGGCGCACTCGATTGAGTGCGCTAAAATTAAAATAAAGAAGTCTATTTTCTACCTGATGAGCATTAATTCTTATGCTTTTGAGCATACTCTTCACTGTTAATCCATTGATGGTCTTTTTCCCAGGTAAATAGCCATTTATGGGTTGGTCCGGCCATTACGTTGAGATAATAGTTGTCGTAACCAGCAATGGTTGCCACTGGGTGATAGCCTTTGGGAACCATTACCGCATCTTTGTTGTAAACAGCCATTGATTCATCCAGTGAACGGTCATCGGTATAGACGCGTTGCATGCAGAATCCTTGAGATGGATTCAAACGATGGTAATAGGTTTCTTCCAAATAGGTTTCCTGTGGCGCATTATCGGTATCGTGTTTATGGCTAGGGTAGGAACTGGTGCAGCCTTCACTGGTAAAGACTTCAACCACCAACAAGCTATCAGCAGGTTTGTTATCCGGTAGGATGTTGTGAACATAGCGTCGGTTGTAGCCATTTCCACGTTGTTCTGCATCAATATCCTGTGGTGTAATCAGCCGAGTCGGATAGCTTCCTTTACCCGGTGCTTGGCACACCGCGAGTTCAAGAGCCGTATCGGCAATAATTTCAACAGACTCCCCCGCCGTGATGTAAACAGCATAAGGTTTTTTGCGTTCAAATGGTTCCATACGATCGCCAATATGCTCAAACCGCTGATGTGGCGTAGTCACTGTGGCTTTTCCCGCCACTAAAACCAGACAGGTCTCATTTTCTGATGCGGGTAAGGTGATTTTTTCACCCGAAGCCAACTCATAAACATCAAAGTGGACATACTTCCAGTTGGCAGATTCTGGCGTGATATGTTGAGTACGTTTGTTCTGATCCGGTGCATGATATTTTGATAATAATTTGGACATGTTACTTACCTCAAGCATTGCTTTTACATGAATCGAACGGTAGCTAATTAAAGTAACCTCGCGTTAATAGCCAGTTTACGTAAGTTGTTATAACCCATCGTTGCGTAGGTCAATGGGTGGGCAACCGCAGGATCTTGTTCCGCTTCAACCACCAGCCAGCCTTTATAATTGTATTTTTTCAACACTTGGAAAATTGCGGGATAATCAACACAACCATCTCCCGGTACCGTGAATACCCCACTCAGCACAGCATCAAGGAAACTGGTTTTACGGTTTTTTATATCGTTGAGTACATCAGGACGGATGTCTTTACAGTGAACATGATTGATGCGTTTTGCCCAGTGTTCTGTGATAGCCAGTGGATCAGCGCCAGCAAAGGTCAAATGACCGGTATCCAGCAATAATCCAACTTCATCTCCGGTGTTTTCCATCAAATGATCAACGTCTTCCTCAGTTTCGATCACCGTTCCCATATGGTGGTGATAAGCAATCTGAATACCTTGTTCTTGGGTGTAACGGGCAAATTCAGTCAATTTTTCACCATATTCTTGCCAGCGGTTAGCTGGAAATTGAGGACGAAGATGGATCGGCCTGTTTTGATCGCCGTGAATGCAATTTGTTACTTCCGCAAATACCATGACATTCGCCCCCAATTCGCGCAGCAGAGTCAGGTGGGATTGTACCGCTTGAATCTCTTCCGCTACTGAACGGGTGAGTAATTCGCCAGAGTACCAGCCAGATACCAGCATGAGATCGTGGGCGGCGAGAATAGGGCCCAATACGTTGGCCTGGCGAGGAAATTTATTGCCCAACTCAAAACCGGTAAAACCTGCTTGGCGGCCTTCTGTTAAGCAGGTTTCCAGTGGTGTGTCTGCACCGAGAGTAGGTAAGTCATCATTAGTCCAGGTCAGAGGGTTGATACCAAGTTGAACAGCCATGATGGTGCTCCTGTTGAATAAAATAATTTTATTATGTTGCTATCCGCGCTGACGCCATAGGCTAATCAGGTTGTGATAGTTGGTTTTTATTTTCTGGATCAAATGGTTATCATCAATCTCATTTTTTAGCCATTTTAGGGATGGTTGACCAAATAGGGTTCTTCCGACAGCAAAACCTTTGACGATAGATTTGCCGGCTGCGGCATTAAAGCCCATTTCTAGCTCTTCTTGTGGAGCATCAAGGCCAAGAATAACGACGCCACGACAATAGGGATCTCGCTGTTGGATAAGAGAGTTAATGTTGTCCCAACTTTCAGAACTGAGTGGTGGGAGTTTCCACCAATCCGGTTTAACTCCAAGGTTATAAAAGCGTCTAAGTGCGCGAATATAGAACTCATCTGAGTGTTTCATTTCCGCAGGTAAAATCACTTCCAGTAAAAGTTCGTGACCAGATTTACAACATGCGGCATAAATTTCCCGAACTTTTTTCTCTTGCTCCAGGCGGAGTGGGTGAGCATCTTCTGGATGGAAAAACACCAGACATTTGACGATGTGTTCCAGTGGCCAATCAATAAGTTGAGAACCGATGTTGCCATGTTCCAGACAAAGCGGACGAGAGCCTGGTAGTTCAATTGGGCGGCCTATCCACCAACCTTGACCGGTAATTTCGTTTAAAACATCCTGACCAAACGTGCTGTCACATAACAGGCCTATTTTTCCTTGTAACCTAGCTTCTGTGGCAACTTCCCGGCTGGCGCGCAATAGAAGTTGTTTTAATGATGAAATACGCTTGATACTGGCATTTGCTTGACGGGCTAATTCAATAAATTGAATACGATGATCAAATGCCATTACGTACAGTTCGTCCCATTGGTTTTTACGGGCGCTGATACGGTGGAGATGATTAAGTGTTTCATCCAAATCAGGGCGTAGTATTTGATTGGCGCGTGATAGATAGTTATCAAGTTCTGTTTTATCTGGCATTGCCGGTGCGCACCCATGACGAGAAACAACTAATGCGCCACAAGCATTAGCGTAGGTGCAGGCTTTTTCCCAACCTTCGTTATTAAGATAGCCGCGTAATAAGCCGGACATAAAAGCATCCCCTGCACCGAGTACGTTAAGCACATCGACACGAACACCCTGTATGGTAAGGCTATCATTCAAATCATTAGGGATTTCAGCGGTAAAAACAGAACATCCTAGTGACCCCCGTTTACAAACCAATGCAGCAGATGTGAGTTTACGAATGTTGCGTAGTGCTTCGATAGTATCTGTGGAACCACCGGCAATATGGAACTCTTCTTCTGTGCCAACAATCAGGTCAAATAGTGATAATACTTCCTGTAACTGAGTGGTTACCTGTTCCGATGCGATATAACGTGATTCACCATCTCCCAGAGAAGTTAACCCCCAAAGTACCGGGCGATAATCAATGTCCATGACCGTTTTCACCCGGTTACGGCGGGCGTAGTTGAGGGCCGTCAGCACCGCATCGCGAGTGTTAGGATGAGAAAGATGTGTTCCGGTGATAGCCAGACAACGAGCGGATGCAATGTATTCTTCAGTGAAATCATCACGGGTAATTGCCATATCGGCGCAGTTATCACGATAGAAGATCAGGGGGAACGTGGTTTTATCTTTGATTCCTAGCAGTACCAGTGCTGTAAGGCGTTCTTTATCCGTGGTTAGATAGCTGGTATCACAGCCAACACTTTGCAACTCTTCCCGAAGGAAACGTCCCATGTGCTCATCACCGACTCTGGCTAGCATGGAGGATTTAAGCCCCTGACGAGCGGTACCATAGGCGACATTACCGGAAGAACCGCCAAGATATTTTGCAAAACTTCCCATATCTTCCAGACGTGCTCCGATTTGTTGGCCATAAAGGTCAACGGCGATTCGTCCCATGCAGATGACATCAAATTTTTTTTGCTGCTCCATTGAACAATTCCTTATTAAGTACAATATCAAGTGTTGCTATGACGAGCTCCGACAGTGAATTATTGATAAGAGGAATTAATTAATTTCAGTGACATTCACCCAACGTTGCTCTTGATAAGAATGAGTAATGGCATCCAGAATACGTGAGACTTTCCAGCCTTCGGTGAAATCTGGCCACATCTCTTTATTGCTGGCGATGCCATTAATCAAGTCTCTGATTTCCACTGTTTTTTGATCATTGAAGCCGATGCCGTGACCTGCCCCGTGACAGAATGGTGCATAGTCAGGATGCTCTGGTCCAATAAGAATAGTTTTAAATCCTTGGCGGTTTGCCGGTTCATCGTGGCGGTAAAGTGTTAATTCGGCCATTCTTTCTTGTGTAAAGCTCAAAGCACCTTTTGTTCCTGTAATGGTGTAGCTCAAACCCATTTTGCGGCCGCAGGCAATACGGGAGGTTTCAATAATACCCATTGCTCCGCCATTGAAACGCACCATAGCATGTGCTTGATCTTCGTTTTCTACGGCAACCATAATGCTAGAGTCGGTTTTTTCTGGACGTTGTTTGATGATAGTCGCCATGTCTGCGCAAACAGTTTGGATATCACCAACCAGGTACTGCGCCATATTGATGATATGAGCAGCAAGATCGCCTAATGCACCTAATCCAGCTTTATCTTTGAAGCAGTGCCAGTGAATAGGGATGAGTGGATCAGCCATATAATCTTCGTTATGAGTACCGTAGAAGTGAATGACTTCACCGATTTCACCATTCGAAATGATCTCTTTAGCCAATTGTGCGGTAGGGTTTTTCATATAGTTAAAACCGACTAATGTTTTCACTCCGGCTTTTTTGGCGGCTTCGACCATTAATTTTGCATCAGTTGAATTTAGTGCCAGTGGTTTTTCACAATAAACATGCTTGCCATATTTGATCGCTTCGAGAGCCATCTCTTTATGAAGAAAATTTGGTGAGCAGATATCAACAACATGAATATCGGGATCTGATACTAATTTGCGCCAATTGTCAGTAAAGCGCCGAAAACCTAATTGTTCAGACCGTTTTGCGGCGAGTTCAGCAGAAACTTCGGCTATCATTTCACAAACTAGTTTGCCTGCCAGAGAGAAAACCGTAGGTGCTTGTGCGTAAGCAATGGCATGCGTGCGTCCGATGTAACCAGTACCGATTAGGCCGATACGAATCTCTTCCATATAGCTATTTCTCCGAATAGAAGCGGATAGGTCGTTTGTTGTTGCAGTCAGTTCTTTAGTGTTTGTCAGTTAGCCTTGGTTGTTGTCGTACACCTGTTATAGGAAACATTTGTTTCATTTTCAACTTAAATGAAAGTATTAATTTCAAGTTGTGATCTGATAAGGATTTTTTAGGTAACGTCGCGTTACATAGGGTTAATTTGCTAATGATATAGGTTCCATTCAAAGGTAAGAACAGGAAAAATAGAATATTAGAATTTTTGTTCCATTTGTGATTTAGTATATATGGAATGTTTTTATCATTAGCAAAAGAATAATCTTCTATCCCCTTCATCTTGCAAGCTGCTGCTTTGTTGGCTGCTTTCACTCACCCCAGTCACATCGTTATCTATGCTCCTGGGGATTCGTTCATTTGCCGCCGCGCTGCAACTCGAAATCTATTAGGTATATATCCAGGATTTCCTCTTTTGGATATGGGTTACAGAGAAATCCTGGTAGTGAGTTATTCTGATAATAATGTTGGAATAATAAAGTCGGTTATTTATCTTTATTCGGTCTTTTTGGCATACTATCTATCATAATCTTCTTAAACAGCGTTTTACCTACCTGATAGAGTACATAAGATAATATTAATACGGCAAACAGGTAATAAATAATCATGATTACTTTGGGAACATTATGTGCAAGAAATACGTATATAGAGATTGAACATAGTGTAATTAACCATGCAACCGGTTTCACCATGGACCACGGCGTAATATTTACCTGTTCGGTATAAACATCTTCAAATGGTTTAGCTGGAAAAAAGTAGCCAATAGCCAACATGAAAATAACATTGAGAACAAATAAAACGCCAACCAAATGAAAAAAGTGCAGGTTAATTTTTAAAATAAAATTACAGATAATATAGGCAGACATACCGAATAATAGGCCAAGTTTAGCAGCAATAGGCGGCACTCGTTTAGTCATCAGACCAACTAATACCACGCTGAGAATTGGCGCGTTAAAGATCCCCTGTAATTGTTGAATAAGATAGAACAGACCATCCGGTGCATTAGCGACTAACGGTGCGACGATCATAGTGATTAATGCTAACCCGATCCCCAAATATTTACTCATAGTGACGGTTTGAGTTTCGGTGGCATTTTGGTTGATCCGCTGTTTGTAGATATTGACGATAAACAGTGTCACAGATGAATTAAGCCCTCCACTGAATGTGGAAAATACGGCACCGACCACCACAGCGGCAAAGAAACCAACCAATACTTCCGGTAGAATTAAATGTACTAATTCTGGGTAAGCGTTATCTGGGTTATCTATTTGTCCTTTGAAAATATGGAAAGCAATAATGCCAGGTAGAATAATAATAGACGGCATGATGAGTTTAAGTAAAGCACACAACATGACCCCTTTTTGTCCTTCGGCGAGATTTTTTGCACCAAGGGCCTTCTGAACAATTGATTGATTGGTACACCAAAAAAACATATTGGAAACAATTAGGCCGGTAAATAGCGTAGAGAAAGGAACCAGAGAATCTTCACTGCCGATGGAATTAAATTTATCAGGATTAGATTGATAAACTTCAACTAATCCTTGCCAGGCATTGCCATTGCCGACATAGAGTAAGGCAAAAATGGTGACCATTAACCCGCCAATGATTAAGCCAATGCCGTTAATGGTGTCCGCGGCGGCAATGGCTTTAATACCACCAAAGATGGCATAGACCGCACCTAATCCACCAACGCCCCAAACCATAATCCATAGAGCCGCCGTTTTATCAATACTGAATACATTGGAAACCTGAAATAGACTTTCCAATGCAATCGCGCCGGTATACAGCACAATGGGGAGTAGTGAAATGATATACATAGCCAGGAACAGAATTGAGGTAATAAGCAGCGTATTTTTGTCAAATCGGCGTTCAAGATATTCCGGGATGGTTGAAATACCGAGTTTCAGATATTTAGGCAGGAAATAAATAGCGAATAGAACAATTGTCACGGCGGCTATTACTTCCCAAGCCATAACGATAAATCCAGTTCGGAATGCTAATCCATTCAAACCGATTAAATGTTCTGTGGACAGGTTCATTAATAACATAGAGCTGCCAATATAAACACCGGTGAGAGATCGCCCACCAAGAAAATAGCCTTCAGTAGATTCCGTCAGACGAGCATTATGGGTTTTGTAATAAGCAAAGCCAGCCACTAATAGAGTAAAACCGATAAATGAGAGAAAAGCTAACATACTATCCTCCAAGCCTGATTGACTATTTTCAGGCAGCAATATGCTGACGGGAAAGTAGCCTTTCCCGTTTTTAGGGTGAAAATAAATGTGAGTCAGTTAGTTAGAGATATAGGTCTGTTTTATAATCTGATTTCTTTACCTGAATGTAGGGATTCGAGAGCTTTATCGGCCAGATAAAGTGCCTGTTCGCCATCAGCGCCACTACATTCTGGTGTGGTACGACCAGCCATGACATCGACAAAATGATCCCATTCAGCAATGTAGGCTTCCCGGTAACGTTGCAGGAAGAAATGCTCTGGCTTAGCTGTTAAACAACCGCTGTTTTCCCAGAGCTCAACGCTGTTTTCTTTGATGTTACTGGCGCTAAGTAGCCCTTTTTCACCATGCAATTCAATCCGTTGGTCATAGCCATACCCGGAACGGCGACTGTTGGTAATGGTTGCCATTGCACCTGATGGGAATTTCATAACGATAAAGGCGGTATCGATATCACCTGCTTGCCCGATAGCTGGATCAACCAGGTTACTGCCTTGGGCGTAGATCGAACAGGGTTCTTCACCGATAATAAAGCGTGCCATATCGAAGTCATGTATTGTCATATCCCGGAACATACCACCAGAAACTTTGACGTATTCAGCAGAAGGAGGAGAGGGGTCACGGGAAATAATCAGCAGAGATTCGGCTTTTCCTATCGCACCGGCGTCAAATAGTGTTTTTACTCGGCGGAATTGTGGATCGTAACGACGGTTAAAGCCAACAAATAAGGGAACCTGATACTGTTTAACGGTTTCAAGGCAATGACGAATACGTTCAATATCAAGATGAACCGGTTTTTCACAGAAGATTTTTTTATGATGTTTTGCTGCGAGTTCAATCAGGTCTGCATGAGTATCTGTTGCTGAGGCGATAAGAACACCCTCTATTTCAGGGTCAGACATTGCTTGTTCAATAGTTTGTCTTTTTGTTTGGTATTTCTGTACTAAAAGTTCAGCACTTTTCTGATGGGGATCGACAACAGAATAAAGACAAGTTTCTTTATGATGAGTGATATTCACTGCGTGTACTTGTCCAATTCGTCCGGCGCCAAATAATGCAATGTTGAACATGGATGCTCCTTGATACCTAAGTATCTGCTTATGAGATACTTTAAAATATATCAAATAAAACATTTATTTCAATTTGTTAATATTTGGAAATTATGTTTTTGAGCGCAGGGTAGCATTTTGTTGATGACAATATTAAATTTATGTTAATTAGATCACGTAAAGTAAGATTGATGCTGGATGGAGTGGGACATTTGTCTTTTAAAAACAAATTATAATATGCATTAGACTAAGTAATCGCTACGCTTAATCGTAGTGATTGAGAGAAGGGAAAAAGTAATTTGTTTTTGGAATAAGAATTTCAAGGATAGCATTAAAAATGATTAGAAAAGGAAAAGTGGCCTGCTGTCTTACAGGCCATTGCTTTTTAATATTGGCGTATTTTAGTTGCAACCATCTCCTTTATTTTCTTTGCGGCAGATTCTATCGCTGGGTTTTCCGCTACTTGTGCTGTGCCTATTCGCCACCATGATTCATAATCATGCGTCATCGTTTTAGGCAGCACTTTGATATCTATGAGTACTGGTACAGTCTGTTTTTGGGCTTCCTGTAACGCATAAAGCAGTTGTTGCTCATCGTGGACTCGGTAACTTTTGCAGCCGTAGCTTTCTGCATTTTTGGCGAAGTCAACTTTAATCAGTTTGCCATCCATGTTGCCACTTTCTGGGTTACGGTAACGATTTTCTGTTCCGAAACTGCCCATCCCTTGGCTCATTTGCAGATTATTGATACAGCCAAATCCAGCGTTATCAAACAGCAACACGGTGATCTTGATATTTTCCTGTACTGCGGTTTGCAGCTCTGAATGCAGCATCATATAAGCGCCATCACCGACTATGGCATAAGCCGGTTGGTTGGGACAGGCTAGTTTAGCGCCAATAGCAGCGGCTATCTCATAGCCCATACAGGAATAGCCATACTCAAGATGATAGGTATCCGGTTGTTTAGGCTGCCATAATCGCTGTAAATCGCCAGGGAGGGAACCTGATGCACCAACAATAATCGCTTCGGGCTCAAGATATTTGTCTAATAATCCCAATACTCTGGTTTGTGTCAGGCGGGTTTGTAATGTCTGGCTGTACTCTGCCAATTTATCATCAAGATGACCGGGAATTTCTGGTGTGAAATCCGCCTGATACTCAATTTCGAACAGACGATTTAACTCTTTTCTCCATGTTTCCCGTGCCTGATGAATTTCATCTTGATAACCGCTGCGATAATTCAATTGAATAAGTTGTTCTGCAATAGCGTTTAACCCTGCTTGGGCGTCTGATACAACGGGTATTGCATCCAGTTTGCAGGCGTCGAATTCCGCTACATTGATAGTGAGAAATTCAACTTCTGGATGCTGAAATAGCGATTTGGATGCAGTGGTGAAATCAGTAAACCGGGTGCCAACGCCAATAATCAAATCGGCCTCTTTGGCGATCAGGTTAGCAGCAAGACAGCCTGTTGTGCCTAAACCGCCACAATTAAAGGGATGGTCGGCAATTACGGCGCTTTTACCTGCCTGTGTTTCAGCAAAAGGAATATTGAAGTGTTCTGTGAACTGACGAAAAGCATTATGAGCTTCTGAATAGCGCACTCCGCCACCGCAGATAAGTAAAGGTTTTTTCTTGCGGTTTATCAGTGCCACCGCATCGTTAATCATGGCGGCGGAAGCGGGGCGGCGTTCAATGCGGTGAATTCGTTTTTGGAAGAAATAGTCAGGAAAATCCCAAATCTCGCCTTGAACGTCTTGTGGTAGGCAAATTGTGACGGCACCGGTATTGGCGGGATCGGTCAGAACTCGCATCGCGTTAATCATAGCGCTCATGAGCTGTTCTGGTCTGGAGATACGATCCCAGTAACGAGAAACAGGGCGGAAACAGTCATTGGTACTGATAGTATAGTCGTGGAACTGTTCAACCTGTTGTAAGACGGGATCAGGCTGACGACAGGCGAAGAGATCACCGGGTAATAACAGCAGAGGAATGCGATTAGCGGTGGCAGTTGCCGCAGCGGTTACCATATTGGCGGAGCCAGGGCCAACAGAGGAGGTTACGGCAAAAATCTGTTTGCGCTTTTTCTGTTTAGCAAACCCTGTGGCGATATGGGCCATACCTTGCTCATTACATCCTTGGTAAACAGTCAAGTGACCAGGATCTTGCTCCAGTGCTTGCCCTAATCCAACAACATTGCCGTGACCAAAAATGGTAAAGACTCCTCTGATGAATGAATATTGTTCTCCGTCTGCTTCCACATATTGTTGGTTCAGGAATTTCACCAATGCTTGAGCCATTGTCATTGTTGATTTGTTCATGTTACAGAACTCCATTTTATTCCATTGTTGGCATCACAAAACTGCTGGAATGATGTTCTAACCTGATACTCGCTGGCCAGCGGCTGGTAACGGTTTTCATGCGGGTGTAGAAGCGAACGCCATCATTACCGTGAACGTTAAGTGGCCCAAAAATTGAGCGTTTCCAGCCACCGAAACTGTGAAAGGCCATTGGTACTGGAATGGGGATATTGATGCCTACCATACCTGTTTGTACATCTTCGCTGAATTGGCGAGCGGTTTCTCCATCGCGGGTGAATATCGCGGTACCATTACCATATTGATGGCAGTTAATTAATGTCAGCGCGGTGGCATAATCGGGTACTCGAACAATTGACAGAACGGGGCCGAAGATCTCTTCTTGATAGATTTTCATCTCTGGCGTGACATTATCGAACAGTGTCGGGCCAATAAAATAGCCATTTTCATAGCCCGGAACCTTGAGTTGACGGCCATCAATTAACAAACTGGCCCCCTGTTTTTCGCCACTGTCGATGTAATCACCGATTTTAGCTTGGTGTTGGGCGGAGATAACGGGACCCATATCGTTTTCTTTAGTTGCGGCAATACCGGGACCGACAGATATTTTGTTGATTTGTTGACGTAATTTTTCAATTAACGCATCTGCCATTTCATCCCCAACCGCTAATACAACAGACAATGCCATGCAACGTTCACCGGCTGCGCCGAAAGCCGCACCTGTAATAGCACTGCTAGCCATATCGAGATCGGCATCTGGCATCAGAATACAGTGATTTTTTGCACCACCGAGAGCCTGACAGCGTTTCCCGTGAGCTGAAGCGGTAGTGTAGATATATTCAGCAACAGGAGTTGAACCCACAAAGCTGACGGCTTGTACGCGTGGATCTGTTAGTAGTACATCGACCACCTCTTTATCGCCGTTGACAACATTAAATACGCCATTGGGTAAACCGGATTGTTTAAGTAGTGATGCTAATTCAACCGCGAGAGAGGGATCTTTTTCTGATGGCTTCAATACGAAAGTATTCCCTGTCGCTAATGCGATAGGAAACATCCACATAGGAACCATTGCCGGGAAGTTGAAAGGGGTAATGCCGGCACAAACGCCTAAAGGCTGCATTAATGAATGGCTATCTATGCCTGTTCCGGTATTCGCGGAATGTTCACCTTTTTGTAGATGAGGGATGCCACAGGCAAACTCAACGACTTCCAGACCACGAGTTAATTCACCGATAGCATCTGAATAGATTTTTCCGTGTTCTTCTGAAATCAATCGTGCCAATTTGTCTATATTAGCTTCCAGCAATGTTTTGAACTGGAACATGACACGAGCACGTTTGAGAGGTGAAACTTTAGACCATTCACTGTAAGCCTGATGAGCGACTTCAATTGCCTGTTCAACTTCATGAGCTGTGCTTAGTGCTACCTGACGTATCTGTTTTCCCGTCGCTGGATTGAAAACCGGCGAAAAACGGGTGCTATGACTGGGAATGAGTTGCCCATTAACATAATTCTGTACTTGTTCCATTCTGAGCCTCTTTTACGGATTTGATGTTAGTACTGAATCGCAAACTTTGATAATAGATATATGAAATATATGTTTTATTTTCAATATTATTTGGAACGAAAGGCAATTAGTGTGATCGGAGTAAAGTTTTTATGAAATACCGATAATTAGGTGACTAATTAGATGTTAATCAATATAGTGGTAATAATAAATCATTACAATGAATGGATTATGTGTTTCATTTTTAACTATAAAAATGAAATATGATTCAGCTTATACTGTAAAACGATTACAATTGCTGGCGATAAATTTTATGGGGGATTTATGTCTGTCGCATCGAATCTGAATGAATTTCAAGAACAAGTCCGTTCACGCTATAGTGAATTGAGTAAACGCCTGCAACAAGTAGCTCGATATGTGCTGGATAATACTAATAGTGTTGCTTTTGATACTGTTGCTGTGATTGCCAGAGAAGCTGATGTTCCTCCATCAACATTAATTCGTTTCGCTAATGCGTTTGATTTCAGTGGTTTTAATGAAATGAAACAGCTATTTCGCATGCATATGGTGGAAGAAACCGCCAGTTATGCAGACCGGGCCAGGTTATTTAGGGAACTGGATGGCGAACAGGAGCCGCCAGAAGACCCTCCGCATATTTTGCAGGAATTTGCTCGTTCAAATGTGCAGGCAATGCAACAGCTAGCAGCCAGGACGGCCCCCGAAGATTTAAGGAACGCAGTAGACTTATTGGCCCAGGCTAGGAATATTTACATTATTGGGCTGCGCCGCTCTTTTAGTGTGGCGGTTTATCTTTCTTATGCATTGAATCATCTGGAATGTCGCCCTTTACTCGTGGATGGTTTGGGGGGAATGTTCAGGGAACAGATTAATTTAATTGGGGAAGAAGATGTTATCGTTTCAATCAGTTTTACCCCTTATGCAGAAGAAACACTGATGGTCAGTGAGCGGGCGGCGAAAGCCGGGGCAAAACAGATCGTGATTACTGATAGCCAAATTAGCCCACTAGCCAGTTTTAGTGATGTTTGTTTTGTGGTTAAAGAAGCACAGGTGGAGGCATTCCGTTCTCAGTCCGCTACTTTGTGTTTAGTGCAATCTTTGGCAGTTGCGCTGGCTTATCGACAAGGGAACCCGATTTAATTGCGAAGGTAACACCTTGTATTCCCGATGAACATCTAATGACTATTGACCCGCAAATCACGGCGGGTTAATGCTTTATCAGATCAGTAGAAAGACCATAATTTAAATAGAGTGTAAACCTGATATTGATAACTGGCTTGTTAGACATAAATGTTGTTGATTTTTATTGGCAATAATTATTTAATAATTATTCTAAGTTATGGTTTTGAAAAGGGAGCATATGATGATTAAGGGATCACGTTACATTTTTGTCATTTTATCTGCAATTTCTTTCCAAGCATTTGCTTTAAATTTCCATTATAAAAGTGATATTCCGGCAGACAATAAGCCATCTGCGGAATATTTGAAGAAGCGAGAAAATCTCGAATCCAAGCATTTGGATATGAATTGGGATCTGAATGAACTCATTGCAAATAACAAAGCGGCGGAGAAGTGGGAACTGGAAAAACAGGTAAGAGAAATTGAGTTCCTACCGAAAATAGAAGAATTTAACAAATTTAATAATTTTAATAACTTTGATGATGGGTTCAGTGAGAAAGTCCGTCAGGATTTTGAACGCGCTGCGCGTATTAAAGAGAATGGCGGCATGACCAGAAGTAACTTTTTCGATCGGGAATAACTGTGACTCAAAGCAACTCGATAGTGAATTGAATGACCTGTCGGGAAAAATAGGCAGTTTGTCGACAATTGTTGGTAGTTTCTCGAAAGAATTTCCTCTATTAGCATGTGAGTATAGTGACTTCGCACTAAAGGAGAGGAATATATGGAACAGATCGAATGGACTGACTTTGAGAAAGTTGACATGCGGGTTGGCACAATTATTTCAGTAGAATTGAATCCTAAAGCCAGCAAGCCTGCCTATAAATTACAAATTGATCTTGGTGAGTTGGGCGTTAAAAGTTCAAGCGCCCAGATAACTGTACATTACACACCTGAACAATTAATTGGCCGTCAGGTTCTTTGTGTGTGCAATTTTCCACCAAAGCGGATCGCGGGTGTCAAATCAGAGGTATTGTTAACCGGCAGTGTCGATGAAAATGGTGCGGTGGTGATCGCAGAATTTACTCTTCCTGTCCCTAATGGTCATAAGTTGTTGTAAACCACGCTATTTTGTTGTCGAATGATTGGAGTGTATTTTAATCAGCGACAATCAATATGGCTCTTCAATTACCTTCATTACATTTACGCCGGTATTCTGCTGAAACTATTAGCCATAGCCATCAGGGGTTATGGCAGTTAGTTTTTGGCTATAACGGGCAGTTGGAATTAAATGTAGAAGGGCAACAACGTACCGTTAGTTTTGGAAATGTTGTTATGATCCCACCGGATGCGAAGCATAGCTTTTTCGCTAGTGGTGAAAATCAGCAATTGGTGCTGGAGTTGCCTTCGGCACTGTTTAATCCACTACGTAGTGATTCTTTCTGGCAACCATTACCTGATCCTGCGCTTGCTCTTATTAAGTGGTTGCATGATTACCCACAGCCACCCGCTAATCACGCTGATGTTGCCCGTTTACTACTGGCTCAGCTACCACAAGTAGGTTCGTCTTCAACGTTGATAGTAAAACTGCATCAGGGGCTTATTGGGCGTCTGCATGAGAAAGTGACAGTGATGGATATGGCTGATATTTGCGCGGTATCTGCCAGTACCTTGCGTCGTAAACTTTTTATTGCAACGGGTATGAGCCCAATGGCTTATTTGAAAACATGCCGGATGAAATTTGCCTATAATTTATTGGTTCATAGTTATAAGCCTTTGGCTGATATTGCTTTTCTGTCCGGTTATGCTTCCCAGTCAGCTTTTACCTTTGCATTTAGTCAGCATTATGGCTGCACACCAGCCAGGCTGCGTAAGACAAAATGATATTTTCAGCATTTTATGACTTAATGCACAATGATATTGTGCGTAACATACAGACAACGAGGATGTTATTTTTGGCTTAATATTCAACATGCTGTTGAACTGTGGGAAGTGCGTAATCATGCATATCAAGCCGAATCACTGAATGTAAAACAGATAGTTAAGCCATCAATCATAACGGCAGTACACTGATGGATTTTTTTTAGGAACATAAAGCCATCTTATGATTCAGATGGCTTTATGTTGGCTATAAATATTATTATTGAGCTTTCACTTCTGATTTGTCGGCATTATTAAGCAGGCGGCGAATAGGAACAATTAACACCATCAATACCACTGCACAAATAACCAGAGCTAAAGATACACGGGAAAATAGATCAGGCAGGTTGTCCAATTGGTCAGCACGCACATGTCCACCAATCAAGCCGGCAGCTAAATTACCCAAAGCACTTCCACAAAACCACAAGCCCATGACCTGACCACGCATTCGGGATGGGGCCAGTATCGTCATCGTTGCGAGCCCAATGGGGCTAAGGCACAGCTCACCGAGTGTCAGCAACAGAATACTTGCGACCAGCCAGAGTGGAGAAACAGTTTCACCTGTTGCTAATACATCCTGTGCTGCCAGGATCATCAGACCAAAACCACCGGCACCGAACAGAATACCAATAATGAATTTACTGATACTGCTTGGGTTGATATTACTTTTGACCAACGCAGGCCATAGCCAACTGAATACGGGAGCCAGTAGGACAATGAATAGTGCGTTGATTGATTGGAACCATACTGTTGGGATCTCAAATCCCATCACTAAGCGGTTAGTATAATCGTTGGCAAACAGGTTAAATGAGGTTGGTTTTTGCTCGAATGCAGACCAAAAGAAGGCAGCAGATACCAACAGAATAAAACAAACTAGCAGGCGGGAACGGTCACTACCACTCAAACCAGCAAACAGGAACAGATAGATAAAGTAAAGTGTTACACAGGATGAGATGACATAGACCATTGTGCTGGCCACAGCCACTGGATTAAATGGAATAATACCGAGGACAAGCAGGGCAATAATCGCAATCATAGCGATAATAGCCGTAAAAACCCATTTGCCGACATTTTTACGTTTGACTGTAGGGAGATCCCAGTTTGAATCCAATCCACCCTCTTTGTCATAACGGCGCATCAGGGGAACCGCGTAGAAGCGGAATATTAGTAGGGCAACTAGCATTCCTAGCCCACCAATACCAAAACCCCAATGCCAGCCATAGTCTTGAATGAGTAAGCCGGTAATTAGCGGAGAGATGAAGGAGCCCAGGTTGATCCCCATATAAAATAGGGAAAAACCACCATCACGGCGTGGATCATCTTTTTTATATAGCGTGCCGACCATCACGGTGATACAGGTTTTAAACAGTCCTGTTCCTAATACGATCAGTAGTAAGCCGATAAAAAACAGGTGATGACCCAAGAAAGCGGAAAGAGCGATAGACAGGTGCCCTAGCGCAATAATGATTGAGCCATACCAGACTGCTTGACGTTGGCCTAACCAGTTATCCGCCAGCCAACCACCGGGTAGTGTAGTTAGATAAATACTACCTGCAAAGATACCGACAATGGCAGCGGCCTGTTCACGAGGAATACCCATACCACCATCATAGATGGTTGCAGCCATGAATAAGATCAGCAGTGGACGTATGCCGTAGTAAGAGAAACGTTCCCACATTTCTGTGAAGAACAAGGAACTTAATGGATAAGGATGCCCAAAGAAAGTTCTGGTTTTTGTATTGTTAATGGAGGATTGCATCTAAGTTTTCCTATAAGACTGCACTTTAAGAGTGCAGTGTGTGTGATAAATAAAGCTTTTAAAAAGCTCTTTCAAATTTAGGTTTAGAGCAAACAAAAAAGCCACGTTTTTATTAAATGATGTCTTGTCTTGTTAATATATTTTTAACATATTTTCGGTCAATTTTATTAACAAGTAGGATATCTCTTACTTTATATTCCATTTTTCAGAGCAAAGTTCGACAGAAATCCCATTTCTTATCACTGGTTGATTAAAGTGATGATGGGGACTATTGACTTATTTATGTTTTTCATGTTTTTGTAAATAAAAAGATTTTAGAGTAATAAATTAAGTAATTGCTATGAAATATAAATAATCTTTTCAGAAGCCAGATATTGAGAGTGATAATGAAAGGTAAAAAAGTACAGTTGTTTGATTGTTAGCTTTGTGTTTATTTAGCTACTTTAATTTCTATCTTTTATATAAAAATCGGCAATAAATTAAAAGGTATAACATCAATATTGGAATAAAATAATGGATTATTAGGCTGTATGTGACAGTCATTATGGCCGTTTCTTAGATGAAGAAACAGCCGTTAATGATATTTAATGGACTTTGTCAGCCTGCCCGTACAAAGAAGGATGACCATCAGGCCGGGTTTTAAAGCGACGATGTAGCCACATATATTGATCAGGAGCTTGTAAGATCTCCTGTTCTACCACTTTGTTCATAAAAGCCGCTGCTTTCACTTCATCGTCTTTAGGGAATCCATCTACCGCGGGTTGAATAATTAATTCATAACCTTTTCCGTCAGGTAGACGACGGGGGGTAAAGGGGATCATTGCCGGATCAGCGAGGCGCACAAGTATCGAAGTGCCCGTGGTTGTTGCAGCGTGTTCTACAGCAAATAGTGGTGCAAATACGCTTTTTCGTGGGCCGTAGTCATGATCGGGGGCGTACCAGACAACTTCACCCTTTTTCAGGCAGCGGATCATGCCTTTGACATCTTTCCTATCCAGCATATATTTGTTGGAGCGCAGTCGTCCCCATGTTTGTAGCCAATCCATAACCGGATTATCATTTGGTCGGTAGACACCAATGCCCGGATTGAGCAAACCGATAATTCGGGCACCGAGTTCCAGCGTCAGGAAATGGATACCAATAACAATAATTCCTTGCCCGGTAGTTTGAATTTTCTGAATATTTTCTCGCCCGGTAACTGTAAACCAGCGTTCTATCCGCCAGTCAGGCCAAAACCAGGCCATACCCGTTTCAAATATTCCCATTCCGACGGATTCGAAGTTTTTTATTAATAGCGTGTTGCGCTCCCCTTGTGGCATATCCGGAAAACATAGCTCAAGATTTCTTTCGGCAACTTTGGCACGTTTTTTCAGAAAGCGCATAGAAAATCTGCCCAGACGTGTGCCTATCCAGTAAATAATGGGGTAGGGGAGCAGAACCAGTAAGTAAAGCAGACTGATACCAAACCAAATAGGCCAATAACGGGGATGAAGTAGTGAACGTTGAAAAGAAGGTGCTTGTATCATGGATTCTCAGGTTTTTATAGTTCCAATAAGATGGACAAAACAATTTCCTTATTGTGACATTTTTTGACGGGATATCGAAGTTTTCAAGCATGAAATGTTTATGAGCTCGATTTTGGTGCGCTTAGCTGTCATCCCGTTTTGTCATTAATAAAGAATGGTAGCTCATAATTTACTGATAAATAAAAATTAAAATAGTTTTACAGAGCTATTTACAATTCATGTAGATAATATTACTGTTTATATGAACAGTGTTGTTTGTGGAGGGAAAAATTATGCATGTAGAAGTCACTATCGATAAATCTAAAAAACTGCCAAAAGGTGCTGTCCCTGCACTTGCTGTAGAACTGGATAACCGTCTTAAACGTCGCTGGCCTGATGTTAAAACCAATGTGAAGTTGGCAAGTCATGATGGGCTATCTGTTCGTGGTGGTACGCCTGATGATAGGAAAATTGTTGAAGAGATTCTACAAGAGACATGGGAAAGCGCTGATGATTGGTTCCAGCCTTGATAAGGATTAATAAGCTACGGCCAGTTAAACCTGCTGGTTGTCGGCTGTTTGACGCATCTATCCTTGTCCTGTGTGCAAATGGCTGCGTGATCAATTGATGGGAGGAGGGCCCTCCCGTTTTATTATTACTGATTTCCTATCACTGCGTTACAAATGACTACTCGTTGAAAATCATTTTCGTTATCATATTACGCTTGATAGCGGAGGCTATCACTTATACACCTATATTTTATGACTTGAAATTCAGGAAAGTACACCATGCCAGTGTTACACAACCGCATTTCTAATAAAGAGCTGAAAGCACATATGTTGGCGGAGACCCAACCTCGCACGACCATCTCTTTTTACAAATATTTTAACATTTTAGATCCTCTGGCTTTTCGTAACAGCTTGTATCAACAATTTACCGAGCTTTCAGTATTTGGCCGGGTTTATATTGCTAAAGAGGGGATGAATGCTCAGATAAGTTTACCAACCCATAATTTAGCAGCATTTAAAGCTTTGTTGTATAGGGTTGATCCTGCATTGGATAATTTGAGGCTGAATATTGCGCTTGATGATGATGGGAAATCTTTCTGGGTTTTGCGTATGAAAGTACGTGACCGGGTAGTGGCTGATGGGATTGAAGATAAAACTTTTGATCCATCAAAAACTGGTGAGTACCTTAAAGCAGAGCAGGTCAACCAGATGCTGGATGATCCTGACACGCTATTTGTTGATATGCGCAATCACTATGAATATGAAGTCGGGCATTTTGAAAATGCAATTGAAATTCCTTCTGATACATTCCGTGAACAGTTGCCAATGGCTGCGGAAATGTTGCAGGATAATAAGGATAAAAATATTGTAATGTACTGCACCGGTGGTATTCGTTGTGAAAAAGCTAGTGCTTACATGCTGCACAATGGCTTTAAAAACGTCTATCACGTAGAGGGCGGTATTATCGAATATGCCCGTAAAGCGAGAGAACAGGGATTACCGGTACGTTTTATTGGTAAAAACTTTGTCTTTGATGAACGGATGGGGGAGCGTATTTCAGACGACGTGATTGCTCATTGCCATCAATGTGGCGCGTCTTGCGACAGTCATACTAATTGTAAAAATGAAGGTTGCCATTTGCTATTTATTCAGTGTCCAGAGTGTGCAACTAAATTTGAAGGCTGTTGTAGTGAAATGTGCGGAGAAGAAGTAAGATTACCGGAAACAGAGCAGCGTGCTCGCCGTGCCGGTCGTGAAAATGGAGCAAAAATATTTAATAAATCCCGGCATCGTCTACAGGATGGATTGAACAGCACTTTACTACAGTCTGCTGAATAATGTGATTAATTGCTGGCACAGAGATTAATGTGCCAGTTTATTTGAGTTAGTTAATAGGATATTTTAATAGAGATATTTAAATACATTGTAAATAAAGCAGAGTTCAACTCTATTACGCACATTGATTTTTTCAGTAATGTGTCTTTTATGAGAGTAGACCGTACTATTACTGATTTTTAACTTTTGGGATATCTGGTAATTAGGGATTTCTTTCATCCAGTAATCGATAACTTTATGTTCTTGAGGGCTGAAAATAGAACAGTATTGGTCGATTTTCGCTCTGTGCCTCTGAATTTCTTGCAATGTGGTTTTACTAAGTTTATTAAGCAAATAGGTAAGATTTCTCTTTGCGAGAATAACAGCATTATCCTTCAATGTAATATAATTGTCACAATAAGGATAGGTGCTATTAAGGTATATATAAATACGAGTGTTATCTATAAGAGTTATAAATTTCTGTAAATCGGAACAGTAACTGGCATGATGACAATAATGTGTCAAATTAGCTAAAACGATATCAGGGGAAAAGTGAGTTACTATATCTATAGCCTCATGAATTGAAGGTGAGTCAATAAATTCAAGATTTTCAGCGTTATCGTTTTCCCTTAAAAACTCTCTGATACCTGAACGGGTATAATAGCACTCTTCAACAATTAAGATTTTCATTATTGTACATCCCTGTTCCTGTTTGGCCAAACTCACAATAAACTCCCCATCTATTAGTAGTCAACTCGGCAATTTTGATGGTTAAGTTAGCTTAATCCGAAATTATTATATAGTGATATGGTATTCCAGACAAAATCTTTGAGATGAATCGATGTGGTCTCCTAACCGGACACCCATTTATACGGGGGTCCGGGTTTAAGATTATTAATGCTTAGTATGGTTTAGATCGCTGTATTCTGAAGATTCGATCTTTTCAATTCCTGCCTGGAGGATGTATATCAATTGCTTTGCAATGTCAGTTGTCAACCATAAGGTTCGATCTACCATGACATGTTCTGGTGTTTGATCTTGGGAGGACAAATAGTGAAGGCGTAGCATCATTGCATCATATGTATCAACGGTACTGACATCCCAACCTACAACAGGATGCGTTTGAATAACTTCATCTTTACTGCCCATAAAACCTCCTAATCAGATCACTGCATTATTTATTAATATCATTGACTAAGAGCAAACGACCTCATTCTTGAATGAGTCATTAGTTAGTATATGCTTTTTAATGAAAGTAAGAAGGTTTTTTGTTAGGAATTATAAGTCAATTTGTTGGTGTATTGATAACTATGTAAATTAATGGGGATGATGACCATCCCCATGTTATATCAGTCTGCTACTTTCACATCCCAGCGGGCATCTTCACCAGCCAAGAATGGAATAAGTTTTTCATTATTGCAATCAATGTGTTCAATTATGGTAGAAGGTTTGCGAGTTAGTTCGATAAAGCCTTCATTGACAGGTAGCCCGTAAAATTTAGGGCCATTAAGTGAACAGAATGTTTCAAAATGCTGTAATGCATTCATCTCCTCGAACACTGTTGCATAAGCAGGTAACGCTGATGGTGCGTTAAAGACGCCGGCACAACCACAGAAAGACTCTTTCTTGTGTTGTGCATGTGGTGCTGAGTCTGTGCCTAGAAAGAAGCGATCACAGCCACTGGCGACGGCTGCCCGTAAAGCCTCTTGATGCACATTACGTTTCAGCACAGGCAGACAGTATAGGTGTGGCCGAATCCCACCAACCAGCATATGGTTGCGATTGAACATGAGATGCTGTGGAGTTAATGTTGCTGCCAGATTGTTATTGCCTTCTAGCACATATTGTGCGGCTTCTTTGGTAGTTATGTGTTCAAACACAACTTTCAGTGCTGGGAATTGATTACGTAGTGGCTCCATGACTTGTTCAATAAAACGGGCTTCTCGATCAAAAATATCAATATGAGAAGCAGTAACCTCACCGTGGACGAGCAGAGGCATCCCCAGTTTTTCCATTGCTGCTAATAGTGGATAAATATTCTTTATATCAGAGACGCCGTGACTTGAATTGGTTGTGGCATTGGCGGGATAGAGCTTACAAGCGGTAAAAATGCCTTCTTTATAACCCATTTCTATCTGAGAGCTTTCAGTCGTGTCAGTAAGATAACAGGTCATAAGAGGCTGGAAATTATGTCCTTCGGGAATGGCTGCCAGTATTCTGTCTCTATAAGCCTTGGCACTGACCACTTCTGTAATCGGCGTAAGCAGATTAGGCATGACGATAGCCCGGCCAAAGTAATGACTGGTGTGGGGAACGACAGTTTTTAGCATTTCACCATCACGAAAATGGATGTGCCAGTCATCAGGGCGGCGGATTTTTATTGTGTATGATTCAGTGGTCATGAGAAACCGGCTCCAGTATATATGATAGGAACGAAGATGCTGAGTT
This sequence comes from Photorhabdus sp. CRCIA-P01, assembly GCF_003545805.1. Taxonomy (GTDB): domain Bacteria; phylum Pseudomonadota; class Gammaproteobacteria; order Enterobacterales; family Enterobacteriaceae; genus Photorhabdus; species Photorhabdus antumapuensis. Next base: position 193,594 of record NZ_NMQR01000001.1, on the reverse strand, counting down.
CAGCATATCCAGGCCGGGAATGGATGATAAAGCTAAAATGGTTGAATAGCTATTAATGAATATAATTCTTAGAAAAAAACTTAGCCAAATCAACTAGGTTAGGGTAATCAGAGGTGGATTTTCTTAATAACAAAGGAAAAGGCAAAGTATGAGGGTAAAAATAGAAATGAAGTTGGCTCCTCCAACTGGACTTGAACCAGTGACATACGGATTAACAGTCCGCCGTTCTACCGACTGAACTATGGAGGAACTCCTTCACAACGGGGTGCATATTAGTGATATGTTTCGGCTTTGTCAAAGTAGAAAATGATAAAAATGGTTTGTTTGCTGTCAAAATGCACTTGTTGTTATATTTTCATGCTAATTAATTGAAATTTGATGGAATTTTATTCTATTAGAATGAGTTGAGTAGAATTATTGTGCTTATGTTACGAGTAAATGGTGTGGGAAATTAAGTAGAAAGGTCGGAATAGCAAAAATCCCGCATTAAGCGGGACTTTCATAATTTGGCTCCTCCAACTGGACTTGAACCAGTGACATACGGATTAACAGTCCGCCGTTCTACCGACTGAACTATGGAGGAACTCCTTCACAACGGGGTGCATATTAACGGTATGTTTTTGCTTTGTCAAAGCAGAAATAATAAAAATAGTTTGCTTGCTGGCAAACTGAACTTATTGATCTGTTTTTATGCCGAGGTAAGGGGTATTTGCTGGAGATGTATGCTATTAGGAAGCAGGTTGATCGGAATTATTATATTACGTTGTAAGTAAATGGTGGAGTTAGGAATGCAAAAAACCCGCACTAGGCGGGTTTTCTTATGAATTTGGCTCCTCCAACTGGACTCGAACCAGTGACATACGGATTAACAGTCCGCCGTTCTACCGACTGAACTATGGAGGAATTGTCCTTGACAACGAGGCGAATAATATCTGGGTATTTTGGTCTTGTCAAAGGCGAAAAGTGAAAATTGAGTTTAATTGGTTAACTGGTGTTCAAAGTGATGTTTTTTAGTCAATTAAATTTTCAGCTCAAGAAATATGAGAATTAACTGATATTTTTCTATGATAATTAGATGTTGAAAATGTAATCTATATTTTTTATTTGGAAAATAATTAATCATGAGCATTAAAAATATAATTAAATATATATTAGTTAATTTTATTTTGGTGTTATTTATAATATTTTTATATTTTATGGTAATTTTCCTATTTGATCTGTTTTAACAGATCACTTATTGTATTTTGATATTTATTAGCGGATTTACTTGTCTATAATTATTAACTGAAAAAGTAATTTTGTATTTGATCTCTGATTTGGCAAACATGATATTAATCCACGCCAAAGCGAATATTAAAGAGTTTGCCATTAATAAAAAAATATCATTTTCTGCTAGTGCACTAAGATATTATCGATCTAATAATATATTTGTATATGCATATGAAATTAAATGAATAAAAACCATTTCAGAAAAAATCTTAAATTAAATAATTGGTGAGGAGGTGAAAATAATTTTAAATATAAAATAAGAAAATAATATCCCTCCTAAAAGAGTGGCTAATTTTCTGGTGATTTCTATAAAATAGATGAGGAGAAGTCATGAAGTTTTTAATTAATACTGATGTAACTAACTGGGTTTCACATAAAGACTGGTTTAACGTTCCATTACGACTGTTTGTAGTTCTACAGGATGATGATGGTTCTGTACCACTAGAAAATTACAAAAGTAAAATCGTAGTGAATGGCTTGAATGAAGGTGAATATGAAATCGTAAATAAAGATAGCATATTTGATCCTGTTAGTAGAGCGTCTGAAATATTAGTAAAAATTAAGACAGATCAGAAGGTTAACGCTACAATTGGTTTTGATGTTGAAGTAACGGATGCGAGTGGTAGTGTAGTGGAGAAAGTCCCTCTGAAGCGATTTAAACTGAAATCAGTAGGATTGGCAGCGCCTGTATATCCGGCACATTATGACAATGTTATTAGCAGTGACGATATAAAAGCAGGAGTTAAAGTACTTTTTACTGATTCCAATATCTTAGATAAACATGATCTGAAATTTGTTTTTGATAATGATAATGTTGAAGTTGTTCCTGGTGTGCAAAATAGCGGTGATATTCGTAGTTTGCCGGTAAAAGATGTTCTCCTTACTGAAGGTAAACACGATAGCCTTTATTATACTATTAGCGAAAGTGGTACTGCTAGATTTTCTGCTATTCAACGTGTGTTTGTAGAACTTGATGAGGATTCTTCAACAATTCAGGTTCGTCGCGATTTAGAAATACCTTATATTGAAGAATATGATGAAAGCAAGGGCCGACCAATTGGTGAGAATATTATTGATTATGACATTAATATTTTGGTCAGCGATGCTAAACTTAAAGGTAAGGAGTTGAAAAAAGGTACAGTACATATAAGAGGGTATTCTGCTGATAATCGGGATACGGGAGAATTAGTATTAAAGATAGATCCTTTGCAAGGTAGTGAAGATAATATTTTCCGGTTAGCTGTGATTAAACCTGAAGAAAATGCTGATGGTCAGCCGGGTGGAATTGATTTCTTTAATTATATAGGTAATGGTCAAGTAAAAATTCATTACGAAATATCATTTGTTGGTGAAGTGAATATATTGCATAAATCTAAAGAGAAGACTTACAAGGTAGTTCTGGACTGATTGGCTTGGCGCTCGCGAATGTGTTACTGCTTATATAGAAAAAGCCCAATTTACATTGGGCTTTTTCTGCATATTAACTGTTTTTTATACCAGCTACTTCATGCATACCAGAGATTCTCTTTAATATCTCCGGGCTGAAATTTGGCTCCTCCAACTGGACTTGAACCAGTGACATACGGATTAACAGTCCGCCGTTCTACCGACTGAACTATGGAGGAATCGTTCTTGGGAACGGGGCGAATACTAGCGATCAATTGAAACGCTGTCAACGCAAAAAAGCTTACTGTTTTGTTATTTGCTCGTCATATGAGCGCATTGTTTTATAATTGCGCTATTTTGTTGGAATTAAGTACTTTTGTTCATTATCGGCTATTCATGATCGGTAACGATGTTGCTGTATGTGATTGTTCAGGAAACGCCATGATATAAACATCATAAAAATGAATTTCACCTTTCATTTGTATAATGCGTTTGATTTCATCTTTTATTGCCAGTGGAACATGAGGGTGGGAATAAAGCTCTTTGATTGCGCAGTCTGAGATTTTTTCGCTGACGAACCATTCGCCGTTGTAACATACCCGTAGATCAAGTACGCCGATATCATCAAACCGATATACAGGTTTGATTTCGAGTAATAGAACCGCCGACATAATAATGAAGAGTACGGTAAAAGCTAGTAGTGAAAGTAAACTAAAATATGGGGCGTACCAGATAAGTGCAGCGAGAAATAGGTAGGATATAAGCATAGCTAGGCAAAGATAAGGATGGTGATTGATAAATTGGCTGTTAAAACGAGGTTTACCATCACGTTGTTCTTCAATGTTGATTCGTTCAAGATCCTGAATCAGTATCTGTTTGATGATATTCATATATTGACCTGATTAAGCAAAGGAAAAGTGAAATATTTTCATAACTATTTGCCTTTAAGGTTAGCATGGGGCAGGTAACCTTACGTAGATCAGTTGTCTTATTTTAATCTGCCAACTGTTATTGACTAAGATTAACTCTAGTGCTTTCATTAAGATAAAGGTTGAATAAATCAAAAAAATTTGTAATTGATGACGTAATTTGTTAACTTATTGCGTTAATAATGAGCATAAATATTTTTTTTAAAACACCAATGCATAAAAAGGTTGCTATTCCTTTTCTATCATGAGTTAATGCAGCCGGCCTGATAAACAGACCTACTTTATGTACGACATCTTGAGTTAATGAGTTATGTGTAAGTGTTATCCTCAGATAGCCTTTGTTGACGCGTTTCCTTCTTAGTGCCTCCATAAGTAATAGCTGATATAACTGGCCAATACATGCCCAATGGTGGCAAAATTTTTTTGATATATAGGAAAGTCACAATGTCTGACAAAATGAAAGGTCAAGTGAAGTGGTTCAACGAGTCTAAAGGCTTCGGTTTCATCACCCCAGCTGACGGTAGCAAAGACGTATTCGTTCACTTCTCTGCCATTCAGGGTAACGGTTTCAAAACTTTGGCAGAAGGCCAGAACGTAGAATTCACCATTGAAAATGGTGCGAAAGGTCCAGCAGCAGCAAACGTAATGGCTATCTGATTGCTTGGATGATTTTGAAACCCGTCACTATTTTCTATAGTGACGGGTTTTTTCTTTACTAAAGCCATATCCTTCTTTACTTATTAATTACTCCTGATTATACTTCGTACAAATTTTATTGGGGAGATAGCCATTGGGTAGTCAAAGTTTTCAGTTAAATAGACAATAAAACGGCAAGCTATTTCCTTCCGATCTGCTGCTTGCCAAATAAAGCGGGCAGTACCACTCAAAATATCTGAGCTGTACTTACTCAAAGAATGGTGTTATCCGGTGCTTGGTCAAGTAGCCGGGATAGTATATTGAGTTTTTATTATGCTGTTATATATTTACGCTTTGTTACCTCCGGGTATGGACAGAAAATAGGGCTGAATTAAACATTCAGCATACATTTCTGTGTGCAAAATAAATGCACATGATTATTTATCCATTTGGTTGTATGGAGAATGTCATGTTAATAACTCCTTTTGTCTTTCATTTATTATCGGCTACGTGCTTTGGCGCATTAATTGGTGCTGAGCGCCAATGGCGTCAACGTATGGCAGGTTTAAGAACCAATGCATTAGTTGCGACCGGTGCAGCAGTTTTTATCCTCAGTTCAATAACAACTTCACCCGATAGTGCTGGTCGTATTGCTGCACAAGTTGTTTCAGGCATTGGTTTCCTTGGTGCGGGTGTCATTATGCGGGAAGGTATGAACATTCGTGGATTAAATACCGCGGCAACCTTATGGTGCTCTGCTGGAATTGGTGTGCTGTGTGGCCTCGGACAATATTGGCTAGCTGCGATAGCAACCGCCATTATTCTTTGCGCAAATATATTGTTACGTGAAGCGGCCCAACGTATTAATTTACAACCCAGGCAGCAGGCTATTGATCAAGTACAGTGTTATAAAATTCACGTAGTGTGTGACAGTGATGACGAAATTCTGGTGAGAACTTTGGTGTTACAGGCTCTCAATGGAGTATCTGTGAGGTTACAATCATTGAATTTCGCTGATAGAGTTCAACTTGGAAAATTTGAAGTGTGCGCTGAAGTGTTAGCAACACTGGATGAGCAAAAAGAGATAGAAGCAATTGTTTGTCGTATAAGTCTGGAAAAGAGCGTTAGCTCAATAAACTGGAAAATTGTTTCTGAACTACCGATCTGAAAATCTTTTGTGTAAAACAGCAATCACTAGTTTGATAAGGAATCACCGTTGACAAATGGGGGTTCGTCATCAGAAACAAACAAGAATGATTAATCGAATATCTTGTACTAGGTGAAATTATGTTCTTGTTGCTATTTGAGGCAGATATGCGAAGTGGTACTGGTCTGCTATTCTCATATCAGCATTTAGTCATGGTAAACCTGATATAGGTATCATACGCGGGTACAGAAAAATTGATGAGTTGATATTTAATTTGGTTCGCCATCAGTTGTTCATTATTGCTCAGAATTTTCAGTGAAAATATCAATTATTTTCAAAGGATAAGTAGAAGAAATGATCTAAGTTTGTTCTTATATAAGAGTAAAATAGATAATAATTCTGCTTGATGAAGAATGTCGTGAAAAAATAATGGAGGTAGTTAATGGTTACCATCAGACAAGGTTTTAGAGTATTAATTTAACTGTTCGATATTTATCCGATGATAAAGTAAAAACGCTTGTCATCTTTATGATGATGAAAGAGTGATGATATTACAGGAGTTGCTAACTTTCTTTGAGCCAGTGAAGGGGAGTGCAGTCCCTGTTATTTCTGTATTAAGAGAGAGTGGCGCAGTAGCAAGAGTTCTTACCGAGGATAATTCTGCTATTACTGTCAGGATTTGTCATGATGTAGGGTTAGAATTCAAAGTTATTTTAGCATTCTAACAAACAGAGCTGGTGGTTACTGAAATCTTGAGAAATGAAATTAGATTGGTATTTAGTAAACTGTGCATCGTAAAAATCCTGTATTGTAAAAGAACGGGCATGCGGTTGATTTCTTGATGATAACATTAATGATGCTGTGGTATTGAGATACGCTGGTGTAGGAGTTTTTGTTAGCAAAGGTACAGATAGTGCAAAAAAAGCGATAGATATTACTAGGCTTGATAAAGAATTTAGGGGTGTCAGATGAAGGGCCGTTAAGAGAAGAGAGGCGAGTGGGAGTATTATCAAGTGCTTGAATATAACGGTAAGTTTGAACTTTGGTAATGTTTTTTCAATGTTGATTACCAGAGCCTTTATTCCATTCTTTTTGGTACAAGATATTCATTTACTAGTACAAGATCTGATGTGTGATATTTCTTGTTTTTTTTACATTGGAATAAAATGGATTAAACAACTCCTAAGAAGATCATTATAAATGAGGTATTAAAAATGTTGAATATTCTATGGTACTGGCGGAGCCAGCTTGTTTCATTTCTGTTTTATAGATATATATTTTGATGTTGATGATTTTTTTAGTGAAAAATTTTATTCATAAGGTTTTATTTCAGCCAGATTAGTGTATTGAATTGTTATTTTCTCAGATATCTTTTGTTCATATATTGTGCGTATAAAGGATGTGTTTTGTCCAAAAAACAGATACATTGCCAGTGTTATTGATTACATAATTGATAATGATTCTCGATAGCTATATTCCCTTCTTGTTTGATGAACTATTGGGTTTAGAGCCTTTGTTCTGAGAGTGTTTTTGTGATTAGGTTAGGTTGTAATCGGTTGTTACATTAAACTGTCATGTTTGATGAATAGTTATAATTACTTGGAAAATTATCACTATTATTTATATGGGGAAATAAATTTCTTATCAAAATCCTATTCTTTTCATCTTTTTTATGGAATGTTAGGGTATTTATATCACCAATGATTATTAGTTTCATTATTCTGGTGGGAAATAATATTGATTTTTATCTCTATTCCTATTGATTATTTTTGCAATAAATTTCAATTAATTATTTTGTTCCTGTAGAGTTAATTGTTTTATCTATTTTCATCATTTAAGGAAATGATATTTTTGATATATATTAATGACGTTATTAGCTATATTTTTTATATGTATAAATAATGTTTTTGGGATGATGATCGTAAATATTACATGAAATAATGAGAAATGGGAAAAATGACTTTTAATATTTCATTTGGTTTGTATCATAAGAATATGAATTCTGAAATAGCGTGTATTTTTTATTTAAATATTAATATGTAAACTATCTGTTTCTTGTATTATATAAATGGTGGTAATTTTATTTATGATAGATATTTGATAAAGTTATATATTTATGTAGTTTGGACGTTTTATTTTTGGAATTGTATCTCTTACAGAACTTTAAAGCAGATTGTAAGGATAATAAAGCATATTCAATTAGTTTAAAATGACTAATGTTTTTAAAATATATATATTGGATATGTATAAATTTAATTAATTATTAATTTGAGGCATGAAGACTAAAGATGAAAAAGATAAAGTAATCAATAGAGGGGTTTTGCGCATTATTATATTATGAGATACACTATTTGATAAGTTTTTCTAATTAATTTTGCTGCTGTTTGGGTTGTCAGGAGTTGAAATAGACCGATTTTTCTGGCTGTCTCTATACTGGATATTGATTGTTATGCAATCAATAAGATGTTGTTATAGTTGTTTTTTTATTCATTATCTTACTGTATTTTATGCTATTTTTGTATGGTTAGTGTTATCTGTGCATGGTGGTATGCATTTTTAGTTAAGCCTTTTGGTTAAAAAAAGTACAAATCTAAACGAAAAGTGATCATACCAGTATCTTTTTTGCAACCAAATTTTACATAAACTTAATCTGTTTTATCGTACAAATGGAGATACCGGATCTCAGAATAAGATTATTGTTTACACTTATTACTCAGGGATAAAACTGTCTTTTTTAGTGTTAGTTTGACTCAGGATAGGATTTTTTATCGTTATTTTAAATTTATAAGTTTAATAGATCGTATAAAATCAAAAAATATATCTAATATTTTTATTTAGATAATTTAACTTATTAAAATTGAGAATTCGGATTTTATTTAATTGTTTGAATAGTTAATGAGCAATTCATCGATTAAATGCATATTAAAAGCCCTTGTTTTTGTGAGTTATGTCACATAGTATTTAAAATTGCGCCCTCTTTCCGTTGTATAAGTCGATGATTCAGGAGTAAAGTTGTTCTGCATTAAGAATATTCTTAATCGCCAATGAAAAATGTTATATCAGGTAATGCAATATTATTTTTGCAACTCACTACCGTAATATTTTTGAAGTTGGATGAATCAAAAGTAATACAAAGGATGGTTACTGCTCTGACTAACCCTGTATATTTTAGTTATGTAAGAGATTATTAATCCCTAAGCTATTTTAGGAATTTTTTCACGAGTGGTTTTTCGAACACTTAACTGATTTTTTAATGTAATCGGACGGGATAGAGAAATGAGTACGGTTGAATTGCTCAAACATATTTATGACATAAATTTATCGTATTTGCTTTTAGCTCAGCGATTAATTAACCATGAAAAAGCGTCAGCGATGTTCCGTTTAGGTATTAGCGATTCTATGGCTGATACGTTGTCTGAATTGACATTACCTCAGTTGGTCAAGCTCGCTGAGACTAATCAATTAGTCTGTAATTTCCGGTTCGAAGACAGTGAAACTATTCAGCAGCTTACTAGGGAATCCCGAGTGGATGATTTACAACAAATACATACAGGCATTTTGTTATCTACTCATTTGTTTCAAAAGTTATCTTCGAAAGACGATACGTCAGTGAAAAAAAGAGCATAAGAGATGGCCGAGAAAAGTATAGTTCAAGAAGCTAAGGATATACAGTTGGCGATGGAACTCATCACTTTGGGGGCACGGTTACAACTGCTTGAAAGTGAAACACAATTGAGCAGAGGGCGACTAATTAAGCTTTATAAAGAATTGAGGGGGAGTCCTCCGCCCAAAGGGATGCTGCCTTTTTCAACTGATTGGTTTATGACGTGGGAACAGAATATTCATTCATCGATGTTTTATAATGCCTATCGTTTTTTACTCAAGAGTGGTTATTGTGAAGGTGTAGAGGCTGTTGTTAAAGCGTATCGACTCTATCTTGAACAATGTCCTCCTGTTGAAGGGGACGCCCCGGTTTTGGCGTTGACTCGTGCCTGGACGTTGGTACGTTTTGTGGACAGTGGCATGTTGCAACCTTCACAATGTCGGACTTGTGGTGGAACTTTTATTACTCATGCTCATCAACCTGTGAATAGCTTTGTTTGTAGCCTTTGCCAACCTCCATCACGTGCAGTAAAAAAACGTAAACTTTCCCTTGAGTCTGCCGATACTAATTCACAACTGCTGGATGGACTTGCTCAGCACGCAGTGTGAATTTAAATGGGAAAATTATTCCTACAGGTTACGGATTTTACTTTTTCTCTTGTAACCTGTATTGAAACCACAACCATTCTGGATTCAAACTGCTCAACTTCCCATCCGCTCACCAACTTAGCTAAAGGATATCGCGTGTTAGTATTTTTAGGATATATCGTAGTTTTTGGGGCGGTAATCGGTGGTTACCTGATTGTAGGTGGTCATTTAGGCGCGCTTTATCAACCCGCTGAATTTTTAATTATCACTGGTGCTGGTATCGGTGCTTTCATTGTTGGTAACAACGGAAAAGCGATTAAGGCAACATTGCGTGTTTTGCCAAAGGTAATGCGTAGATCTAAATATAACAAAGTGATGTATATGGATCTGATGGCGCTGCTTTTTCGGTTGTTAGCAAAATCCCGCATGCATGGTGTCTTAGCATTAGAGCGAGATATCGAACATCCTCAGCAGAGTGATATTTTCACCCAGTACCCGCGTTTGCTTAAGGATAAGCATTTGATGGATTTTATCACTGACTACATGCGATTGATTGTAAGTGGCAATATGAATCCTCATGAAATTGAGGCTTTGATGGATGAAGAAATTGAAACTTATGAGCAGGAAAGCGAGATTCCGGCAACTAGTTTGACGATGGTTGGAGATTCTCTTCCTGCTTTTGGTATTGTCGCTGCTGTTATGGGGGTTGTTAATGCCTTGGGTTCGGCAGATCGCCCGGCAGGGGAACTTGGCGTGCTGATTGCTCATGCAATGGTTGGGACATTCCTCGGTATTTTGCTGGCATATGGTTTTATCTCGCCACTGGCAACATTGCTACGTCAGCGCAGCGGTGAGCATCTTAAAATGATGCAATGCATTAAAGTGACATTATTATCCAGCCTGAATGGTTATGCTCCACAAATTGCTGTTGAATTCGGTCGTAAAACACTCTATCTCACAGATCGCCCTTCTTTCACTGAGTTAGAAGAACACGTTCGCCGGGTAAAAGTACCTGTCCCGCAAGAAACTGAAGAACAGGCATGAAGGCGCGTAACGTCTCTGTCATTAGGGTAAAAAGACGTAAAAGGAATGGCATCAAACATCATGGTGGTTCATGGAAAATTGCTTATGCTGATTTTATGACCGCCATGATGGCATTTTTCCTGGTTATGTGGCTGTTGGCAATTTCCAGCCCACAAGAACTGACTCGAATTGCAGAATATTTCCGTACCCCGTTACAAGTTGCAATCAATAAAGGGGAGCGTAGCAGTGATAGCTCCAATCCTATTCCAGGAGGAGGGGAGGATGTGCTTCATCAGGAAGGCGACATTCTGCGTCAGGTTGAAGTCGTTGAAGCTAATAATGAGGCTCGTAAATTAAATAGGCTGCGTGAGCAACTCGATCAGTTGATCATTACTGATCCCCGCCTTAAAGCATTACGTCCACATCTGTTGATTGACATGATGGATGAAGGGTTACGTATCCAGATTATTGACCGAGAAAACCGGCCAATGTTTATGGTTGGTAGTGCAAAAGTTGAAAGTTACATGAGTGACATTTTGCGGGCTATTGCACCAATCCTGAACGATATTCCCAATAAAATCAGCTTGTCTGGTCATACCGATGACTTGAAATATGCTAATGGTGAGCGTGGTTACAGTAACTGGGAACTCTCCGCGGATCGAGCGAATGCATCAAGGAGAGAGTTGTTGATTGGGGGATTGGATGAAGAAAAGATATTGCGGGTTGTTGGCATGGCTGCGACGGTTCGCCTGAAACAGGAAGATGCCAGTGCGCCAGTTAACCGTCGCATCAGTATCTTGGTGCTCAATAAACAAGCGGAAGAGCGGATTGAACAGCAAAACACCGGCAGCGATTCCTTGATTATTAATGATAGTAAGGAAATTCACGAGGCGATTGGAAAGGATTCGGCTGAAAGTAGGTCAGCACAACAGTCCAATGAAATCACAGTATTGGCTCAACCAGCATCACTGAGTGCTGAACCTAATCGTGTACCGGCTAAGGTGACAAAGTAACAATGGATATTACCGCGTTTTATCAGACCTTTTTTGATGAAGCAGACGAATTGCTGGAAGATATGGAGCAGCATCTATTGCAGCTCGATCCTGATGAGCCAGATCGGGAGCAATTGAATGCTATTTTTCGTAGTGCTCACTCAATAAAAGGTGGCGCTGCGACTTTTGGTTTTATCAAGCTACAGCAAACCACGCATGTTCTGGAAAATTTGCTGGACAGTGCCAGACGAGATGAAATGAGTCTGACGACTGATATTATCAACCTGTTTTTAGAAGCGAAAGATATTATGCAGCAACAGTTGGATGCCTATAAAAGTTCTCAGGAGCCGGATGAAAGTGCGTTTACCTACATCTGTGAGACTTTGCGCCAGCTTGCATTGGAAGTACAGAGAGAGAATGAAGGCGGTGTTGAGCCTGTCATGGATGCGGTGATGCCAGAGGTGCTTGAATCTGAGCCAGAATTAAAATCGGAGCCTGCTGCGACTGAAAACCAGCAAGGTAGAGTTCGGGTTCATCTTTCTGGTCTGAAAGAGCGTGAAGTTTCTCTGATGCTTGATGAGCTGAGTAATCTGGGGGAGGTTTATGATACTGAACAGACTAGGGATAGTGTTGAAGCATCATTAGTAACATCAGCCACGGAGGACGATATTACCGCAGTGCTCTGTTTTGTTATTGAACCGGAACAGATCACTTTTTTGCCGGTAGTTGAACCCAAAGACAAAGTTAAAAATAAAGATACAGCTAAAGTTGTTAAAACAACTACACCGGAAAAAGGTTCCACACCGCCGGCTGGACGTCCTGCACCGATACCTCCGGCTGGATCGCCACGTCAACGAGCAGAATCTTCCAGTATTCGAGTTGCGGTTGAGAAGGTTGATCAACTGATAAATCTGGTTGGTGAATTGGTTATTACCCAATCTATGCTGGCTCAGCATTGTAACGCTCTTGAACCGACTTTGTATGGCGATTTGCTAAATTGCATGGTGCAGTTACAGAGAAATTCCAGAGATTTGCAAGAATCTGTGATGTCTATCCGTATGATGCCAATGGAATATGTGTTCAGCCGTTACCCACGTTTAGTCAGGGATCTTGCTAGCAAGCTGAATAAAAAAGTGGATCTAACTTTGGTTGGCAGTTCCACTGAGTTGGATAAGAGTTTAATCGAGCGCATTATTGATCCGCTGACTCATCTAGTCCGTAACAGTCTAGATCATGGTATTGAAGAGCCGGAAGATCGGCTTGCTGTGGGCAAACCTGAAACGGGCAACTTGACACTTTCTGCTGAACATCAGGGCGGGAATATCTGTATTGAAGTTGTGGATGATGGCGCCGGGTTGAACCGTGAAAAGATTCTGGCCAAAGCGATATCACAAGGGCTATCAGTCAGTGAAAACATGAGTAACGAAGAGGTTGCGATGTTGATTTTCGCGCCTGGTTTTTCCACGGCTGAAGTTGTAACGGATGTATCTGGCCGCGGTGTGGGAATGGACGTGGTTAAGCGAAATATTCAGGAAATGGGGGGGCAAATCCAGATTAACTTCCAGGCAGGTAAAGGGACAGTGACTCGGATTTTGTTACCTCTGACACTGGCAATCCTTGATGGTATGTCAGTGAAAGTGAATGGCGAAGTGTTTATTTTGCCGTTGAGTGCGGTAGTCAGTTCTCTTCAACCGCAGGAAGAAGATATTTATCCCTTGGCGGGAGATGAAAAATTATTGCATGTCAGAGGAGAATACTTGCCACTCATTAAGTTATATCGAGTTTTTGATATTCCTGATGCAAAAACAGATCCGACGAAAGGGATTATTGTGATTGTACAAAGTGCTGGCCGTCGTTATGCCTTGCTGGTTGATCAATTAGTTGGCCAGCATCAAGTGGTTGTGAAAAATATCGAAAGTAACTATCGCAAAGTACCCGGGATCTCCGCTGCCACCATTATGGGAGATGGCAGTGTGGCGTTGATTATTGATGTTTCTGCCTTGCAGCAACTCAATCATGACCAATTGGCACTCAGCAAAGCTGAGTTATTAGCAAAAAATAAGCACTGAATGGGGGAATATCCCCATAGAAAATCGTCAATCTCACAGTAAAAGGTAAGATCATGTCGGCCATAGAAGCGTTTAATAAATTGTCAGGAGAAACTGCCGGGGAAGGATATCTGGTTTTTACCCTGGGTGATGAAGAGTATGGTATCGAAATACTGAAAGTACAGGAGATCCGGGGCTATGATCAGGTCACCCGTATTGCAAATACTCCGGCATTCATTAAAGGGATAACTAATCTGCGTGGCGTTATTGTGCCTATTATTGACCTGAGAATTAAATTTGCCCAGGAAACGGTTACCTATAATGATAATACTGTTGTTATTGTTCTGAATCTGTTAAACCGAGTGGTTGGTATTGTCGTTGATGGTGTTTCGGATGTTTTATCGCTCAAAGCTGAGCAAATCTGTCCGGCGCCTGAATTTGCAGTAACATTATCTACCGAATATCTAACAGGATTGGGTTCACTTGATGATCGTATGCTGATTTTAGTGGATATTGAGAAATTGCTTAATAGTGAAGAGATGGCGTTGGTCGATTCAGTGGCTAAAAACTAATCATTAAATGTGACTGCCATCATCGACGGATGGCAGTTATTTTTTGTCTGTATTCCCGTAAATTCCAAACCAGAAAAAATATTCAAATTTCTTTTATTCGACCAGTAAAGTTTCCCTTGATGATGCCGATAACAGAGCCATGCTGATCTATTGTAAAAAGGGAAAACATGTTTAACCGAATGAAAATAGTGACCGGACTGATGGCGGTCATCATATTATTTGGTGCTCTGCAATTTATATCCGGAGGGCTTTTCTTCCATGAGTTGAAAAGTAACAAGGAAAATCTAGAAATACTGGATAAAATGCGGGAACAGCAGACATTTTTGAATGACACTTGGGTTAATTTGTTACAGGCCCGTAACAGTTTGAACCGTGCTGGCATTCGTTACATGATGAAAAAAGACGAGGGAGTCGATAATTACTACACACTGGAGCAGTTACTGACAGATACCAGAAGTAACCTCTCTATCGCAGAGCAGCGTTTTGAACAATACGAACAGACCGCTAAATTGCCTATTCATGAATCAGAAAGTCTTAATCGCCTTAAAAAAGCCTATGATGTTTATATTTCAGCGCTTCATGAGCTTATTGTTCTGCTTGAACATGATCGGGCGGTAGAATTTTTCAACCAACCAACGAGCAAATATCAGAGTGCTTTTGAGGAAGAATATAACTTCTATTTGACTCAAAATGATCATCTCTATTCTGATGTGGTATTTGATGCAGATATATCCTACAGAAATGCGATGATTATGTTGGGTATTGTCATACTGATTCTGGTTTCAGCCATGATTTTTAGTTGGGTTAGCATCAAACATAGTTTACTGAATCCGTTAAACAAATTATTGGAGAACATTAAAGCGCTTTCCACCGGTGATTTGACACAAAATATTACTGTTTTAGGCAGAAATGAGATGAGTACGCTGGCTGTTGGCCTGAAGCATATGCAGAAAGAATTTATCACTACTGTCAGTAGTGTTCGTCAAAGTAGTGAAAGCATTTATGATGGAACCAGTGAAATTGCCGCCGGAAATAATGATCTCTCTTCGCGTACTGAGGAACAGGTTGCTTCTTTGGAAGAAACTGCCGCCAGTATGGAGCAATTGACAGCAACTGTACGCCAAAATGCGGAAAATGCTCTTCAGGCAAGTAACCTGGCTGATAGTGCTTCTGAAGTTGCACGCCAGGGCGGAAAAGTCGTGGCGAATGTTGTACAGACAATGCGTGAAATTGCTGGTAGTTCTCAGAAGATTTCCGATATTACCAGTGTTATTGATGCTATTGCGTTCCAGACTAACATTTTGGCGCTGAATGCCGCAGTGGAAGCCGCACGTGCCGGTGAACATGGGCGAGGTTTTGCTGTTGTGGCAGGAGAAGTGCGTAACCTTGCACAGCGTAGTGCCGAGGCAGCAAAAGAGATCAAAGCATTAATAGAAGATTCAGTAAGCCGCGCGGATACAGGTTCTGTCCTGGTTGAGAGCGCAGGCGAAACAATGAATAACATTGTCAGTTCAGTAACCCGTGTAACTGACATTATGGGTGAAATTGCATCTGCATCCGATGAACAAAGCAGAGGGATAACTCAGGTTGGTCTGGCTATCTCCGAAATGGATCGTGTAACACAACAAAATGCCGCTTTAGTTGAGCAATCCGCAGCGGCGGCGGCGGCTCTGGAAGATCAAGCGGCTGGATTGAAGAAACTAGTTTCTTTGTTTCAATTACCGAATCTTGGCGATAAATCTCAACCCGAAATGAAAATTGAGCATTTGCCTGTGGCTAAGGCTCCTCCTGCTAAATCGAATCCACTGGTGTTGAAGAAAGCCAACAATGTGGAAGAACAAGCTAATTGGGAAACATTTTAAAACACTAAGCGATAACTACGGCTGCACATGCAGCCGTTAACAGAGGTGATTACATGTTAGGCAGGCTTCGTATATCAACCAGTTTATATCTGTTACTGATGATGTTTTGTGTAATGCAGATAATCTCAAGTGGTTTATCACTTGGAATCATTCATGCAGATCAGTCTTATATTGAACGGATTGATCTGGGAACACAGAAGAGGGATACCTTAGGGTTGAGCTGGGCAGCTCTGCTGCAATCGCGTAATACACTTAATCGAATCGCTGTAGGGAAAACGCTGCAACAATCTGAGGATCATATTGGCAGTATGGTCGCTAATGTTAAGGAGACCTTAGATAGGGCTGAGATGCATTTTGCCGAGTTTATTGCGCTGCCTAAATTAAATGACGAGGATGGTAGTAGTGTATTGCTGGCTTCAGTAGAAACCAGTTATAAGGAATATATCAAAGCGCTTAGAGAACTCTCGGCTTTTTTAGAAAGTGGTAATTATGATGCATTCTTAGACCAGCCGACAGAAAAGTATCAGCAGCAACTTGAATCTGATTTCAATCATTATATGCAATATATCGGTGAGGAGATTACAACCGCCGTTCAAGATGGCCGTCTTTATTACCAAATTTCAGTTGCCATGTTTGCAGGTGCGATCTTAATGGTACTGGCTGTTGCCTGGGCGGCTCATTGGTGGTTGAAAAAGAATCTGCTTAGACCTTTTGCCAATATGCGTAGTCACTTCCAAAATGTTGCGGAAGGAAAACTTAATAAAGAAGTTTCTGTTTTCACTCAAGATGAAATTGGTGAAGTGTTCCTCAAATTACGTGAAATGCAACGTTCATTGGTTAATTCCATTACTTTGGTAAAAGAGAATACTAACTTGATGTATAGCGGTATTCAGGAAATTACTCAGGGTAATACCGATCTCTCTTCCCGCACTGAAGAGCAAGCTGCATCACTGGAAGAAACGGCAGCCAGTATGGAACAACTGACTGCAACTGTGCGTCAGAATGCGGAAAATGCTCGCCAGGCTAGTGAATTGGCGGTATCTGCATCGAAAACAGCCTCTAAAGGGGGCGAACTGACAGTTGATGTTGTGGAAACAATGGATGCAATTGCCAATAGCTCACAGAAAATCAGTGCCATTATCAGCGTTATTGATGGTATTGCATTTCAGACCAACATTTTGGCCCTGAATGCGGCAGTAGAAGCCGCCCGGGCAGGTGAACAAGGCCGAGGTTTCTCTGTTGTTGCTGGTGAAGTGAGGGATCTTGCTCAGCGAAGTGCCGAAGCAGCGAAAGAGATTAAGACATTAATTAGTGAATCCGTTCAGCGGGTAAGCCAAGGTTCCGAGTTAGTTAGTCATGCAGGGAAGACCATGAATGAATTGGTCGTTTCTGTAAACCAGGTCACGGATCTGATGGCTGAAATTGCTGCGGCATCTGATGAACAAAGTCGGGGGATTCATCAAGTAGCACAAGCTGTTACACAGATGGATCAGGTTACTCAGCAGAACGCCGCATTGGTTGAACAGTCAGCTGCGGCGGCGGCGGCACTTGAAGACCAGGCCGATATTTTGGTGAAAATAGTGGCACAATTTGAGTTACCCGATAATTCAGAAAATAAGCTTGAAAATGAACTTTCACTGACGCTGAGGTCCGCGGATAGCGAAGGGACAGTCAATCAGACTCGCTGAGGCCAGATGAAATCAAATTTAATTGCTTCAGCGACAAGCTTGCCGTCTTCGCCACTGAATCACATGATTCAGCGTTATACCATGTCAGATGCGCATTTTGAGCGCATCTGCCAGCTCATATATCAACGTGCGGGTATTGTGCTGGCTGCACATAAACGGGAGATGGTTTACAACCGTTTAATTCGGCGTTTGCGTACCCTTGAAATACGTGATTTTGGGCAATACCTGTTCATTCTTGAAAATGACATGAATAGTGAGGAGTGGCAGGAATTTATCAATGCGTTGACAACTAACCTGACGGCTTTTTTCAGGGAAGCTCATCATTTTCCTCTGTTAGTTAAACATGCAAGTAAGAAGAGTGGATCGTATCGGGTATGGAGTGCAGCGGCATCGACAGGAGAAGAGCCATATTCGATTGCAATGACGCTAAGTGATGTCTTAGGGGAGCGTTTTCACCGGGCAAAAATTATTGCCAGTGATATTGATACCCATGTATTGGAAAAAGCACGCAAAGGGGTTTACCGACTGGATGAATTGCGCCAACTGACCGATCAACAGAGAAAACGTTACTTTTTTAAAGGTATTGGATCTTATGAGGGTTATGCTCGTGTCCGGCCCCAACTTGCTGACATGGTGACATTCCAGCATCTAAACTTGTTAGATCCCAATTGGCCGTTTGAAGAGAAATTTGATGCCATCTTTTGCCGTAATGTTATGATTTATTTTGATAAAAAGACGCAGGAACGGATACTGCGCCATTTTGTTGCTTTGTTAAAACCTGATGGATTGCTCTTTGCAGGGCATTCTGAAAATGTCACTCAAATAAGCCGGGAATTCTACTTGCAAGGACAGACCGTTTACGGTGTAGGCCGGGCAAGGAGAGGTCATGAATAAAATAACTGTTCTTTGTGTCGATGATTCAGCGCTTATGCGTCAAATCATGAGAGAGATCATCAATAGTCACCCGGATATGGAGGTAGTGGCTTGTGCGCCAGATCCACTGGTAGCACGTGATCTAATTAAAAAGCATAATCCACAAGTACTCACACTAGATGTTGAAATGCCACGCATGGATGGTATTGATTTTCTAGAAAAATTAATGCGCTTACGGCCAATGCCGGTGGTTATGATCTCTTCTCTGACAGCCAAAGGTTCTGAAATCACATTAAGGGCATTGGAACTTGGTGCTGTTGATTTTGTAACCAAACCTCAATTAGGTATTCGTGAAGGAATGCTGGCTTACAGTGAATTTATTGCGGAGAAAATACGAACAGCGGCACAAGCCAAACTATCCGTGCCAATAACCACACCGGTAAGTTCTGCTCCTTTAAGTTTTAAACCTTTGTTATCCAGTGAAAAACTGATAGCAGTAGGCGCTTCTACTGGAGGAACGGAAGCAATAAAGAATTTGTTGCAACCGTTACCTGTCACCAGCCCAGCACTCCTTATTACTCAACATATGCCACCTGGTTTTACCCGTTCTTTTGCTGAACGACTAAATAAACTTAGCCAAATTACCGTAAAAGAGGCTGAAAATGGTGAACGGATTTTGCCGGGGCATGCCTACATTGCTCCGGGTGATCGCCATATGGAGCTATGCCGTAATGGTGCTGATTACCAGATTCTGATCACCGATGCACCAGCTGTTAATCGTCATCGTCCGTCTGTGGATGTGTTGTTCCGATCAGTTGCTAAATTTGCCGGGAGGAATGCTGTCGGAGTGTTACTGACCGGCATGGGCAGTGATGGTGCGGCAGGTTTACTGGAGATGAAGCAAGCTGGAGCGTACACGTTGGCGCAGGATGAAGCAAGTTGTGTGGTATTTGGTATGCCAAGAGCGGCAATACAAATGGGGGCGGTGGATGAGGTCATGGATATACTCAAAATGAGCAAGAGAATGTTGGCAAAAATAAGCTCGGGGCAAGCTGTCCGTATTTAACCGCTATCGGATATACCCCTATGGATTTCAAGGTGCATCGCGACGGCAAGGGAGCGAATCCCCGGGAGCATAGATAACTATGTGACCGGGGTGAGTGAGCGCAGCCAACAAAGAGGCAACTTGAAAGATGACGGGTATAAATTTAATTTTTTAAGCGGCTCTGCGCTGATTGGTAAATAATTTCAAGGAGTTTTTATGGCGAATAAGGATCTGAGATTTTTGGTGGTTGATGATTTTTCAACCATGCGTCGCATTGTTCGTAACCTTTTAAAAGAATTGGGCTTTAATAATGTAGAAGAAGCTCAAGATGGGGTAGAAGCCTTGGCTAAGATTCGTGCATCTCAATTTGACTTTATCATCTCTGATTGGAATATGCCCAATATGGATGGTTTAGAGTTGCTAAAAATCATTCGTGAAGATGCCCAATTGGCTAAGATACCGGTTTTGATGGTGACTGCGGAAGCGAAGAAAGAAAATATCATTGCAGCCGCGCAAGCCGGGGCCAGTGGTTATGTTGTTAAACCTTTTACCGCAGCTACTTTGGAAGAAAAGCTCAACAAAATATTTGAAAAACTGGGCCTCTAAGGAGACATAATGAGTGTAAATCCAGTCATGCCAAGGGATGAGACCATTAGTGCCAGTGAAATTATCAGCCGTATCGGCCAGCTTACGCGTATGTTGCGTGATAGTTTACGTGAGTTGGGATTGGATCAAACCATTGCTCAGGCTGCTGAAGCAATCCCCGATGCAAGAGAACGCCTGGATTATGTTGTGCAGATGACAGCGCAGGCGGCGGAGAGGGCACTTAATTGTGTTGAGGCGGCTCAACCTCGTCAGAATGAGTTGGAAGCATCGGCAATATCATTGACTAAACGTTGGGATGAGTGGTTTGAAAACCCAGTTGAATTGCCAGTGGCGCGCTCTCTGGTGATGGATACCCGGAATTACCTCAATTCGGTACCTGAACATACCGCTTTCACTAACGCTCAACTGCTGGAGATCATGATGGCACAGGACTTTCAGGATCTTACCGGTCAGGTTATCAAGCGGATGATGGATGTTATTCAGGAAATAGAAAAACAGTTGGTCATGGTATTAATGGAAAATATGCCAGCTGATCAGATAGCGAAAACTAAGAAAGAGGCTGACAGCTTGCTAAATGGCCCGCAGGTGAACCAAAACGGCGTGGGTGTTATTGCTAATCAGGCTCAGGTTGATGATCTACTGGATAGCTTAGGTTTCTGAATATACCCAATGGATTTCAAGATGCATCGCGACGGCAAGGGAGCGAATCCCCGGGAGCATAGCGAACTATGTGACCGGGGTGAGTGAGTGCAGCCAACAAAGAGGCAACTTGAAAGATAACGGGTATAAATGTGGCAGGGGTAAACCTGCCACTCAGGATTAAAGATTTTCCGGAAATATGATTGATGGTATTGATCGGTATTAATCTTATTCTCTTCACCTTCTTCTTGGAAGCCAGACTAATAAAACAAGAGCGTAGCGATAATATTTAAACCAAATACAACATCCAGAGAGCACCAAATTTTTATTACAGCGATATCCTACTTAATGAGGCACTTAAAATTTAAAGTAATCGCTGAGGAGAATTATTTTATCGTCCATAATTTCGATTAATGTCACGCCCATATTGCTATATACCTAATAGATTTCGAGTTGCAGCGCGGCGGCAAGTGAGCGAATCCCCAGGAGCATATACCTAATAGATTTCGAGTTGCAGCGAGGCGGCAAGTGAACGAATCCCCAGGAGCATAGACAACTATGTGACTGGGGTGAGTGAAAGTAGCCAACAAAGCAGCAGCTTGAAAGATGAAGGCTATAGATACTCACCTATTCGGTTCATCATGTCTTATCCTCTGTTTTATTTATTTGCCAGCATGATCGCGTTAAAAATTTAGATCTGGCTGACTACTTCAATTACGGTTATGCCGACAACGAAGACCATTAACCTACATCAGAAGAGATATTTAAATCTGGCGCGTGCGCCGTAGCGTCGGTTATTATTATTGGTGATTTTATTGTTAGCATTTGCCTCCAGCATAGAGATGTAAGCGCCAAGATAGAGATTAAAGTTTTTCATATTCATGATGCTAGGAATCTGATATGACATATGGATGGTATTTATATCGTATTTACCCGGTTCACTGAATGGGTGATTAATATGTGCGGTCGTATCGTCAGTATTGAACGCTTTGATATTGTTGTGGGCATAGATATAACCCAGTTCGAAACGATGCCACATCACATTGATTCCGGTAGTGAAATTGTGTTCATCCGAGGCATCCAGATAGGCGGTGTTCAGGTTAGCGACAATGCCGTCATCAGGATTGGTCACCAGACCGTTCCAACTTAGTGTCATGCCGTAACCATTGCGTTTGGATTGATCGATCCATTGCCCTTGGTCATTCTGGTAGCCATAGGCGTTATTGACGACATTACTCTCCATCGCTATGGCTGCACTGAACGGGTCTTTTTTCCAGGCGGCTACTGGACGCAGATAGGCGACATTTTTTTTATTTTCCAGCGTGTTGCCGTGGTAGGTGTTATTTTGGAATAGTGAAGTGCCATCTTCGAATAGAGTATTGAGTTCGAAATACCAGTTGCCAGCGTATTTACTCAGCATTAGGTTACCACCGCTGTTACTGCGGCCACGTCCTTCTTTCATCATATAGATATAGCCGAAACCATCGGCATACAAATCGTTGGCGGTATTACCAGAATACTGAATAAAAGTATCTTGGTTGAGTGGGAACATATCGTAGGCTTCGAAACGCCCGATTTTTGCCAGCCAGTTTTTCTCATGGCCGAAGAAGAAAGCGGCGTCATCGAGATTCATTTTGCCAGTTATGTCGGCCAACGGTTGCACGCTAAAGCCGGCAAAGTTGTTGTTTTGATCGCGGCGGTAACCGTCCAGTCCGATCAAGATGCGGCCATTAATATTCCAACGCTCTTTGTCGCCAGGTTTCCAGTCTTTATTATCGCTGGTTTTAAGTGAAGTAAGCTGACCGGTTCGGCTGGTGCTGTCAAGATTGAATTCTACATCGCCGTACAATTTTAGATCGGTGAAATCATTCAGTTTCAAGTTTCTGGTTGATGAAGCACTGTTTTCCAGCAGAGTAGAGCTTTGTGCTATTTGTATGGTCTGTTGTTTGGTTTCGATAGTGCGTTGTTCTAGTTGCTGTGCGCGTTGCTCGGCGGCAGTGGCTCGTACTTCCGCTTGGGCAGCCCGCTGTTCTGCTTGTTGCAGTCGCTGTTCCAGTGCATCCAGGCGTGCCTCGATGCTATTGGCGGGTGACGCAAGGGCAGCGGCTGAAAATATTAATCCTGGTGTGACAATCAGATAGTGAAGGTTTTTCATGATATGTACCCTTTTGGGATATGAGTTATTATATCGTAATTAAATTATCAAGCTGGTTTTTTTGGACTAAAAGATAATTGAGTTGATTAGCAGATCGCAATCAAGTCTACTAACCAGATGAAGCTATTGTGATCGAATACTCAAATTCGGTATGAAAGATAAGTAACGGTGGAATGGATATCCACCACCGAGTGTTCAGGTTTGCGTTTGCAAAATCAACGGAAATGATTGGCATGGTGCGAAAGTGCTGGAGTTGTTTGTCAATGTTAAACAAAGGGGTTGTCAAAGCCGTTGTTATTTGAAATGAGAAAGAGTCTCTGAAGTAGAAATAATTGCATGAATTAATCACTCTTCGAAGTATGAAAATTATACCTGCATTTGATTCTATTATTTATAGAAATAATTATATAACATAGGGATAAATTCATTAAAATCAATCTCTTGGGAATTATATTTTATCTTATCATTTTTTTAATTTACTATTTGAATGATTGGTAATATATTCAAAAGATTATGAAATATATTTTTATATGTTGATATCCTACTAATTGCATTATAATATCAGCGTTGTTTGGGATGATAATTTCATAATAATCATATAGTTAAGTTTTTTGCTACCCTTTTTGTGATCACTCCCGCATTACTACAGTTTTTTTTATGATAAAACATGAGAGATAATAAGCTAAATTTTTATAAAATATCAGGATTGATGCTGGGTGATTTCGTCAATTCAGTTTTATCTATTGTTCGATATGAGGAGGTCATTATTGACATTCATCACAAAATATAATGAATTCTAATGTGAGCATAAAGTCTCAAGTTCGATTGATATAATACGTGTTATTATTGAGGCTATATCTTGGTTAAACATAAAAATACCTAATGAAGAGCTTGTCGAAAAAATCTGATTATCAAAATAATTTAGCAAAGTAATGAATTATTCCTATGTCTTAATGTCTATTGGGATAGGCCGTTATCATTGCAGGACTCAAAGATATAGGTAAAAACCTGTTTTTTTATTGTGTTGTAATCATGGAAATGCCGATGCTTGTTGGCCCTACTCTTAACGAATGGCTGTTGTTCATCGGTTGGAGTTTTTTAAATGGTGTCACATTATGTTCAGGACAATGCTAAAAATTTAGGGAATACCATGACAGCCGAAGCCATTTATGGTTATGGAGATAATTTTTTCCTCCATGTTAGGTGTATACCTCTATCTTTTGTAATTCGTGTGGGAAATACCCCTACGTTCACTTCTTTATCGGGATCTATAGTCTCTCAAGTAATCATGAACGGGACTAACCCCGTGTTCGCTTTTTTATCAGGCATTAAGCGCAATAACGACAACTACCACGTTAACTATTTGTGAGGAAAAAGAGAGTGATAGACGTACAGATCAATGAAGTACCTCTTAAGGAATACAGCCCTTCAATTAATGGTTGTTTGGATGAGCAAAAGTTACTTTATGACATGCTGCTGTCACGGGAATTTGATAATCGTAGTGCATTAGTCACGCGACAAGGCCGGGCTTGGTTTCATGTGTCGGCTGCTGGACATGAAGGATTGGCTGTGCTGCCTCAGCTTATGGAAAAGAATGATGTGCTGGTTCCTTACTATCGTGATCGGGCATTAGTGTTAGCGCGTGGTATGTCGATTGTTGAAATGACAAGGGAACTTATGGGTAAGACCACTTCTCACTCGGCCGGCCGAACCATGTCGAATCATTTTTGCTCCAAAGAGCATAATATCTTCTCGGTAGTCAGCCTGACGGGAACCCAATGTATTCCCGCGGCTGGCGCTGCTTGGGCAAGCGTGTTGGACAATAAAAACGGGCTTGTCGTGTGTGGTGTTGGCGATGCGGCAACCCGGCAGGGAGAATTTTATGAAGCGGTCAGCTTTGCGGTTGAAAGGCGTTTGCCGGTAGTTTTTGTGGTTTCTGATAATAAATTGGGTATTAGTACGTCAACGGAGAAGATGGCTCCGTATCGATTGGGAATATTTAACGAGTGTTTGATCCGCCGTGTTGATGCCCGCAGCCCGGAAACTGTGTTTCCTGTTGCACAGGAGGTATTCAATAAGGCGCGATTTGAGCGGACTCCTTGCATATTGGTTTGTCGTTTGGATCGGTTGGATTCTCACTCTAATTCAGATTCTCACAAACTGTACCGTACCCCGGATGAACTGGAAGTACTACAGGATCCTATTGAAAATTATGTCGCTTATTTAAAGGAAAAAGGAGCGATTACCGATCAGGCTTTGGCTGAACAAAAAGAGATCATCAAAGCTGATGTAGCGGAAATATTCGAGCGTGTTTACCGCGAGGAAGAGCCTGATCCCGCAACTGTCAGTACCTATTTATGCAATCGTGAAGGAACGCCTACCGCACATGTTGAGATGGAAGCCGAAGAGACACAGGTCAAAGCGGTAAATCAGGTTTTGGATGAGGCATTAAGTCAGCATTCGAATGTGCTGTTATTTGGTGAGGATATTGAGGATCCTAAAGGGGGAGTTTTTGGTTTCACCCGTGGCTTATCCACCCGTTATCCTGATCGCGTGATTAATGCCCCTCTTTCTGAAGCCACGATTATTGGCTCGTCCGTTGGGTTGTCTGCCTGTGGTTGGCGTCCGATTGTTGAACTGCAATTTATTGATTTTGTTGGGCTGGGCCTCAATCAGCTACAGTCACAACTTGGCACTTTAAGTTGGAGAACGGTAGGAAAATGGCGCTGTCCGGTGGTGATATATGCTCCTTATGGCGCTTATCTCCCAGGAGGCGGTATATGGCACAGCCAAAGCTCGGACGGTATCTTAGCGCATATTCCCGGTATTAACGTTCTTGTTCCAACGACACCAGCTGATACCGTCGCGTTGTTCCGTACAGCGTTAAGTCTGGACATGCCGAGTCTGATTCTGATCCCTAAACACCTTATGAGAGAGCGCCATGAACGCCAGTTGGTGAGTCCAGTGTCGCTTGGGCAGGCAAATATCGTCAGGGCAGGAAAGGATATTACACTGGTTGGCTGGGGAAATACTATTCAGCTTGCGACTATGGCTGCTCTTCAGGCAGAAAAAGACAATATTGACATTGAAGTGATTGAATTACGTAGTCTGGTACCTTGGGATAAACAACGGATTGCGGAATCTTTGCGCAAAACCGGGCGGCTTATCGTTGTGCAAGAGGATACCCGGACGGCCAGTGTTGGCGCATCCATTATTGCTGATCTTTTGGATGAGAATGACAATTTCTTCTCTTTACTGGCACCTCCGCGCCTAGTGACGCGTGAAGATATTCATATTCCTTTTAATCCTTGTTTAGAGAAAGCTGTTTTACCCAGCACGGATGACATTTTAGCCTCCGTCTATGCGGTAATGAGCTAAGGAGAACTTATGGCACAGTTGCTTATTCCCCCGATGGGAGAAGGAACCACTGAAGTCGTCATCATCCAGTTACTTAAGCAGGTGGGAGATCATGTTCAGCGTGATGAACCTGTTTATGAAATGGAGACGGATAAGGCCGCCTTTACCATTGAGTCCGATGTTGAGGGGATACTGGAAAAATGGTTGGCTGTGGAAAATGATATTATCCCTGTTGGATCGCCTATTGCAGTCATCAGAGCCGTTGGCGAGATGGCGGAGTCTTCCCCTGTCAGTGAAGAGTTAACGCCTCCGCCGGAGAAAATGGATACTGCTCCTGAGGTGTCTGCTCCTCCTGCGCGTATTCCGCCGAAAACCCGTCAGTACGCACAAGAACACCAAATTGAGCCGCGCATTCTTAGTCAACTGGCGGAAAAACATGGGACATTATTGCCCAATCATATAGATGATTACCTTCGGCAGCACCGTGAAACGAAGCCGTCGGAAAAGAGCAATGCAGAAAATGACAATGTGGGTTTTCTGTCAAGAGATCAGCAGCGTCTTAATCGTGCAATACGATTAAATAGTGCCAATGTACAACCTTGCTGGGCAGCTAAACCCTTACCGATTGAGCTTGTTGATAATGCCATTCATCATTTAACGGAAACTTCCGGGCAGCAGGAGTGGATAACGCCATTTCAGGTAATCACTTATGCGATTGCCCAGGCATTGAAAAAATTTCCGATGTTGCGTTCGAGACCGCTTGATCAAGAGCGTTATCACACTTATACGGATATTAACCTGGGTATTGCTTTCCTGGATGAAAAAGGCGATTTGAGTTCGCTGAAAGTACCGAGAACGCAGACAATGAGCTTTTTTGAGTTCAGGCAACACTTGAATGGTGTACTTGATCCCGATGCGGAAAAACTGCCCGTCGATATTGATGTTCCTATGATGATCTCGTATACCGGCAACGATGGCGCCACTTTTGCTGTGCCTGTTATTGTGCCGCCATCTCAGTCAACATTGTTCATCGGTGCACCTCACAACAAAGAGATGAACCTCGTTCTGGCATTTAATCACTATTTGCTCAATGGGGTAGAGGCGTCTGAGTTTATTACCGAGATTATTGCTCAGGTTCGCGCTCTGTCTGGATCACAATCTGTAGCCCATCAGATGGAAGGTAAATTGGGTAAACCAGTCTCTGGTCAGCTACGCACGCTCTTGGCTGATTTCTTGAATTGGGACGAAGATTTCACTGAATCAATGATGCAACGTACTTGGGCTGATTTGGGTATTGATTCGCTCAAGGCGGTAAAACTTGCAGAGCGAATGTCAGTACATTTTCGCCGAAAATTATCGCCAACGCTGTTTTGGCGTTATAGCTCACCGCATCGATTGATTGAATATCTTGATACTTCCAAAACTGAACCGACTGAAAACAAACATTCCTTAGATGATTTTATTAATGCGATGCGTTGTCTTGATGGTGAAGCAGCATTAGAGTTGCAGCGCCTCATGGCAGGAGGAAAGCATGGATAATCTGTATCACATATATCATTCACTTAGCCCGGATGAACAGCGGATTGCTAAATCTGCTTTATTGGAGCATTTGAGTTCTATTACTCCCTCAGTAAGTAGTGCAGGTGATACGAAACAGATGCCTGTTGCTATTGTGGGCATGGCTTTCCGATTACCTGGGGCGGAAGATTCTCCTGAACAAATGTGGGAGATCTTAAGATCCGGTCGCAGTGTGATAAAAGAGATTCCTGAGCATCGGTTTGCCTCTGGAAAACCTTACGCGATTCCGTTGCCTAAAAAAGCTTTAAAAGCGGGGTTGCTTGATAGTATTGATGGTTTTGATGCACCGTTTTTTGGTATTTCTCCGCGAGTGGCGGCCATGATGGATCCGCAACAGAGAATGCTATTGGAATTGACCTGGCAGGCGATCGAAGATAGTGGTGCTAATCCGCTTGGCTATTCAGGATCAAAGACCGGTGTTTTTATTGGTTCGTGCAGTAATGATTATCGTGAACTGGTTGCGGCCGATATGGCGATGGCAAATGCTTATGCAACGACAGGGACACTGAATTGCCTTCTGGCTAACAGGTTGTCATTTTATTACAACTTTATTGGCCCAAGTTTGCAGATTGACACCGCGTGTTCAAGTGGATTGACGGCACTAACTCAGGCGGTGAATTCATTACGTTCCGGGGAATGCCAACAGGCGATAGTTGGCAGTGTTAACCTATTGAGCAACACATTCAACATGGCTGCTTATTACCGGGCGGGAATGTTATCTAAAGATGGTTGTTGCCGGGTTTTTGACGCGGATGCTAATGGTTTTGTCCGTGGTGAAGGAGCTGTCTGTCTATTCTTGAAGACGCAAAAACAGGCTTTAGAGGATCGGGATCCGATTTATGGATACGTTCGGGCATCGGCGGTCAATCATGGTGGACGCGCTAATTCACTGACTTCACCTAACCCTGAGCAGCAAATTGCGTTAGTTAAAGATAGCTTGCAACAGGCTGGAATCTCCGCGGAACAAATCAGTTACCTTGAAGCGCATGGAACGGGAACTTCGTTGGGTGATCCCATAGAATTTAATGCGCTTAATGAAGTCTTTAACCATGATAAATCGGGAGAGATATCACAACCTTGCTATATTGGTTCAGTAAAAGCCAACATTGGGCATTTAGAAGGGGCTGCGGGGTTAGCTGGTATTGTTAAAGTTTTATTAATGTTGCAGCATAAATCTATTGTACCTAGCGCAGCGTTTCAGCGTTTGAATCCTGAAATGGATAGTGTGGATTCGCGCTTACAACTGGCTACGGAAGAAAATTCCTGGCGGGTTGGGGCGGGGCAAAAACGTTTCGCTGGGCTCAGTTCTTTTGGATTGGGTGGCAGCAACTCCCATGTCATTCTGGAGGAGGCGCCAACTCAAGCGCAGCAACAGATTAAAGCCAATTTGGAGGGATATTATTATCCCATCTCGGCTAATAGCCAGGCATCGTTACAAAAAATGGTGGCTATGCTGGGGGACTTTATTGAGAACGATGAAAGCATTGAACTGCCAGCGGTTAGCTGGACATTACAGTTTGGCAGGGCAGCGTTATCCTATCGGGCATTATTTGTTGCAACATCACGGCAGGATCTTCTGAAACAGCTACGGGATTTTGCTTCGTCTGCTTCAACCAAAGAAGATCAATGGCTTCATATGGCAGAAGACGACTCTCGATTTTTATGGTTACGAGGTCAGGATATAGATTGGCGTACTTGCTGGCCTTCCGGGCAGAAACCGTTGCGTATTCGATTGCCCAAATATGCTTTTGAACATTGGCGTTACTGGTTACCTCACAATGAATCTGTGGTTGCAAAACAATAGGTAGTGAAGCGGAACAGGAAAACCAGAGAGCATGGTGAAATAATGGTAAAAACCCCACAATCTCGGCAAAGGTTGTGGGGTTTCTTTGCAGCACAATTTATGTTGTTCCCCTCTATGATAAAGATGAAATGTCAGACCTGAGTAGTGAATAAAGGAATATTTTGCGTAAAATGTTAGAGAATTTGAAGCCTTGGGGCTTAATGTGATCTGTTTGATGAACTAAAATAAAAAATTGCGTTTATATCTCTCTGAAATAGTTATTTTTAGTGAGGGTAAAGGTTAATTTAATTAATATCATTATTGTCCTGACTTAATAATATAATTAACCTAACTTTTGGCTAGTATTATTTTAAACTGGGATTATCTTCTATAAAGAAATTTAAAATAAGGGTTTTACAGTGATTGCTATCACAGAGTGAGCTTTTATAAAATACTACTATGGAATTACATATTTCCATTTGATATATTGTTAATAACCAGTTAATTTCTTTGTTGATATGAGTTTGTGATGATTGAAACTTTACTGGGAAATATTATTTTATTTGATAGAGGGATAGTATTATTTCAATTAACAAAGAGGGATGATAGTTACTTTAAAATAAAATTTTATTTGTAGAGATAAAAGGAAGGTAATATGGAACTTATTAAAAATAGATTCTGTCACTGGAATGGTGAACATCTCGTTGTAGATACAATGGTTAGAAGCCATAAAATGGTTAACAGTATGGGAACGGGCGAGGGATTAGTTTCGTTTGATGGCTTTGGTGCTGATCTCATTCGTTTCAGCAAAAATGAAGGGATGCAGAATCATACTCATTTAGGGCATCATATCTTATTTGTACTCGCAGGAACGGGTTATGTTATTTATGCTGGTGAAAAGCATGAAATAGAGCCTGGAGTTTGTTATTTTGTGAATGGAGAAATAGATCACGCGATTAAGGCAACTAGCGATTTGGTCATGCTTGTTGTCGGTAATAATCATTGTGCGGTTGATTCGCAAGATAGAACGACGCTGGTGCCATATAGAGAGGGAACTCCAGAGGAATTAAAAGTTTAACTTGGGATAAATTAAATATGTGCTAGTGCTTGATGGATTGTGAGAATGCCATGATATTCATGAAGATAATTATAAATCAGGATAAGTCATTGGGGTGATAAAAGGATGATATAAGATTTTTTCAATTAATATAATATGAGCATCTCATGAAGGGGATCAGGTACTAGCCTATGAAACATTAGATTTACTGTAAATAAAATGGAGAAATATATTAGAGATAATATGCTATTGTAATAATAAAGGTTGGAATGACTATTGAAATTATTTTAATCTAATATTTAAATTGGAAAATAATTTCAATGGGTGGTGGTAATGAGTTTCCGGATGGAAATTGACTTAAATAACCTGAATTCTGGTTAAGCCGTTACTAACATATCCATTTCTAAGCAGGAAATATTCAGTGACTTTGTTCTCTTTGAGAGAATAAGCTATCTGTCCCTCTAACACATTTAACATTAATCCTTGCACACTACAGTGTCGTGAATGTTCTATCTGAGAAATATTGGGTATTCGTATTTGGGGATTGATGAACCAACTAAAGGACTCCCTTTCTCAATATTTATATCTCGTATTTAATGGTTGAGTAGTGTCAATCTTAGTGCTACTGTGAATAGTATTATATGATTGGTGAATCATTGTTTCTCAGGCCATTACAAATGCCAACTATCAGTGAGTTTTTTGGCATCCTGATCCGGATGTACTACGACGACCATAATCCGCCTCATTTCCATGCTTACTACGGTGAACATGAGGCTATTATCTCAATTGAAACCTTGGAGGTCATGGAAGGCTCATTGCCCAAACGAGCAAAGGCTATGGTCATCGAATGGGCGGTTGAGCACAGGCAGGATCTGCTGAATGACTGGCAACTGGCTGAGCAGCATCAGCCTCTCAACAAGATTGAACCGCTGGAGTGATTATCATGCGCAGAGTAACGAAAGTGGAAATAAAGCCAGAATACACCTTGGCGGTGACGTTCGATGATGGCACCTATGGAGAGGTGTGCATCGCGGATCGGTTGTTCGGACCCATGTTCGAGCCACTGAAAGAGCAGAAATTCTTTGCCCAAGCGCATGTTGATGAGTGTGGCGCAGTGTGCTGGCCGAATGATGCTGATCTGGCACCCGACGCACTCTACAAAAAGCTCAAATCCCACTTAAGGGGTAATATATGACTGAACTGTTTGCATTGCTTGTGTTTGGATATTGGTAAAAGCGAGCGTTTTAGTCATTTCCTGATAAGACCTACCTAAACTATTTATTAATGCTTCAATGTTAATCGCCATTATTTATATAACCTCTTTTCTCAATTAAGCCAATTCATTTTCAATATAGCCTTTTAAACTGCTGATTAATGAATTGGCTCTCAAGAGAAAAACTCCTTTATTGACTACCAACGTACTTCTGAGGGGGGTAAAAATGCCACTTCTTTGACATGCTCAGATAGATCGTAATCAACTTGCATATTCACTGGAACTCGAAAACCTAGGAGAGTATATAACTCTGTCCAACCAATATCTTTCTTTAATCTTTTCCTTGGAGAAAGTGATTTTTCAGGTTTACCAAATTGTTCATGAACCCATTGCCGGGTCATCAGTGGCACTAAAGGAGATGGCAATTCGTTGGGAAATTTATACAGAGGTTTCTTCTCATTTAGCAAAATCAATGTAATTTCCTTTAAACGCTTTCCTTCCCGATAAAATGCTAAAAATATGCCCTCTTTTGCCATTTCCAGACAAATAATATCGTCACCAGGAAAACCACTTGGTTTCGTTTTATAAGGAATTAATCCTTCACTATGAATTTCCTGATAAGTTTTACCTAAATTATTAATTAATGCTTCAATGTTGACGGACATTTATTTATACCCAAGATCTGGCGTGTATGGAACGAAAACTTATGTTAAACACGGATAGCGGTTTATTGATCACTATCCCACTATCCGCTGAATCTCTGTTTACCACAAATCTCGATAATCAAAAGAGATTTGATAATCATAAGCTGATAAATCAATTTGATGCTTGAAATGGATCTGTAGAATACTCACCCATTTAGATTCCACATCAAAGCCGCCGTTATTTATATTATCTTCTGTTGATATTCCTAATCCACTAACCATAACATCAGCATCATCTTCAAAATCTTTGGAATATTCACATCCTTCCCCCAATTCTGTTTTTTTATCAAACCACTCTAATCTTAATTTTAATCCCATTATATACCTCACAAATATTGTTTAATGCTTCGCCCTTTGATAGCAGGTTTTAACTCTTTCCCAGTCTTATAATCTATAGAGCAAAGGTGCTCACCATCACTTACTCGGTAAACTTCCAATTCACCATGCTGAGAGTCCCATTCATAAATTCTGCGGCCTTTACTATCTACCCATCTATCCCGTTTACCACCTCCATTTTGTTTTGGAGTTTTTTTCTTAGCTGACCGTAACCCAGAAACTCCAGTAATTTCCTCTGTTTTTGGGGCAGGATAATAATTGTGTCCATCTTGTGGTAATCCACTTCTAGGCTTACTCAAATACACATACACCGGCGGCATATTCGGGATGGGGAGTATCAGAATATAATCGCGAAAATCCTTCTCTTCCGGCATTGGCAACGATTCAATATCGCTGCCCACTTTATCCGGGATCGGCAATACGGTTATCTGCGACGGAATAAACGGCTGTTCCTCGTTCCCGGTATGGGGTGGAACTTTGAATTTCTGTTCGTTCGGCGTCCATAAGATCGTCGGCCGGTATTTTTCTCCCGGTTCCCAGAATTCATAATTACCGGTGGCCGGATTCAGTCTCATCATATGAACCGGCACTTTATCCAGACCACTTTCCGGGCTGACGTGATAGCCCTGAACCGTCATCCTGCCGATTTTTTCATCTCTGATCCAGCGAAAACGAACGCGGGTCGGCGCTTTACCGAATCGTTCCGCTATTTCACTAAGATGATATCGATTTAAGTAAAGTACAACGTCGTGGGTTCTTACATTAATCGCATTTGCTGCCAGTCATTTGGTTGTCTTGGATTGCTCATACTATTGAGCTTGATCCCGCAAATACCCGGTCAAATTTCCCATTGTTCCAGCCATCGGATTTTTTCTCTTTTGTCATGCTAACAGCCATTTGATTCCCTATTTTCTGAACGATAGCGTTTGAAAATCTGACAAGGAAAGCCGTGGCTGAAGATAGCGATCTTGAGAAAACAGAAGAACCCACGCCCCATAAACGGGAAAAAGCCCGAAAAGAGGGGCAGATAGCCCGCTCCAGAGAGCTGAGTTCTATATTGATGTTGACCAGTGGTTTAAGTTTGCTCTGGATGAGTGGTCAGTCAATGACGCATGAATTGTCATTGATGGTGTTTGAAGGGTTTAGTTTTGATCACAATGTAGTCAGCAATGATAGACAGATGGTTCAACAGATTGGCAGATTGCTCCAGCAAGCTGTTTTGGCTTTGTTGCCGGTTTTTGCCGGATTAGTGTTAGTAGCATTAAGTGCTCCGGCGCTATTGGGTGGATTAGTGTTCAGTACCAAATCCATCAAATTTGATGCGAAAAAATTGAATCCCATTTCTGGCCTGAAACGTATTTTCTCAATGAATGCGTTGGCGGAATTATTCAAAGCACTACTTAAAGCGGGATTTGTCGGTATTGGCGCCGCTTTGTTCCTTTGGATGAATTGGCCTGCCATGTTACGGCTCATAGCTCAACCGCCACTGTTGGCACTGGATGATGCTATGCAAATGCTGATATTCGCCGGTTATGTGGTGGTTTTCATGTTGATACCGATGGTGGCTTTCGATGTTGTTTACCAGATATACAGCCACTTGAAAAAGCTGAGAATGACTCGGCAGGAAATAAAGGATGAATTTAAAGAACAAGAGGGGGACCCACATGTTAAAGCGCGTATCCGTCAGCAACAACGGGCGGCTGCCCGTCAGCGTATGATGGCGGATGTACCG
This sequence comes from Photorhabdus sp. CRCIA-P01, assembly GCF_003545805.1. Lineage (GTDB taxonomy): Bacteria > Pseudomonadota > Gammaproteobacteria > Enterobacterales > Enterobacteriaceae > Photorhabdus > Photorhabdus antumapuensis. Next base: position 158,773 of record NZ_NMQR01000001.1, on the reverse strand, counting down.
AAAGCGGATGTAATTGTCACCAACCCGACTCACTATGCTGTTGCGCTGAAATATGATGAAAAAGCGATGGGTGCGCCGAAAGTATTGGCGAAAGGCGCGGGGATTATTGCATTACGGATTAAAGAAATAGGTACAGAAAACCGTATTCCATTACTTGAGGCGCCGCCGCTTGCCAGGGCGCTTTATCGCCATAGTGAAGTTGGCGGGCAAATCCCCGCGACACTTTATGCAGCCGTCGCGGAAGTTCTGGCTTGGGTCTACCAATTGAAACGTTGGAAACGGGAAGGCGGCTTGAAGCCGAAGAAACCTGAAAATCTGCCAGTGCCGCCAGCACTGGATTTTGCTGGAGAAAATAATCGTCATGGCTAATCTGGCCTCTATACTTCGTTTACCGGGCAATATGAAAGGCTCGCAATGGCAAATGCTTGCCGGGCCGGTATTGATCCTCCTGATTTTGTCGATGATGGTATTGCCATTGCCGCCATTCATGCTTGATTTGCTGTTTACATTTAACATAGCGCTATCAATCATGGTGTTGCTGGTGGCGATGTTTACCCGACGTACGCTAGATTTTGCCGCATTTCCGACCATTTTGTTGTTCTCCACGTTATTGCGTTTATCTCTTAACGTAGCTTCAACCCGTATCATTTTATTGGAAGGGCATACCGGTTCTGCGGCGGCGGGGCACGTTGTAGAGGCATTTGGCCATTTTCTGGTTGGTGGCAATTTCGCTATTGGTATTGTGGTATTTATCATCTTGGTATTGATTAACTTTATGGTCATTACTAAAGGTGCAGGAAGGATTGCCGAAGTGGGCGCTCGTTTTGTGCTGGATGGTATGCCGGGTAAACAGATGGCAATTGATGCCGATTTAAATGCTGGATTAATTGGTGAAGAAGAAGCGAAGAAACGCCGTGCTGAAGTGACGCAGGAATCGGATTTTTATGGTTCGATGGATGGTGCCAGTAAGTTTGTGCGTGGCGACGCGATTGCGGGATTGATGATCCTGGTTATCAACGTTGTTGGTGGCTTAATTGTTGGTGTAGCCCAACATGGTATGAGTTTGGGGGATGCGGGAGAAGCGTATACCCTGTTAACCATTGGTGATGGTTTGGTTGCACAATTACCTGCTCTTATTATTTCTACTGCGGCTGGTGTTATTGTTACCCGCGTGGCAACGGACCAGGATGTTGGTCAGCAGATGGTGACTCAACTGTTCAACAATCCCAGAGTGATGATGTTGAGTGCGGGTGTTCTTGGATTGTTGGGCATGGTACCGGGAATGCCCAATTTTGTTTTCCTGTTGTTTACTGCGGCATTGGCCGGTCTTGGCTGGTATCTATATCGCCGTACTGATGCGCCGACGATAAATGCAGAAAAACCAAAAATAGAAGAGCAGCAACAGACATCAGAAGCTTCATGGTCCGATGTTCAGCTTGAAGATCCTTTGGGTATGGAAGTCGGTTATCGTCTGATTCCGATGGTTGATTTTCGTCAGAATGGTGAATTACTGGGGAGAATCAGCGGAATTCGTAAGAAATTTGCTCAGGAGATGGGATATTTACCCCCCGTAGTTCATATCCGGGATAACCTTGAACTGGCTCCGGCTGGCTACCGTATTTTGATGAAAGGGGTAGAAATTGGTCGTGGTGAAGCTCATCCGGGGCGCTGGCTGGCGATTAACCCCGGTGGCGCAGTAGGCGAATTACAAGGTGATATCACGAAAGATCCGGCGTTTGGGCTCTCTGCGGTTTGGATTGATGATAGCCTCAGAGAGCAAGCTCAGGTTCAGGGCTACACAGTGGTTGCAGCCAGTACGGTGGTTGCGACCCATATGAATCATCTGTTGACTCAATATGCCAATGAACTGTTTGGCCGTCAGGAAGCTCAGCAACTATTTGAGCGAGTTAGTCAGGAGATGCCTAAACTGACTGAGGACTTTATTCCTGATGTTGTTAATCTGACAACCTTGCATAAAGTGCTTCAAAATCTATTGTCCGAACAGGTACCTATCCGGGACATGCGGACAATTATTGAAACCTTGGCTGAACACGCACCTGGACAAACTGATCCCTATGAGTTGACATCTTTGGTCAGAATCGCGCTTGGCCGGGCAATTGCTCAACAGTGGTTCCCCGGAGCGCAGGAAATTCAGGTCATCGGATTGGATGCGAGCCTTGAGCGTTTGTTAATTCAGGCGTTGCAAAATGGTGGTGGTCTGGAACCCGGATTAGCGGATAATTTGCAACGGCAGGCGACGGAAGCACTACAACGTCAGGAAATGTTGGGCGCGCCTCCAGTATTGCTGGTTAATCATGCATTACGCCCGCTGTTATCGCGTTTCTTGCGTAGAACTTTGCCTCAATTAGTGGTTTTATCTAATCTTGAAATCAGCGATAACCGTCAAATTCGGATGACAGCGACAATTGGTAGTAACGGATAGCGGTATCAATAGCATAGTGGGCCATTTTATTCCAAAATGGCCTGTTATAATCATCACCCGACATCAATAGTCATTTTTAGTCATGAAAATTAAATTAATTTATTGATTTTAAATTGAAATTTATTTTTTATCGGCTTGTCTTAGTCAGTGATAATCATAGATAATCACCCTGTGTCATGAAAATTATGTACATGCCGGTGTACATAAACTACATTAAGAGCTGTATTATTTTGAGGAAAATTAATATGGCAATTACTGATTCATGGCTGCGCTCCACCAGCGGGAAGCCACAAGAAAAAATGATTACCAAATCAGATAGAGATGGTCTCTCTGTTCGCGTTACCCCGAAAGGAAGAATTATATTTCAGTTTAGATATCGATGGGATGGGAAAGGGGATCGGATTGATATCGGCACGTATCCCGCAACGAGCTTAAAAGATGCTCGTGATGCTGTGATTTCTTATCGCGGGGAACTGGAGCAGCATCGTAATCCAAAAATAGTTAAACGCGTTCGAAAAGAATCTGCATTGAGTGCCGTCACTGTGGAAACGCTTATTCGGGAATGGTGGAAAACCGTAATGGAAGGTTCGCGAGTCATGGCTGATGAAATCTTACGCTCTTTCGAGATTTATGTTTTCCCCAAAATTGGTAAGTTGCCCCATGACGAGGTGACACTTCATGTCTGGCTTGCTTTAATTGAAGACGTCGCAAAGCGAACCCCATCAATCGGAGCGCGTATATTGACATACTCCAAGAAGGCGCATAAGTGGGCTGTCAGGAGAGGGATGACCAGTATCACACCGTTATCTGATGTGGCACCGAGTGATTTAGAAGGGAAGGAGCCTGATGCGGACATTGATATCGATTCTGATATGGGAGAGAGGACATTAAGTGAAGAGGAGCTAGTGGTTCTATTTCATATTATTAATGCGTCTAAATATAACCCACGCAACGCACTGATGGTAAAACTGTGTTTGTTATTTGGATGCCGGATTGGTGAGTTACTGAAAGCAAAAGTCACTGATTTTGACTATGAAAAAAATATTTGGACTATTCCTCCAGGAAACCATAAAACAGGGAGAAGATCTAAAAAAACCATTGTTAGGCCGATTATCCCCGAAGCCAAAGAACTAATTGAGCAGACAAAGAAATTAAATCATGGGAACGAATACCTGTTTATTGTCTCTGGTGACAAACCCTTCGCTCAGGGATCACATAAACACATCATTGAAAGGCTTAACAAAAAGATGGCACCTTATTTCGATCCCCATGTACACTGGTCAATCCACGACTTGCGTAGAACTATGCGTACCGGGGTTTCTGAATTAACACCGCCCCATGTAGCTGAAACTATGATAGGTCATAAACTGCCGGGAGTGTGGCAGGTGTACGATAAGCACACCTACCTGAGCGAACAGAGAGAGGCATATGAGAGCTGGTGGAAGAAGCTGACTAAAATTGTTTCCCGTTCTCCCAGTCCTCAATGTCCTTCTTAGCGAAATTGTTTTCTCTTCCACGAAATCTGGGTTTTGGGAAACCTTCCTTTTTCTGTTTCCCATCCCCACACCACGTTCTGATAGTGTGTGGCGTAACCCGTAATTTTTTAGCCAGCTCGCGTGTAGTAATATATTCAGACTCTTCCATTTATTTCTCATCTCCTCTTTGATAACCGTTCTCTAAAATTATCCTTGCCACTGTTGCCGGCGTTGTTTTATCATTCCAGACCAAATCATCAATCAAGAAATTCAGTTCAGCAGCAAGTACGGCTTCTAAGTCTTTGGGCCAATACTTATACACAATGTCGCTGTAATAAGAATCCTCGATGACTTTAAGTGTCACCAACACCATATCTTCTGGTGTTCTATCGGCTTTTCTGTAACCGGCATTCCAGACAGCATCAGTGATATCAGATGGATCACCCCAGACCGAAGCCACTATTTGTGTGATGTGAAATAAATTATTTGTCATATCTCCTCTTTATTATTTATCATCAATTTTCTTTGCTGAAAAAGATACTTCTGCATGTACTTCGAATATTCCGAAAAATGCATCATCAACCCAAATGTGGAATTCTTTCGGCCAATTTTCACTATCTTGAAGATGGAAATAATCTTCTGCACACTCTTCGGCTAAAAAATTCAAATTGAAAGAAGAAGGTATTTCAAATTCAAAACGCTCTCCTGTGTCAATACAAACTGTATATTCAATTCTTTTCACTTCTCTTACATTAAAGATATAGAATTCATTATGTCCACACTTTGGACATGTACTAATTTTCGCATATGAGCACTCAGGGTCTTTTATGTAAATACGCTCACGGTCATAATGAATATGTTTACATTTACGCTTTGCGCATTCGTATTTATCGTTTTTCATCATTCACCTTCTTTAAAGTTAAATAATCGTTCATTGTTGCTCTATTAATATTGTTTTTGAATATACTCATTCAGCCACAACATTAACTCATTTCTTGATGAAGTTTTAATAGAGTTAATTACAATATAGAATCTTGAAAACTCACCCCGAAAATTACAGTCATCATCTACCCAAACGTCAACCGAACCATTACTTCCTGCGCTAACAGCATAACCATATTTATCAAGTATATTGGTTCCGTCATCTATATCATCAAAATAATGAGTATCGAAATCAAAGTGAATAGGTTCAATACATCCAGCTTTCAGTATTTCTATCATTATTATTTACTCCAATATAATTGCTGCAATGTGACTAAGATAGCGGCGCCAACTTTCGAATAACTTCATTTATTTATCTCCGCTGTTAAGCCATTCATCACCGAAATTATCAGTTACCCAGCAATCATTTATTTCCAACTGAATCTCTTTTATAGAGCTATCAATCATCATTGCTACATCTCGCACGTCTGACTCTTGTTTATCTATGAATCCTGACAAATAAGCTGCAATTAATCTATCACGAGCATATTTAATACCCTCAATGCGAGATTTGAGTGCTATTGATTTAATTTGCGCAATTACTTGTCCTGGTGAACCTGTGTCATCTTCTTCTCTAATTCCTACCGCATCAGCTATTGAAGCTAATCCGCAACAAGAATCAATAAACATTTCTTCATATCTGTCACGTTCTTTACGAAGAAATTTCAACTTATCAGCAATATCATTTAGAATTAAATAATCGTCACAGCTTGCTACTCTTGATAATTCGTGACATGCGGATATTAAAGACTCTGTATTTTTAGTCATGATAGTTACCTTTAATTTCAGATAATATTAAACATTTAATGAATGCAACTCTGATTACTACTAATATATTCATTGTCCATGCAAGATAATAATTTACTTCTCAATTGAGCAATAGTTTTTCTTTCCTCATTTGTAATATCTTGACTTACATCTGTAGAATATTCGACATAATGTTTATTTAACTCTTTATTATACGAGATAATAATTTCTAATCGTGCAGCCATAAATCACCTCTTTCATTGTAACGCTTTATTCAAAAATTCAATGTAACTAAAGAAAGAAATAATACCACCAGCGAATCCAAAACCAACAATTACAGACATGGTAAATATTAAAAAACAATAGGTGAGGAAATTCTTCATTACTATCTCTCACAGTGATGCGGTAGCCGGGCTTTTCTTGCACAACGTTTGGCATCAATAGTGCAACGTTCTCTCTCTTTATCAGTCAGTGCACGATCAATAGCCTCGCTATAAACTTCACTCGCCCTCCTAAACATCCCACATTCTTCAAGCTCCTTAGCTTTCTGTATTAACTGCTGAGTATTTTTTATACTGACGCTATCATTTTCTTTATCAATGTGAGTCTTTATCGCACCCGCCAGCCGCTTCGTTTCTCCATCTTCTTTGCGACGTCGCTTGTTATCTGCCTGCCATTGTTGATGACGCTCATGTAACGAATGACGCTTTGAGTTCAATTCAGAGCGATATTCAGCCCATTTACGATTACTTGAATGTTTTGCATGTTCAGAGACTTTTTTCCAAAAAATAGCCGCTGTCTCATATTTTTCTTCACGCTCACTTTGAATAGCTCTTTGTGAGAAATTAAAATAAGTGATATCCATTGCTAAACCTCTACTTACTGGAATATGTATTCTGGTGAAAATCCACTGTGATTAGCTCTTTCTGCAATTAACTTAATAAGTGCACTCATGAAGTCATCACCTTCCCTTGTTAACTTCCAATGTTTTGACAGATAATCGGTATAGCTATTTAAAATATAGTTATCGGCTCTCTCTCGTTTATATTCGTCATAAACAGGTGCTTCGAAAAATACATGCAGGGCTTTCTTTAATATCTCTTCCGACAATTCAATAGTACACATAGAGTTATCGTGAAGATTAACAGCAATACAATAACTACCTGTCTTTTTCATCATTGCATCGAGTTTTGCTGCTATTAAACGGTTTCTGTATCGCTCAATTAATGTTTGATTACTCATAAATACAATCCTGATTTCAGGCTGAGATAATCCTCAGCCATTGAGCTGTAATAAAATCTAATCAGTTACTGAGTTAATCAGAGTTTATACTTAAAACTCACCCTTGTTTATTTTAATTAGCGCCTCCACATGCTGTTTAGCTGCTTCTTCCGTTAAATGAATACATCTGTTATTAAGATATAAAACATCAATATTATCTCCGAACCAAATGAGCGGACCGCATTCATCATATGACATTGAGTCAATTATAGAATAATATTTATCTCCGTTATTTAACTCATAATCAACAGGCTTCGGAAAACTCACTTTGCCGACAGTGATTTCAGTCTTTCGCCGATATTCGCGGCATAAACCCCATTTCGGAGTATAATTCAATTCTTTCCACTCACAAATATAATCACCGTCTTTGTCTCTATATTCCCACATTTTCCACGGCTCATCAGTTTTCAACGCATCTTGTGCATATTGCAACATTAATTCAGCGTGCACGTGTTTTTTATTTTCTGACATTTTTTAATCCTCGATTTTGGGTATGCCAATCATTTTGTTTAAATCTTCAACTTTTACTGATAATGAAGTGTTTATACTTCTAATATCCTCAGAGGGAATTAAATCTTTCGCTTCCGGCCAGACTTCAATAAGTCGCTTTGTTGTAGTAACTGAATTTAAAATAGCGTAAACGTTATTTTTTATTTCATCTTTCTTATTGTTTAGCTCATTTGATTTTTTTTCTATCTCCGTAAAACGAATAGAGAGTTCATGGTCCGCTGGAAAACGACAATGATTTTGCGTGGGCGTTATTAACTTAATGTCTTTTCCTAGGTCATCTTTGCCGTAATATAATTGTCCCGGCTGGAGTCCACCAAAGGCGGTATATATGCCATCCGCAAGTACATTATAAATATGAATATGTCTGTCAATATTAACTTGTAACTCCTTAATATCTTCAAGTGCTTTATCGTATACGCGATTATAATGCTTGGCTTTTTCTTCCCCTCCCAACGCGGCAACTCGGACGTCTTTTGCGAGTTGGTCCTTTTCTCGCCCCAATTGGGCGTAGCATTCAGATATTCCAGCAGATGATAACGCGTTATTAACTATTTCTTTCTTTAAATCTCTTGTTAATTTCTTCGACATAATTTAATCCTCTATTTAATTCCCTGTCGGAAGTTATGGTAATAATTCTAATCTTTCTAATATTTCCCTGACTACATTATCAATATCAACTTGCTTAGTTTTATTGAATACGGCATCACGAAGCCGTACTACATGTTTGTAAATATCGTCATTAAATGAAAACCAAGGACCAATCGATATCTCACCAAAATCCTCTTGCCAGCGTATTTTAATGCCCAATTTTTCTGTTTCGTTATCCTCAACTTTCTCGACTAAAATTTTTCTGCCGTGGGATTCAAACTGCTTAAACCATATTTCCATATTCATACCCTCATGTAATTATTTAAAAATTAATTTTGACTTTTCACTCTTAACTAAATAAAGAAGATAATGTTATATTAAGTGCGTTTCACCTCTACGACATCAGCATCAACTGTTTCAGTAATAGTTTTGCTATCTGGCATACAAACCCGGCGCATTCCCCTAGCAGCTTTTTCAGCTCCTTGATATGTTTTGTATTTGTTGCGAAAAGTTTCTGTTGTTATCCGCCCTGTGTGATAGTTTTTAGTTGTTACAATTATCTTAAACATGGTTAATTCTCTATTGCTTCCCAGTGTGGAGAAGTAATTACATACAAGCATCTGGTAATTCTTTTTTTAAGAATTTAATCATTTCTTTCAGTTGTTTCTCTGACAATATAGTGGACGGTATTTCCTCTTTTATTGCTCGCGGTAAATAAATATTTCCTTTCCACGTCAAATTATTTTGATTATTGAACATTACAAACATCGATTCACCTGAAACTTCACCATCTTCTATTTGGCTGAACCAAACTACATCCACTCCATCAATGTTGATCATTTCGATGTCGATGTTGCGGCGGTTTGCGAAATTGATAGTTGATTTGCTGATGTTCATAATTAGATGCTCGCTGTAGTTAACTGTCCCATCCATATGATGGAATATTCTGACAGCATTTCAGTTAATGCATCTTTGGCTTTCTGATAACTTTCAGCTACACACTTAACTTTGACAATGAGTTGTTCAGTGCCTGCGTGTTTTGTGACTGCAAAAATGAAAGTCTTTGTGGTACTATTTGTATTGAACATAGTAATTGCACCTCAATTATTGTTGTTCAGGCTCTGGTGGTGACGCCAATCAAACACCAGAGCCATTTTAAATCCCGCTTATAGTTTGATACTTGCCATTGCTCCCTGCCCTTTTTTATTGAGTTTCACCTTTTACCTCATAATCGGTTTGAAGTTATTATTGATAATTTTTTAGTTGTGTAGCCTTATCGCTATCAGTCCTTTATTTTAATAAAATGAGTTTATAGAATAGCGTCTTCAATTTTGCTTATATGTCGATCGTTATCAAGAGTCATTAGAACCGAATTCAGTTCAGTTATCTTTTCCAAAATCACCATATCTACAAGTGAACGCTTGCCAGGTTCTTGTTGTTGAACAGAAAACTCTTGTAGCAACTCCAATGTGCCTGCGATTGTACGGGCTTTTTCCAAGTGAGAATCAGTCATTTTTTTACATCCTCATATAGTGTCACCAGTTCTAATAACACTATTGATCAAGTTTACTTGAATTTCAAGTGCAAAAATCAATTATTTTTTAAATTTTTGCACTTTAATTCATAACTGATTGTTTTATATATTATTAATATTTTTTTTAACTTTATTTAATTCATTCTCTAGTGCTTTGGCATGTTTTGAAAGTAACTCCTCAGCAAATTCAATAATTTTTGCTTTTTCTTTATCAGGAAGCAGATCAAGTATTTTAAGTATCCTGTAGCTGCTACAGCTACCTATAGTATAAGTAGTGGCTTGATTATCAGCAGAATCTTCTCCATCGAGAAGCCAAGAAACACTGCATTGAAGAACCTGCGCTATTTTTTGGAGATTTTCACTGCTTGGGCTTGCTTTGTTTTTTTCCCACAGCGACACGGCAGCCATTGATACACCTATCTTTTCAGCTACCTGAACTTGGGTTAACTCAAGCCCCCTGCGGAGCGAGTATATTCTTTCTCCAATTGTCATTACTTTATCGATTGATTGCATATAGACCCCTAGCAGTACTTAATTTTATCAATTATACTTGAATTTAATTTAAAGTTTATTAAACTAAATTTTAATTTAGTTGGTAAGGCAAATCAATGTTGAAATCAAGTGTAATTTCATATTTCGGTTCTAAGAGAAAAGTGGCTAACGCTATGTTGATCAGTGATCAGGCTGTTGGGCAGTGGAAAGAAATCATCCCAGAAAGAGCTGCACTTAAGCTTGAGAAACTGACGAACGGAAAACTTGAATATAACGAGAAGTTGTATCGTAACAGTGTCAATCATGTCCTCTGAACGGGCAAAGGTATCAATGCCTTCGTATTTTTATCCGTCCGATGGTGACTGGATACAGGAGATATTGCTGAGGCTTGATCCGGCTACTCGCGGGAAAATCGCAGTCAAATATGCTGAGGTTTATCAAGCGGCGTGGGATGAAGAACAAATTTCGTATCGTAAAGACAATGCCGCCCGGCGCCATGCAAACATCAGGCTACGCGAATTTGTGACGAAGTATGCCAGAGCGAGCTTGGGTTATACAGACAAGCCTCAGTTAGTGAATGAGAAGAAAGTTTGAAAAGTTATTTGGATGTTTGGACGTCTGAATGTTTTGGGGAAGAGGGGAAAACTTTCTAGGGGGGTAAGGGGGGTGATCTTTGAAAGGGGTGTTAGGGAAGGCACAGCCAAGGAAAACAACTCCGATCTTATAGAAGATCACTATAGGGGGATAAAGCCGAAATACGTCTGGACGGCTAAATGGCTAAATTGATATCCGTCAGGGCTGTGTTCCTGGCAAAGTGGAATAACAGAGGACAATACGATGGAAACCAGTGAGAAACTTATTTTGGAATTAGAGCGGCTTCTTTGTTCTGGGCTGACCCGATGGGAATACGATTTTATCAACGGACTCAGCCGCTATTTTCGGTGTGGAAAATACTTAACAGGCAGACAGAAGAATATCGCTCGCGAACTGATAAAAAAATATTCAGAAGGGAGCAAGAAACCGAACAGCGATACTTTAGCGAGCGCGTCTGATTCGGTTCTTGCAACAGGCACCTCTCAGAATTCAGTACCCACAGGCGATTATGTCACTGAATCCGCCTTAAGGGAACAGGGAGGCAAAGCATGCTGACGATAACCCCAAACACAACTCAGAGCCGGGCATTGGCTATGTTGCGCCAGAACTGGAAACAGCACAGTACATTCATGGTATATGCGCCCACAGGAAGTGGTAAAACCGGCTTATCGGCATTCATTACAGCCGGTTTCGTCTCTCGCGGTATGCGGGTGATGTTTGTCGCGCCTTACTTAACTCTGGTGCGTCAGACTGCTACCCGATTCATTCAGTACGGACTGCCGGAGGAAGAAATTGGCTACGTGTGGCGGGATTACCAGCCCCATGATCCGAACCGGCTAATTCAGATTGCATCGGCTGACACGCTTATTCGTCGTGACATGCCAGACAACATCGACTTGTTGATCATTGACGAGGCCCATTTGCGCCGTAAAAAACTGCTTGAAGTGATTCAATATCTTGCAGAGAACACAAGAGTAAAGGTTGTCGGTCTGTCAGGAACGCCATTTTCCCCCTTTCTGGGAAGCTACTACCAGCAGCTTTTAAAACCCACCACGATGAAGGAGCTTATCGCTAAAGGCGAACTCAGTTCCTATGAATTTTATGCTCCCACCAGGCCGGACCTGAAAGGCGTAAAAGTAACTTCCAATAATGACTTTGGGCAGGATTACAAAGAGGACCAGCTGGCCGAAATTATGGGTGATTCAACGCTGGTGGGCGATATCGTCAGGAACTGGCTGGTGAACGGTAACGATGAGCCAACGATCTGCTTTTGCGTCAACGTGGCCCATGCCAACTTTATCACGGTCGAATTTAATAAAGCGGGGGTCAATGCCGAGGTAATCATTGCTGAAACGCCCCCGGAAGAGAGGCAGATCATCATCCATCGGTTTGAACAGGGCGCAACAAAGATCCTGGTAAGTGTCGGTACGTTAATAGCGGGATTTGATAGTGACGTCCGGTGCATCATTTATGCCCGCCCGACTAAATCAGAGATCAGATGGGTTCAGTGTCTTGGGCGCGGATTGCGAACCGCTCAGGGTAAAAAAACCTGCATGATCTTTGATCACAGTGGTTCAGTTCATCGCCTCGGTTATCCCGATGATATCGAATATGACGAATTACCGTCCAAAAATGACGGCATGAAAGAGGCTTCTCGCAGTATCGACAGCGACAAAGTTGAAAAGCTGCCGAAGGAGTGCCCCAGTTGTCACTTTATGAAGCCGGCAGGCGTCTACGTTTGTCCGAAATGCGGGTTTAAGCCCTTAAGCGGTGAAGATGTGGAAGTGGATCGCTCGCGTGGACTGAAAAAGCTCAGCGGCAAGGATCGCGTCTATAGCAAGGCAGAGCGTCAAAGCTGGTGGTCACAAATCAAGTATTACCAGCGCCAGCGAGCTAATCAGGGGAAACCCATTAGTGATGGCTGGTGTGCGCATACCTTTAGAAGCAAATTCAGTGAGTACCCGAACGGCTTACACGACCACCCGGTAGAAATCACCCCGGAAGTGAACAATTTCATCAAATGGAGATTGATTGCTCACGCGAAGAGTCAGGAGAAAAAACAACTCAGTTTAGCCACGCAGGGAGGTAGCTTATGAAAACAACGGATGCCGTTATCGGAAAATGGTCGATAGTTTTTGAGCATTACGGTTTACCCCCCATCACAGGGAAAAAGCACTACAAAGGCAAATGTCCGATATGTGGACGGAAAGGCAGGTATCGCTGTGATGATCAAGGCGGACGGGGAACCTTTATTTGTAGCTGTGGTAATTCGGGTGATGGCTGGACGCTGCTCCGGTTGACTCAGAAGAAAGACTTTAAAACTCAGGCAAAAGAAGTGGATGAAATTATTGGCAATACGTATGCCTATCAGCCCGAAAGCGCTCAAGACTCCATCAATAAAGATGACCGGTCATTATTTCGTGACAGGGTGATTAGGAAGTATGCCACTCTGGTGAATTTGCGCGGAACGTCAGCCGAAAGTTATTTACGCAACCGGGGGATTAACTGTTTACCCGCGGAACAAATCCGGTATTGCCCTCATCAGCCTGTGGGAATGAAAGCTTTTCAGGCTATATATTCTCTGGCGACGGATGATAAAGGTGCGCTTTGTTACCTGCACAGGACGCTATTAGAGGGTGATAAAAAAGCCAATATGGATATCGCCAAAAAGACGTATTCCCTACAGTCTGATGATTATTTAAAGCACACAGGATCTGTTGCCATCCGCATGTTTCCCGTTTCATCAACGTTGGGGATCACAGAAGGCATAGAAACCGCTCTCTCATGTAAACAGATATACGGTTGCAACACCTGGCCGACTATGAATGCGGGATTTATGGGGAAATTCCGGGTACCGAAAGGGGTTAAACATTTAATTATTTTCGCTGATATGGACTTGCATTCCGCTACAGGGCACGCGGCAGCGTTTGAGTGTGCCAGGGGCAATCTCGTTGCCAAAAACGATGTAGAAACGGTCAGTATTCGCTGGCCTGATCACGGTGATTTCAATGACGTACTTGTTAACGGTGATGAAGTGCGTGAACTGTCTTTTAAGAAATGGGTGGACTAATGAAGATGACTGATAACTTAAAACATAAGGCGCTATTTGCCATTCCTGAACCAAGCTACGGCACGGCACTGGCAACGGTGAAACCGTTACCGGTTCAGCGCAAGATTACCGGAAACAAACAGGTGGATGCTTATCTGTGGGTATTGGCAGTCATTAAAACCAACGAGCCCGCACATCTTGACGCCGCCGAGGAAGCGTTGAAGAAACTGAAAATCACCCCTAAAGAGGCGCAGAAAAAATATTCCGATTACCTGATGAGGTCGGGTGCACATGTCTTCCAGATTGCGCTTGGCACGATAAGTATGGATAACCCGCAAGGCTATATCGACCGGGCGAAAGAACAGATCAAGGAGGCGGCCAAGGTCAGGGCTTCTTTTGCAAGTTATGAGGCTGCGCTGGAACTGACCGAACCAGAAAAATTAATGCTGGTGGGGGAGCTGGCAGAAATTTATGAACCTTTCTACTACTGGAACGAGAAAGAGCAAGCAGAAGGGTGTATGCATGGTGATCGTATTAATGAAACGGATAAATTACGCCAGGCGACGGCCAAGGGTTTCACTGAACAACTCCCAGAGCCGCACACCTTGTCTGATGTTATTCGTGAGTTCCTTTATTGGGATTGGTTGTATCAGATGCGCAATGTGGCTGCTAAAGAACTTGATCCCGGTGGATACGGCATTGATGAGAGAAATTATATCTATGACCGGGAAGATTATCTTGAGGGGCGTTTGGCAATCACCCCGGCTATGAACCGTCAGGAAGCGATAGAGGTTTGTAAGTGGGTACTGTCCGAAGAGCGATTTCATGACCGCTCAGAACTGACCGACAAGATTATCCTGAATCTGGTGGGGGAGTGTGCCGCATGAAATTAGAATCAGCACTAAAACATTTCAGTCCAAAAGGACTGGCAATCAATCATTCGTCTAAATGCACATCAACAGACCGGATCACGGGTACGGATATTATGGCGGCCTTGGGTATGGCCGAATCTAAGGCTGAATTTGGAATGGCGGCGTTCTTCGGCAAACACGGCGTCAGTAATGAAGATACCGTTAGAACGGTTGAGCAGCTGACTTTGTATGCCAAACGCCAGGTACCCAAACTCATCATCAAAGCGAGTGGGCGCCAGTTAGGAAAATGCCTGGTGATATTGGCAAAAATGGCTTTTGAAGAATATTCCCGATCAGCCGCCACAACCAGCACATGCTCACATTGCAATGGGCGCGGGTTAATATCCGTTCGGCGTGATGTGATTAAATATGCCGGATATAAGAATGTGATAGAGCAACGGATAGAAACGGAGCGTGTAGATGAACTTTGCTCTCCTTGCGGTGGTAAAGGGGTTATATCCAGCCGTTGCCGTTGTAATGGGACCGGGAAAGTCGTTGATCGTGAAGCAACGAAAGCTACGGGTGCACCGGTGATCAAAATCTGTGAGCGTTGTACGGGGCGCGGTTATAGCCGGGTGCCATCCTCAGTAGCATATACGGCAATCAAGGCTCTTTTGCCAGAGTTAACCCAATCAAGCTGGTCACGTAACTGGAAGCCATTCTATGAAAAGCTGGTGGCGAAATGCGACATTGAGGAAAGCAGAGCAGCATCTGAATTTAGCAAAGTAGCGCAATAAAAAAGAGAGGGCTTGCGTTTTGCATAAACTTGGCGTAATCTCTCTAAATAGTGGGGAATTGTAGCTATGCTCACTAAAGAATATTCAGACCCGCCTAAGTGCGGGTTTTTCTGTTTTTAAGGCTTGCCATGCTTTATTGCCTGTCAATCGAGAGAGATAAAAGTGAATATTCATGAAATAAAGCGCAGGTTTGAGCTATTTATGGATAAATATTACAGTGATGTATCTTTATCTTGTAAAACAAAGCATGGGATGTATTTTTCTTACTCTGACAACGAAACTGATATCAAATATGAGAACCCTGGCGCTCAATTAATGTGGAAACTGTTTTTATCGGGTGCGCAATCAGAGAGGAAAAATATTGCCATATCTTTACCTATCTGCAAATCTCCGCCCGATGGTTTTTATGATGCGGGCTATAACGAAGGTATTCAGGACTGTAAAAAAGCTCTCTTAGCTTCTGGAATAAAAATACGGAATTAAATTATTTTAATAAATATTATTTTCTTATATAGCATTAGTGTAAGAGTAATAACCCTGTCACACAGCTTATTGAATTAATAATCCTCGTACTCACGGGGTTTTTTTATGTCTGCAATTCCCAAGCCCCGCTCTCGCGAGGCTTTTTGCATTTTACAAAAGGGTTAACTGAGTGAGCGCTGCTTAAAAGCTTCATAACCACATTTAGCACACTGGTACACATCCCTTTGAACGCCTAAATCTCCGAACGTAGGATCGAGCTCCGTCCTGTCAAGCTCGTAGCTCATTTCACTGCATTTGGGGCATTTATCTCCCGATGATGAGTTAATTTTCGATTCGAGTTCGGCTACTCGTTTCTTTAAATCATCAACATCTGATGGGATGGTTTGTAGGCGTTTCCAGAGCGGGATCTTTTCCAACAATGTATTAAGTTCTGAGAGTATTCCCATGAATGACCTCATTAATAAAACAATATCAATAGAAACAGGCATTACGCTGTGTAAGCCATCAATTTATAGCCTAGATATCATAGCTGAAAGATCAGGGGTTAAGAAATTACAGCTATCACATATGGGCAACGAGATTGTTTCTTTCGATTTATCAACTGAAAACTGTAAAGGGTTAATAGACCTGCTTTCACAGTGAATTTTTCTCACTCCCGTACTCGCGGGGACTTAATCCCCAACGGGGGTGGATATGAAACTCATGGACAAGCAACCTGACATCTGGATGCAGCTATGGTTATGGCTGCTATCAGTCAAAGAGCAAGGTATCGGTGCGGCCTTAGCCGGTTTAATGGCTTATCTCAGGGGTAGATATAACGGGGGTAAGTTCTGGAAGACAATTATTGACGCAATGATGTGCGCATTAATTGCGTGGTTCATTCGTGACTTACTCGTCTTTTTAAATCTGAGCACGGACCTGGCTTACATCGGCAGCGTCATTATTGGTTATCTGGGAACAGACTTTTTCGGCCAATGGATGCGCGGGACCTTGAATCGTAAAGCAGGAATAAAAGAATGAGCAGAGGTATTCGAAATAATAACCCCGGCAATATTCGTTGGGGTGATGACTGGCAAGGATTGGTCCCTCAATCACACCGTACTGACAAATCTTTCTGTCAGTTTGTCAGCCCTGAGTATGGTATTCGGGCAATAGTGAAGGTTATCAGAAATTATAACAGGAAGTACGGTATTAATACTGTCAGCGGCATTATTTCACGCTGGGCTCCCTCTAATGAAAATAATACTGATGCTTATATTAACCGGGTATGTAAAGACATGGGAACGACTGGCGCTCAGGTTGTTGATGTATTTAATCAGATATTCATGACAAAGCTCATCAAAGCCATTATTACCGTAGAAAATGGCAGTCAGCCCTATAACGATGAGGTCATTGATAAAGCCTTTTCACTTTTGTAGCTGTTCAGCTCTCCAATTCCTGTTCAGCTCTCCAATTCTAGGAATTTCCCATGCATAAAGAAAAATGCAATTCGGCAGGAATGCTTGTGCGCATAGTCTATGGCTCTGTTTGTTCGGGTATAGAAGCTGCAAGCGTGGCGTGGGAGCAGATAGGAATGTCTCCAGCTTGGTTCAGTGAAATCGAAAAATTCCCCAGCGCGGTACTGCAATATCACTGGCCTTATGTCCGAAATCTGGGGGATATGACGAGGATTGCCGGGATGGTTGCAGCAAATCAAGTCTATGCCCCCGATATTTTGGTCGGCGGAACACCTTGCCAGGCATTCAGTATTGCAGGTCTGCGCAATGGGTTGGGCGATGAACGGGGACAATTAACATTATCATTCGTGGAGTTGGCAAATGTCATTGATTCAGTCAGAACAGCAAACAACGAACAACGATCAATTATCGTATGGGAAAATGTCCCCGGAGTTCTATCCAGTAAAGATAATGCCTTTGGTTGCTTCCTTGCTCACCTTGCAGGAGAAAGTGAAGAACTTAAGCCGTCAAGGAAAAGATGGACGAACGCTGGTTATGTGTCTGGACCACAAAGAAATGTCGCGTGGCGAGTGCTGGACGCTCAATATTTCGGAGTGGCCCAACGACGCCGTCGCGTGTTTGTTGTCGCAAGTGCTCGTGACGACTTCGATCCCGCGAAAGTACTTTTTGAGCCAGAGAGCATGTGCAGGAATCCTCCGCCGGGCAGAACGGCGGGGAAAGAAACCGCCGGCTGCACTGGAACAGGCGCTGTTATTGGCAGCCACTGGGACAGAGTCGCAAATCCACACCCAACCTTGAGCCAAAGTCATAATGTTGGCGGTATCGGTATGAGCAATCAGGAGATATTTTCCCAGCGGGGCAGTGGATTGGTCTCAACCTACCGGTTGCTCTCATTTGGTGAGTACCGAACGGATGATATTTCATCAACACTGCGCTCAAGAGATGATAGAAGCACTACTGATCTAATAGCAACACAGGGTGTCGTGCGCCGTTTAATGCCAGTCGAGTGTGAGCGGTTGCAGGGTTTTCCCGATAATCACACACAAATTCCGTGGAATGGCAAGGCTTCGGCTGATTGTCCCGACGGCCACCGTTACCGGGCAATCGGAAATTCAATTGCTGTGCCGGTCATGGCATGGATTGGAGAGAGGATATTACGAGAGGTCGCATGAAGTTTAACTCACACGGTTATACCTTCGTTGTACTGGCGCTTGCCTCGCTTCTGGCTTATCACTATTACGGTAAGTATACCAAACAGCTTGATACGACAGTTAAGCTACAGAGTGAGCTGCTGGAGCAGCAGAATGAAATCGTTAATCAGCAGGAGCGGATAAGGCTCCTGTCTGAGTTGGATAATCAGCATACAAAGGAACTTGCTCATGCCAAATCTGAAATTGATGTTCTTCGCAATGATGTTGCCGCTGGTCATCGTCGGTTGCGCATCGCGGCCACCTGTAATCAAGGCGAAGCCAGCTCCTCCGGCAGCGTGGGCCATGCAGCCACCCCACGACTTAACCCAGCAGTTGAACAAGATTATTTCGATCTGCGAAGAATGATTGTTGAGAACGAGCAGCAAACGAAATACTTGCAGGACTACATCAAAACTCAGTGTCAATAGATGAAGAGTAACTAATTCAGAGCATTCTACTGCAAGAATACTTGATAGTAGTTATTTACTTATGTCAGTTCAGTGGGCGCCCACCGACTTTTTAGCAGGAAACTCTGAATCTAACTATTTCCAATTCGGAAACAATTCGGCGCCGGTTATCGCAGTCTGTTTGTATTAACTATGACATAGCACCCTTCTATCGAGTGTACAGCAGAGTCAAAAATAACCAATACCCCTGAAAGTGGCATATGTTGGCAACATCAGCCATAGGTAGGCGAAGCGATGTGACAGCCGGAGAGACGGCTCATATTAATCACAGACTGGAGAAACTTATGAATCAAAAACCTTATATCAATACAGGAAACCTGTCAGAGGATGAAGTCGCTGCATGGTTAAGCGGGTTAGCGAAAGGTCGAGGTCATATTGACTTCCTGTGGGGGTATAAACTGGAAGAGAAGGTACTCTCTGCCATTAATAACGCACAGGAAGCACTTGCCATCATTGAGACTAAATTATCTGCCCTGCAATCCGATGAATTTCATCAATCGGAAACTCTGACCAATGATATTCAGGTAGATATCGATGCGCTGAAGCCACTTGCCGCCACGCTAAACGGTTTTGTGTCTGCCATACCCGAATATCTTGATCAAGTGAGGAGATTATCTCAGCAGCGACGCCAGAAAATGCACACTGATGAATCTGGTCATGAAAGAGAATAACGATGTGTTTCAGTTCATATTTCTCTGCCTCAATGGGAGAGATGTTAAAGAGCTTATTCATTGTGGAAACTATAGAGAATATTGCAGGGGAGGCTCTATCTCTATTTGCTTTTAATGAAGGTGTGATATGAGTGTAAATTTAATGGATATAAATAGGTGATGACATGCCAGCAAGAATACCCCGCGCATGTCGTAAACGGGGATGTGCGCATACAACAACGGACAGGAGCGGCTATTGTACTGCTCATCAGAATACAGGGTGGGAGAACCACCAACGCGGTAAGAGTAGGCACGAACGCGGCTATGGTAATAAGTGGGATGTCATACGCACGCGGATACTGAAGCGTGATAACTACTTGTGCCAAGATTGTTTACGTAAAGATTGTTTACGTAATGGCAGAGCTGTTACTGCGACTACAGTTGACCACATCATTCCCAAAGCCCGCGGCGGCACTGATGATGACAGTAATCTGCAATCACTATGCTGGCCTTGCCATAGACGCAAGACAGCAACGGAGAGAATGAGATGACAGAGAAACAAGTGAAGCTATCACGGCTATTCAAAGATGGCATCTTTAAAGGTTATACCTTGAGTGTCGAAGGGGTGTTGTTATCAAATCAAAGAGAGGCGGTGATTACCACTAACGCTAGGCACATTCATCCTGAATTGGAGATCAAACTCCTCATCACTAATGAGATGACCGATGATGCACCTGATATCTATATTTAATTTCAAAAAGAAACCAGCATAAATGGAACTATTCGCAGGGGTAGGGGCGGGTCAAATCCCTACCCCTCTCGCTTTATGGGACCGCCGCCTCAGTCGAATTTTTATGCCCGCGAAAAATGAAATTTAATCCGGGAGATAAATAAGCCAATTTAAGCGTTAATTTTCCTCTGCATTTTCAGTTTTTATTTCATTTTTGGAGATTTTTATATATGGCAGGAACGGCTGGCCGATCCGGACGTCGGGCTAAGCCTACTGCACGTAAGGAATTGGCTGGCAATCCCGGTAAACGCGCTCTGAATAAAGATGAACCGGTTTTTACTCCGCTAAAAGGGGTCTTGCCGCCCGATTGGTTTCAAGAGAGCGAATTAAATCTGGCGATCATTATGTGGGAGATCACGGTTAAAGAATTATGCGGGCAGGGCATTATTTGCCTGACGGATTTAGCCGTGCTTGAACGCTGGTGTGTGGCTTATGAGTTCTGGCGCCGGGCTGTTGTGAATATTGCCCGGCAGGGTAATACGGTAATGGGTGCGACAGGTGGCCCGATAAAAAACCCTGAGTTAACGGCCAAGAAAGAACAAGAATCAGAAATGAGTACTACCGGCTCCATGTTGGGTTTAGATCCCAGCAGTCGGCAGCGGTTAATTGGGTCCGCTGGTAAGGCTAAAGTTGAAAACCCATTTATTCGGATCATCACATCATGAGTCGTAAATCTTATCCTAATGTTAATGCAGCCAGTCAATATGCTCGTGATGTCGTTCGCGGAAAAGTTATAGCTTGTCAATATGTTATTGATGCCTGTCAGCGACACATTGATGATTTATCACAAGAGAAAAGTAAAAAGTTCAGGTACCGGTTTGACAAAGATCTGTCTGAAAAAGCGGCTCGATTTATTCAGCTTCTCCCTCACACAAAAGGCGAGTGGGCGTTTAAACGTATGCCGATCACCCTGGAACCGTGGCAGTTATTTATTGTATGTTCGGCGTTCGGATGGGTTCATAAAGGCACAAAGCTGCGTCGCTTTCGTGAGGTTTATACAGAAATTCCCCGTAAGAACGGAAAATCAGCGATTTCAGCCGGTGTCGCCTTATTTTGTTTTACTTGTGATGATGAATTTGGCGCGGAAGTGTATTCCGGTGCAACAACAGAAAAACAAGCCTGGGAAGTATTCAGGCCGGCTAGATTAATGTGTAAACGCACTCCTTTATTAACGGAAGCGTTCGGTATTGAAGTGAATGCCAAAAACATGAACCGCCCGGAAGACGGTGCCCGGTTTGAACCTCTGATTGGTAATCCTGGTGACGGAGCCAGTCCGCATTGCGCCATTGTTGACGAGTACCACGAGCATGATACTGATGCGCTTTATACAACGATGCTTACGGGGATGGGATCAAGGCGTCAGCCGCTAATGTGGGCAATCACAACGGCGGGTTACAACATAGAGGGACCGTGCTATGACAAGCGGCGTGAAGTGATTGAGATGCTTAACGGCACGGTACCTAATGATGAGCTATTTGGCATAATTTATACCGTTGATGAGGGGGATGATTGGACAGACCCAGACGTACTCAGAAAAGCCAACCCAAACATGGGGGTTTCTGTCTATGCTGATTTTCTCCTGAGTCAGCAAAACAGAGCAAAGAATAACGCACGTCTGGCTAACACCTTTAAAACTAAGCACTTGAACATTTGGGTATCCGCCAGAGCGGCTTACTTCAATTTAGTCAGTTGGCGAGAATGTGAAGATAAGACACTGACGTTAGAACAGTTCGAAGGGCAGCCTTGCATTCTCTCTTTTGACTTAGCGAGAAAGTTGGATATGAATTCAAATGTCAAACTTTTTTATCGTGAAATGGCGGGGAAAAGGCACTATTACTGTATTGCGCCCAAGTTTTATGTGCCGTATGACACGGTATATAGCACAGACACGGACCAGCAGCGCACGGCGGAACGTTATCAAAAGTGGGTGAATACCGGGCATCTTACTGTGACAGAAGGGGCTGAAATTGATTATCGGGTTATTCTTGAAGATGCTAAAGCCCACAACTTGGAAAATCCGGTAGAAGAATCCCCGATTGATCCTCATGGTGCGACGAATCTGTCGCATCAATTAGCTGATGAAGGGTTAAACCCCATCACGATCATTCAAAACTACACAAACATGTCAGATCCCATGAAAGAATTGGAGGCAGCTATTGAAGCTGGGCGCTTCCACCATGACGGGAATCCGATTATGACGTGGTGTGTGGGTAACGTGGTCGGGAAATATTTGCCGGGCAATGATGATGTGGTTCGCCCCATTAAAGAGCAATCAGAAAACAAAATCGACGGTGCAGTGGCCCTGATGATGGCAATTGGGCGGGCTATGTTAAATGAGCCTTCTGACTTCCTTTCCTCTCTCGATCCTGACGAAGAATTATTAATGCTATGAAACTACTGATTATAGACCTGTTGGGGCTAACCGGCTTTGGCTTACTCACATTTGGGCTTTACATGCAATACGGCACGGCTATTGCTTTACAAGCGGGCGGCGGTGGACTGTTGGCATTTGCCCTAATCGCAGCATGGAGGAATAAGCGTGTTACTTGATGCTATTTTTCGCAGCGAGCCACTGGAGAACCCAGCCAATCCTATCACAGGTGAAAATCTTGATGAGGGGTTTAGGTCCGGTGATGTTTACGTCAGTCCTGAAACGTCAATGAAGTTAGCTGCGGTGTATGCCTGTATCTATGTGTTGTCGTCTTCATTAGCTCAGATGCCATTGCATGTCATGCGCAAAACAACGGATAACAAAGTAGAGCAAGGTCGTGATCATCCAGTTTTTTACCTTGTGCACGATGAGCCTAATGTTTGGCAGACTAGTTACAAATGGCGCGAGCTAAAAGAGCGCCATATTTTAGGTTGGGGTAACGGTTATTCGTGGATTAAACGCAGTCGCCGGGGAGAAGTGATAGCAATAGATGCCTGTATGCCGTGGCAAACCACGCTTATCAATACCGGTGGTCGTTACACCTATGGAGTGTATAACGAAGAGGGCAGCTTTGCAGTCAGTCCCCACGACATGATCCATATCCGGGCACTCGGTAATAACCAAAAAATGGGCTTAAGTCCCATCCTTCAACATGCTGAAACTATCGGGATGGGGATGAGTGGACAACAGTATACTAGTAATTTCTTTGGCGGTAATGCGCGTCCGGCCGGGATTGTCTCAGTAAAAGGAGAGCTAAAAAAAGACTCTTGGGAACGGCTGAAAGATGTTTGGCGGAAAGCGGCGCAGGCTCTTCGAAATCAGGAAAATAAAACGTTGCTGCTCCCTGCCGATCTGGATTATCAGGCATTGACAGTTTCACCGGTTGACGCGCAACTGATTGACATGATGAAGCTGAACCGCTCTCAAATCGCCGGGATATTCAACGTTCCGGCACACATGATTAATGACCTGGAAAAAGCCACTTTTTCTAACATCAGCGAGCAAGCAATCCAGTTTGTTCGTCACACGGTCATGCCCTGGGTTGTGAACTGGGAGCAGGAGCTGAATCGCCGCCTGTTTACTCTCGTAGAGCGCAAAGCGGGGTATTACGTTCGCTTTAATCTTGCTGGCTTGCTCCGTGGAACCCCGCAGGAACGCGCCCAATTCTATCATCTCGCGATCACGGATGGTTGGATGAGTCGTAATGAGGCCCGCGCTTTTGAAGATATGAACCCTATCGATGGATTGGATGAGATGCTGGTCAGTGTCAATACGGCTAATCCTGTTAATACAGGCCAAAATAAAGAGGAAAAACCGAATGAGTGACAGAGAAACGCGCTGTTACAGCGGTGAGGTACGCGCCGAACAACACGAGAACCAGCCTATGCGGATAGTCGGTTATGGTTCGGTGTTTAATAGTCGTTCAGAACCGCTATGGGGATTCAGAGAAATTATTAAGCCTGGCGCTTTTGATGATGTGCTGAATGATGATGTTCGTGGTCTGTTTAATCACGATCCTAATTTTATTTTAGGCCGCTCGTCATCAAGAACGTTGTCACTATCTGTTGATGAGCGTGGGTTGCAATACAACATTGTAGCCCCGGACACCCAGACTATCCGCGATCTTGTCCTCACCCCGATGCTACGCGGCGATATTAACCAAAGTTCGTTTGCGTTCCGTGTCGCACGCGACGGTGAGGAATGGTACGAAGATGATGAGGGAATTATTATCAGAGAAATCAATAAGTTTTCGCGCTTGTTTGATGTTAGCCCAGTGACCTATCCGGCATATCAAGAAGCTGATTCGGGTGTCCGCTCCATGAAAGCATGGCAGGAAGCGCGTAATAGTGGTGCGCTACAGAAAGCCATTAATCAGAAAATGGCGCGTGAGCGCTTGCTGACTTTATTAAATATTTAGATTGAGAAAATACCATGATGAAATTACATGATTTAAAACAAAAGCGTAACACTATTGCGACTGATATGCGCACCCTGCATGACAAGATCGGTGATAACAACTGGACGGATGAGCAGCGTACAGAATGGAATAAAGCCAAAGAGGTGTTACAAAAACTGGATGATCAGATTTCACGCGAAGAAGAGCTTCGGGCTCTCGATCAGCAATTTGTTGAAGAGAGCCAGGAAGAACAACGTCAGCATTTGAACAATGATCCAGAAAAACAGCAGCAAGAAAAACGTTCCTCCGCTTTTGATAAGTTTCTTCGTCAGGGTTTTGGAGAACTGAACGCGGAAGAACGAGTTGCACTTCGTGAACTCCGTGCACAAGGTACATCTCCTGATGAAAAGGGCGGTTATACAGTACCCCCTCAGATGTTGAATAAAATCGTTGATGCGATGAAAGCTTATGGTGGTATTGCCAGCGTAGCTCAAATCATAAATTCCTCCAATGGACAAGATATCATTTGGTCAACATCTGACGGCACGGCGGAAGAAGGAGAGCTGCTGGGAGAAAATACTGCCACATCAGAGCAAGATGCTGAATTTGGCACTGCGATTCTGGGGGCAAAAAAACTCAGCTCTAAAATTATCCGCATTTCTAACGAACTGTTACAAGATAGTGGTGTTGATATTGAAGCTTATCTGGCTGGCCGTATTGCTCAACGTATCGGGCGTGGCGAGGCTAAATATTTAGTGAAAGGAACTGGCGCAGGATCACCGTTACAACCAAGAGGCTTAGAGGTCTCCGTAACTGATACCGTAGTAGCTAAGGCGGCCACACTTGACTGGACGGATATCAATGCGCTGAAACATAGCATTGATCCCGCTTACCGTAACGGACTTAAATTTCGCCTGGCCTTTAATGATTCAACTTTAAAGACCCTTTCAGAACTGGTGGACGGTAATAAACGTCCGCTGTGGTTGCCTGATATAGCCGGAGTTGCACCTGCTTCGGTCTTAGGCATGCAGTACGTTATCGATCAGGCGATTGATAGCATGGGAGCAGGCAAGAAATTTGTTTACTGTGGTGACTTTGATCGCTTCATTCTGCGCCGTATTACGTATATGACGCTGAAGCGATTGGTTGAGCGTTATGCAGAATTTGACCAAGTGGCATTCTTGGCTTTTCACCGTTTTGACTGTGTATTGGAAGATACTGCTGCTATCAAGGCGTTGATCGGTGCCGGTAAAAGTACAGCTTAAAAATTCCGCACCCTTTCTATAACAGCCGCTGATGCGGTTTTTTTGTGCCTGTAATCTGGCAACGGGTTACGGGCTCGGATGATTATGGTACAGACAATTAAAGAGCTCAGAGCTCAATGCCGTATCGATACGGATGAAGAAGATGACTTACTGATAACGTATGCAAAAGCAGCACGTCAACGCGCCGAGAACTTTATTAACCGGCCGCTTTTTGATGACCGGGTTCCTGATGATGTGAGTGAAGGGCTGGTCATCACTGATGATATCAAGTTAGCAATCATGCTCGCTGTAGGTCACTGGTATGAAAACCGGGAGGGAGTGGTGTTACCAGGTGGTTTTAAGATGTTACTTGAACCTTACAGGTATATTCCATTGTGATTGTAGAGGTATCAGTGAAAGCAGGTGAACTTAACAAGCGTATTAAGTTGTTTCGCACCGTTATTACACGTGATGAGCTTGGCGCTGAAATCGTCACATCTGAATATGTTGCAACAGTCTGGGCGAAAGCCGTCGCGATTTCAAACAGGAAGATACGCACAGCAGATCAACAACAAGTAATTGAAACTATGCAGTTTACTATCAGACCTAGATGTGATGTAGATTCTGATTGGTTGATTGAGTACCAGAGCAGAAAGTTTACTGTCCGTGCTGTTGACCGCAATCAATCCGTTCGCACAATGATCACTACTGAGGCGGATTTTCGTCATGATAGAGCCTGATATTAAAACGGATTTGGAGCGATTAACTGGGTTGCCCGCCTACCCGCTGATATTACCGTCTAATGTATTGGAGGGGGTGACATACCAACGTATCAGCGATCCCAAATTTAATACTGGTTTAGCATCGACTCGATTAGTAGAGGCGCGGTTTCAGGTAGCTTTTATTGTTCTGAATGATTACGCGAAAGCGTTAAAACTGGACGAAACCGTTAGATCGACGTGGGAATCCATTCGGCATGGCTATATTGGTCGCTATCCAGTACAGGCTATTTCACGCGGTACATTTCACCAATCCGCTGAAGAGCTGACAGAGAACCAGAAGCGTTATCGAGTTGTACGTGATTTCATCATCACTTATGCGGAGGACGCAGCATGATCAGAGTTGAAGTTAAGGGACTGGCAGAACTGGGGCGAAAACTCAATGAACTAGACACTGAACTACAGACCAAAATCCTACGTTCAGCGGGTAAGGGTGCAATGGAAGTCGTCAAAGAAGATATGCAACGACATGCCGGGTATGACAAAAACAGCCCCGGCCCACACATGCGGGATGATATTAAAATCCGCAGCAGTCGGGCTAAAAAATATCATGGGGTAATGATCACAGTTGGTCCAACAAAACAACACTACATGAAAGCATTAGCACAGGAAGTAGGAACCATTAAGCAGGTACCGAACCCGTTCATTCGACCCGCACTTGACTATAACAAGTCCGCAGTATTAAAAACGCTCACTGCGGAAATCCGCGACGCACTGTCCACTTATAGCAAATAAATTAATATCTTGGAGTAATTATTATGGCTGATAAATCTTCGCCAGAGTATGCAATGCTGCCCGCAGGCACAATCGTTAAATTCGGCAAGCCCGGTGAGACAGTTGATGTAATGAAACCACTCATAAACTGTAAAGCGCTTGGCGCAACAGGATTAACGGGCAGCTTCATTGATTGCACAACGCTCATTGATACCAACAAACAATTTATTTCAGACATGCCAGAAGGGCCTGAGAAAACACTGGGGTTTATTGATGATCCTGAAAATGTCGATTTCACCAACTTTCTGAATGCTGCCCAGAATCGTGAAACTGTGCAGTTCTATATTGCATTACCAAATAAACGGACGGCTACAATGATCTTAGCATTGTCTGGTTGGGAAATGAGCGAAATTACAGCCCCTGCCAGTGAAGTTATTCAAATAACCGTCAAAGGCAAACAGAATAATCTTGTCTGGGGTGTCGCTACCACCAAACCAACAACAATCACTGGAGGCAATAAATAATGAAAAGCTTAAAAGCTGCCCTGTTAACCCCTCGCCCACATATTAGAGCGGTGGAGCTGTTTGGTACCAAAGTCAATTTGCGTCGTATGACGGCATCAGAATTGATGGTATTGGAGGAGAAAGTAGAGAAACTCAGTGAAGCCGGTAATGGTCGTGAAGCCTCTTTGCTTAACGTCCAGATTGTGCTGGATTGTCTCGTTGATGATAAGGGGCAGATAATTAATCAGGCAGATTTACCCACTGCGTCAGAATTAATGGATGTCCATGACAACGCAACGATTATTGAAGCTATCAACATTGTGAAGCGCCACAGTATCGGTACCTTGGAAGATGCGGAAAAAAACTAACTAAATCGCCGCTGCTGCATTTTGCGTTTGCCCTTGCTGAGCAGCTCGGCGAGATAGATCCCTACAAAATCCTGTCCTTACCAGTCTCAACGCTTAATGAGTGGCAAGCGTATTATCGTCTCAAAAATCGACGTGATGAGAGGCATGATACATACCATCCTGCTACTTCCACGCCGATATCATGCGGTACCATTCAAGAGCAGTGTGATGCTGTCGTTAAATTATTGAGTTAATTTATGTCAAATTTAGCAACATTATCTGTTGGGCTGCTCGTGAATGCAGTCTCTTTTAAGTCTGCCATCTCCGATGCGTATCGTTATGCCGGGCAAGAGTCCGATCGTTTTTCGCGGCGGGCAAGCGACGGAGCGAAAAAGACGGAGCAATCTTATCATTCCCTCGGTTCGGCGATTAAGTCGGTTTCGGGCCAACTGGCACTGTTGGCAGGAACAGGCTTTTCTCTGGGCGCTATTATTAGCACTACCCGTCAATACAGCCAAGCTCTGTCTGATCTGTCCGCTATCACTGGTGCAACAGGGGAACAGTTAAAAGCATTTGACAAAGCGGCGCAAGAGATGGGCCGTACAACAGAATATACCGCCAGCCAAGCGGCAACAGCGCTGAAATTGATGGCCTCCGCAAAACCCGAACTGATGAAAACCAGTGACGGGTTGATTAAGACAACAAATTCTGCGTTGATTCTGGCACAGGCTGGTGGCACGACTTTACCCGACGCGACTCGAACACTAGCACTCTCATTGAATCAGTTCGGTGCATCAGCAGCAGAAGCAGATCGCTATATCAACGTCCTGGCTGCCGGTGCAAAATACGGCTCATCTGAAATTACCGATACCGCTGCGGCAATCAAAAACGGTGGTGTGGCAGCAGCGCAAGCTAAAGTCAGTTTTGAGGAGCTGAATGCAGCGATTCAGGTTTTGGCGGAACGTGAAGTAAAAGCTGGCGAAGCGGGTACCGCACTGCGCAATGTTATTCTGATGTTAGAGAGAGGGGGTGATAAAAGTCTGAAACCATCCGTTGTAGGGCTGTCTACTGCGCTTGAAAACCTTGGTAAAAAAAGCCTGTCAACAACTTCGATGGTTAAAATGTTTGGTTTGGAGAATGTTAACGCTGCAACAATTCTGACCAAGAATGTTAATAAGCTGAACGAATTAAAAACCGCGTTAACGGGAACAAATACAGCATTTGAACAAGCCAAAACCCGGACTGATAACCTAAACGGTGATCTGCTGTCACTCACTAGTGCCTTTGAAGGCATGATTATTCAAATCGGTCAAAGTACTGATGGTCCGTTAAGAACGGGTATTCAGGCAGTTACTGGCGTCGTGAATACACTGACAGACAATTTTAGTGCATTAGCCAACGTTATTGCATACGCAGTACTTCCTGTGATCGGTGGCAAGTTGACAAGTCACTTACAGTCACAAGTAAAGGGATGGTATCAACTTGAAAGTGCTTCCCGATCTGCGTCTAGGCAGCAGGCAGAAACCGCAAAACGCGCTATTGATGAAGCCAATGCGACAATCAAGTTAACCGAGGTTCAGGGCAAATACATTCGGCAACAAGAGTTAGAAAACCGACAGCATGGAGTTTTTGTTAATTATGCTAAGGAAAAAAATACATTATTCAGGCAAGAAACTGAAGCATTCGCGAAATTAGAAAATGCGACACGAAAACTAACTCAGGCCAATCGCCAATTATCTTTTTCGACCCGTGCGCTGTCGATTTCGGCAGGGCTTGCTCGTGGTGCGTTAGGGATGATGGGCGGTCCGTTGGGGGCTGCCATGCTTGCCGGTTCTGCTATCTACTACCTTCATCAGCAGCAAGAGCAAGCCAAACAATCGGCTATTGAACTCGGAAGAAGTACCGATCAACTGATTGACTCTCTACGTACAATGAGCAATCTGGAAGTTAATAAACGTATTTTTGATACGCAGGATGACATTACTAAGCAAAAAGAAGCGATAGAAGACCAGAAAAAACTCGTAGAATCTCAACGAGTTATTATGGAGCAGCGACGGGCGATATCTGATAGTGGTGTCTGGCTTCCTTTTGCCCCAGATCAGGCAAAAATGGCAGCAGAAGCCACGCGTATCTATAAAAACGAACTAAACAATCTGGAATTAATGCAGGAGGGGTTGAGTAAAAAACAAAGTGATCTCAATCTACTGCAAGCTCGCCAATCCGGTTTATTACGTGATAATTACGTAGAAATGATAAACATAACGGATACGTTACCGTTAATGACTGCGGCAGGCTCAGAATTCAACCGGATATTGTCAGCAGGTAATAAGTTATTACAGGAACGGCAAGAGTTGTCTGTTGCCATTCCGTTAGCATTACCTCCGAGCACGGAAGCACAATCAGAACTGAATAGACTACAAAAACAGATTGAATTAGAAAGATTGCAGGGTGTTGAACGGGCGATGTTGGCCGCTGAACAGCAGGCGCAAAGTCATGCTCAAGGACAACTGAATGAAGTTGAAATAAATCAGATTCGTGCCAAAGCAGCCGAACTTTATCGTCTACAGCAAGCTAATCAGGCAAATAAAGGAAGAGGCGGGCAAGGGAAAGAAGATAAAACTGCACTCAATCAGTATCAGCAATTACGCCGAGAAATTGAGTCCGTGCACACAACAAGTCTGCAACGTATTATTCAGAGCGAACAAGAAACACTCAAAAAACTCAATGAGTTAGATAAATCTGGTGCAGCCTCTCAAACTGAGATACAGCGCTTAAAAACCCTCAACGTTGAAAATCACCAAAAGCAACGTATGGATTTGGCGGAGAAATACTCCCCTGTAAAAGCGTTGGTTCGTCAAGAGCAAGAGGCTAATACAGAGCTTAAATCACTTTATGATGCCCGTTTATTGACAGAGCAAGAGTACTTATCAGCCAGCAAGACGTTGTATCAAGATTCTGCCAGGCAAAAACTGGCAGAACAGGCAAAGCAGATTGTTGCGCCGAGTATTGATATTGCGGGAGAAGTTGATCCGGTTGTCCAGCTCAAAAATCAACTTGCTGAACAACAGGCATTATATGACGCCTATTATCAAAACGGCATTATTAGCAAAGAACGCTATGAGCAATTGGTAACTGCCGCAACTAATAAATCAAAGGAATCTCAACTCACCGCAGCAAAAGAGTTGTATGCAAGCCAGGGAAGCTTTCAGAAAATGCAGATGAATCTGTTAGATGCAGTTGAGCAGCGGACAGGAAATGCGCTAACAGGGATGCTTATGGGAACAAAGAGTTTTTCTGATTCGTTGAAAGAACTTACCGCCTCTCTTGCTCAATCCATTATTCAAGATCTGATTCGCATTGCTATGCAAGCCGTGATAACCAACGCGGTGTCAGGTTTATTCGGCGGGTTTTCCGGCGCTGGCGGTGGAGTCACGAAAGCTAACGGTCAACTTGTACCAATGCCGCCAAAGCTTAATGCTAAGGGCGGTGTTTATTCTTCTCCAAGCTTAAGCGCTTATAGCGGACAAATAGTCAGCAGTCCGACATTATTTGCCTTTGCAAAAGGGGCCGGTCTGATGGGCGAAGCGGGACCGGAGGCAATTTTACCGTTAAAACGTGGGCCTGATGGCTCATTAGGTGTTAGAGCGTCCAGCCCTAATGCACAGGCAGTCAGCGCCGCTCCTCAAGTCTTTATACAAATCGATGGTAATGGAAATGCTTCCTCACAAGCCCCAGCAGGGTTGGAAGCGTTTGGATCTCAGATAGCAACTTTTGTTGATAGCCGTTATCGCGAACTCAGAGACAGAGATTTACGTCCCGGAGGCCCGTTGTGGAGAAGATAAATGATTGAAATATTTACGTGGTCACCCCGTGTTCAAGCGGCTGTTGATGTGAATTTTCGAGTCAGAAAAGCCCAATTCGGGGATGGTTATACACAAGTGGCCGGGGATGGACTTCACCCAAGAACTCAAAAGTGGGAACTGTCATTTGTGGGTAACGAGACGTATATCCGCGCGATTGTCGATTTCTTTGATCGTCACAGCGGTTAT
Source organism: Photorhabdus sp. CRCIA-P01 (assembly GCF_003545805.1). Lineage (GTDB taxonomy): Bacteria > Pseudomonadota > Gammaproteobacteria > Enterobacterales > Enterobacteriaceae > Photorhabdus > Photorhabdus antumapuensis. The sequence goes on along the minus strand of NZ_NMQR01000001.1, from coordinate 126,430 downwards.
AAGTCATTTCAGTGGACCCCTTTACTGGCTGATGTCGGGCTTTATCGCTGTGACGCGTACAAGACGATAGCCCTCGGCGGCGGGAATTACTCGCTGTCTGCCAGTTTCACCCAAGCCTATCACCCATAATTCAGGAAACATGATAATGATAAATGCTGACGTTCAAAAACTAGAGCCTGGTAATACGATCCGGTTGTATGAAGTTGACGGGACGGCGTTCGGCGCTGATATTTTACGGTTTCATAATGAGACTATCCCCTATACTTCCGAAGAGTTAAAAACCGATAAACTGCCGAAGAAATCACTTTTCTGGCAGGGAAAAGAGTACGGGCCGTGGCCTGTTAATATTGAGGGCTTAGACATGTCAACTGATGGACAATCAGCGCGTCCCAAGCTGACAGTTGCTAATATTGACGGGTTGATCACAGCGCTATGCCTGAGATTTGATGATATGGTTCAAGCAAAGGTCACAATTCACGATACCTTTGCTCATTATCTTGATGCCACTAATTTCAAAGATGGCAATCCAACCGCAGATCCTGAACAAGAGCGAGTGCAAGTTTTCTATATTGACAGAAAAGAATCAGAAGATGATGAAGCGATAAAGTTTGAGCTTGCCAGTCCCGCTGACTTGCAGGGATTGAAGATCCCAACACGGCAGATTCATAGCTTATGTGAGTGGTGTGCAAGGGGCTGGTACCGAACCGGCAAGGGGTGTGACTATGCCGGTACCCGGTATTTTGATGAGAATGATAATCCCGTAGATGATCCAAGCAAAGATAAATGTTCCGGGTTGTTACCCGCGTGTCAAGAACGATTTGGGAAAGATGAACCCCTGCCGTTTGGTGGTTTCCCCGGCTCGGCACTCATCAGGCGGTGACAATGCGTGATAGTACATTAAAAGCGATCATGACTCATGCCAAATCGGAATACCCGAAAGAGTGTTGCGGGGTGATTGCTCAAAAAAGTCGTGTAGAAAAGTATTTCCCGTGCCGGAATTTAGCAACAGAACCCGAAGAGCAATTTCACCTTGATCCCATTGGGTACGTAACCGCTGAGGATTGGGGAACAGTAACGGCGATTGTGCATAGTCACCCCGACGCAACAACGCAGCCTTCTGAATTGGATAAAGCCCAGTGCGATACAACTGAATTACCTTGGATCATTGTCAGTTGGCCGGAGGGGGATATCAGAACAATTCAGCCGCGTGGCGAATTACCATTAATTGGGCGTCCATTCGTGCTGGGCCATACAGATTGCTGGGGGCTAATCATGAGCTACTTTAAGCAAAAACATGACATTGAGCTGAATGATTATCGGGTTGATTATTGCTGGTGGGAAAATGCCAAAGAAAACCGTTATTTAGATAATTGGTTTCAGTGTGGATTTCGCGAGTTCAGCGGCGAACCGCAACTCGGTGATATGGCAATTATGCAAGTTTCTTCCCCGGTGGCGAACCATGCTGGTATTCTTTTGTCTGATAATATGTTACTACATCATATGTACGGACAACTGAGTCAGCGGGTGCCTTACGGGGGTTATTGGAAAGACAGAACGGTAAAGGTATTGCGTTATAAAGACTTGTTGTGATTTATTCTTTTTTTTTGACTTAGAGAAAATGACAATGAAGAAAAAAAACATTCTTACTCTGTGTGCGCTTATTTTGGCAGGCTGTTCAAGCATCCAAGATATGAGAAGTCGTTCTCCCGACCAGGTCTATGCGTCCACAAAGCAGCAAACAAAAGATGTAGCTGAATGCATCCTGTTTGGTTGGCAAGAAAATAGCCCAAGATATGGAGGTGTTTTTATTCAACCTTATGGTAACGGCTATACAGTGTATTCTAATTCTCAGATTGAGGTTGTTGATATTGTAGATGAGAACAATGGAGTTAAAGTTAGTTTTTATCATCAAAGTGGATTATTTAATTATAGAATAAATGACCGAATTCAGAAAATAAAGAATTGCATATAAAGTGAATTAAAATTGTTTTTGTGTGGAGTTAACTGTATGGCTTATATTGATGTACCGATGCGAACAATCCGAATGCACGGTCCGCTAATAAAGCGTTTTGGGAAAGAATTTAAATACAAAGCATTGGATGCTAAAAAAGCAATTGATGCTATGCGTTGTTTATTGCCGGGTTTTGAAAAATATATGATTGAGGCCCATAAGAAAGGGCTAACGTTTGCAATTTTTGTTGGCGGTAAAAATATTAGCAAAGATGAGCTTGATATGACAAAAGGCACTGATGATATCCATATTTTACCTGTCATTATTGGCAGTAAACGCGGAGGGTTATTCCAAACAATACTTGGTGTTGCTTTAATTACTGCTGCTGCTATTGCATCCGGGGGAATAGCTGCTGCATTTACAGCTGGGGGGATGTGGGGAACTACTGCAATGATAGGTGCATCAATGGCCCTCGGTGGTGTTGTCCAAATGCTATCACCACAAATGCCGGGTTTGAGAATGCGTGAGTCCCCTGACAATAAACCCTCTTACGCGTTTGGTGGGCCAGTCAACACTACGGCGCAGGGTAATCCCGTTCCTGTCTTATATGGAACCCGCGAGATCGGCGGAGCAATTATTTCAGCCGGGATATATACCGAAGATCAACAGTAAATCACAAGCTAGGGATGGCTTAAATAATCACCTTTTCTTATATTGTTATGTGGGTTATTATTAACCAATAGCGAGCATTAAGGGGGCATCATGAGCAACATAGTTTACAAGGCGCATTTCGGTGATCGACAAACTAGTTTTGTTGTAAAAGTCACACATGATGACGTATGGATTGCTGAATGTGATGAGCTTGGTCTTGTTACGGAAGCTAAGTCATACGATGAATTGACAGAGCGGGTGTGGGAGATAGCTCCCGAACTATACGAGCTGAATGAACTTGGTAGTAACCCTGATGGAATGAAAATTAGTTTCGTTCAGGAACAATCTTACGATTCAAGGATGGCGCTCTGATATGGGATCTGGCTTATATCCACAACTTAAAGAAATTCTATTGGTTCATGGCTGTTATTTTATTAGGCAAGGCAAAGGCAGCCATGAAATCTGGCATAGCGATATCACAAACAAAAATTTCAGTGTTCCATACACAATAGTTTCAAAATATACAGCTAACGCTATTCTTAAGCAGGCCGGAATTAACCTAAAAATATAGCCCTTACGGGATTTTTATGTACACACGCCGCTTAACTGCGGTTTTTTTGTTTAATCAGCCTCGCGATTTCAGCGAGGTTTTTTATGGGTGAAATATGGCAAAAGTAATCAAAGGGCGTAAAGGCGGTGGCGGTAAGCAACGAACGCCGATTGAATCCCCAGACAGTATTCAGTCAATATCGAAAGCCAAAATACTCTTGGCACTTGGGGAGGGTGAGTTTGCTGGTGGGTTGGATGGTACAAATATTTACTTAGATGATACGCCAATCGCTAATGCAGATGGGAGCTTGAACGCTTCGGGTGTTAAATGGGAATTCCGCCCAGGCACCCAATCACAAGAATACATTCAAGGAATACCCGCGGCAGAAAATGAAATCAGGATAAATACGGAACTAAAAAGTGATCATCCGTGGATTCGAGCCGTTTCTAATACTAAGTTATCTGCAATCCGCTTGCGCTTCGGCTGGCCCCAGTTGCAGCGTCAAAAAGATAACGGGGATACAGTGGGTTATCGCATTGAGTATGCAATAGATGTTGCTACAGATGGCGGAGCTTACAGAGAAGTCTTAAAAGCGGCGGTTGACGGTAAGACAACATCACTGTATGAACGTTCTTATCGCATTGATTTACCAAAAGCCACAACTGGCTGGCAAATCAGAGTACGCAGACTGACACCCAATCAAAATTCAGGGCGATATGTTGATAGAATGTTTGTACAGGCGATCACAGAAGTTATCGACGCAAAACTTCGGTACCCAAATACAGCGTTGCTCTATGTTGAGTTTGATTCAAAGCAATTCCCCGATATCCCGAAAATTAGCTGTAAGCCAAAGGGCCGTATTATCCGCGTTCCGTCAAATTATGATCCAGTAACACGAGCTTACTCTGGAATATGGGACGGTACATTTAAGTGGGCGCATTCAGATAACCCAGCTTGGATTTTCTATGACATTCTTTTGTCAGATGGATTTGGTCTGGGAAATAGAATTAATTCAACTCAAATCAGCGAAGCAGAACTTTACAGAATCGCCCAATATTGTGATCAATTAGTCCCAGATGGCCGCGGCGGGGATGGCAAAGAACCTCGTTTTACATGCAATGTCTACATTCAGTCTCGCAATGATGCGTGGACTGTATTAACGGATCTCGCGGCTATATTCCGTGGAATGACGTACTGGGGGCAAAATCAGTTTGTTGCACTTGCTGACATGCCTCGCGACATGGATTACATTTTTAACCAGTCAAATGTCATCAATGGAAAATTTGTTTATTCAGCAAGCAGTGAGCGAACCCGATATACAACAGCAATGGTTTGTTGGTCAGATCCTGACAATCACTATGCTGATGCTGTCGAGCCAGTCTCTGATAATGAGTTAGTTCGTCGCTACGGTGTCAATCAAACAGAGATCACAGCAATCGGTTGTACACGACAAAGTGAAGCAAACAGAAGAGGCCGTTGGGCTTTACTGACAAACAGCAAAGATAGTGCTGTTTCATTCAGTGTGGGTTTAGAAGGACAAATACCCTTACCCGGCTATATCATTGGAATTGCTGACAGAAACCGCTCAGGCCGTATTATCGGTGGGCGCATTAGTGCCGTATCAGAGCGCAACATCACATTAGATAGAGTAGCCGAGGCTAAAGAAGGCGATCGCCTGTTAGTTAATTTACCCTCCGGTAAATCAGAAGGTCGCACAGTCCAGGCAGTTAATGGCAAAGTTATTACTGTCACCACTGCTTATTCAGAAACACCGGTACCTGAGTCAGGTTGGGCGATTGATGCTAATGATCTCTTCGTTCAGCAATACCGGGTTACAAGTGTGCGTGATAAAGGTGATAACACATTTGAAATCAGTGCTGTCTATCACGATCCCGATAAGTATGACCGGATTGATACTGGTGCCCGGATTGACGAACGTCCCATTTCTGTTATTCCGCCCGGCGTTCAAACTCCGCCGAAAAATGTGGCTATCAGTTCTTATTCTTCAAAATCACAGGGGCTTGTAGTCACTACACTGAGAGTAACCTGGAATGCTGTAGAAAATGCTATTGCTTATGAAGCAGAGTGGCGGAAAGATAATGGTAATTGGATATCAGCGTCGAGAACGTCAGCTTTGAGTTTTGAAGTTGATAATATTTACGCGGGACGTTATCAAGCGCGTGTCCGGGCTATCAATGCATCAGATATTTCCAGTATTTGGGCCAATGCACAAGAAACGCAACTTAACGGAAAAGAAGGCAACCCGCCTGTACCGCTAAATTTCAGGACAACGCCGATTGTCTTCGGGATCACGATAGACTGGAATTTTGGTGATGACACATCAGACACACAACATACTGAGATTCAGTACAGTAAGACAAATGACGGCAATGATTTGATGCTGTTGTCTGACGTTCCTTATCCTCAACGAACTTATACGATGCAGGGGCTAGCTGCGGGTGTGGCTTTCTACTTCCGCGCTCGTCTAGTCGATAAGACTGGCAATCAAAGTCCGTGGACTGAATTTGTCAGGGGTGAGTCATCTTCCGATGCGAGTTGGATAATTGACGCAGCTGGCGATCAGTTCTTAACAACAGACGCAGGAAAACAGCTTCAATCTCAGATTGATGATAATACCGAGGCAGCATTTGAAAATGCCGAAGCAGCGCTTGAAAATGCCGCCGCGCGTGATGCAGATATTAAACGTTGGATGAAAGAGAACGGAGATAGAAAAGCTGAAATTGTTGAAGTTCGCGAAGTACAAGTATCTGATCAACAGTCACTTGCACGTTATCAGCAGCAAGTGTCTAGTCAGTTTGAGAATACAAATTCAAGCGTATTAAATATTAAAGAGTCAGTATCTAAATTAAATGAGTCAACAGCAAAAGATATTAATCAAGTTAAAGCCGAGGTTAATGATAATACAAATAAAATTACTTTAGCTAAAGGACTTATTCAAGAGAATAAAAATGCAATTGCAAATACGGATAAAGCATTATCTGAATATCAGCAGCAAGTATCTAGTCAATTTAAGAATACTGACTCAAGCGTATTAGACATTAAAGAATCAATGTCTAAATTAAATGAGTCAACAGCAAAAGATATTAATCAAGTTAAAGCCGAGGTTAATGATAATGCAAATGGAATCACTTTAGCAAAAGGGCTGATTCAAGAGAATAAGAACGCAATTGCAAACACGGATAAAGCGTTATCTGAATATAATACACAGACAAGTGCTGAATTCAAAAAACAAAAGGCAATGATTGAAACCAAGGCGACAACGGTTTTTGATCAGAAAGGCGATGGTTCAGCAACATATACAGTAAAAGCAGGGGTTAACTATAACGGACAGTATTATGACGCGGGGATGGTTATCGGCGCTCAAGTTAAGAACGGAAAAGTCACAACAAATATTGGTTTTAATGCTGAGACATTCGGTGTTTTTAATCCAGCGAATAAAAAACTTGAATCTGTCTTTTTTATAAAAAACGGGCAAGTGTTCATGCGTAGTGCGTTCATTGACAGTGCGACAATTCAAGAGTTGTTAGTCAGTGTTGATCTTAAATCTATTAATTATGTGCCGAATAAATCGGGTCTGCGTATTGATATGAAAAATGGAGTGTTTGAAGTAAATGGCGTGTCTGGAGGCTACAAAATGAGGATAACTAACACGGGGATATATATATTCAATGGCTCAGGTGTTCCAATAATTGAATTGGGTGAATTCTTATGAGTGAATACGGTTTAAGGATTACGAATCCTTTTGATTTTTCAAGATTTATATTTAATGAAAAAACGGCACCGGCATACATTGTGTGGGCGGGTATTATTACACCATCGGCGCCGGGTATTCGGGGGAGCGGATGGAATACCTGGTGGAAATGTCAGAATCCAATCCCACCCGGTCATGATTATGCAGTATCATCTCATAAACTCGGTGAAATAAATTGGAAAGATGACGGACGAGCAAGCTGGCCCGATGGAGGTAAAGATTTATCTGTTACTCGTGATAATCAGGGATATCTTACATTTTACTGGGATGAGTTCTTAGAGACAGGAAAGAATCATTTCACAAAGTATATTGTTATAATTTCATGGCCGACTATATCGGCAGGAAAATACGGACTAAAGATATCTGGCAATGCTAATTTTTCTTCTTTAAATCCAAATATTAAATACAGTTATGTGTCGCATAAAAAAGAACTTACGTTGAGGGGAGAGTTTAATTTAAGTGTTATTGATAATAGATTGAATTTAAATAACTGCCTTCCATTTTTCTATACTGAGGATAATAACGCGTTTGTTGCTCTAAATATTTATAGAGGATATGAATTAACGCCAAAAGTCACGCTGGAAGTGAGAAATCCCAGGTCGGCTGGTATGACTTCGGGAAAATTTAAAGTTGTTATTTTTTCGAATTTAAATCTTGAGAATAATTTACGTAATGATAAGTATGGATTAAGAATTAGAGATTCCGGTAATAATGTTAGATTTTCGTCTGGAGTGGGTGTATTGACACGCCCTGTTGCTGTATCATTAGGCGGACGCGTTGAAGGAGATAAAGTAGCTGTACCTGGCATATCAAGACCAATGTACACGCCCTGCAATTTCGGTGAGTCTATTTATAAAAGAAATAATAAAGTGATAGCGGTTGGTGGGGTTGATGGAAAATATATAACACCATGTGTTTCCAAAGATATTAAAATACAACGAGGGTATTGGGGATATTATACTTATATCTCTTCGCTGAAATCATTATACATTGACGCTGAAACATATTTTAATTTTTAATCATTGGAGTTAATCATGTCTTCATACAACGCAGGAACAATTTCAATTACTTCCAATTCAGATATTGCAACAGGAACGGGAACGCACTGGAAAGATAATAAATTCGGTGTTGCTCCAGCTCAGACCATACTAATTAAAGTCGGGAATGCTTTTAAATTGTCAGCAATTAAGAACGTTAATAGTGATACGGAGTTAGTCTTAATCGATAAGTTTCCTGACGCTGTTTCTAATGCTGAGTATTTTATTCAAACATCAGTACCGAATACTTATTCTGATGTTGCTAGAAAAGTCACAGCGCAATTAAATTATACGGATGAGCTGTTATTCAATTTAAATAAATGGATGACAGAGAACGGAGTTGTATATATCACAACGCCAAGCGGTAAAACAATTCAACTTAAGACTATTAATGAGCTGACATCAAAAATAGATGAGTTACAGAAAAATTCAATTTCACAAGATTGGGTTAACAGCCGCTTTGCGCGTGGAAATGCTCGTTATGTTGAGGTTAGTGGGACTAGTCCCAAAATCCAATTTTCCCCGCCCGACGACAAGCAATCACGCGGATTCTTTGTTATTCGAGCTAATCTTTCTAATGATTATCAGTCGTCTCTTGAAGTATATAAGCGAGACGCTAACCATAGTATTATTTATTCTATTAATTTTCCAATGAAATCTGGAACATTAGCAACAGTTGATGATGTTAACGTTGTAAATAATCATCCTGTGGGCGCCCCTATTCCCTGGCCGTCAAATCATCCACCGACATCAAAAAACTATCTTATGTGTCGAGGCCAAGAATTTGATAAATCTTTATATCCGAATCTAGCAGAAGCTTACCCCAAAGGTAAATTGCCTGATTTAAGAGGCGAGTTTATTCGTGGCTGGGATGGTGGGCGTGGTGTTGATAGTGGCCGCGGAGTTTTGGAATGGCAGGGTGATGCAATGCAGGAATTAAACGGGGTGCTTGACGGTGGTAACAACATCGGCTTGATGACACGACCACATGACAGTAATGGAATATTTTCTGAGGGTGATGTGAGAACAATGTCTTACGTTACTCAAAACGAAATATCGTATGCAGTGAGATTCGATGCATTTCGCGTCGCGCGTACTGCAAACGAAACCCGCCCCCGTAATATCGCATTTAACTACATAGTGAGAGCAGTATAATGACTGAACAAAAATACTCTTTAGAACATGAAGTAGCCGTATTAGGTAAAGACGGATTAGCAATTCAAGCAGGCTGGATAAAAGCTTATCACTCGAATCAAATCACACGAGAATTCACAAACGCTGATATTGAATATGTCATGCTCGGTGTCAGTCTATCAGCAGATGCTTATCATGATGCGCCGGAACTACCAAGTTCTGATGATAAAGCCATCCGTCGCAGTGAAGATAGAAGCCGTTGGGAAATAGTACCGGACTATCGCGGAAAAATCGCTTACGACACGTTAACGAGAGAGCCGATTAAAATAACAGAAATCGGTGAGCTACAAGACACACTGACATTCAAAAGACCTGATACCGATTACGATAGATGGAACGGTAAAGAGTGGGTAGTTGATAAAGACTTACTCAAATCTCATCAAATCAACGAAGCAAAACAGAAGCAAGCAGCACTGTTACAACAAGCAAATGAAACACTCTCATTGCTACAAGACTCGGTTGACTTAGAAGTCGCTACAGACGCAGAGAAAGCCGCTCTACTCGAATGGAAGAAATATCGGGTATTACTGAGCAGGGTAGACATTTCACAGGCTCCCAATGTTGAGTGGCCTGAGGTGCCGAAGTAATTGTTGACTCATGACATTAAATGTGTTTAGCATTAGCTGACTACTGTATAAGTAGCTTAGAAATGCTGATTTTTGAATAGCGTGTACACTGCTGCACAGGCAGAACAACGAAGCCGGTTAGTCCGGCTTCACAATCTCCCTCTCATCTCAGAACTAATCCCCATCCCTCCCGCTATATAGTATAGAATCAATTTGAGTGCTTTTTCTGTTTGTACATATGTGTGTGCATGTGTTTTTATTTTGTGATTTATTTTAATTTAACTTATTGTTTTTATTGTAAATTTTTTATATTAAGCTATTTTATTCCAAAATGGCCTGTTATAATCATCATGGTAATTTGGGCGCAGATATAAGATTTTCTCTTCAAGGACAGAGACAACGCAGGCAGCTTGGTTTTCCGGGCATGGTTTGCTATTAAATAATTCTTTTTTTCCTTTGACGGCATAATCCTTATTTCCAACGGTAAAAGTATCTCTGGATATTCTTCAATAACGGCAAGTTTTACTGACGTTATTATCTTCTTCAGCATGAACCAATATTTTGAGCTTTCCTCTAATTTCCTATTCTTCTTTATTTCTCATATTAACCTCAACTAACGCCCGCTAAATATACATAAAACTGTCAGTCGAGGTCTGGAAAGTCACAAATTATACAAAAACAGTTAACCTTATAAGTAATAAGAACGCTCCATTGTTATTTTTCTGAACTAAACTGTTATTTATGCGAATTGAGAGAAATCGTCTCTTCAATGGTTCAATATATTTCTTATGAAAGAAAACATCATTTAATTTGAGGGGTTTATATGAGTGCCAAGAATGATTTTAAAGCCTTTTCTATTAATAACAATGCAAATGTAGTGAGTCAAGATAAATATGAAGAGGAACAAAGTTTAAAGACGGGTTTTCCCCCAGATAATGTTACCACTCATGTATTGAATAAAGTATTACGTCAGTCATCAACGATAGCATCTATTGTGGCTAATTTTATCTCCATACAGAGTGGGAATGATGTTAAAGATAATGGGGATATGGAAGTCCTTAATAAGGCTTTTACAGATTCATTGAAGAATCATACGAAGGGGCAGTTTCCTTCTCAATTATCGTTTAATGGTTATCAGGAGTTTCCCAGTGGATTGATACTTCAGTGGGGCAGACACCCATTTAAAGTATTAACTGAAAATACGGTAGTTCTACCGACTGCTTTTCACCATAGTTGCCTGGCTATTATTATGATTGATACTGGAAGTGCTTGTTTGCCAATGGCAGCAACACCTAACGGAACATTGAATAGTTTTATACCCTTCATCTTTCAAGCTGCTGCTTTGTTGGCTGCTTTCACTCACCCCAGTCACATAGTTATCTATGCTCCTGGGGATTCGTTCATTTGCCGCCGCGCTGCAACTCGAAATCTATTAGGTATAGGACTTGGGTGAGTGGGCGGGCTAATGATTATCTTGGAAATGAATGGGCTTTCACTCCTGATTATCCGTCAAATGCTATATTTGGACAATATCTTGCAATAGGTTTTTGAATAATATTCTTAAAGTAAAAGTGAATAACTGAAAGCCTAAATCAACCCCGGCTTATACTTTTACTACTTACTTATAATATCGTTCAGGCTAACCATATGATGAAAAAATTTATAATGTATGACTAGAATTCTCCTTAGCGGGGTGTTTCTGTTTAATGACTTGTATTAATGGGGGAATTGTGGGTTGCCATCTGCCAAGTGGAGAGCACATTATTTCATTTGGCATTATTGGTAATATATATTCATACAGTTTTATTTCCGCTAACTTCGTGATCTCACTTATTTCTGTTAAAAAAACAAAATTACCCTTAATTCCGTCTCAGAGTGGGAGTTAATTAAAATAAATGGATTATGCCTGTGGCTGATATTAAAAAAATTTTCGTAATGGCTTAAAAATAGATCAAATTATGCTGAATGAGAATAATAAATAACGGACTAAACAGTCAAATGCTGAATAAAATAATGATAAAGGAAAGATAAAAAATAATACACCAAATATGGTGACGAAAAAAGAAAATTCAGTAATATCTGATTCCCTACACAATTCAAAAGGATGAGAGTTAAATATGTATAAAAATATGTTAAATCCCGTAACATTAAGAAAAACAGAAAACGGACTTCAACTAAAAGGAAATGAGGGCACATATGAGACATCAATATTAAAAGGCAGCCCTGTAGGACGAAGGGATATTGGGAATTACGCACCACTACCCGCTCAAGCAGAAGTTTTTCAAAAAGTTGTCGACGAAAAAATAGCAAGTTTCAAAACAAAGGGGAATCCAATATCAATCGTTGTCTGGCGCAATAGCCAGACGGGTCTTACCCATATAATGGATGGTCAACATCGATTTATTGCTGCGTGCATACTTGGAGTACCCGTTAAATTAACATGGAAAAAATTCGGCATACCACCCAATCAAATAGACTGGAGTGGCACAAAATTCTCAGATGGGATACCAGCCAAAACCAGGATATTTGGAAAATAATCGATTAAGTTATTTAATGTATATTAAACGCGACTGGCGCTGATACAGGACCTTGAAAAATTGAGAGTTACCGGTTTTGGTATAGATTTTAAATTCTTTACTATTGTCTAATAAATTTCTCTATTTCAATGGATTATTAGTCATAGGGTTTCAGGTGTAACGGAAGAGAAAACGCCGTTAAGCGGTCAACGTACAATTGAGGGGGCCTGCCCGGGTAACTGGGTCGGTCTACTCACCCCAAACCCTTAATTCTGGGTGATTTTATGTTTTTTAATTTGGGTGTTTAGTTATCTTTTAAAAGATTGTTGGAATAGTTTATTAACCATCTCCCTTAGCTATTTTATCGGTTCTCGCCGGTTATGAATTATTTAAAGGAATACGGATATGTTTACTTCCGGATTGACGATGTTGTACTTATTATGTGAATCTACCAAATGTTTTCATTATTTAGCGATAAAATCGCTCGGTATAAATATGTGACATTTATACATATCATTGATTATTATGCATTCTTTAATAAAATTCTTGGTTGATTAATTTAAATCTAATCAAATTAATGGTTATTGCGACACTAGTAGAATGTTATTTAAATAATATCTTTTTATATGAGATTTCTAAAAAAAAACAATTAAATTTTCATCAAATAACTGGCAAAAATTCACTTTTCTATAATGCTTAAATATAGCTTGTTGTGTCATACGAAAAACGAATAGCGTAGTCAAGTTAAATATTAAATAAGAGTCATCGGGAGCGCGTCTCTCGAGGGCAGCATTAGCTATACCGAGGTCTGACTTTATTAATGGGGGAAACATTATGTCCACTGATCCGCCGCTACATCAAGAAGATATTGTCGTGATACATGTTGCTACACCCGACGATTTGGCGAAGTTTGCCGATCAAGCACTCTTCTGGAATAAAGAAACCTATGAGCAGATGAAAACCGCAGAAGTGTTGTTTACACCAGCGGGAGAAACTCTACCTGGTCTGGGAATTAAATATGTCGCTATGCCCGATGATTTGGCGAAGTTTGTTGATGAAGAAGGCTATTGGAATGAGAAAACCTACCAACAGATGGAGGCTAAGAGAGTGTTGTTTATACCCGCAGAAAAAATACGCGGTGTGGGGATTAAACATGTTGCCACACCCGATGATTTGGCGAAGTTTGCCGATAAAGAATTCTTCTGGAGTAAGAAAGACTACGAGCAGCTAAAAGCCGCAGAGGTGCTGTTTGTACCCAGAGAAGGAATGCCCGTTTAGGGGCTAAACATATCACCACGCCCGACGATTCGGTAAAGTTTACCGATAAGCGGTCAATTAGAATAAAGAGAAGTATCAAGAGAGGGATAAAGCCAGAATATTGTTTATCTCAAAAGTAAAAGAATAGAACAGCGTGTGACAACGTTAACTTATCTGTCATTCTGGGAGGTATTAATGGCTAACAATAAGACATCTGCATCCGGCGAAAATAATCTGGTGAATAAAGAGGAGGTTAAATCCTGGTTTAAATTATATTCCATGCCGAAAAGTGAAAATTATACTCAATTGGTGCAAATAGCGGCAGAAGGTCGGCGTTTAGCCGGGTTGGACCCTGGTCAGGTCGATAATAATCCAGGGGCAGGATTGAACCGGGATCTGGATGAGGTGAATTTACTCTTAGTGAATCCCGGTGAAGGGGTGCATATCGGAGAAGACCGTGAAATTGCTGTTAATATTGATAAGAACAGCGGCTTACAGTTTATTAATGGCGAATTGGGGTTACGCCCCGACTTTAAATTGTCGCTGGAATTGTTTGAGAGTTTTACGGAGGAACAACAAAGAGAACTTTACCGTTGGCTGATTCATGCAGGAGAGATGGCAGCTAGTCAGGTGCAGTTGCCCGCGTTTGACTTGCCGACCAACGGTAACAATAAAAACCTTGGCGCTATTGTCAGTGTCAGCGGCGATGGGAAAACTATCGCGCTTAGTGGGGCAGAGGCTAAGGAACCTGTATATCTATTTTCTTATACCGATAACGGTTGGCGGCAGCAATTCGCTGATTACGTCAGTGGCTATGGCGGCAGAGCGCTAAGTCTGAATCGAAATGGTAATGTTCTCGCGGTGGGTATTGATAACCGGAGCAGTGATGGCGGGCATGGCTCAGTGTTCGTTTATCACAGATTGGCAAATGGCGCGTGGGAAAAATCGGCCAAACTTTGGCTTAGTGAGGCGAACGTTCAGCAGCATTTCGGTTGTTCTGTGAGCCTGAGCGCTGATGGCACACTATTAGCAGTAGGTGCTTATGGCTGGGGATCGGGTTTATTGACTAATTGTGGCGCAGTGTATCTTTATCAGTATGACGGAAAGAAATGGTCACAGCTTGGTGAGCGTCTGACCTTAGCTTCTCCGGCACAGGGCGATATGTTTGGCGGCAAACTAAGCTTGAGTGCGGATGGTTCAACCTTGGCAGTGGCGGCAACGGGGCGTAATGGTAATAACGGTGAAGTGACGCTATTTCATCGTTACGGGACATACTGGCAGCCGCGACCGCCACTCAACTCGCTTACTTCCCCTTTAACCATCAGCAAAGACGACTTTGGCGCCAGTCTCAGCCTGAGCGATAGCGGCGATATTTTGGCGGTGGGGTGTCCGGGAGAGAAGGGCAATGTTGGTGCGGTCTATTTATATCTGCGTCACCGTAATGCATGGCAATCCCTGGGGATACTGAGAGAAGCGGTGACTGCCGGGGAAAGGTTTGGCAGCGAACTCTCTTTGAGTGGCGACGGTCGGGTACTGGTGGTGTCAACACCTGTTGGTAAAGATAACACAGGTGTGCAAACCGGTGCAGGATGGTGGTTTAGTTATCAGGATGAACAATGGATTACGCAGGGCAGATTACTGGCAGTGGATGGGGAATTAAACCATAAATTTGGTGCCGGCATTTGTCTTAGCGGTGACGGCAATACGTTGGCGATTGGCGCCAGTGGCTGGAAAAGTGGAGAAGGGAAAGTTTACCTTTACGACTAGCTAAATGAGGAAAAGACGATGGCGAAAGAGATAACAGATGAAACGGTTAGCCAGCTTAGTGCTCACTTCGCCCCTGGCAAGATCCCGACTGAGGCTGCATTTTATTCATTGATTGATTGGGCCATGTTGTGGCGACAGCTTTTTGGTTGGCGGGATAGTGATCAAACTTATCATCCGGGAGTTGGGTTGCAGGTTATCGACAACCGTTTGGCGGTTAAGATTGGTGATGGCATCTCGTTGGAACCGAAAGGGCTTGCGTTAAAGCTACAGCTCGATGGGGGATTGATGTTGGATAAATCCGGGGTGCTGTCAGTGGATGGGACTGTAGCGGTTTCGGCCCAAGCTTTTAAATTGCTTCCTGAGGAGACGCAGAAAAAAATTGCCAAGTTGTTATTGAATGCGGGCACTAAGCATTCTTAATAACCGGGTAGCGGGTTTAAATTTCCCTGAACAGAAACTGGTGGCAGTGACTGTCTAATTACGGCTTTTGAGGAAATATGATGACTGATAAAGAAATTAGTACTGTTGACTCATTGAAAGCGAGTTTTAAGTCCGGTGTTCCGCCCGCACCTGAAGCCTTTTTCCATTTGATTGATGAGGCATATAAGGCATATGAAATCATTGATGTCGCTCAGGGTGATGGCCCAACCGCAGGGCTGAAACGAGATGACGAAGGAAAACTGGCTCTCAACACTCACCTTTCTGGCGGGTTAAACCTTGAACAGGGGGCTTTGGCCCTATCACTGAAGCCAGAAGGTGGATTCTCTTTTGATGGAGGAAGGCGTCTGAAATTGGATGCCGATCGGCAGGTTCAGTTTGCGGATTTCTTCGATTTATCGCGGTGGGAACGGATGGAGATCACGCAGTTGCTGGGTTTTAAACGTGCCATGATGGCGCGTATGGTTTCTCCTTCCCCTAAAGCGAATGAACATTTTGGCACTTCTGTGAGCCTGAACGCGGCGGGAGACTGCTTAGCGGTTGGGATGGATAATAAAGTCTGTGTGTATACGGGCCGGAAGGGTGAGTGGAATATAAACGCTCCCACTGTGTTTGAGGATGATCAAGATCAATCTCATCGTTCTTTATGGGACGTCAGTTTGAATGCGGCAGGAGATTGCCTGGCGGTGGGATATTTCATTGATGTTATTCCAAAAGTGAAGGCTTGTGTGTATACGCGCACGAATGGCGTCTGGGATACCAAAAATCCCATTGTGTTTCCGCTGGAAGATCAACGTGGATACGCTGGTGGTCACAATGTCAGCTTGAGCGCCACAGGAGACTGTCTGGCGGTGGCGGGCGACTCTTGGTCCTACATATATACACGCACGAATGGAATTTGGGATACAGAAAACCCCTTTAAGTTGATGAGCTCGTTTACCAAGGTTTGTCTGAGTGCCTCGGGAAATTGTCTGGCGGGATATCTTGTTGATTATTCTCATAATCCAATAAACGTGGTTTATGTGTATACACGCACGAATGGGGTTTGGGATAAAGAAAGCTACGTTAGGTTCATAGCCGCTAAAGATCGTTCATCCAGTTTTAATCGGATTTTTAGCCTAAATGCAGAGGGAGATCTTCTGGCGGTGGGGGTAGATTATGATATCCACACTAAGGGAAAGGTTTATCTGTATACGCGCACGAATGGGATCTGGGATACAGAATATCCTATTAAGTTTTCAGCTCCTGCAAGTGACGTAACGTATTTTGGCAGCGCTATCAAACTGAATGATGTGGGAAATCGTCTGGTAGTGGGGGCGGCTTCCCGGGTGTATGTGTACACCTGTCTAAATAATAAGTGGAATATGGAAACACCTCTCGAGATTTTGGCCCCCTCAGGCAATTCAGACAATTTAAATGGTTTTGGTAAATCTGTCAGTTTGAATAGGTGGGAGACGAGTTTGGCGGTTGGCGCAGTTTCAGCCGAGGTTGGTTCTGTGTCTGAAGCTGGTGCAGTCTATGTCTTTGAGAATGTTAAATAGAAGACAGAGGACAGATAACGGCGACTGTTTAATACGGTTTTTGAGGAAATATGATGACTGATAAAGAAATTAGTACCGTTGACTCATTGAAAGCGAGTTTTAAGTCCGGTGTTCCGCCCGCACCTGAAGCCTTTTTCCATTTGATTGATGAGGCATATAAGGCATATGAAATCATTGATGGCGGTAAGGGTGATGGCCCAGCCGCAGGACTGAAACGAGATGATAAAGGAAAACTGGCTCTCAACACTCACCTTTCTGGCGGGTTAAACCTTGAGCAGAGGGCTTTGGCTCTATCACTGAAGCCAGAAGGTGGATTCTCTTTTGATGGAGGAAAGCGTCTGAAATTGGATGCCGATCGGCAGGTTCAGTTTGCGGATTTCTTCAGTTTATCGCGGTGGGAACGGATGGAGATCACGCGGGTGTTGGGTTTGAAACCTGCCATGATGGTGCGTGTGGTTTCTCCTTCCCCTAAAGCGAATGAACGCTTTGGCACTTCTATTAGCCTGAACGCGGCGGGAGACTGCTTAGCGGTTGGGATGGATAATAAAGTCTGTGTATATACGGGTCGGAAGGGTGAGTGGAATATAAGTGCTCCTACGGTGTTTGAGAATGATCAAGATAAATCTCGTAGTTCCTGGGATGTCAGTTTGAATGCGGTAGGAGATTGCTTGGCGGTGGGATACTTGGTGGAATACTACATGGATGTTAAAAAAGTGAAGGCTTATGTATATACGCGCACGAATGGCGTCTGGGATACCAAAAATCCCATTGTGTTTCCGCTGGAAGATCAACGTGGATACTCTATTAGTGCGAATGTCTGCTTGAGCGCCGCAGGAGACTGTCTGGTGGTGGGCGGTGCCTCTATGTCCTATATATATACACGTACGAACGGGATTTGGGATACAGAAAACTCCATTCAGTTACCTTATTTTGTCAAGGTTTGTCTGAGTGCCTCGGGAAATTGTCTGGCGGGGTATGTGTACAACGGGGTTTCTGTGTATACACGCACGAATGGGGTTTGGGATAGAGAAAACTACGTTAGCTTCGCTGCCTCTAAAGATAATTCGTCCAGTTTTAATCGGATTTTTAGCCTAAATGCAGAGGGAGATCATCTGGCGGTGGGGGTGGATTATAATGTCCCTACTACTGGGAAGGTTTACCTGTATACGCGCACGAATGGGATCTGGGATACAGAAAATCCCATTAAGTTTTCGGCTCCTGCAAGTGACGTAACGTATTTTGGCAGCGCTATCAAACTGAATGATGTGGGAAATCGTCTGGTAGTGGGGGCGGCTTCCCGGGTGTATGTGTATACCTGTCTAAATAATAAGTGGAATATGGAAACACCTCTCGAGATTTTGGCCCCTTCAGGCAATTCAGACAATTTAAATGGTTTTGGTCAGGCTGTCAGTTTGAATAGGTGGGAGACGAGTTTGGCGGTTGGTGCAGTTTCAGCCGAGGTTGGTTCTGTGTCTGAAGCTGGTGCAGTCTATGTCTTTGAGAATGTCAAATGAAGACAGAGGACAGAAAACGGAGGACAGAGAACAGGTGACGGTGACTGTCTAATACGGCTTTTGAGGAAATATGATGACTGATAAAGAAATTAGTACTGTTGACTCATTGAAAGCGAGTTTTAAGTCTGGTGTGCGGCTCATGCCGGAAGCCTTTTCTCATGTGATTGATGAGGCATATAAGGTATATGAAATCATTGATGGCGCTCAGGGTGATGGCCCAACCGCAGGGCTGAAACGAGATGACAAAGGAAAACTGGCCCTCAACACTTACCATTCTGGCGGGTTGAATTCTAATCAGGGCGCTTTGGTCCTATCACTGAAACCAGAAGGGGGACTCTCTTTTGATGGGGGAGGGTATCTGAAATTGGATGCTGCTCGGCAGATTCAGTTTGCGGATTTTTTCAGTTTATCGCGGGGAGCGCGGATGGAGATCATGCAGTTGTTGGGTTTGAAACGTACTCTGATAACGCGCATTGTTTCTCCCTTCCCTAGAACGGATGAGTCTTTTGGTAGCTCTGTTAGCCTGAACGCGGTGGGAGACTGTTTAGCGGTTGGGATGAATAGTCACGTCTATGTGTATACGCGCCGGAAGAGTGGTGAGTGGAATATAAGCAAGCCGATTGTGTTTGAGGATGTTGAATCTGTTTTATCTTCATGGCGTGTCGGTCTGGATGCGGCGGGAGATTGTCTGGCGTTGGGAGACATATGGCCCGAAGTGGTTCGTGTATATACACGCACGAAGGGTGTTTGGGATACAAAACATCCCGTTGTGTTTCCGCGGGTCGCTGTAAACTTTGGTGCGAATGTCAGCTTGAACGCCGCAGGAGACTGTCTGGTGGCTGGGGGAAAATACTCCTCTCCGTTCCGTATGTTTATACGCAGGAATGGGATCTGGGATACAGAAAAACCCATTCTGTTTCCGGCTCCTTCGGATGCTTATGAGTTTGGCGCGATTGCCCACCTGAGTGCTGCGGGAAACCGTCTGGCGGTGTGTGATGATTACATTTCCGCGATTTATGTGTATACACGTACAAATGGGATTTGGGATACAGAAAACCCCATTAAGTTCCGTCGCCCTGAAGGTGAATCCTCTCGTTTTAGCGTGGTTTTTAGCCTGAATGCAGAGGGAGATCGCTTGGCGGTGGGTACGTATTTTTATAAACCCTATAATGGGGAGGTTTATCTGTATACGTGCACGAATGGGATCTGGGATAGAGAAAATCCCGTTAAGTTTTCGGCCCCGGCAAGTAGAGTATCTTTTGGCGGTTCTCTCGAACTGAATGATGCGGGAGATCGTCTGGCAGTGGGAGCGTCATCCAGGGTGTATGTATATACCTGTCTGAATAATAAGTGGAATATGGAAGCACCTATCGAGATTTTGAACCCTTCAGGCGATTCAGATAATTTAAATGGTTTTGGTGGACCTGTCGGCCTGAATAAGGCGGGGACGAGTTTGGCTGTTGGCGCAGCGTTAGAAGGTGTTGATTCTAAATCCGAAGCCGGTGCAGTTTATATCTTTGAGAATGTCAATTGATGCCCATATAGAAGACAGAAAACAGATAACGGTGACTGTCTAATACGGCTGGCTTTTGAGGAAATGTGATGACTGATAAAGAAATTAGTACTGTTGACTCATTGAAAGCGAGTTTTAAATCTGGTGTGCGGCTCATGCCGGAAGCCTTTTCCCATTTGATTAATGAAGCATATAAGGCATATGAAATCATTGATGGCGTTCAGGGTGATGGCCCAACCGCAGGGCTGAAACGAGATGACAAAGGAAAACTGGCCCTCAACACTTACCATTCTGGCGGGTTGAATTCTAATCAGGGCGCTTTGGTCCTATCACTGAATCCAGAAGGGGGACTCTCTTTTGATGGGGGAGGGTATCTGAAATTGGATGCTGCTCGGCAGATTCAGTTTGCGGATTTTTTCAGTTTATCGCGGGGAGCGCGGATGGAGATCACGCAGTTGCTGGGTTTGAAACGTATTCTGATAACGCGCATTGTTTCTCCTTCCCTCAAAGAGGGTGAATACTTTGGCACTTCTGTTAGCCTGAACGCAGCGGGAGACTGCTTAGCGGTTGGGATGAACAATAAAGTCTGTGTGTATACACGCCGGAAGAGTGGTGAATGGAATACAAGCAAGCCGATTGTGCTTGAGGCTTATGCAACAGGATATTATAGCTCTTCATGGGATATCAGTTTGGATGCGGCGGGAGATTGCTTGGCGTTGGGGAACAGTTCGCCCTCTGTGGTTCGTGTATATACGCGCACGAATGGCGTCTGGGATACAAAAAATCCCATTGTGTTTCCGCGGGTTGCCCAATACTTTGGTATGAATGTCAGCTTGAGCGCTGCAGGAGACTGTCTGGTGGCTGGGGGAACATACTACTCTCAGTTCCTTATATTTATGCGCAGGAATGGGATCTGGGATACAGAAAACCCCATTCAGCTTCCGATTCCTACGGGTTCTTATAATTTTGGCGGGATGGCCCGCCTGAGTGCCTCGGGAAATTGTCTGGCGGTGTATGGTTATTCAAGCACGATTTATGTGTATACACGTACGGATGGGATCTGGGATGGAGAAAACCCCATTAGGTTTAGGGCCCCTGAAGGTGAATTACGTGGTTTTACTAGGGTTTTTAGCCTGAATGCAGAGGGAGATCGTCTGGCTGTGGGGGGAGAAACGGATTATTATAAACCTACTGATGGGAAGGTTTATCTGTATACGCGCACGAATGGGATCTGGGATAGAGAAAATCCCATTAAGTTTTCGGCTCCTTCAAGTGACGTAACGTATTTTGGCCGTGCTATCGAACTGAATGATGCTGGAGATCGTTTGGCAGTGGGGGCGGTTTCCCGGGTGTATGTGTATACCTGTCTGAATAATAAGTGGAATATGGAAACACCTATCGAGATTTTGGACCCTTCAGGCAATTCAGACAATTTAGATAGTTTTGGCGGGGCTGTCGGCCTGAATAAGGCGGGGACGAGTTTGGCGGTTGGTGTAATTTCAATGAAGGTTGGCTCTGCGTCTGAAGCCAGTGCAGTTTATATCTTTGAGAATGTCAAATGATGTCCATACAGAAGACAGTGACTGTCTAATACGGCTTTTGAGGAAAATATGATGACTGATAAAGAAATCAATATCGTTGACTCAATGAAAGCGAATTTTAAATCTGGTGTGCGGCTTATGCCGGAAGCCTTTTCCCATTTGATTGATGAAGCATATAAAGCATATGAAATCATTGATGGCGTTCAGGGTAATGGCCCAACCGCAGGACTGAAACGAGATGACAAAGGAAAACTGGCCCTCAACACCCACCATTCTGGCGGGTTAAATTCTAATCAAGGCGCTTTGGCGCTATCACTGAAACCAGGAGGTGGACTCTCTTTTGATGGGGGAGGATATCTGAAATTGGATGCCGCTCGGCAGATTCAGTTTGCGGATTTTTTCAGTTTATCGCGGGGCGCACGGATGGAGATCACGCAGTTGTTGGGTTTGAAACGTACTATGATAACGCGCATTGTTTCTCCTTTCCCCATAGAGGGTGAGTACTTTGGTCACTCGGTTAGCCTGAACGCGGCGGGAGACTGTTTAGCGGTTGGGTCGACTCATAAAGTCTGTGTGTATACGCGCCGGAAGAGTGGTGAGTGGAATATAAGCAAGCCGATAGTGTTTGAGGATACTGAACCTGGATATGAATATGATAGAGCTTCATGGCGTGTCGGTCTGGATGCGGCAGGAGATTGTCTGGCGTTGGGAGAGATATGGCTCGAAGTGGTTCATGTATATACACGCACGAAGGGCGTTTGGGATACAAAACATCCCATTGTGTTTCCGCGGATTGCTGAAAACTTTGGTGCGAATGTCAGCTTGAACGCCGCAGGAGACTGTCTGGTGGCTGGGGGGTACACCTCTCCGTTCCGTCTGTTTATGCGCAGGAATGGGATCTGGGATATAAAAAAACCCATTCTGTTTCCGGCCCCTTCGGATGCTTATGAGTTTGGCGTGGTTGCCCACCTGAGTGCTTCGGGAAACCGTCTGGCGGTGTGTGATCGCATTTCCGTGATTTATGTGTATACACGCACAAATGGGATCTGGGATACAGAAAACCCCATTAAGTTCAGTCACCCTGAAGGTGGATTATCTAGTTTTAGCGGGGCTTTTAGCCTGAATGCAGAGGGAGATCGCTTGGCGGCGGGTACGAATTTTTATAAATCCGCTGATGGGGCGGTTTATCTGTATACGCTCACGGATGGGATCTGGGATAGAGAAAATCCCGTTAAGTTTTCGGCCCCTGCAAGTGGCGTATATTTTGGCGGTTCTCTCGAACTGAATGATGTGGGAGATCGTCTGGCAGTGGGGGCGGTTTCCCGGGTGTATGTGTATACCTATCTGAATGGTAAGTGGAATATGGAAACACCGATGGAGATTTTGAACCCTTCAGGCAATTCAGACAATTTAAATGGTTTTGGTGGGCCTGTCGGCCTGAATAAGGCGGGGACGAGTTTGGCTGTTGGCGCAACGTCAGAGAGTGTCGATTTTAAGCTCAAAGCCGGTGCAGTTTATGTTTTTGAGAATGTCAATTGATGCCCATACAGAAGACAGAAAACAGATGACGGTGATTATCTAATACGGCTGGCTTTTGAGGAAAATATGATGACTGATAAAGAAATCAATACCATTGACTCATTGAAAGCGAATTTTAAATCTGGTGTGCGGCTCATGCCGGAAGCCTTTTCCCATTTGATTGATGCAGCATATAAGGCATATGAAATCATTGATGGCGCTCAGGGTGATGGCCCAACCTCAGGGCTAAAACGAGATGACAAAGGAAAACTGACCCTTAACACCCACCATTCTGGCGGATTAAATTCTAATCAAGGCGCTTTGGCCCTATCACTGAAACCAGAAGGGGGACTCGCTTTTGATGGGGGAGGGTATCTGAAATTGGATGCTGCTCGGCAGGTTCAGTTTGCGGATTTTTTCAGTTTATCTCGGCGGGAGCGGATGGAGATCACGCAGGTGTTGGGTTTGAAGCGCACCATGATAACGCGCATTGTTTCTCCCTTCCCCAAAGAAGATGAGCGTTTTGGCACTTCTGTTAGCCTGAACGCGGCGGGAGACTGTTTAGCAGTTGGGATGAATAATCAAGTCTGTGTGTATACGCGCCGGAAGAGTGGTGAGTGGAATATAAGCAAACCTATTGTGTTTGAGGCTTATGAAGATGAATATCATAAATCTTCATGGGATGTCTCTCTGGATGCTGCTGGCGATACCCTGGCGTTGGGAAACATGTTGCCGTATCCCACTTATAACCAAGGGCGGGTTTGTGTGTATACGCGCACGAAGGGCTTTTGGGATACAAAACATCCCGTTGTGTTTCCGATAGGAGTTGAATACTTTGGTGTGAATGTCAGCTTGAGTGCTGCGGGAGACTGTCTGGTGGGTGGGGGCAAACCCTACCCTCCGTTCCGTATATTTATGCGCCGGAATGGGATCTGGGATACAAAAAACCCCATTCCGATCCCGATCCCTTCGGATTCTTATGAGTTTGGCTGGATGGCCCACCTAAGTGCTGCGGGAAACTGTCTGGCGGTGCGTGATTATGCTCCTGTGATTTATGTGTATACACGCACAAATGGGATCTGGGATGGAGAGAACCCCATTAAGTTCAAGGTCCCTGAAAATAACCTATTCGTGGGTAGGGCTTTTAGCCTGAATGCAGAAGGAGATCACTTAGCGGTGGGGATAGAGTTTTATAACTCCACAGATGGGGAGGTTTATTTGTATAAGCGCCGGCATGGGGTCTGGGATACAGAAAATCCCATTAAGTTTTCGGCCCCGGCAAGTAGCGTATATTTTGGTAGCTCTCTCGAACTGAATGATGCGGGAGATCGTCTGGCAGTGGGAGCGTCTTATCGGGTATATGTGTATACCTGTCTGAATGGTAAGTGGAATATGGAAACACCGATGGAGATTTTGAACCCTTCAGGCAATTCAGACAATTTAAATGGTTTTGGTGGACCTGTCGGCCTGAATAAGGCGGGGACGAGTTTGGCTGTTGGTGCAACGTCAGAAAGTGTTGATTCTAAATCCAAAGCCGGTGTGGTTTATATCTTTGAGAATATCAAATAGAGGACAGGAAACAGAGAACAGATGACGGTGACTATCTAATACGGCTGGCTTTTGAGGAAAATATGATGACTGATAAAGAAATCAATACCATTGACTCATTGAAAGCGAATTTTAAATCTGGTGTGCGGCTCATGCCGGAAGCATTTTCCCACTTGATTGATGAGGCATATAAGGCATATGAAATCATTGATGGCGCCCAGGGTGATGGTCCGACCGCAGGCCTGAAACGAGATGATAAAGGAAAGCTGGCCCTCAACGTTCACCATTCTGGTGGGTTAAACCTTGACCAAGGCGCTTTGGCCCTATCACTGAAGCCAGAAGGGGGACTCTCTTTTGATGGGGGAGGGTATCTGAAATTGGATGCCGATCAGCAGGTTCAGTTTGCGGATTTTTTCAGTTTATCTCGGCGTGAGCGGATGGAGATTACACAGTTGTTGGGTTTGAAACGCATCGTGATGACGCGTATTGTTTCTCCTTTTCCTAAAGAAGGCTTTGGCCGCTCTATTAGCATAAATGAGGCGGGAGACCGTCTAGCCAGAGGGACGATTGTTTACAGAAGCTCTGCTGGGAAGGTTTATGTGTTTACGCGCGCGGATGGGGGGTGGGATATGGAAAACCGGATTAAGTTTTTGGCCCCTAAGAGCGATGCATACTTTTTTGGTATGTCTGCCGGTCTGAACAATGTGGGAGATCGTTTGATCGTAGGATCTAGTTCTGTGGTCTATGTATATAAATATATTAATAATCAGTGGGATATAGGAAACCCTATTAAGGTTTTGAATCCTTCAAGTAATTCCGGCAATTCAGACGATTACGACGATTTTGACTTTGTCATAAGAAATGCGGCGGGAACGATCTTGGCTGTTAGTGCAACTTCAACGAAGGTTGATTCTGCGTCCAAAGCTGGTGTAATTTATATCTTTGAGAATGTCAATTGATACCCATAATCGCTAACACTAAGCTGGACGTGCCTGCTCACACATGCATTATTTCCGTTGTTATCGCGTTTCTTGCGAAGAACTTTGTCCAGTTAGTGGTTTTATCTAATCTTGATATCAATGATAACCGTCAAATCCATATGGCAGTGACTATTGGTGATAACGGATAATAGCTATCGTGGATAAAAAAGAAAACCGTTCAAATAACCAGTTCCTTAATACATCAGGAACTGGCTTAACTTAAAGATTAGTCACGACATTATCATATTTTTGATCTTTGAATTGTAATTGTCGCTTTACCGTGGCTTACACTAACGAATGCTTGTTTTGTTGCATAAGTCACAGGCTTAAGAATGATATTATCTATCACAATATCATTAAATTTAACCTGATATTGTTTGTCAACTTTAATTCTATCACCAGTGACAGTAGAGAATAATTTCCAATTATTTATTTGTTTCGCACTTATATTAGTCTTGGGTATCTCTAAAATAGCCCTACCGATATAACCCACATTAGAGGCTCCCTGATATATTGCTCTTGTTGCGCCATTGAAATACTTATATAAAGATAATCTTTCATTTGCAAGACATTATTAATGATTAGAATGCGAAATTTAATCGAATCGACAATTATAATAATATATTCTTTGGTAATAAGACGTAAAGTACTTGCTACCCAATTAACATAACTTCCTGTCTTGAGTTATTTATATTAGCTACTCCTTGGAAAATTGCCTGTATTTACGAACGTATTAATACTTGCAAAAAGCCTTAATGCTCCAAACTGTTACGAATAATGACTAACCTAGTAAGTTGGAACAGCAAAGATTATTGAATATTGGCAATTGGACGGCCTGCTGGCAAAACCCAATTGCAGGAAAGCCGTTGGCTGCTCCTCATTCCTAAAGGAAGAGAAGCAGTCAAGAAACGAGATTACTTTTTACCGGAATTAACATCAGGAAGTTCTATAAGTTCTCCCCGGTTATACAGTGGCCCCATGTCAATTTTCTCTTTACCTTTAATCGGGATATAGCCGGCCCCTTCTCTGGCTGCATTTGCCAGCAGGCCGCAATCTTGATCACCGGACCAAGAGAATATTCCTCCCAGTTTATGCTCCGTTGCATAAATACCTTTCTTGAATACCGTACGAGGGGTATCCAGAGAGATAAAATGCCCACCTGTGTTGTTATAAAGAAAGTCCGCATCGGTGGCGGTATCTGTCATTAATTTAAAACCATTTTTTGCCCATGCAAGCTGTTGCTCACAGTCAAACTGATTATTCAGCAAGCAGAAAAATTCAGGAGCGCCGTTTTCCATCGTGCCCAGAGCAGGTGTAGGATTATTTGGGTTACGGTTGTATTGACGGGTTTCTAGATTGGCGCCTATACAGGAACGACCATAGTTGGCAAAACCAAGGTGAATTTTTCCCGGAGGAACCCCTTCAACCTCAATCAGATATTTAATTGCCTCATCGGCTGAAATATCGTACAGGCGATCAGGATCGTCCGACGCATAATAAGGAGAATAGAGATTGGTATGATGACCAATGTGCTCCGCCCATCCGTTTCCAAAGAAGTCGTAGGTCATGACAAAAATATTGTCCAACCCATTGCGGATAAGTTCTTTGATGTTGGATTTTTTCAGCTTTCCGACGACAGCACTGGATGCAATCGTAATCTGTTTTCTGGCACTGGTGCCGAATGCCCGATCCAACGCCTGACGCAACTCCTTAATGAGAGTAGCGTAGTTCGGTCCATCATTAATGGGATCAAACTCGTTACCCTCTTCACCACTGGCGCCTGGGTATTCCCAGTCGATATCGACAGCAGTAAACATGGGGAAACGTTGGAAGAAGTCAACAATGCTGTTAATAAAGGTCTCGCGTTGTGTGTCATCTTTTAACATGGGAGAAAAATAGCCAGACATACTCCAGCCGCCGATACTGAATGCCAGTTCTAAACGGTGTCCTGCCAGTTTGGCTTTTTGTTGCAGGTTACGCAGCCCTCCGAGCAGGCCCGATGCCGCTTGCTGGTTATAAAATTGCAGAAATGTATTAGGTCCGGCATCTCTTTTATCTTCCGCGGGTAGCCCGACGTTACGCGTGGTGCCTAGATCACCATAAGGGTCGACAGGAACAATATGACCGAATGTAATGGGAGGATCGCCCGGTTTTAACTGCTTATTCCAACCTTCAGCAGACAGGTTGATTCTGTCACTTTTTTTTCCTTTATCGCCATAAATCCCTAAGAAGCTGAATACCAATCTGTCATAAGCGGTTGCGGGAATATCTTCTAGGTTAAATCCACGACCAGGCCCATCTTTATCATCATCCCCGCCGGAGTCATTTAAAGCGGCGGGTAAGCGCGCGTCATATTGGCACCAGTCAGTAATATAGGCAGAAACTTTAGGGCGTGTTCTGTCCGTTTCATATTGGTTGTATAAGGAGTGACATACGCGTGCAGAGGTATAAGCCAGATTCGTGCCTGAACCATTAGGGTTATAGCCTTTTTCCCGATAAGTCTCTTCTGTGAGGGCATCGGGTTTTAAAATATCCACATCTCCGGGGATAGGCTCAACGGTACCTTGTGTCGGATTGCCATGTTCTTCGATCTCTGCGTTTGTTGCGGTTCGTACCCAGATCCAGGCATTTTCGTATGAAGGGATATTGTCACGTTGCGGAATGTGCCAGCGTTCCACCCAGTAAGTGTTTTTATAGACCTGACCATCAAATATAACGTAATAAGTTTCTCCGCCAGATTGGTTGCTCCAGGCGGCTAACGGTGCGCCGATATTTTCACTGGCATCGGACATCACTTTTTTGCAGGTATATTGATATTTACTGTTATCAGTCATCTTTTTTACCTTTTATATTTTTCACACCTCATTCAGTGAGGTGTGAAATGGGCGTCGGTTAGTCTTGTTTTTTCTGAGCTTCGTGCTGTAGTAATCGCTGTTTGACTTTTTTGGCGAAACTATCGCTAGTAGAACGTGCCGTATAACGCAGATGGATGATAATATCGCTCATCTTTTCCAGCAGATCAGATTGATTATCGCCAAACGTCAGTGTCCAGTTAGAAAACACCCCCGTTCCTTCGAAAGGCAGGAAACGTTCATCTTGGAAATCAAGCTGGAACATGCCGCTATCATTTATGCCGGTTGATAACACCACGGCCTGATTGGCCTGTAAGTTACGAATTAAGCCAAGAGGTTCGCCATATTTAACTGGATTAAGTAGATAGTCGATAGTGTCAGAATCTTCCATATAATTGATGCTGTTGCTGTTTTGCACTAGCGTTGCACGAATATCCTGATAGGGACCGACTAGTGTAGCGAGAGAAACTGAGACGGTTTTAATACGACGATCAATATGTCCGGGATAATCTCCGAGGAACATTTCAGAATCCAGGTTGAAATTAAAGTTACCGGTTGACTTCCCTGCTTCCCATGCTTGAGAAGTTAGTAGCGATTTTAATGAAATGGTTTTAACCACCTCCAACCGGCGAACGTTCTGTTTCATATACGCCTGATCCATGTGCAGTAAGGACAACTTCAGTGATTCTCCGACCAATAACCCCTGATAGAGATCGTTCC
Source organism: Photorhabdus sp. CRCIA-P01 (assembly GCF_003545805.1). Taxonomy (GTDB): domain Bacteria; phylum Pseudomonadota; class Gammaproteobacteria; order Enterobacterales; family Enterobacteriaceae; genus Photorhabdus; species Photorhabdus antumapuensis. The sequence goes on along the minus strand of NZ_NMQR01000001.1, from coordinate 97,004 downwards.
AGCCCCCGCTTTGAATAAACTGTGTGTCAAATTTTCCTGTTTCATATTGCCAGGAAGCTTCGGCGGACAAACATAAAGACATCACGGCGTCATATGCTTGTAAATACAGCGCGGAAATTTGGCTGATCATCCACATGTACAGGCTTTCACTGGTGAACCGCTGGGAAAAATACTCTAACAGCGTATTATCGTGTTCTCTTTGTGCCTGTATGTGCGCCAATTGAGTGATAGATGCCTGCAATTGTCGGTTCTGAATAGCAATTTGTTGATCGATTTCTTCGACGTTAATTTCAGCCTGTTTGTACTGAATTTCCCATTCCTGACGACGACGGCGGTAATTTTCTGAAACGCTCAGGCTGTTAGCTTTCGCATTTTTAGATTCATATTCAATACGTATCCCTTCTGCAATGGCTCTTAATGGAGCACCATATTGCATACCGCCAACGGCAAAGCCAAAAATATTAGGTACGAGATCCGCAACCGCTCCCGCAGTGGAAACAGCTTGGGCAGCAATAACCGCGTCAGCCGCTCCTCCTTGTAATTCAATCACTTGCTGTTCGGTACTGGAGATATCTTCATCGTACAGCGCTTGGTAATGCTGTTGCCGTTCAAGTGCGGCACGTCGGCTAATATTTAACGCATCCAAAGAGGCTTGATTGATGTCGATTGTCTGCTGTTGCAGATTCACAGTAAAGTTATACAAACCTAACTGTTGCTGCATTCTGAAACGTTCAAAGTCCAGATTATCTTTGCGTTCCAGCAAACCGAGGAAGCTATTTCCGTACTGAATTAATGTCTCCACACCGCTCATTGCCCGGTTGAACACGGGGGCAAAGCGATAATTGGGGATCGACATTCTCTTAGCTCCGGCCTGACGGTTGGCAACAACACGTTGATAGCGCTGTTTCAACAAATCACGAGGGCTAATAGGTTCATCAAATAGCCCGGCTGGATACTCTTTTCCGTCCAATGTTAAATTATGGCGCAAGTTATAAATCCGCCGCGCCAGTTCCTCCCAAAGCTTCAAATATTCCGTATCGACAGGCTTACGGAATAAATCCGAGGGTTGATTGGCAACGGCGGAATCCCACGCGACAGGCAACAGAGGTAGCGTGTCCGTCATCATCATTTCCAACTGACGTGTCTGAGTATTGGTATAGGTCGCTGTGTCTTCCAGCGTACGCGGTTTCCACTCGGCGGCGAGCTGAATATCCGGACTGGTACCGAGTAGGTTGTTAGCCGACGCATAGGTGAGTCGGGCAATGATACGGGAAGTTTGCGTCAGTTTGCGGTACTCCCGATCACCTTGATCCAGCAGATTTTTCAAATAGAAACGGAAAATCGCTTTGCGATAGTGAATAGGTTCGCTGGCGGCGATGGCATCAGGATCTGTCGGCTGGGTAAGGCTGCGCATAAATTTCGGTGGAGGATCAATCAGTGGCCGGCTGTTCCAGTAACGCGGCTTTCCTTTGGATAAATCGGGATGTTCGGCGTCTTCCAGTGGGTTGAATATATAGTGTAACCACTGTGTTGCTTCTTCAAGTCGTTGCTCTATATTCAAGCGCCAGGCCACCAGGAATGGCATATGGAAGAATAGCTCCCAGAAATAGATACCGTTGGCACCATCGAGGTCGATGGCTGTCATGCCACTGTGCGGCGGTAGAGGCAGTTCCTTAATATGTTGAGTATCCCAACTGAGTACCTGATGGATACCTTGGCTGGCGCGGCTGATTAATTCTTTGGCGAATAAAGTGTTCAGTCGAATAGTGGGCGGAACATGCTTAGCATCATCCGCTGGTAAGGAAAGGTACTGAACTTGACGCTCTTCTTTAAACTGAACCAATGGACGGATCAACATCCCGATCCGATAGTCATTTGTGTATGATCCACCACCAATGATATCGATTCCAGCCTTTAGCTTAACGGAGCGGTGGTCTCCCAGATCTAGGCGGGGAACAACAAGTTCTGGTACGGGTTGGTGTTTATGTATGGTAACTGATCCTAGTTTTTCCTCGGACTGGACTTCGATTTCTTTCCCATCAGCATTCTTGGTTTTGGTGATACTGAGTTGCCAAATACAGAAATCAATTTCGTCTGGAAAGTTGTCATGAATCGGATCAGAACCATAATCAAAAGTCGATCTGGCGGTCAGTTGCAGTTCGGTGCTGGAGCCATAGACAAAATCGACAACCAGTTCTATCGTCCCTCTTCCTAGTTTTTCGTTGCCGTCTTCCTGATCTGCTCCCGCAATCATAAATTTGGTATTACGGGTTGCTGGGTAAAGCACCATAGTACGGTAAGGTATGGGGTTTGGCCCATCTTTATGCTCGCGGGAATAATACCACACTAGATCAGCAGCATATTTTTCCGATGTATCGGGTAGATCGGTAATTTCCGCCAACAACGTATCGCAGATAAATTCGAAACAGTAATCGTAATCATAAGGTTTATCACCATCCATTCCTTGAAGACGAATAAAGGCGATGATAGCGAGCTTCGGTTCGCCTTGCATTACATCCATGACGGCGACCATATCGGTCATCTGATAGGGCAATTCGCTTTCCCGCAGAATACTGGGAGCGCTCCAGGTTCCATCATATTTTGCGTAGGCGATTTTTAATTGAGTGTTGTACGTTTTCGGTGCTTCCGCTGTGTCTGCAAGTAGACGAAAATTCGTTGTCGTTGGCGTGACTTCTTCGCTTTCCGCCCAGGCAATATACAAGCGATTATTTAAAAAGATGGGACGTATCGTTGTGCTTTTTACTCCTCCTAATGGTAAATCGATAAAACGCCATTCACTCCAGGCATTCGGTGAAAGCGCATCGGTATCTGGATGTCGAATAGACAGATTCAGAGAGCGCCAGTAGTATTGGTAAGGTTGAGTTCGGGTACGTCCGATAAAGAAAAATTTATCACGAGTGGTGTCTACGCCGTCTTCGTAGCTGGCAATAACTTCCAAATTGCTAACGTCTTCAAAGTTATTCAAATATCCTAGCACGGCTTGTTGTACCGATTCCTCGGTAATCTTTCCTTGATTGAGGCTGCTTTCAAGTTGAAAGAAAAACTCCGTTTTATTCAGTCGCAGCATGGGTTCCAAATAACTTTCCGGATAGGTTCTCAGCATGCGGTCGGCGGACCAATAGTTGTAACGATTGGCAAATTCTTGCCAGTTTTCGCTCTCCTCTACGGTCATAAACAGACCTTTTTCAATATTCAGTGAGATGCGGTTAATGTATTGCTGAAGAGTATTGGTTGCCATTGCGACACGGCTGGTGTTGACTTTGGCGGAAACCATGATATCCAACAGCAGATAATCATAGACATCATCCACATTTTTAATGTCGTCACGTAGCGACTCCATAGTGGGAGAGTGAGCAACTACCTGACCAATAAAATAGTCCAGCAATGCATCTCGCTGTGCTTCCAACAAACTTGCTTCTATCGTATTTTCGCTCATCGTTGTTGTTCTCCGGGAAGATCAGGATTTTGTCGCCGCAATGACGGCCTCACCGACATGTTGGATCTGATCGAATGAGGAAGAGGGGCTGATGGTGGCGGCTTCACGAAGTGGTGAAACGGAGAGTTTCGTCTGTTGTGAAAGTGCCTGAACACGGCGTAACCAATCAATCTGCCCCATATTGCAAGCTCGAGTCGGGGTAAATTGTTCACATGCCTGTTCTACTTCACTGGCCTCCCAACCTAAAATATCGGCTAATAGTTCTGCGCAATCGAGGTTAATATCTTCGTCATTACGCTGAACGGGCGGATTATTGGCGTAAGCCAGATATTCGATTAATTTATCTTCCGTGTGCAATGACGAGGTTACCCAATGACGATAACGGCTCAATATAAAGACTTCTTTCAGTGTCAATGGCGCACCTTGTCCGGGATCTGTAACTTTAGGGGAGGATAGGCTCAGCCATGTTGGCTCGGCCAGGCGCAGGAACAATAGTTGGGGAGTTAGTCGCAGTTGTTTAATCAGGGCACCGTTCATCGCCAGATTGTAGGCAATTTGCAGAAGCTCATCGGAGATTTGCTGAGCATGAAGGAGATGTCCGTGATACTGGCGCGATTGCTGATTCAGCATCTCCAATAGCTCCGTTACGCTACTGCCAACCCATCTCAACAACAGCGGGACCACATCGCGGGAAACACCGTATTCCTTGGCAACTGCCGTAGAAACCAGATTGTCCTGTGCCGTTTTATATTGCTGAATAATCAGCCTCAGTGCGGTAATTGTAAGCGGTTTATCGTCTGGAGGAGGAGTTAACGCATCAACGATGGGGGTGATGATTTTGTTAAGATATTCGTCATCACTTTGTGCCCAGACCAAAGGAAACGGTTTCACCAGACCATCTTCGGTAATGAGCTCGTTAAGTTTTAGCATCCAGTTGCCGATATCAGGAATTTCCGGGCCCTGGAAGTCTTGTTCTGTCAAAAGATTTTCCGGCAAGCTAGAGACAATGCCGCCAAAAAAATCTGCGCTGCTATCAGTGGCGACAATGGGCAAACGCTGATTTTGAATGAACAGGCTAAGCTCTTCTGGCGTCAGTTTTGTCTGTGATAGCCAGGATGACATCTCCTCGATAGCAAGAATGATATCAAGAACATCGACTTCCGTTGTTGATTCTCCGTCACTCCCCAGTGGGCTTAAACGAGGCGCTCCAGCCAGCAATAGCGGATTAAAACCCCCAATTTTGGAGAGAATATCAACAATAATAATCCCTTGTTCTGCGGTCAGTTTAAACAGCCTGGGGATCATAACCAGCCGATAAAATGCGGATATGACATCCAGAGAACGAGTGAGCCGTTTTTCCGGCAATGAGAATGCGGAACAGACCTGTTGAGCTAAAATCTGGAAAGTCGCTGAAGCAATCCCCAGACCGGCACAGATCTGTTTTACCGTTCTGGCATCGTTGCCCCGGCGGGCAGTATAGTCAAATTCGCTATTGTCCAACGCCATTGGGATATCAAACAACTGAGGCTGGTTAAATACCTGATCGAAGAACGGCACATCAGAACTGATGCCGAAAGGGGTAATCTGGTAGACAAACGCGGCAAAGGCTTCGGCGGCCAAATTATAGTTATTGTTTAAATAACGGAATAGACCCAGAGCTCGAAGGCTATTGTAGTTGATATTCAGTTCTAAATTAGCCATACCTTCTGCTCGGGCAGCAGAGGTAAGCAACAAGTCTAATTTATCATGTGGTAGTTTTGTCCAGCGTTGCAGGCGTAACAAACGGTTTAAGCGATCGAAACGATATTCCGTGATTGCCGTCATACTACGGGGACGCGTTTTGTTAATATCCAACGCTTCTGGGTGGGCGGAATTCAGATATACCGAGCCATATTGATAAGGAGTAGGAAATGTGGCGTGGCTCTGTCCATTACTAAAGATTGTATTCTTAAACTGAACATTCGATGACACGGTGGGATGGTAATCGCCGTGGCTGAATGCCCGTTCCAATTCTTCAACAGAGCCCTTGGTTTGTTCAGAGAAGAACAAAATCTCTTCCAGCTTTTGCCTTTGTTGCGGAGGGATACCGTAGTTTTCTAAGAAGAAATCGGTGGCTTCCGGTAGTAATTTATCTTCATCAATATCATCACTGGCAATGGCGAAATGGTATGTTAAGGTCAGTATTGATCTCTTCTCTGACCACGCCTGAACTTCGATCTTGATCTCACCAAAATAAGGGCCATCAGAAAGATCCAGGCCGGGATTATCTTCGTCATGCCAACTGAGTTCTAACTGGCGCGGGTAGGGCGGAGTATCATCAAACGGGAGCAACCGGGCTTTAATACGCTGATAACTGAGTACTGATTTACCCCGTAACTTAATCGTAATGGGCTTTTTATCCTGATTAATACAGGTGATGGTTATGAATTCATGGCTGTCCGGCGCGGGTTCAATCTCACTGTATGTTAGTGCTTCTGGGCCACTGACATCAGTTTGTTTTGGCACAATATAGCCATGAGCAGAAAGCACAATATCGGTGACCGTTTCTGTTGTACTGCCGCTGAGATAAACATCCCGTAAGCGGGGACGAGTCAGATGTACTTGAGTAAATGGACTGGGTTGGCTCAGTAATGCCATTTGCTCCTTACTCAGCAGGGTACCTGCCAGCAAAATGTTGTTCTGCTTATTTGGTGGTGGATTGTTACTAAACCACGGGATCTCGGTATTTACTGCCTGAATAATTTTAGCCAGCGAGGTCTTTTTTTGCTCTAATCCCAAGGTTATTTGCGTTGTCGGCAGGCTGAATGGCAACGTAAAGGGATAGCGTGTCTCACCTAGCACTTGATTAACCGGTTTGCCTGTATCTTCCGTTAAGTCAATATAGTTTGCGGCGGAGTAACTGAGCACTTCATTGACGATCTTTAATGCCGGGAGTTCCTGATAGGTATTGTCCGCATCCAGCATTAATTCGGCTAAGTCAGGGCGTCGCTGTTCCAGCATTGCCGCGCCTTCTGTAGAATCCAGCTCGATTTGCCGTGCAAACAGATAGAGCTCAAGTAAATAACTTATTGGGGAGTTAAGTGCTTCCAGCGCTCCTGGGCGACAGAAGTTGTCCCAAGGTTCAGGAAAAAGATCAGCATAACTCGGCAGCTCCGGTTTGCCCTCTGCAATGCGTTTCAAGCGCAACTGCTCACCATCGCGTAACCCTTGTTCTCTTTGCATATGGACAAGTTGAGTGGCAAAACTGAGCGCCCGATCATAAATTTCTCCCGCGTGTCCAGAGAACTGATGCTTATGGCGGCGAAGAAAACGGGACTTTCCGACGCGCATAATATCGAAAACAGATTGGTAACCAAAAGTGATGAGTTGAGTCGCTAAACTATTTTCTGCTGCTGCCGGGATTGTTTTCATTAATAGCGTTGAAATAGTCTGAGACACATTATTATTGGATTGGAGCGTTGTCTTATCGTTCATAATTCACCTTATAAACTGAAATAACGCATAAGTGAGGCTCGACTCAATATGATGAGTCGAGCCAGCTTATCTACCCGTTATCTTTCAAGTTGCCTCTTTGTTGGCTGCACTTACTCACCCCGGTCACATAGTTCGCTATGCTCCCGGGGATTCGCTCCCTTGCCGTCGCGATGCATTTTGAAATCCATAGGGTATATAGCCCGGATATTTATTTCTTTTTGACCGTCTTACTTTGATGAAGCTTTGTAATAAAGGAGTGTTGGGCTCGTTTTTGTCGGGAATCTGACTTTGTTTTACCTGCGTGGTAGAATTTGGACATGTCAATAGTGACTGGAGCAACAGGAGTGGCACCTAATCCTTCACGAGCAGCATTGACTAATAACCCGTTATCGGCGTCAATCGTCCAGACAAACAGTCCTCCCAGACCTTTATTTTTTACAAATTCCGCTTTTCGATACACAGTACGAGGTGTTTCTATCGACAGGAATGCGCCGGTATTTTCGTTATACAAAAAGTCTGCGTCGGAAACGGTATCGGTATATAAGGTAAAATCATTTTTACCCTGTAGGTCACTATCCAAATAGTTGCGTAGTAGATCCGGAAATTCGGTGGTGCCGGGGCCAAAGCTGCCGAAAGTATTATCTTCGTCAGGATTATCTGGTGTATAGAAGCCTTTTAGTGGAGATAAGTTGGTAACGAATGCTTGTTGAGCATTACGACTATAGCCGGCAAAACCACAGAAAATCATTTTAGGGTTAACATTTAGCTCCAGAAGGTAGTTAACTGCATCTTCCATTGAATTTACCTGATCATTATTAGGATCACGTTTGATATTGGTATGGTGAGCCAGACTGTCAGCCCACGGGGAACCAAAGAAGTCATAAGACATCACGTTTAATCCTTCGACGCCTGCTTTAATCAATTCAAGGACATTGGCTTTTGCCATTTTGTTCGGCTCAGCATTAAGCGCGATACTGATTTTTATATCAGGCAGCTTTTGCTTAATAGCTTTAATTAATTCTGCAAAATTTTCCGCATCTTCGTCCCCATAATCATTACCTTCTGCACCTGGAATACCGGGATATTCCCAGTCAAGATCAAGGTCAGTAAGCATAGGGAAAGTATCAAAAATCTTTTTCAGACTTTCAGCCAGATTTTCACGGGACTCAGGCTCTTTAGCGATATGGTGGAATGCCTGACTCATTGTCCAACCGCCCAGGCTTAAACCCACTTTGGGAGGCTTTGCAACTTTAGTGAGTTTGACTAATGCGCCTAAAACGCCTTGTGCTTTATGAGGGTCAAACATCTCAGGCGGATCACCCGGTACCCAACCAGCAAATCCGCAGTTCAAATAAGCCTGAACGTCTGCCCAACCGTCGAGGAAAGTTGCTTTGCCTCGATGGTTAATGAGGTCGTCCTGATCTTCGGCTATGGCAAAGTCGATAGCACCTTTTTCAATGTTGTTTTGTTGTTCTCCTTCATCACCAATGATCCCGGTGAAACCAATGATAATCTTGTCATAACGTGGATAGTTATCATCTTTTAAGCGCATGATATCGGTACCACGCCCTCCTACGGTGTAATCAACGTCGGTATCTCCCGCAAAGTTACCATAGCGGCTGTCATAAATCCCCCAGTCAGTGAGGTAGCCAAACACCAGAAAATCAGGATCAGCTTGATAGTTATTAAACAAGCTCTTAGCTACCCTTCCTGGAGTATAAGAGAGTTGTTTATCTGAGGTAGCAGGATCGAACTTATTGGCGGCATAGGTTTTTTCAGCAGCGCCAGCTCCCCATACTTTTTCAAGCTCTTTTAAATCTTTGGTACCCGGATCTGGGGAAATATATAAGTTGTTATCATCTTGAGGTACTTTTTTATTAACCATAAAATCATCCTCTATTAAAGTAAGGTTTTTTCAATGATATGTCTTAGCAGATAAAATTTCAGGCAGATGAAATAAACAGTAGACTATGTCTGAAATTAATCAATAATTCTTATGTGAAAAATTAATTATTGGCTTGAAATCAGATATATACCCAATAGATTTCAAATTGCAGCGCGGCGGTAAGTGAAAGCAGCCAACAAAGCAGCAACTTGAAGGATGAAGGGGATATACATATTTGCCACAGCGTCTGATTAAATAAAGATTTTTTCTCTATTATTAGAATAATAATTTCATAAATAAAAGTATTGTAAAGATATTAAATAGTGTCATTGAGGAAAAATTATTTATATATAGATTACAAGTAGATGACTCTTATTTATCTGAATTAATACCTGCACTTTGTACATTAACGTTATTGCCAATACACAGACACGAGGGAAGATGGTGGTGGGACAGCAAGCTTATTCGCCCAGATTATTTATTGGCTGAAATAATCATAGGAACAGCTCTGTGTCGCACCACAGCATATTGAATACCCTCCGCTCTCAAGAAATAATATCACCTATTTCATATTATTACGTTTTTCCTCCATTTCCATTGCTGTGTCATTTTCATCTTCATGTACGTTGAACCAAGGGAAATAAGATGTCCTTCGTAACTTCTGGTTGGCTGTTTCTACTCTGATTTCTCTATCCAGAGCGTCATATTCATATTTATCTGCATACTGGTTAATACGTAAGCTGGCATCAGACGCATAATGCCAGTCATTGAGGAAAAAGGGTTGATATGTACGTTTGATTAATCCTCTATTATTGTATTCAGTTCGTCCGCTGACAGCCCAACGTGGTTCAGATTCCCTCTGTTGTGGCTTATTCTTATCGTCCACAATTAATTCTCCTGACGGGCTAAGTAAATAAGATATTCCCGGTTCGTTGAGTACCGATGTTTGCAATATGCGACCAAAACCATCGCTAAAGCTAACAGCAATTCGGATATGTTGTTCCTGTTTAGGCCGGGCGTATCTATCAGCAAGAAAACGGGCTTCATGTATTGGCATCGGTAAGATCTCTGCTAATACTTCGCGCATCATATTTCCCCATCCATCACTTTGGGCATCGTGCTGCCAACAAGATATTGGCAGAAGTACTTCTCCTCGAACACTGATAATTCTTGCTTTAACTAGACTCCACCAGAGTCGTTCACTGGATAAATTCAAAAGTGTTCCAATTCGAGAAATATCCTTCTTTCTTAAATGGTTTTTGTTATTAAACAACTCGAGTAAGGTATCTCCGCAGTCGTAAATCTTTTGCCTTTCTAGCCAGCGGTAAGCTTCAGTACGAACATGACCATCTAGGGTAATAAAGTGACGGTCGAGCATATAATCCCATAAATTCTTGGCGACATTTATTGATTTTCTATCAATAACAATATGTTCAGTTTTTTCTTTACTGACTTTTCCCATCCAACTAAACCATTCAACTCCACTATATTGGGAAACGATTTGTTCTTTATTTTGCAAAGCGTGTTCAATCATCTCGGTAACATTACCGTCAGGTAAAACAAAATCATTCACTGGGTAAAAGCCACTGATGATATAGGAACCATCATCTCCTTTTTCCCCTTCTTTCCCATAAAAACTATTGGCAATGACACGGCCTAATGCATTAAATTTAACTTCGGAAATATTATTATTGAGATCTATTAATTTCCAAGGCTGCATAAAACGATAATCATATTCAATCGTCGTGATATTTTCGGCGGCATCACGAGTTTTTATAATGCCACAAATAAATTGATCATATTCATAGTTGATTGCCCCACTGAGTAAACTCTTTTGTTGAGCCAATGGTCGATAGAATTTTAATTCACTCTTTTCTGCATATGTTGTATATGTATTACCTGCAACCCATACTTTTGTTTCAGGTTCTACTCCCGGTACCGATAAAATACGTTCGCTTTGACGATATCCGGCTGAAATCAGGTAATTATCGCGTTCTGTTTCACTCATAACGTCTTGGAATGCAGACAAACTCTCATCATCAAATTTGGCAATATCGATATGATCGATCAGAGCTAAAACTTCTGGTACATTGGTCGCGTAATAGATTTGGGTTTGCCCGGCAAATTGGCGGGGACGGTTGGCGGATAATATGCCTCCTGGCGTGGTCACTGTTTCGAAACTAAACCCTTGCCCTTGTGGAATATCCGCAGGATCCGGTGTCAGATAATTTCGTCTTTCTCCTTGAAGCACACTTAGCCGCCAAATATTTTGTTCATCGAAATGAACGAATTGAAATCGCTCTTCAAACACGTGTAATATCTGCTGTTGCTCATCATAGCTATTGTTCCAAACCTCTTCAGGAAATAGGGGAGGATAAGGATTCGTTAAGGGCTTATTTCGGCGTGGATAATTTATGCTCACCCGATGCAATATCGCACCATATTCTTCCTGCTGTATAATGATCTGTTGAGATATTACGGGATCATTAGCTATCCCTTCATAGTTATAGTTTACTTTTTCTAGCTCTACAGGCATAACCACAGCTTCTTTTATTACCCTATCATTACGATTATCATTGTAAACAACTGGCTGCACTAATCTGGCACGTAGGCGAGTAGTTTGTACATTAAATGGCACCGCTTTATTGATATCCCAAATTTCTTTACGTATCAGCATTCCTTGCAAGCTGCGATGTAATCCTTTGAGCGTAGTTTCATCTGGATTTTCTAAGATAACATCTTGCTGTTTCTCTGCATCGTAATAGGTCAATTGCGTTGGCGCAGGCGTAAAAGCCTCTTTATCACCAAGCCAGCAATTAATAAGATGATTCTCATCACCTTCATAGCCAAGATGATACCAGGAATCAATGCGCGTATTTCTATCATCTGGAGAGTCATTCTTGCTGAGATCAATTGCTGACTCAGTTATTGATATATAACCAAATCCACGAAATTCTCGCTCACTCTGATCGAAAACTCCACGCCGATAAGTGTAAGACTGGCTTAATGAATTACCACTAATTTCATCTTTTACGTATGAATATGCTTGGACATATATCGGCATGGGTAAACGAGACATTGCTTCCGGTGTCTCTTTTTTTTCATCCAACCAATATTGTGCGGAACTACGGTATCCCCATTCGGTGTAAGCTCCCATGTTATTACTCACGGAAGATAATAAATAGGATTTAACTGGAGTGAAATCATAACGCCAATGACGGTAATAACCACCGTCACCAACAACGCTGAATATTAAACTGGGAACACCGGTTCCTCTTATGTCTGCGATCAGTAGCTTGCTTAATAGATCTGTATAGCGGATCCCCTCAGGCAGCGGAATAATATGAGGTTCTCCATATGAATTTCCTGCTTGGTTTAGATATAAATAAAGTTTGTCTGAATCAGCATAAATTAGGTCGGTAGTTCCTGAGCCATTAATATCGGCTAAATAGATGCGTTCAGGATTAAATGGTGTTGTCGGATTAAACCCACTCAGTTTAACAATAGGGCCAAACTGACCGTTGCCTAAATTTGGGCTGAAGCTAACCCCTTCCGCACTAACCTTCATCCAATGTTGTTGACCAGAGCCGGCAACATCACTAAAAGCGATGACATTAGCATGATCGTGTTGCCAATTACCGATAGCCGCCGTTGTGGGTAAAGTAACATCGACACCCGCCTCAAATCCATTGCCATTATTGAGATAAACACGAACTGACATAGGACCTAATAATGCTAAATCACTAAAACCACGATGATTAATATCAACGAAACGAATATCGGTAGCAAAGAATTCAAGCGGCAGTGCATTAAAAGGCGTAAATTCTGACCAACTATGGTTTTGATGAGTAAAAAAGCCTGACAATCCCGGCGATGTGATAATCCAATCAAGCTTAGAATCGTTATTGATATCGGCGAGATAGGCATTTTCTGGCCTTAAACCCGGAATTAAAGGTAATGTTTCCCAATCGGAATAGGTTACGGCATCTGGATTATCGGTTGCCACATCACGTATTGGTGAACGGTATTTCCATTCTCCAGCATTAAAATACAGGATCCCGGCAATGCCATCTTTATACAAATCAACCAGTTGAAATTTTTGACCTTTATATACACCTTCAAAATCTGTATCCGGTAAATCAAAGGATTGCCAGCCAGTATTATTGTTTGGCGAAAAGGGGGTATAACTAAACTCTATGGGAGGAAGAGATTGAGACGAGTGATCTCCATAACCTGTTACCGTCACGCTGCGTAGTGTACTTAATATCGGGTTATCTTCATATTCAAGCCATAGGCGTTTTACTAACACATTATCTTCACCTAATTGATCTGGAAAGTGATGATACATCAGCACCTGCCTGCAAAGGCGATAAGTCCGTAGCTCAAAACCATATTCATAACGGGAAAAAATATCTGATCTAACTAACCATTGTCCGTTTTCCGGTATATCAAAGGGAGGCGCTTCATCTAAATTGTTTCCTCTTTCTCCATAGTCGAGAACCAAGGTAAAAAGCCATCCCTCTTGGGGTAGTACAGATAACGATGCTAGATAAAGGGATTCATGTTGTTCTAAATTGCCATAAGTAATCTTACTAAGATAATGTTGTGCATTACGTTTTCTTTCTAATTCCCATTCTGGAAGGGGTTCTGGTAGTCCTTCACCATCTTCGGCCAAATAATGATAGCCAATATGTTCTCCGGTGGGAGATAAAGACTCTTCTAATAACCAGATGGCGACTTTGTTTTTATTTTCGGGGTCGGAAATTCGACCTTGTTCTGTTTTACCTAAACAATGAATTTGTCCGTCTGGAGAGTAAATAAGCCAATGGCCTGCATCTTCAGTATTTAACTGATAATGTTCAAATCGTAAAAAATTACCTTCCGAGCGTGAACAATAACGAGTGATATTATATGATATGGGGATTTCCTCATGATTAATAATATCTTTCTTTATTTTTTCTTCTATTGATATTAATAGTTCGCCATTGGGGCCAACGAATTGATCAATTTTCCCTGTCTTATCGATCCCCAGGCCATAATTAGGAACACCTTTTTGGGTTCTTCGGCTGATACGTAATAAAGGGAGTTGCCATCCGACGCCGAATTCGCTATTCCCTTGTCCACTACTGTATTGCAAAGACAATGAAGGCGCGTAGCCTCTGCCAGAAGAAACGGGTAGCGGTATAGTGAAAGTTGCCATCCCGCTGACGCCAGCAGAATTTAATTCTGCATCCAGCCCTTTGAGTGCACCGCCGCCTTTTGGTAAAGATAACTCCGTAATAGATATTGTGTTTATCGTTTGTTCTGCCATAGTTTTCTCTCATAGTATAAGAGTTATGAACAAATAATATAATTAAGATGAGATTATATAGTTTCTGGTGAATCATTATCACTGAATGACCAGTAGTATCTGTTTTCAAAGCGTAGACGATAATTCATGAAAACACCTATGAAATAACGTTTAAAAATATCCATGAAATTTTTTTTAATTAAATATATGAGTGTTAAGGCTTTGTTTTATTTGGTTGAGTTACTCAATTGAAAACATTAAATACTAACGAATTGGTGTTTTTGTAAATAGGGGTATTTACACAAATCTGATAAGCGTATTTTCCAATATGCCAGAGTATAATCTTCTTTATAAATATTTTTAGTTATTATTATTTCATAATGTTATTATGATGTGTAATGTATATTACCATTGTAAATACGTTAGGAATTCTCTCGTCCTAAATAGTTATGGGGTAAAGCGTAAGGTATTAGCGGGTGGGAATATTTATATAAGTGCTATTAAGACAATAAAATGGCACTACCGCGCTGTGATGCGGTAATGCACTTAATTAAACCTGAGCTCTATGGCCGGAAAGCATAGAGTGACGGGCAGCTTGACCATCTGAGCCATAAAGAGAAGGGCTATGGTGGCTTTTTAGAAAAGCGATAGCTTGGCTGTTGAGTTCAAGATGTTGGGTTAATAACAAACCGTTATGGGTGTTTAAATCACGAATCTGAGTAACCGCTTTGCCGATCTGTTGCCATAATGTGGCGAGTACAGGTTGTTTATCATAAGGCGCGATGATGTTTAATGCTTTGCTCAAATTAAGACGTTGCTGTTCTGAATAGCTAAGCGCAGATAACAAAAAATTTTTTCGTTCTGTTACCTGGTGCAAATCCCGTGCTTCAATAAAACCCTCACACAGAATACGCTGTTCTTCCACCATAGTTTGGGTCAGCGAGGTCAAATAAGTCACTTGCTGTTCGAATAATTGTTGCAGTTCTTCCATAGCGGGTTTAATTATTTCTTATCGTACTGAAAGTTTTCGGCGGCTTCTTTGAGCAGAGCGTCTGCGATTTTACCGCTGTTCATTTTTAAGGTTCCCTGAGCAATCGCTTCTTTCAACTTTTGCACCTTTTGAATATTAATATCCTGGCTGCTCGGCTGAACCAGTTTTGTTTGTGCTTCGCTCAGTTTTACTTGTGCATCACTGCTTTGTAAGGTAACGCCAGAGGTTTTTCGGGTGCCCTGGGCGCTGCTTTCATTAGTAGGTCGCTGTTGAACAGCAGCGATAGCTAATAAGGGGTGAGTGCGTTCGATACTCATAATCATTATCCTTTATGGCCAGGCATAGGTTCACCTATGGATCGGAGCAGGTTACATGCCATTTGCATACCTGCAAATCGTGCTCTGCTGGTTATATCGGCACAGTAAGAGAAAACTTTAGAACTTATAACATGATTTTTACATTGCCGTTTTCTAATGCCTGACCGGTTATAACGTGCCCTGAATTCATTCGAACCCTGACTTTATCAGAAATAGCGGCGTTATTAATAGCTTTCCCTTCGTTGCGTATCTGAAAGCCATTTCCCTGTACAATCACCACCACACTCTGGCCTGACCGTACAACCCACGGGCGGCGTAACATATTATGCGTAATCGCCTGCCCCGCCGGGATGTTACGTATCGCAATACTGTTTTTTATCTTATTTTTGTTAATGATCAGATCATGCGGTAGTTTTTCCAGTAATCCACTTCTGACCTGAAAATCTTTATCTGATAAAACATCATTACGCAAGATAGCTCGGCGGGTAACCAGATAATTTCCTGTCACACTGACAGCGACTTGAATAAATTTGCGTTGTTGATGGCAGATAACAGGTAAAGAGAGATTTCCCCGGTTTTGACCGCCGATAGGGGGTTGAATTTCTGGCCATTCACATTGGGGCCATTGTTGTTCAGGTGTTTTGATGTTAACCGAAACTTTATGATGATTATCCCGGTGTATCTGCTGAAAATAATGTTCTATAACGTGAGGTAAATTATTGCCCCATGCCAGCGAAGTCATAAAGAAAAATGCGAATAGCCCGATAATATTTATAGCTGGCATCTTCTCGCTCTCATTATTTCCGTAGGTTAATACGCCGCTGTTTAGTAACGCACAGTGTACCTGTATTGAAAATCGGTCAATGGGATAAATAGCAATTCAATTAGTGTCTATTCATCCGATAGGCTTTTCTTTCTGCGTTTATTCTGTTTACTGCGAACTTCGCGATCGCGAACGGCGCTATTAAGGTCACAACCCAGGTAAGTCACATCAGAGGGAGGAATATGCTCGATAAATTAGATGCAGCCTTTCATTTTCAGCAGGAAGCTTTGTCATTGCGAACACGGCGACAAGAAATATTGTCCGCTAATATCGCCAATGCGGATACGCCTGGCTATCAGGCGCGGGATATTGATTTCGCTACACAACTGAAAAAAACCATTGCACACGGTCGGGTCACCGGAAACGGGATTGGGCTGACGCTGACATCCGATCGGCATATTCCTATTCAGCCTCAGAAGAGAATGGAGATGGATTTACTGTATCGGGTGCCTTATCAGCCAGCGATGGATGGCAACACGGTGGATATGGATATGGAACGTGGCAATTTTATGGATAACAGCCTGAAATATCAGGCTGAACTGACAGCGACCAGCTCTCAGGTTAAAAGCATGATGTCAGTCTTACAGCAAGGATAAAGGCCATGTCTTTACTCAGTGTTTTTGATATTGCCGGCTCGGCATTATCAGCGCAATCCCAGCGATTAAATGTCAGTGCCAGTAATATGGCGAATGCTGATAGTGTTGCGGGGCCTGATGGTCAGCCATACCGGGCTAAACAGGTAGTTTTTCGAGTGGCTGCACCAGTAGGGCAGGAAACAGGCGGTGTGCGGGTCAGTGAAATTGTGGATGATCTCACTCCTTTCCGCCTTGAGTATCAGCCGGGACACCCATTGGCGGATGAAAAGGGTTATGTGCGGATGCCAAACGTTGATGTGGTCGGAGAAATGATTAACACCATCTCGGCTTCTCGTAGCTATCAAGCCAACGTTGAGGTGCTTAATACCACTAAATCGATAATGCTGAAAACATTAACGTTAGGTCAGTAACAGGAGTGACTCATGGCTATTACCAGTTCAGTGAATGAATCACTGAATAACACGATTGTTGGAGAGTCAGCATTGGCCAGCAAGAAAAAGGGTAGTGAAGAGCTGAATAGCAACTTCATGAAATTGCTGGTCGCGCAAATGAAAAATCAAGATCCAACTAACCCGATGAAGAACAATGAGCTGACCTCCCATTTGGCGCAGATTAACACACTCGCGGGGATCGAAAAGCTGAATACCACCCTGGGGTCGATTGTTGGTCAGATAAATAATAATCAGCCTGTACAGGCATCGGCTCTGATTGGACGGAAAGTGATGATTCCTGGGAATACCATTTTGTCTGGTTTAAACAAAGAGTCTGGGAACGTCAGTACCACACCATTTGGTATTGAGTTGGAAAGGCCCGCGGATAGTGTGAAAGTCACCATTACTGATAAACAAGGGACTGTTGTACACCAAATTGATATTGGTGGATTGGAAGCGGGTGTCCATAGTTTCCCCCCTTGGGATGGCAAAAAAGAAGATGGCACTCATGTTGAGGATGGCGCTTATAACTTCACCATTACTGCTAGCTATCAAGGCGAGCAGAGAGTGTTTCAGCCATTGAGGTCCGCGGAGGTGAAGGGCGTTACTCGTGACGCGGACGGCGCTAAGTTAGATTTAGGACGGATCGGTACTGTCACAATGGATCAGATACGTCAGATTCTTTAACCAACAAGAATTTTAACGGAGAATAGTATGGCTTTTTCACAAGCAGTAAGTGGTTTGAATGCCGCGGCAGGTAATTTGGATGTTATTGGTAATAATATTGCTAACGCGGCGACATATGGTTTTAAATCCAGTACGGTTGCTTTTTCTGACATTTTTGCCGGTTCTCAGGTGGGGCTGGGGGTAAAAATATCGGGTGTTAATCAGAATTTTAAAGATGGTACGCCGACAACGACTAATCGCCCACTTGATCTGGCGATCACTCAGAATGGTTTTTTCCGTATGCAAGGGGGTGATGGTGGGATTTACTATTCCCGTAACGGTCAATTCAAGATGGATGAGAACCGCAATATTATCAACATGCAAGGCATGAAATTGACAGGCTATCCCGCGGTCGGTGTCAATGGCGGTGCGCCGGAGATTCAGAAAGGGGCTAACCCAGAGCCGATTACAATACCTCAAGGTATATTGATGGCTAAAGCAACAACTCAGGTGACGATGACAGCCAACCTTAATTCGATGCATAAAAAACCGACAGATGCTTTCTCGCCAGAAAATAAGGATTCTTATAACTATCCTACCAGTGTTACTACCTTTGATAGCTTGGGTAACCCACATGTTATCCAGGTTTTCTTTGTGAAAACGAACGATAACGAATGGCAGGTTCATGCTCAGGATAGTGCGGTTGAGGGCGCTAAAGCCGCTTCGTTGGGGACGTTGAAATTTGATGGCAATGGTAAACTGATTGGTGACAATAATCAGTTTACATTTAATGTTCCTTCTCTGAATGGTTCTAATGCCGCTGATATCACGATTGATTTTAATGGCAGTAAACAGCAAAAGATTGATACTGATAGCATATCAGCACCCAAGCAAGACGGTTATGCCGCAGGTGAATTCAAGGGCTACCGTATTGAGCAAGATGGCCGTGTCATCGGCACCTATACCAATGAGCAATCCCAATTATTAGGTCAGATCGTTCTGACTAACTTTGCTAACCCAGAAGGGCTGGCAGCGAAGGGTGACAACGTTTGGGTAGAGACGAGTGCTTCAGGTAGCCCAGTGGTTGGCATTGCGGATTCTGGCGGTTTTGGCAAATTGCTCAGTGGCTCGTTGGAAGCATCCAATGTCGATATGAGCCAAGAACTGGTTAATATGATCGTGGCTCAGCGCAACTATCAATCCAGTGCGCAGACCATTAAAACTCAGGATCAGATCCTGCAAACTCTGGTCAGCATGCGCTGATAGTTTCAGGATAGCATTATGGATCATGTCATTTATACCGCAATGGGCGGCGCCCGTCAGACACTAGAACATCAGGCAGTGACGGCAAATAACCTGGCTAATGCATCGACGCCGGGTTTTAAAGCGCAACTGGCTGCGTTGCGAGCGGTGCCTATTGAAGGGGCTGCTTTTAATACCCGAACTTTGGTCGTGGCTTCAACGCCGGGCACTGACAATCGTCAGGGGCCGATGAATTACACCTCCCGTCCATTGGACGTAGCTATCGGGCAGGGGGGATATCTGGCGGTTCAGCTTGAAGATGGTTCTGAGGCTTATACCCGTAACGGCAGCATTCAAATTTCAGCGGACGGTCAGTTAACTATTCAGGGTAACTTGCTGATGAGTGAGAACGGCCCGATCGATGTTCCGCCACAAGCTGAATTAACTCTGGCGGCTGATGGCTCGATCTCTGCCTTGGTTGCCGGTGATCCGCCAACTTTACTGGGGCAACTTGGCAAATTGAAAATGGTGAAGCCTGAGAACAATCAGCTAGTTCGTGGCGATGATGGTCTTTTCCGTATGACTGAGCAAGCCCAGGAATTACAGGGTAATGTCTTGCCTGCCAGCGATGAGGTGAAATTAATGCCCGGTACGCTTGAAGGAAGTAACGTCAACCCGATGGAAAGCATGGTGAGTATGATTGACAACGCCCGTCGTTTTGAAATGCAGATGAAAGTCATCCATAGCTCAGATGAGAATGCACAACGTGCTAATCAACTTTTATCAATGAGTTGATTTAGACACAGAGGATAAAACCGATGATCCGATCATTATGGATTGCTAAAACTGGGCTGGATGCCCAGCAAACCAATATGGATGTGATTGCCAACAATCTGGCAAACGTCAGCACCAATGGTTTTAAACGCCAGCGTGCCGTTTTTGAAGATCTGCTTTACCAGACCATTCGTCAACCAGGGGCGATGTCCTCGGAACAAACCCGCCTACCTTCTGGTTTACAGATAGGTACCGGGGTGCGTCCGGTAGCAACAGAACGGATACATAGTCAGGGAAACTTATCTGAAACTAATAACAGTCATAATGTTGCCATTAGAGGAAAGGGATTCTTTCAGGTTCAGTTACCTGATGGTACCAGCGCCTATACCCGTGATGGTTCATTTCAGGAAGATCAAAACGGGCAGTTGACAACCGCTAGTGGTTTTTTGATATTCCCTACCGTTACCATTCCTGATAACGCGACAGATCTCACCATTAGCCGTGATGGTGTTGTCAGTGTGAAGGTACAGGGGCAATCGGCACCTCAGCAAGTCGGTCAATTTACCCTGACAACTTTTATCAATGACAGCGGGTTAGAAAGTATTGGTGAAAACCTTTATGTAGAGACTAGCAGCTCTGGCGTACCGATTGAAAATGCACCAGGAATAAATGGCGCTGGGTTGCTCCAGCATAAATATGTAGAAACATCTAACGTCAATATCGCTGAAGAATTGGTCAACATGATTCAGACGCAACGTGCTTATGAAGTTAACAGTAAGGCGGTGTCGACGTCTGATCAGATGCTACAAAAACTGACTCAGTTATAACCTAATCGTCAATCAGAACTGCGGGGGAACACTCAGTTTCCCCGTTATTCAGAGATAAATTAAGAGCATCGAAGATGGATACAATGGCTGTTGCCGAGACCAGCACTGTTTGTCAGTTTCGCCATTTACGGAAAAATGTGGCGAACAAATGGCGTTGTAGCATAGCACTGGCAGTATTGTCACTAACGGGCTGTGCGTATATACCGCAAAAACCCCTGGTTGAGGGGGCAACCACCGCGGCACCTTCCGTGACAACCGCGCCGGTCCCTAATGGCGCTATTTTTCAAGTAGTACAGCCTATTTATTATGGTTATCAGCCGCTATTTGAAGATCGCCGACCACGAAATATTGGCGATACCCTGACGATTACATTGCAGGAAAATGTCAGCGCCAGTAAGAATTCTTCGGCCAATGCCAGCCGTAATGGAAAAAACACATTTTCCGCCGCACTGACTCCCCGTTTTCTTAGCGGGCTAATTGGTGGAAATAAAACCGATTTAGAAATGGAAGGTGAAAATACTTTCAGTGGGAGAGGCGGCGCTAATGCCAATAATACGTTCAGAGGGACGATTACCGTGACGGTCGATCGGTTACTGGCAAATGGCAACTTACATGTTGTCGGTGAAAAGCAGATTGCTATCAATCAGGGAACGGAATTCATCCGTTTCTCCGGTGTGGTTAATCCACGGACAATTAATGCTAATAACACGGTTAGTTCCAATCAGGTCGCTGATGCTCGCATTGAATATGTGGGGAATGGATATATTAATGAAGCGCAGAACATGGGATGGTTACAGCGTTTCTTCCTGAATGTTGCACCGTTTTAAAAGGGGATGGTGATGATAAAACAATGTGCTGTTAGCCTTCTTCTTGTATTGCTGGCTCTGATGACAACGACTGCATCGGCAGAACGTATCCGTGATCTCACCACGGTGCAAGGGGTGAGGGAAAATGCGTTGATTGGTTATGGATTAGTGGTTGGGCTGGATGGAACTGGTGACCAAACCACTCAGACGCCATTTACCACCCAGAGTTTAAGTAACATGTTATCCCAGTTGGGGATTACCGTTCCTCCGGGAACCAATATGCAGTTGAAAAACGTGGCTGCCGTGATGGTCACCGCGAAGTTACCGCCGTTTGGTCGTACTGGGCAGAATATTGATGTGGTGGTTTCTTCGCTAGGGAACGCTAAAAGTTTACGTGGTGGTACCTTGTTGATGACACCACTAAAGGGTGTTGATAATCAGGTCTATGCTCTGGCACAGGGTAATATTTTGGTCGGCGGTGCCGGTGCCAGCGCGGGTGGCAGCAGCGTGAAAGTTAATCAGCTTGCGGGGGGCCGAATTAGTAACGGCGCAGTGATTGAACGTGAATTACCTACACAGTTTGGTGAAAATGGCATCCTGAATCTTCAATTAAATAACGAAGACTTCTCTCTTGCTCAGCAAATCAGCGATACGATCAACCGTATGGGCGGAACCGGGACAGCAACGCCGCTGGATGCCCGCACGGTACAATTGCGTATGCCGAGGGACAAAAGTGAGCAGGTTAAATTTCTTTCTCATGTGCAGAACCTGACTGTCCGTGTTGATGTCGGTGATGCCAAAGTGATTATCAACTCTCGTACCGGCTCTGTGGTGATGAACCGCAATGTGATGCTGGATAGCTGTGCTGTTGCTCAGGGAAACCTTTCTGTGACGGTTGAGAATCAGGTGGTTGTTAATCAGCCCAATACGCCGTTAGCAGGTGGTAGTACCGTTGTCACCCGTAATCCTGGTGTCGCTGTTCGTGAACAAGGTGGCGCATTGCAGCAGGTTAATGCCAGTGCAAGTCTGAGCCATGTTATTCAGGCACTGAATTCATTGGGTGCGACACCGAATGATTTAATGTCAATCTTACAGGCAATGGAAAGTGCGGGTTGTCTGCGGGCGAGACTGGAGATCATTTGATGAGTGATTTTTTAACCCTGTCCGGGGCAGCTTATGATGTACAGTCGGTTAACACATTGAAAGCCAATCTGACAAAAGATCCGCAACAAGGGCTACGGCAAGTAGCCCAACAAATGGAAGGGCTCTTTGTTCAGATGATGTTGAAAAGTATGCGTTCGGCCCTGCCTAAAGATGGCATGTTGAGCAGTGAACAGACCCACCTCTATACGTCGATATACGATCAGCAAATCGCGCAGAATATTGCTCGGAAGGGGCTAGGTTTTGCCGATATGATACTCAAACAGCTTTCTAATACTAAAACCGCCCCCAGCGAAATAGCGGGCAAGATACCCATGACCGCGGACAACGAAGTTTTGCAAACTTTGCCAAGGCAGGCGCTTGAGCAGTTTATACGTCGAACTGTGCCGAAGCCCGAGGCGGCGCCAAAACCACTACCGCTGAACAGTACGAACTTTGTATCCACGCTCTCGCACCCTGCCCAAATAGCTAGCCAACGCACTGGCATTCCTCATTTGTTGATTATTGCTCAGGCTGCATTGGAGTCGGGTTGGGGGCAAAGAGAGATTCTGACTGCCGATGGTAAGTCAAGCCATAATCTGTTTGGTATTAAGGCGGGTAAAGGCTGGAAAGGGCCGGTAACCAATATTTTGACCACAGAATATATCAACGGTGAGCCACAGAAAATGAAGGATAATTTCCGTGTTTATGGTTCTTATATCGAAGCGATTGCGGATTACGTCAAATTGCTGACGGAAAATCCCCGTTACGCCAAGGTTGCCCGCTCTGTTACTCCGGAGCAAGGGGCTTATTCCTTGCAACAGGCAGGTTATGCAACGGATCCTGGATATGCGAAAAAACTGGTCTCAGTTATTCAACAGCTAAAAGGTGCTGGAGAACAGGCGGTGAAAGCGTATACCTACGATTTGAGTAAACTATTCTGATCTCTATTTTGCTCAAGTTTTATTGAGTTCAGCCGATAAATTAAAGCAGTTCAGACATTGTTTTTAGCTATCTGAAAGATTGTTTGCCGCCGCCAGCGGAGACATAAATAAAACGCAAAAGGATCTTCTGATGTCCAACAGTCTTATTAATACCGCGATGAGCGGCCTTCAAGCTGCTCAGATTGCTCTGGGGACCGCGAGTAATAACATCACAAATGCCAAAGTTCCTGGTTATAACCGGCAATCGACAGTTATCAATCAAAACGGTGGCACCATGACGTCCGTTGGCTTTATCGGAAATGGTGTTACTGTCACCAGCATTAACCGTCAATATAACGAATTCATTAATCAACAATTTTCTGCTGCTCAGGCGAAACAAGGGGCATTAACCACTTATTCTCAGCAAATTTCCAAGATTGATAATTTGCTGGCAGATAAAGCAAATAACCTGTCAAACACCGTTGATGACTTCTTTACCAGTTTACAAAATGTTGTCAGTAATGCTGAAGATGATGCCGCCAGAACGACAGCCATTGGTAAAGCAAAGGGATTGGTAAACCAGTTGAAAAGTGCAGATGACTTCCTGCGTAAAATGGAAAATAATATTAACCGGGAAATAACTGACTCCGTTGATTCCATCAATAATTATGCCCAGCAAATTGCTAAACTCAATGGTGAAATTACCCGTATGAGAGGCGGTGGTAGTGCTGAACCAAACTCATTACTGGATCAGCGAGATCAATTGGTCAATGAACTGAATGAACGGGTTGGTGTGAATGTGACTCAGCAGGACGGTGACGCTTATAATGTGACTTTTGCCGGTGGAACGATGCTAGTTCAGGGGACAACCGCCTACCGAGTAGAAGCGATTTCGTCCAATACGGACAGCAGTCGCATTACACTAGGTTATGATCGTGGTTTTGGCGGCGTTGTTGAAATTGATGAAAGATACATTGATAAAGGTAAATTAAGCGGCATATTACGGGCGCGCAGTGAAGTGTTGGATAATTCCCGTAATCAGTTAAACCAATTAGCGTTGGTATTGGGCGATCAATTTAATCAGGTTCATCGTTCTGGTTTTGATTTAAAAGGTAAACCGGGTGAAGACTTCTTCGCATTTAATAACCCTGATGTTATTGCCAATGGCAAAAATAAAGGTTCTGCCGATTTCAACGTGGAATATACAGATACCTCAGCGGTAAAAGCCAGTGATTATCATCTCAGCTACGATGGGTCTAATTGGAACATCCAGCGTGCCTCTGATAAGGCGGATATTTCTGCCAAAGTAACGGGTAATACTCTGGAATTTGATGGATTAAAGGTTGAAATTAATCCAGACAATGCGCAAAAGAATGACCGATATACACTGAAAGCGGTTAATGGTGTTATTGGCGGCCTGGAAGTGAATATTAAAGATGCGTCACAATTGGCGGCGGCGGGCACTAAAGATAGTGGACCGAGTGATAACGCCAATGCCAAAAAACTCATTGAATTACAAAGTAAAAAATTGGTAGAGGGTAAAGCGTCATTTTCTGGTGCTTATGCTTCGATGGTCAGTACTATTGGTAACCAGACTAGCACGGCGAATGTTGATTTAGAAACTCAGAATAATATTACTAAACAGCTTTATGCCGAACAGCAGTCGGTTTCCGGCGTCAATATAGATGAAGAGTACGGCGCATTACAAAGTTTACAGCAATATTATCTGGCTAATGCGCAAGTTGTCCAGACTGCCACAACCTTGTTTAATGCCATTTTGGATCTCCGTCGCTAATAAACGTGCCACTTAATAAAAAATAGCCTGAGAATACTCGGATATTTTTGGCATTTATACCTAATAGATTTCGAGTTGCAGCGCGGCGGCAAGTGAACGAATCCCCAGGAGCATAGATAACGATGTGACTGGGGTGAGTGAAAGCAGCCAACAAAGCAGCAGCTTGAAAGATAAAGGGTATAGCTGAATATTTAAAAGGAATAATATTGTGCGCGTAAGTACCAATATATTGTACGACCAGAAAATGGTTGGCATTACTACTGCCCAGTCAAAATGGATGCAACAGGGAACACAGCTATCTAGTGGTCAGAGAGTGATAAATCCATCGGATGATCCGATGGCGGCCTCTCAGGGCGTGATGGTTGCCCAGGCTGAAGCTCAGAATCAGCAATATAAGACTGCTCGTTCATTTGCCAAGAATGCGATTTCCATGCAATTAAGCGTAGTATCTAAAGTTGTTGGTGTGGTTCAAAATGTTCATGAAAGCCTGGTAGCTACAGTGAATGGTGTATTGAGTGATGAAGATCGTGACTCGCTGGCTATTCAACTGGAAGGATTTAAAGAGCAACTGGTTAACTTGGGTAACACCACCGATGGTAATGGCCGCTATATTTTTGCCGGTTATAAAACGGATGTGAAACCTTTTGATGAGAGTAAAAGCGGAGCAGTTAGCTATCGAGGTGGCTCTGAGGAACTGACTCAAAAAGTAGATAGCAACCGC
The DNA here is from genome assembly GCF_003545805.1 of Photorhabdus sp. CRCIA-P01. Lineage (GTDB taxonomy): Bacteria > Pseudomonadota > Gammaproteobacteria > Enterobacterales > Enterobacteriaceae > Photorhabdus > Photorhabdus antumapuensis. Next base: position 70,846 of record NZ_NMQR01000001.1, on the reverse strand, counting down.
TCTATGATCATTGGACATACTGGGGCTCAGGTATTTCTCTCATCGACGAGTAATCCGATAAAAGAGCCGGATGGCAGCTCCAGTGAATCTGACATATTTAAAACGATAGATATGGCGATTCAGTCATTGAAAACGCCATTTGCCGAGGCAGATCAAAAGACTCGTGATGATGCACTGGAATTGCTGAATAAAGCCAACCGTGGAACTCGCAATGCGTTGAATAATGTCTCTTCGGTGGAATCGGTATTGGGTTTACAACTGAGAGAAATGGAAGATTTGGATAGTTTAGGAGCAGAACGCAGTCTGGCTAATAAGAGCCGTTTGAGTGAACTGGTTGATGTGGAATGGAATTCAGCGATTTCGAATTATTATCAACAACAAGCAATACTTCAAGCATCGTATAAGACATTTACTGATATGAAAGGCATGTCGTTATTTGAGATATTTCGTTAATTCGGTTTTTATTTTTTACTTTAATCGCTGGTTTTCAGGCCAGCGATTTTCTCAATTAAATATCCCAAATAATTATTTATTATATTAATCCTGCTTCTCCGTTTTTAGTTAATTTCCCGCCTGTAGATATTTTTTTGTTAACGGTTAATATTGTTATTATTATATCATACTAAAAATCCTAATTATCAAAAGTATCAAAGTAGTTTTGTATCGAAGACTCGTTGGAAGGATAAAGAGGGTTACGACTAAAAGAAAGCTATTGGCCCTCGCTAATAGGGATCATAAGAAGCCCCCGCTAGCGTCATTTGTGACTTAGCGGCGGGAGCAAGTCAAGATTTGGGCCATTGTCTGGCGGTATGGTATGTAGTACACGGAGGATACGTACTGTTTTACCTGCAACATCATAGATATCTCCTCGCGGTCTTGAATAGCCTCTGGTGTCCAGAATAATTGCATTTTTAGTCCTAATTACTGTGTTATTTGATTTCCCTTTTGATCTTTTTTTCAAAAATCGTTACGGTATAACGCTTAAAATGGCTAGGGATTCAACTTTCTATCTAATCCCAATGAAGAAGGATATCGTGATTTAAGTAACGAATTATGGAAGCGGTTGAAAACAATAATCAATATTAAAAAATAACCTTAAGGATTGCGCATGTACCACAATGAACATCAAATAATGAAAGCTGTTTACGATCACTTTTATGGTCAGATTAATGATAATGGCGTTATACCTATTGACCTACGTGCGCCTTCCTTGATTGGTACAGTTCAAGACGATCCTTTTGATTGTTTGATTGAACAAAAACTTCAACAAGCATTTCCTGAATTGGAAGTTGTTCGTTCAGGTAAGCTGACTACCCCTGATATTATTATTCGTGATAAGCGAACGGGTATCATTGTTGGGGTTGAAGTTAAAAAGCTAATTCAGAAGCCGAGTGGCGCTGATGCACGTGGTCTTACTATGGATTACAATAGTTGCTTGCCGTGTGGAACTGCTTTGATAAAGATGGGCAATACAACAGTCGATATTCCTTGTTATTACATGTACTCACTATTGAGCAATGACAGTAGCAGTATTGTAACTTTTATTTTGATGCACGGTGATTTCATCAACTATGACTTTAATCTTTATAAGAAAGCCAAAGTTGCGAACCAAACCGGGTATAACCATGGTCCGTACGGTGAAGGCTCTGTTCGTCATCGGGCAATGTATACGTACCCTAATCCACTAAATTACAAATTAAAGTGTTTTCATACAAGAAAGGTTTTTGTAGCGAAAAAATTTGATTGTGAAAATCTTCAGATATCGTACTTGGCTACAGAAGAAGTATCAAGGTATGACATTTACGAAAATAACTTTTTGTACAATATCATTGATAATGGAAAACCTGATCAATCTGTTGAACCTGTTCTAATTGAAGATATTTTTGCTGACTGCAAAGCACGTACAGCAAAACTTCGTACGTCTATTTCTATGCCAGTGTTAACAAAATAATATGAAGTATATAATTGAAAATAATTTCCCTTTTGAGCAGATTGATCCAATTGCGGAAATCGAAAGTTACAGAAAGGAAATTAACCGTCCTATTTACCACATTCATAAATGGTGGGCGAAGCGTTTAGGAAGCGTATTCCGTTCTATTGTTTCTGGTGCTCTTACTGAGGGTCAATGGAAGGATTTTTACGAATACCAAAAACATACTGGAAAGGTTGTGCTTGATCCTTTTATGGGTTCAGGAACTACATTGGGGGAAGCGGCAAAGCTTGGAGCAAGTATTATAGGATGTGATGTTAACCCAGTTAGTACATTCTTAGTCACACAAGCAATGGCTAGCGTGAATATAAATGAACTGAAAAAAGAATTTAAATCCATTGAACGGGATGTAAAAGAGGAAATCCTTTCCTACTATACAACAATGGTTCCCGGCGCTTCAAAATCCACGCCAGCACTTTACTATTTTTGGGTGAAGGTTGTTGCCACGCCAGAGGGCGAAGAAATCCCGTTGTTTTCAAGTTATGTATTCAGTAAAAATGCCTACGCTAGCAAGAAACCGGATTCGCAAATATGGTGCCCATCATGCGAATCTATTATTGTGGAGAAATACAATAGTACTGACATTAAATGTCCTTGCTGCTCATATAACTTTAATCCGCAAAATGGACCTGCCAAGGGGACAAAAATTGTTGACAGTAGAGGTCATGAATACAAAATCAAGGAATTGGTATCTTGCAAAGAGCATCCACCAAAGCATAAATTGTATGCCATTATGGCGCTTAACGAAGCCGGTGAAAAGGTCTATATCAAACCGACCCAATATGACTACGACCTTTTTAATGAAACGCGTGAACGTCTTTCCCTGATCAAAGGCGATCTTCCATTACCCACTATGAAAGTTAGACTCGGATATAACACGAACCAAGCACGCGGATATAACTACAATCATTGGCGTGACTTCTTTAATGAACGTCAATTGTTATGCCTTGGATTATTGCTTCAGCGGATATTGAAGATTAAAGACAAGGTGATTCGAGATCATTTTGTTTGCTTGTTTAGCGGAACACTTGAATTTAATAACCTGTTTTGCAGTTTTAAGGGGGAAGGTACTGGTGCTGTTCGTCATATGTTTTCGAATCATATTTTGAAACCAGAGAGAACACCATTAGAAAATAGTGTATGGGGAACACTGGGAAAAAGCAGCGGTACATTTTCGACATTATTTGAAAGTCGTTTGATTAAGGCGAAAACCTATCTTGATGAACCATTTGAAGTATTCATTGAAAACAATGGGGTAAAATGTTTTTCAAAGAAAGTCGTTTGTAGTGATCCGATAAGGGTAAATGTTACTCAATCATGGGAAACGTTCAAAAACGCTTCTCAAGGTGCTTTGATTTTGAATGCGGACAGTTCTTCACTTCCCATCCCTGATTCATCGGTTGATGCTGTAGTTACTGATCCACCGTATTTTGATTTTGTTCACTATAGTGAATTGAGTGACTTTTTCTATGCTTGGCTTTCTAATGCTCTTAGTGGTGAATACGAATACTTAAACAGGAAAGATTCATCACATGAAAACGAAGTTCAAGATAGGGATAATGAAAGTTTCACAAGGAAAATTTGCAGTATTTTTAAGGAATGCAACCGAGTGCTTAAAGAAGATGGCCTCTTGTGTTTCAGTTATCATCATTCGACGATAGACGGCTGGATGGCAATATACGATTCTGTCACTAAAGCCGGTTTTGATATTGTAGCTGCTCATCCGGTAAAAGCTGAAATGTCTGTTGCCAGCCCTAAAAGCGCTGCAAAAGAACCTATCAATCTTGATGCAATCTTGGTTTGTAAAAAAGAAGTTAACCCGCCAAAAATTGAGAACCCACAGGACGAAATCTTTTCCCGGTTCAGTGACTATGTTGAACGATTCGACGTTGTTGAAAGAAACCTAAGTTCAGGGGACTGCTTTGTAATTGCTTGTTCCCAGGCAATTATGGTTGCTTCATGCCTTCGAATGGATAGAGAATCGACTATTGACCTGGTTAAGTGGTCTGTTGAAACATGTGTTCAGCGTAAAAAGATATCGCTTAAATGACCAGACCAATGGACGGATATTGATAATTTTTTTTAATCAATACAACTATTATCAATAGATTCTGATCGCTATATTAAAAGTATAAGAAATAACAGGTACCGTGCACAAAAACATGGGTGACGGTACCAATATTGACTATATTGTATAACATGAATTCTAATAGGTATTTGGTGAGTTTATTTAGGTTTAAATTAGTTAAATAAGAAATGAAAATAATGATGATTATTTTTAATTATAATTGGATGGAATTATAAATTAATGGTGTTTTAATGATTGAATTATTGTTATGTTTTTTTAATATTATATTTTTTTAAAACATAAAATTGTTGTTTTGAATTAAATATACCCAATAGATTTCAAATTGCAGCGCGGCGGCAAGTGAACGCATCCCCAGGAGCATAGATAACTATGTGACTGGGGTAAGTGAAAGCAGCCAACAAAGCAGCAACTTGAAGGATGAAGGGTATATAGTTTTCTTAAATAACTGAGTATTAACCGCTTTAATACTCAGGAATAAAGCAGAATAACCAAGTTAAAATAAATCACATATATTAGAGCTTTTCTCCATTAACGGCTGACCAGTGATAAGGTTGTAATTCACGTATGGTTTTAAATAAGAGTTCATTTTTTTCATTAGTCACCGCTGCTTTTACGGCGCTTCCCCAATAAACCAGACGCTCTTGACATATTCCACAGGGTGTCAAAATGATATATTCACAACCCGCATCTTCACGGCAAAGACATAAAGAATGTGTTACTGCTTCATTCAATTTATGTGCCTCTAAATAGGCGCCAACTTCCATACAAAGGGATAATGCGTCATTTTTGGTATCAGGAGCAATGCTGGTTAAAATTTTACCCGATTCTGTCCGTACTGCGGCTGCACCACCCCATCCCTTTGGATATCGTTTTTCAATTAAGTTAACTGCGGCATTATATAACACTTGTTCTATATTCATTAACTTACTGCTCCGATCCAATTAGCTTATTTTCTTTTTCTATGTTAATAACATCTTTGAAAAATAAGCTTTTAGCTGTTGTTAAAAATCTATTATATAGTTAAAACACTAAGATGCGCTTTTCTCTTACTTATCGGTAAAATTTTACAGCATTAAATAGTATGGTTTATGCAGTATGTAATACTTATGGGTTTTTGGAATGGTTTCGATTTTAAATAACCATTCCACTGATAATGACCGCCAGTCGATTAAATAATTCACTAAACATACGCTCGGTAAATGGCGCTAACATCGGGATTAAAAGTGTGAGTACCAAGATACCGGTAGTCAGTGTTAACGGAAAACCGACCACAAAGATGGAAAGTTGTGGTGTCATCCGGTTTAAAATCCCCAATGATAAATTTAGTGTTAATAATAGCGTTATCAATGGTAGAGCCAGCATCATGCCGTTGATAAATATCATACTGGCGCTTTGTGCTAGCAGTAAAAATCCTTGAGCGCTGAGTTGCAGTGGTTGTACCGGAAGAACTTGAAATGTATCCGCCAGAACCGATAATAGCCACAGGTGACCGTCAAAAGCCAGAAATAACAGTAAGGTCAAGAGGTTAAAGATTCGTGCCAAAATAGGCATATTGGGGCCGCCGGAGGGATCAAAAAAGGTAGCGAATGAAAGCCCCATCTGTAAACCAATTACTTCTCCGGCATGACGCACCGCGGCAAAGGCAATTTGCATCGTCAGGCCAAGCGATGCGCCAATTAGGATTTGTTGCAGCATCACCCAGAATGCCGCAACAGAGAAAATAGGCACTTGCGCAGGTTGCAGGTTTGGCATCAAGAGCAGCGTTACCATCACTGCCAGTCCGATTCTGACTTTCTTAGTTGCCTGTTTTTCGCTAAATAGTGGTGCAGTACTGAACAGCGCAAGCACCCGAACCAGCGGCCAGAAAAATTCACTGACAAACTGGATCAGCATTTCACTGTTAAAAGAGATCATAATCAGCCAATTATCACGGGTATGCTGCTGTAGAGTTCACGCATGTAGTCCAGAAATAGGTTTAGCATCCAAGGGCCGGCGATAACGGTAGTGACAAATACCGCCAGAATTTTAGGAATAAATGACAGCGTCATTTCGTTAACCTGTGTTGCAGCTTGCAACAAGCTCACAATTAAACCACATAATAAAGCCGATAAAAGCAGCGGCGCAGCGAGCGCCAGCGCGACTTTCATGGCTTCTGTTCCCAATGCCATTACTGATTCAGGAGTCATAATGTCTGCCTCTTTTCAGGTTAACCATAGAAACTTTGTGCTAGAGAACCTAGCAGTAATTGCCAGCCGTCAACTAAGACAAATAGCATGAGTTTAAAGGGCAGTGAGATAGTCGCGGGGGGTACCATCATCATCCCCAACGCCATCAATACGCTGGCGACCACCAGGTCAATAATCAAAAATGGGATAAACAGTGTAAAACCAATCTGAAAAGCGGTTTTCAGTTCACTGGTGATAAATGCCGGCATTAATACTCTCATAGGAACGGAATCGGCGGTTTCAAATGGTGGCTGATCAGCAAGACGAGCAAACAGCGCTAAATCGTTTTCCCTTGTCTGACGCAACATAAATTGCCGTAGTGGCTTGGCGCCATTTTCTAAAGCGGTTTCCAGACTAATTTTATCTTCACTGAAAGGCAGATAAGCATCTTGATAAACTTTATCGAAAACCGGTGACATAATGAAAAACGTCATAAATAGCGCCAGTCCAAGTAAAATTTGATTGGGTGGCGCTGATGGGGTGCCTAAAGCATTACGCAGTAAACCCAACACGATAATAATGCGGGTAAAACTGGTCATCATGAGCAAGGCCGCGGGAATAAAAGTCAGTGCGGTAATAAAAACTAACGTCTGAACCGGTAGTGACCAACTTTGCCCGCCGTTTGCCAGCGGTTGGCTGATTATCCCCGGCAACTGTGCCGCAACATCCATTGGTAAAATAAGCGCGGCGAGTGCCATCCCTAGACGGAATGACATGGCAAATTTATCCCTTGTCATAAAGAGAGAACTAATTTTTTTCATCACTTTTGCCTTGTCGCATCAGCGTATTTTTTAAAATCTGACCAAACAGCGCGGGTTTTATAGCTTGCCCCTCGGTGTTATCACGGTTGGATTCAGGTATTGGCATCTGATGTAATAAATTAATTTGCTGAGCAGTGACACCCAGTACCAGCCAGTTATCTTCAACTTCCACAATGACGACACGTTCACGTTGTCCTAAAGAACAACTGGCTTTGATACTTAATTGTTGCTGAGTTCTCCCTTTGCTGGAAAATAGCCCCATACGGCGAATTAACCAAGTGAGAGTGAAAATCAATAGCAACACTCCCGCCAGAGCACTGCTGACTTGCATCAGTGTCTGACCTGCGGGAAGGGGGGCGGAAGTGGCTACTTGAGCCACCGCTTGGGTTTGCGCGGCAGGTTCTGCCGCGCCATGATGCAGAGAGGGCTGGAAAGCCATATTAACGACTCAGGCGACGCATACGTTCAGAAGGGGTGATGATATCGGTGATACGGATACCGTATTTATCGGATACAACCACAACTTCACCCTGAGCAATCAGATATCCATTGATTAAAATATCCAATGGCTCCCCGGCGAGGCCATCAAGGGAAACCACTGAACCTTGAGATAATCTCAGTAGTTGTTTGATGGTCATTTTTGTCCGGCCCAATTCTACGGATAATTTGACCGGAATATCCAGGATTAGGTCGATATCCGATAAGTGGGCCAGTGTATCCCGAGGCTCCAGAGATTCAAAAATCGCCGCGCTACTGTCAGAGGTTTGTTGTTGCGCGGCCTGTTGTTCCAGAGCTTCTGCCCACATATCTTCGGCAGATCCGGTTGAAGCGGTATCTGTGGGTTGCTTAGCATCACTCATTGGGCTGTTCCTCATCCAGAGCATTTAAAACAGGGTTAATAAGGTGTTCGACACGCAGGGCATATTGCCCGTTTAATGTTCCGTACTGACTGGTGAGCACGGGCACACCATCGACGTGAACGATCAGGCGTTCGGGTTTATCAATAGGTAAGATATCCCCCGGCTGGAGTTGCAGGATTTTTGACAGCCTTAGCGGAATATCAGCAAAGTTAGCGACTAATTCTAGTTCTGAATGCTGAACCTGTTTTACCAGGCTTTCTCGCCACAGGCTATCTTCTTGCCGGACATTTTCCAACGGTGGATTGGTCAGACGTTCCCGTAGGGGTTCGATCATGGCAAACGGAATACAGATATTAAATTCACCACTCAACGCACCAATTTCCACTTGAAATGGCGTTGTCACCACAATATCGTTCGGTGATGTCGTAATGTTGGTAAATTTTACCTGCATTTCAGAGCGGATATATTCCACTTCAATTTTGAAAATGGCACTCCAGGCATCACGATAGGAATCCAGCGCCATACGTAACATCCGGTTAATCACTCGTTGTTCAGTATGGGTGAATTCACGACCTTCCACTTTGGTCGGGAAACGTCCGTCACCACCAAACAGGTTATCCACCGCGATGTAAACCAGGCTTGGTGCGAATGCAAACAGCGCTGTTCCTCTCAATGGTTTCAGATGAACCAGGTTAAGGTTGGTCGGTACTGCCAGGTTACGGGCGAATTCATGATAAGGCTGAATTTTTATTGCACCGACTGTAATGTCAGGACTACGGCGGAGCATGTTAAACAATCCCATCCTGAAATGACGAGCAAAGCGTTCATTAATAATTTCCAGTGCTTGCAGACGTTCCCGAATAACACGGCGTTGGGTATTGGGATCATAAGGGCGAACCTCATTTTCCCTGGACGCGGTATTTTCCGCGTCGTCACTGGCACTGTCGCCATTGAGCAGAGCATCAATCTCTGCCTGTGAAAGAATATTGTCACTCATGGTGATTATCGTAGAATAAACGTGGTAAACAGCACATCGGTGATGACCTGATCCGGTTCACCGGGTACCAAGGTTGGGCGCAGTGTTTGCTTGATGTCATCCATCAGACGCAATTTGCCGTTGTCATGCGCCAGATCGGCCGATTTTTGGCGTGATAGCAACAACAACATACGGCTACGAACTTCCGGCAGATACTCGTGGAAGCGCTGTCGAGTTTTTTCATCGGCTAAACGTAAAGTCACACCAATGTAGAGCACTCGGTCAAAGTGATCTTCATTGTCGATCAGGTTGACGGTAAAAGGCTCCAGAGTCATGAAGACCGGGGCTTCTATGGTTTTGGATGCCGCGGAGTCACTCTCTTTTGCCTGTTTAAGTGCCCACCAACTGTATCCCCCGATGGCGGCACCGATAACGGCAATCAGTACTAACAGTATCATCCCAAATGGATTTTTGCGTTTACGCTCGTAGCTATAGTCAGACATGGACAGACAAATTCCTGTTTTTGTTGCGGATAAGTGTCCACGCGTTCCGTGGCGGACTGGCTTATCCATCAATATCGATAATCATTATCCCGCGTATTTCCGCCAGCAATAGCTGGAACAAACGGGGAAAAAACTACTAACTCGTTCGTTTGTTGTGAGCCTTGTTTATAGTACGTATCAATACCTTCCATCATCAGGCGAAAATATCCACACCGCCCCGAACCGATGCCAGTTGATGGGGTGTTAAATGTACCGTGGATTCAGTAGCGGAATGGTTTTCCGAGGCAGTATCCGCATGGTGACTTGCGGTGCCGCCTGAATGTTGTGAACCAGAACGTTGTTGTTGCCACGAATTGGCGTTGTCACCGCTGACACTGCTTTGGGTCAGTTGAATACCACTTTCTGCCAAGGCATGGCGAAGTCCCGGTAATGCCGCTTCCAGTGCGGCCCGGACATGGCTGTGAGCCGATGCTAGATGCAATTGTGCTTGATTATCTTCAACAGACATACGGATTTGCAATGCGCCTAGCTCTTGTGGATGCAGGCGTAGTTCTGCCTGTTGCAGGCCATTGCGGTTGAACAAGATGATCTGCTGGTTTAATTGTTGTTGCCACTCTTCACTCCCCAACTGGGCATTCAGTAAGGGGGTGGAAGCACTGGATAACTGAAACTGGGCCGTCTGGTTATGCCCGGCGGAAAGCAGGGGAGAGGTTGCTACAGAGGGGATTTGCCCGGTTTGTTGATTTTCAGTGACTGCTGGCGCGGGCTGGCTTTCAGCTTGAGCAGGGGTTTGAATTAATGCTGATTCACGTGGATGGGGTTGAGTTGCAGTTTCATGCTGGAGAGTTGTGGCAGTAATCTTGGGTTTTACCGAAGAATTTTGCCCAAGTCCGTTTTCAGGCTTGGTTTTAAAAAGTACTTCTGTTTGTTCTTTCTGTTCTTTTTGTTCTGGCTGTTCTGCAATCGTAGTCAGCGGATTCTCCTCAGTCGATAATCCTGTAACGACTAATTCTTGAGCGCTAATTTGACGGTTTTTGTCATTATGCTTAATGAGTCCGTCAGATTGGAGGCTACTTTTCTGGTTTTCTGATTTGATGGCTAACCCGGATAATTGTATGGGTAAACTTGCCGCCAGCTCTTCTGCTGACATGAGTTTTTCATCAACAGAAGCCGGTTGTTTGTTTACATCTGCTTTTACATCAAGGGAAACCCGCGAGGAGGTAATCGGCTCCGTTGGCATTCCATTTGAGATAGGTAATTCATTTGGGATAGACAATTCATTTGGGATAGACAATTCATTTGGGATAGACAATAGTGGCGATAAACCGTTGTCTGTATCATCTATAATCTCTTTTTCTTCTGTGGATGACACTTTTCCCGGTTTGACCCCGCCTTTTTGTGCCAGTTCGGTTTCCAGATTAAGAAACTGAGCAAAAGCCGAAGACTGATCGGCATCAGTGAGTGAATCACTACGCGTTGGTTGGTTTTCTGTCGGTTTCAGGTCGGCAGGCAAAAGAGTGAGGTTCATTATTTATTTCTCCGTTGTGCGCTATGTTGGGCATACTCATCCATCTGTTTCTGCTCCGTTCTGTTCTGATGTAATCTTCGGTTGTTATCTGCCCGTTGTTGCAAAGTATCAAAAGCATTGAGACGTTGTTGTTTTTCCCGCCACTGTGATAAAGCCGTATCAAGCCGCTGTTGCCATTGATTGAGCTGCAATTTGTGCTGTTCAATCGCTTTTTCCAGTGTTTTCATGAATTGCTGATAATTTTGCCAAGTAGTGCATGGCATACCATTACTCAGTGTGTCATTCAGGCGCTCCCGGTATTCATCCTGATAGCCCACCAACGTTGCGAGTTGGTGCTCCATTTGCTGATGGTTCTGACGAACTTGTGCCAGGTGGGTGGTGGCTTTTTCCACTGCATTTTGTGCAAGGTCACGCAAGGTCATGAGAGGTGATTGTTGCTGCATCTTCTTCCTCGCTTTAATGGCAACACACAGAAAATCGTTACGTTACGTAGGTAACAACTGTTGTAATTGAATGCAGGCAGCTTCATATTCACTACGTTCTTCAATATCTTGCTGTAGAAATTGTGCCATGTAGGGATAAAGCTCAATGGCTTTGTCCAATAGCGGATCACTGCCTGCCGCATAAGCACCGACGTTAATCAGATCACGGTTACGCTGATAGTTTGCGAGTAGTTGTTTGAACTGCTGTACTCGCCGGTAGTGCTGCTTATCAATGAGTGCCGTCATCGCGCGGCTGATAGAAGCTTCAATATCAATTGCCGGGTAGTGCCCTGATTCCGCAAGTGAACGAGAAAGGACAATGTGACCATCCAGAATCGCTCGGGCCGCATCGGCTATCGGGTCTTGCTGATCATCACCTTCGGTCAGTACGGTGTAGAATGCGGTAATGGAGCCACCGCCATTCACTCCATTGCCTGCCCGCTCCACGAGCGCCGGAAGTTTAGCAAAAACCGAAGGAGGGTAGCCTTTGGTTGCCGGAGGTTCACCAATAGCTAGGGCAATTTCACGTTGCGCCATACTGTAGCGGGTCAATGAATCCATGATCAGTAATACATGTTGACCCCGGTCACGAAAATCTTCGGCAATCCGGGTCGCGTAGGATGCACCTTGCATGCGTAACAGGGGTGAAATATCGGCAGGTGCGGCGACAACTACTGAGCGGGCTAAACCGGCGGCGCCAAGGATGTTTTCAATAAAATCTTTAACTTCACGGCCACGTTCACCGATCAAGCCAACGACAATCACATCAGCCTGTGTATAACGTGCCATCATGCCAAGCAGGACACTTTTACCCACCCCGGAACCGGCAAACAACCCCATACGTTGCCCACGGCCTACGGTCAGTAGGGCATTAATCGCTCGTACACCGACATCCAGTACATCACTGATTGGTGTACGTTGCAGAGGGTTGATTGGCGGTGTGGTGAGTGGGGCACGATAGCCGGTATCTGGCGAAGGAAACCCATCCAGTGGACGACCGGCGCCATCCAAAACCCGTCCTAACAGTTCCGGGCCAAGGGGTAACTGGCGTCCACTGCCACAATCTTCACTGTACGGGCGCGCGTATACACGGGCGTCGGGTACAATTCCTTCCAGATCTTCAAGTGGCATGAGGAGCAGTTTTTCGCCATTAAAACCGACAACTTCACTTTCAACTTCTTCAATATTGCTGCCATTTTGTCGTTCAATCAGGCAGGTTGCCCCCAGAGGCAGATGTAAACCCGTTGCCTCCATCACCAGCCCGGTCGCTCTGGTCAGACGTCCATAACGACGCACTAGCGAAGTTTTCGCTAATTTCTGCTCAAAAGCATCCAGTGTCGCCAGCCAGCGTCCGAGTCTTGCTGTCATTACAATTCCCCCGGTGCGGCCAGCCGGCATAACTCATGCCAGCGGGTTGCCAGGCTGGCATCCAAATCGCCTTCATCCGCACTGATTTTGCAACCACCAGGATGCAGTTTGTTATCTGCCAGTAAGCGCCAGCCGTGTAATGAGAGCGTATTGCCTAATTGTTGTTCAATTATTGGCATATCTCGTGGATGAACCCGCAATTGAGGCTTACCACTCAACATCGGTTCCTGTTGAATAAATTCACGGATCTGATTGAGCAGGGCAGTGCCATCACAAATCGCTGGCTGACCTAGGATCTGTTTTGCTGCGGTCAGTGACAGTTGCATCAAGCGGGATGCAATGATCGTGTCAAGCCCTTCCAGTGAGTGTTGGAAATCGGTCAGCAGATTTTGCCACTGCTCTGTGATAGGTTTCTGTTGCTGAATGGCATCTTTTAGCCCCTGTTCCAGACCGGCCTCTAAGCCGGCTTGGTAACCTTTTTCATAACCTTGTGTTTGGCCCTCGGTAAATCCTTGTTCATGGCCTGCCTGGCGAGCCTGTTCTTTCAGGTTATCCAGCATTGCCGCCTGTTCAAGGATTTCATTGCGCTCAGAGTCTTCCTGTGAGTCATCAACGGGCTCTGGTTTGGCCCGTAGTTTTTCCCACTGTGTCAGTTCGTTTGGTTTCCAGGGTTGCCAGTCAGCATTGTTTAACTTATCAGACATAGCTATCGTCGCCACCATTCAGGATAATCTCGCCGCTTTCCGCCAGACGACGGACAATAAGCAGAATCGCTTTCTGTTCGCTTTCCACTTGCGACATCCGCACCGGACCACGGTTTGCCAGGTCATCGCGCATAATCTCCGCGGCACGCTGAGACATGTTGTTGAGGAAATGATCGCGCAGTTGCTGGTTACAGCCTTTCAGTGCAATGAGCAGGGAGTCAGTTGTGATTTCCTGCAACAGGCGTTGGATACCTCGGTCATCCACATCGATAAGGTTTTCGAACAGGAACATTTCATCGATGATTTTTTGTGCCAGTTCGTTATCGTAGGCACGCATGGCTTCGATAACATTCTCCTCTTGCTGACTTTTCATCAGGTTGATAATTTCAGCTGCGGTACGAACGCCACCCATTTTGCTACGTTTGAGATTTTGACCGTCTAACAGGTTATTGAGCACTTCCGTGAGTTCCGCCAGTGCAGCCGGCTGTACACCACCGAAAGTCGCGATACGTAGCATGATATCGTTGCGTAATTTGTCATCAAACAGCGCAAGGATATCGGCTGCTTGTCCACGATTTAAGTGAACCAGAATGGTGGCGATAATCTGTGGATGCTCTTCACGGATCATATCGGCTGCCATTTGAGGTTCCATAAAGTTGAGGGTCTCCATACCGGTGGTGGTTTCACGGGATTCGAGAATATCTTCAAGCAGACTGGAAGCGCGTTCTTCACCCAGCGCTTTAATCAACACCGAACGCAGATAGTCACTTGCATTGATACTCAGTGCCGCATATTGGCCGGCATCCTCTTCAAACTCAGCTAAGACATCGACCAGTTGCTGGTTGGAAACCTGGCGCATACCCGCCATGGTGATACTGAGTTGTTGGACTTCCCTGGAGTTCAGGTGCTTAAACACCTCGGCCGCCTGATCTTCTCCCAGGGTCATTAACATGACGGCGCTTTTTTCTGTTCCGTTCAGGCTCATTGTTCGTTACTCATCCATTGACGGATCACCAGCGCCACTACGCGAGGATCTTTTTCTGCCAGTTCGCGGATACGTTGGCTTTGAATTTCAGCACTGACCCGTTGACGAGTCAGTCTCTGGCGGGTTTTTTCATCCATTTCCGCACTCGATTCAGTCACTTGTTTTTTCTGCACTTTCCGTGCTTCAAGGGCGGCTTTTTCCGCGGCGCGTTTTTTGGCGAGTTGAGGAACCACCATTTTGCGCCACAGAAGCCACGCCACCAGTATCAACAGAAGGTAGCGACCAAAATCAAAGGCTTTTTCCAGCAGAACCGGATTCTGCCATACCGGGATCACTTCGATATTTTCTTTGCTTTCAGTAAATGGTGTATTAACCACATTCAAACTGTCGCCACGCTCTTTGGAAAAGCCCATTGCTTCTCTGGTCAGCGCTTCTATTTTCGCCAGTTGTTCCGGTGTCAGCGCCTGAGTTTCCGGGCCATTTTTGCCTGCTATCGTGGCATAATTGACGACAACGGCGACAGATAAGCGTTCAACACCGCCAGCTTGCTGTTGCACATGGCGAATAGTCCGGTCCACTTCATAGTTTGTGGTTTCGTCACGGCGGTTATTGCGATTATTGTTGACCATGCGCTCGTGACTACTACCAGCGGATGATGCTTTCTTATCGCTCTTGTCGTTTTTATTGTTCTCTTTGGTGTTGGGTTTATCAATCGGCGCACTCGGTGGAGGGCTCGGTTGATTGGAAAGCGCACCGGGAATACCGCCAACCCGAGGGCCGCCACTCTGTTCGCTTTCACTTAACTGTTTTGAGCGAACCGCCGCCTGATTTGGTGGCTGATTAGGTTTATATTCTTCCGCTGTCTCTTCGCGGCGAGAAAAATCCACCTGAGCTGTCACTTGTGCGTGAACGTTACCACGACCGACAACCGGAGTCAGAATTGCTTCAATACGATGCTGGAAACGGTTTTCTACTTCCTGAATGTATTTCAGTTGACTGGTGTTTAGGTCACGTCCGGTGGCGTCGGCTTGGGTCAACAGACGTCCGGTCTGATCAACGATAGTGACGTTGCCCGGTGGTAAGCCAGCGACACTGCTGGAAACCATATGGACGATGGCGTTTATCTGGCCTTCATCCAAGGTACGGCCTTGCAGTAATCCAACAGTAACGGAAGCTGAGGGCGATTTCTGTTCACGGACAAACAGCGAGGGTTTGGGGAGTGCAAGGTGAACGCGGGCATTTTGCACCGGCCCTAAAGATTCAATGGTACGTGACAGTTCACCTTCCAATGCCCTTTGGTAGTTAACTTGCTCACTAAATTGGCTGATCCCAAACTTTTCTTTATCGAGTAGTTCGAATCCAGCAGCTCCACCTTTAGGTAGCCCTTGTTGTGCCAATCTTAGCCGTGTCTCATGCACCTGTTCGGCAGGGATCATGATAGCCGCGCCATTTTCGGCAAAACGGTAAGGGACATTTAATTGGGTTAGTTGGGTGACAATATCGCCACCATCTTTATCGCTTAGATTACTGTAAAGCACCCGATAATCGGGGCTGCGTAACCACAGGAAAAGGGCAATGACAATCGCAATGGCTGCGCTGCCGGCAACTAATAATGGCACTTTAGGATCAGCTTTTATCTGGTTAATGATAGCACTGAAACCTTTAGTTTGATTTTCAACGTCAGTTGTTGCGGCACTCATAGACGATCCTTGCCTTGCTGTTCAACATGAATACTAAAAGCGTGGCGTAACAAAACAGACTCCCCATACGCAAGCGAAAAAATTCTTCCTATTTTCATTCTTGTCATTATTCGCTGTTCACTCATCTTTTAATGGCACAATAAGCCCTGACTTTTTACTTTAATTACCCGCTTTAGATTGAGGGGGCTATGTTAGGGTGGCAATCTAAAAATATGCCGTATAAATCTCAGGTTAATATGGCATTGAATTGCGTAGGGTATAGGGTGGTTTAACACGAGGTTTTTATGTCAATTCAGGCAATTGAAGGTGTGCTGCAACAGATGCAGGCTCAGGTGTTACAGGCAGCAAGTATCGCAAAACCAATACCGTTGCAGGGGGGATTTGCCAGTCAACTGACGGCAGCCATTGGTAAAATTAATCAGACACGTTTGAATGCCACAAAACAAACTCAGGATTTTACACTGGGTGTACCCGGAGTTGAATTGAATGATGTTATGGTGGAGATGCAGAAATCCAGTATCGCTTTGCAAATGGGCGTCCAGGTAAGAAATAAGCTGGTGGCTTCTTATCAGGAGATTATGAATATGCCGGTGTAGGTATTAACTTATTGATATCTATTGTCATAAACCTTTTGTATTATCGACAACTTACAGGGGCGACCATATTACCCCACGGATGCCTGGACTCAAATTTCTGGTTCGCTTGCAGAGTCACTTTATGGGAGAATTGTTTTTGCTGATGGATTATAGAGAATCTCTATAATTTGTGTCAGAAATGTAAAATACCTTTCATTGACGTATAAGATATTGAAAATGAAAAGCAGGGTATTATTTGATCACCCAGATTTTTTATCTATTTCTTATGATCTGAATTGAAATCAATACGTTCTAAACCAAGCTCACAAAACGAGTAAATAATGGTGATGAAGATACATCACCTTTATTTCTCAATTACTTTTGCTCCGTAGAATTCATAAGAATATGATAAGGTTCAACAGGAAATTGGCCGTAGCTATCATTTAATAATTGCTGTCGGCTGGCTTGTTTGATGAGTTTACTTAACTCATCAAGTCTTTTCTGTAGTAGTTTTTTAATCTCATTTTCATTATCTAAAATTATCTGCAAGATGTTGGTCATTTTTTGCTGTAACGAAAGAGAAGTTGTCGATGATATTGAAGAGTGGCTGATCACTTCTACTGCCTTGAGGTAGGTGATTTCCATATCAACAAGTTCATCCCATTTTTCATTTTTGGCTAAATTAAGCATTTGCTCACTTAAACTTAGGATCCGTTGGTAAGCTGACAAAAGATCCATTTCATTATCCATTAAACAATATCCTGACTGCCGTTGTAATGAGGGCCAATTTGCCGCCAAGCGTCTGAAATCTCGGTGAGTAACTTGATTACTTCGGTAATGGCTGATTCATCATTACGTAAATTAGCGTGGAGTAAACGTTGGGTCATATAGTCGTAAAGGGAAGCGAGATTGTGTGCCAGCTCTCCACCTTTTTCGTTATCTAACCCCTGTTTGAGGCCATTATCAATGATATTGATCGCTTTGGAAATAGCTGCACCTTTTTCTGCGATATTACCTTGTTCCATCAGAATAATTGCTCGACGTAGGGCGCTAAGCGCCCCGTTGAACAAAATCTGAATCAACTGATAGGGGGAGGCATTCATAATTTCGCTCTCCACATCTATCTGGGCATATAATTGACTTGCCGAACGTTGATACATAATTTCCTTTAATTATCTCATCTGCTGTAATAGGAAGTTACCGGTCTGTGTCAAGGAAGTGACCATTTTATCCAGTTGTGAAAATTGGCGTTTATAACGTTCAACCGTTTGGTTAATACTGTCTTTCGTCCTGTCCACTTGTCTCTCAAGGGTTTTTAGGCGCTTGTTAATGCCATTGGTGGCGGTAACCAAGGTACCTTCATGGCTATCCAGAGCATCTTTTAATAGTTTATGGGTCTGAGTGGCAAAACCTGTTTCTTTACCGTTACCCATAAAGAATGCTTTCACATTAGCCGGTTTTTCTTTTAGATTCTTTTCTAGTTTTTCGTTATCAATTTCTAGTTTACCGTCAAGCTTTTGTTTAATGCCCAGTTTATTTAGGGTTGGAATATCATTAGCCGCCTGAGAGCTGAAAATCTGGCTTTTTAGTTGATTCTGTATTCCGCGTAATGTACTGTCACCCAATAAAGCACCATTGTCTTTCGACGGTTCTTCACCCTGTTTTACTGGCTTATATTTGGTCAGTGAATCAAATGTCGTTTGCAACTCATTATAAGCATCAACCCAGTTTTTAATTGCCTCTTTCATCGGCTCGATATCACGGGATACGACCAACATTTCTGGCTTATGTTTCCCAAGTTTATCTTTATCTTCGGTCGTTTTTTTCAGATCCAGTTTAACGCCTTCGGGTGCATCGGTAATATGGTTTGTCTGACGCTCAATTGGAATGTTATTAACGGTCAAGAGTGCATTCTTAGCTTCGACGGTTTGAGTTAGTTTACTCGTTGTACCCGGAGTATAGTCTAAAAATTGGCTAAGTTTGTTATCACCTTCAACTTTGATGGTCATCACGGATTCAGTGCCAGCTTTTTTAGCCGTTAGCACTAAATAGTTTTCGCCATCTTTTGCCTTAATAATACTGGCGTTGACATTACCTTCTTGTTTATTAATTGCATCACGAATCTCAATAATGGATGTTTGGTTGTGTGTCAGCTCGATTTTCATCGGCTTTTTTTCGCCAGGCTGAGTAATGGTGATTATTCGGGTTTTACCTTCACCCAAATCTTCCCCTATAGGTTCTTTGATATTACTGACTTTTTCTGCCTGTAATGATTGTGCCTGCGCTAATTGCTTAACTTCAATACTGTAGTTACCTGGGCTGGCTTTAGAATCAGTACTAGCAACGAATGCATCATGTTTTTCGCTGGCAGTGGTGGTGTTAAGTTTATCGAACTTTTTCAGTGATTCAGATGCGGTTTCCAGTTTTTCTAAACTGCCTTTTAATGTACCAAAAGCGGTTAGCTTACCTTTATAACTGGTTTGTTGCTCTGTCAGCGGTACTAAACGTTTTTGTTCTGCTGCCTGAAGTTTATCCAATATAGAGCCCAGATCCATCCCCGACCCGGCGCCTAATGAAGAAATGCTAGCCATTTATTGACTCCTTTATTAGTAAAGCTTTATTGAACCGGTTATCGGTAAGTTTTTAGAAAAGTTTACTAATAAAAATAATTTTTCTATGGTAAGAATAGTCGTGAAGAACCGGCGCTGTTTGGCTTATCAGGGCAAAGTGATAAAAAAGAAAAAGTTTTTTCAAGAAAAATTAAAGGTTCTTTGAGGAGCGCCGATAAAACTGTTGGCGGTGGTGAACACCGTGGGTAAAACCCAAACTTATATATCGACTTGATTTTAAAAAGGAACTCTAATTATGGCACAAGTCATCAACACCAACAGCCTGTCCCTGCTGACTCAGAATAACCTGACCAAATCCCAGGGTACTTTGGGTAATGCTATCGAGCGTCTGTCTTCTGGTCTGCGTATCAATAGCGCGAAGGATGATGCGGCTGGTCAAGCGATCGCTAACCGTTTCACTTCAAATGTTAGAGGTTTGACTCAGGCAGCACGTAACGCTAATGACGGTATCTCTATTGCACAGACTACCGAAGGTGCTTTGAACGAAATTAACACCAACTTACAACGTATTCGTGAACTGGCTGTTCAGGCGAAAAACGAAACCAACTCTGAGAGTGATACCAAATCTATCCAGGAAGAAGTTACTGAGCGTTTAAAGGAAATTGATCGTATTTCTAAACAGACTCAATTTAACGGTGTTCATGTTCTAAGTGAAAAGAACGAAATGACCATTCAGGTTGGTGCTAACGATAACGAAGTTATCAAAATTAATCTGGAAAAAATTGACAGTAATATTCTGGGACTGGGTACATTCACTGTTTCTGCGGCAGTTCCACACGGCGAAGCAATTGAACAGGTTGACAATGGTGCAGGTGCGAAGAAAAATATCGATTACTCTGCTGATGCTAAAGTTAAAGACCTGAAAAGTGTAGAAGTCTATAAAGTTGTTAAGGATGATGGTTCAGTTGATCCTGACAACTATGTTGTCAAAGGTACTGACGCAGATGGTAAAGTAAAATATTTCGACGCTAAGATTGATAAGACTAGTGGTAAATTAACCGCAGGTAATGAAGTCACAGCTAAAGCATCAGAAAAGCCTCTGGAAACTTTGGACAAGGCTCTGGCAAAAGTTGACAGCCTGCGCAGTTCTCTGGGGGCTATTCAGAACCGTCTGGAATCTACCGTTAACAACCTGAACAACACGGTTAACAACCTGAGCGCTGCTCGTAGCCGTATCGAAGATGCTGACTATGCGACCGAAGTGTCTAACATGAGCCGTGGTCAAATTCTGCAACAGGCAGGTACTGCGGTTCTGGCTCAGGCTAACCAAATTCCTAATAACGTATTGTCTCTGCTGCGTTAATTGCTCAGCTAGGGCAATATGTGAACCTGATTCACATAAAAATCCAAATAAATCAAGGATCGGTTCGCCGGTCCTTCTTTTTTAGGAGTTTATCGGGAACAGCCTAAAATTTGTGATACTATTAGGCGGGCAATAAATTTCGCATAGGTGAAAAAGAAGCGTTTTTACTACATTGTTCAAACGATTGCCCTTGTTAGGGGATTGGATAATGAGGGTTAGTCTCTTTTTCCAAAGGTGTCTGTTGTTGTGAGCGATTTGTATACCGCCGAAGGCGTGATGGACAAAAACAGCCTCTGGAAGCGCTACGTACCATTAGTTCGCCATGAAGCGTTAAGGCTACAAGTTAGGTTACCCGCGTGTGTGGAGCTGGATGATCTACTTCAGGCCGGGGGAATCGGCTTACTAAATGCGGTGGAACGCTTTGATTCCTTACAGGGAACCGCGTTTACCACTTATGCGGTACAACGCATCAGAGGTGCAATGTTGGATGAGTTAAGGAGCCGCGATTGGGCTCCGCGTAGCGTGCGCCGTAATGCGCGCGAAGTGACGCAAATCATCCGTAAACTTGAGCAAGACTTAGGCCGTCCAGCCAGTGAGCAGGAAGTTGCTAAAGAATTAAAGATTGATCTGGTAGAATATCGGCAGATACTGTTAGATACGAATAACAGTCAGTTGTTTTCGTATGACGAATGGCATGAAATGCATGGTGAAAGCTGTGAACCTGTCATTGAAGAAGGGCATGAAACCAATCCCTTACAACAATTGCTGGAGAGTGACGTTCGTCAACGGGTAATTGAGGCAATCGATTCGTTACCTGAACGAGAAAAAATGGTTCTGACGCTGTATTATCAGGAAGAACTTAATCTGAAAGAGATTGGCGCAGTACTTGAAGTCGGGGAGTCCCGTATAAGTCAGCTACACAGCCAGGCGATTAAACGCTTGCGGGCACGCTTAAATCCGGAAAAGTAACTTTTTTGCTTATTTGTTTTTTTGTTTAAGACTACACACAGGGCTTATCTCTTATGTCTGTTACAACACAAAAGAAACGGCCGCTCAGCCGTTACATTAAAGACTATAAACATAGTCAAACTCATTGCTTGCATTGTCACAAAGCTCTTGACCGTATCTCTTTGGTTTTTAATGGCCAAGTGATCAACAAAGAGTCCATCTCCGAGATGACGGAGTTGATTGATGACAAGACTTGGGATGAGCTGCAAGATAAATTTGTCGCGTTATGCCGTTTTTGCAGTGAGATTTATTGCAATAGCGAGACAGATTATTTTGACATCATGTCGTTCAAACAGTACCTGTTTGAACAGACTGAAATGAGTCATAGTACTGTTCGTGAGTATGTGGTGCGTTTACGACGTTTGGATGAATTGCTCACTTCAAGCAATTACCCTGTAAAAGAGTTCACAACAGAGAAAATTCAGGAAAAACTGAGTGAGAAACTGTCACAGTCGGCATTCAGTAACTACAACATTGCTTTGCGCAAGTATGAACAGTATTTGAGCTGGCAGCAGGGCGGTCACTAAGCTGGAAGTATAAACAGCAAAGAGATGATTAATTTGGGGGGAACACATTTTTGATGTGTTCCCCTTAGCTCGTTGACAAACTTCGTTAAAAATAATGAGGTTTTTTTCTTTCATGATGAATAATCATGCAACTCGTTTTCCTCATTAATCCGGCTTAATCGCTCGCTAGGGGGTTATGTTAGCTTCTGCTGCATTGAATATTCTCGCCATCCAGAAGTAAAAACAACAAAGCATCACAACTAGCAATGTTATCTTCTTGATATTTTGGGCTATTGCTGCCAAAAGGCACTGTATTTAAACTTTCAGCAACCAATGAAAATGGGTATAACAGTGTCCGTGATGCTGCTTCGTATCAGCAAAACTGCGCTCTATCGCCTCCTTTTGTCGCGCGTAGAGCTTTTTACCCCACGGTGTTAATCGGTTCTCTTGTTTGCTCTTTGCTGGTTTTTCAAACATGGAGGGTTATCTTTTTTCTGCCTTTAGCATGAGTACAAGTGCTGCGTTGCGGACAATATTGGCAGATCGCTTGGTAGTCTTCATTGACGGTTTTATCCAGTGCATCAAGATAAGCTCTGGGGAGAGCTGGCTGTCTGACATTCTCCAATTTATGTGGATTAATGCTGGCTTTCAGGTGGGAACTGTCCATCTGGTGAACGGAACTTAATTAAAACAAAGTGCTGGATAAAAAACCAGAATTTTGTCAATAACATTATCGTAATATATTCATAACATTTATTGTGATCTGTATCATAATTACAAAGAAAATAAAAAGACATTATGAATATTGTAGATTATATAATTAAGTGACTTTATGAAAAGTCACTTTTAAAACTAAATTGAGGATATAAAGATGTAAAAGAAAACATCTGTTGAAGTTGAAGAAATGACCTGCGGTTCATACAATAAATAAAAATATTGGCGTATGGCTAACCAATTTTGGTTGGCCATGTTTTGTGTAAGGAGGAGGCATGAGAATAGCATGTGGTTTTAATTCTAATTTTCTTAGCGGTGAAATATACATACCGAGTAAAGTATCGATGATAGAATTAGGGATTACTGCATACAATATTTTATCAGTTGCAGAAAAAAGAACTCCATTCGAAAGATACAATGGAAAATTCTCTCTTCACATCGCCAGAAGTGCAATAACAGAAGATATGCGATCAGGTTGTAACTATATTAATAACATTATGCCAAAAATAATCAACAAGGAAAAAACAATTAGCATTGGTTTTCATTTATGTGGGAGTAGAAAAGATAACATTGGTAAGTATGGTTTTACTCCCCATTATGCAAGAAGCAATAGGAAAGAAAGAAATGCTATAAATTTCTTAAAAAGAGTTTCCCAAATATATCAGATAGATACGTGGATAGAAAATTCAAATTTTTACTCTGGTGAACCAAGTGAGATCTCTAACGCGATAATAAGCGCGAATTATATAAGTAAAGAAAGTGATTCTAAACAAATAGTTGATTTGGCTCATTTAATCATCAATTCAGTAAATGCAAAAGTTGATCCTCTTATATTTATTGGAATGATAGATTGGGATAATGTAGTCGAGGTTCATCTATCAGGCATAATTGAGGGGAGGGATGGGACATTTCATGATGGGCATTCAGAGAGAGTTCATCATATTGTTTGGGATTCTTTTGAGAAAATAGTTTCCAGCAAATTAATCAAAGAAGATTGCTATATAAATATTGAGCACACGGAAAATTCTTGGTTAAAGAATTTAGCTGGCTATAATAATGACTTTGAAAAACTAGATTCAATTTTATTAAAAAATAAAAAAACAAGTAAACTCTCAAATACCAACATGAGTGATTATGCGAGATCATATCTATCAAAAACCCTGCTGGCAGCCATAAAAAACAAGAAGGAAATTGAAATCGCTAAGTCAGAAAACATTGAGTCACTTATATCTAGTTGGATATTAAGTATAGAAGGAAGTGAAGTAAATCTATGTCTAACAAAAGAAGAGGAAGATGAAACTATAAATTCAGTTCATTATTTAAAATCATTCGAAAATTTTTTGAATAGGTGAATCATGCAAATAGGAACCAATTGGTCTGGGAATAGAGAACTAAGTGTTCTAAAAGAGATAATATCACTAAAAAAGGTCGATTTTATAGAGATATTAATTGATAACTTTTTATAGTGTTCTCCTGACTCAATACTTGACATAAGCAAAGGATTACCGATAGCATTTCATATCATGAACTCTAAATATATGCACAGAAGCAAACAAGATTTAGAGAGTATAGGGAAAAGAATAAGATTACTCCAAAAAGAACTAAACCCCATATATATATCTGACCATGTGGGTGTTTTTTATCATAATAGCTATCCTTTACCAACAATGAGTGAAGTAGACTACTCTTCTGAAAAAGATAAATACTTCGATTCAGTAAGCCTTTGGCAAGACATAATTGGAGAAAAAATTTATTTAGAAAACTTCCCTTCAATACTTGATGAAAACGCTAGGCTACAACCAGATTTTTTTAAAGAAATGACAAAAAAATGCGGCAATGGACTTTTGTTTGATATATCAAATGCTGTGATTGCACAAGAAAACACAGGAACTCCATTTGAAGAATGGCTTGATATAGAAATGAACCATCTTCATATTGGTGGTTATGCAGAAACATCATTATGCCCTGTTTTCCTGGTCGACACTCATGCAGATGGAATATCTAATCTTTCATTAGAGTATTTTTATAAGTTGGAAACAGAGAGTAAGGACAACCTTACATCACTATCTGTTGAAAGAGATGATAATTTTATATTAGGAGACTGGATTAATGACATCGAATTATGCAGACAATAGAAATTGTTACTCTTATGTTGTAACTGGAGAGTCCGAATCAGAACTACCAAAAAACAAATCAAACTCTCTATCTAAACTTATGATCTACAACATAACTTGCGTACTAAATAATCCTCTGAGCCGATCTAAAGCCGAAGTTTCTTTTGAAGAAGTAGAAGAATTTATACGTTGGGCAAACAAAAGGAAATATCATCTCAACTGGAGAATATTTGCATACTTTTTATCTTTCAGATATGAAAATAAAAAGCCCCTTACAGATAAGATGATTAATGATTTATTAATCTTCTCAGCAAGCCAATGGACTTATTTTGATAAAAGCGACAAAGAAGAGATAATAATATACTCCAAGATTAAAGAAGGATATAAGTTTATAGCAAAAAAGTCAAAAAAAGCATCAGTTGCGAGAAAATTATACATAGTTAAGATTGATATTATGAATGATGGATCTCATGATGAAAGAAAAGAAATTATATATATTTGACAAGAGTATTATATTGCCATCGATAACAATGTTTAAGAGTAGAGTACTCAACATGGCAATGCAACTCATTATTACTGCACTAATATATCAATTGTCTGTAGACAATGCTGGTTTTTTTTACTATCATCACAGTTGATTCAGATATTTGTTGTTGCTTCATGTACCTTTTTCATCGGCATTAATATAAAATCAGACATTGAAAATAAAAACTACACTTACGAAAACTACACTTGGCTTTTAATGACAGGGACGATAATAGGTTTATTAATAACTCTAATATCTGTGATATCAATACATTATTACAGTGACCATACAGTAATAAAGAAAACAGCATTGATACTATCAATCGGCATTATACCATTATGTATATATTCTGTTAACTGTGCAATCCTAGAGTCTACAAAACAAGAAAGATACATGGTAAAAGTTAACTCATTCAGTATATTAGTAAATGTATTCGCCCTGATTGTATTATACTTATTTACTGGTGATTTAATATTTTCTATTGCTCTTGCCATCAGTATCTCAAGGGCATACATGGCCATCTCATCTTCAATCCCATTAATAAAGTTTATAAAATGGAAAAAAATTGATTTGCCTTACATTAAGGATATTATGATTATAGGAATAAACGAGGCTTTGACATCTACATTATTAGTAATATTGATGTCTATTTTAATAAGGTTTGTATCGACATTAATTTCAAACATAGAATTATCAAAATTATTTGTTTACATGGGGGTTATGAATTACCTATTTGTCACAGGTTTTTCTGCTATTATTTCATTGGCTTCAAATTACAGAGGGGGTGACAGCAATTTTTTAAATATCGCGATGGGTACTAACTTCTTTTACCTTATTATTTTTTTCAGCCGTCTCACCATTAATTAGTTTGATGCTGTTTAACACGCTAACAGAAACAATAGACATAATAACTTGCGCATTAGTTATATTCTTTGACTTGATTTCTTTATCTATTATTAACAGAATAAGGAGCAAATCACCAAACTCAAAATCTGTATATCTTAAGGTGATTCCCATTATCACCGTACTTGTGGTCACCTCTACATTAATTAGCCCAACATCATTCGAAATATTATTGACTTTTGTATGCAGTAATATATTGTATATGTTAATTTCATTAATATGGTATTCGCTATGGAAAAAGAAATCTTTGTTTTTAGAGAAGTTAACGTAGAAGATGCAAACAATCTCATTGTTTTTCTTAATGATTTGGATAACACATCGGAATTTATGTTGCTTGAGCCGGGAGAAAGAAAAACAAGTGTTGAAGAACAGATGGATATAATAAAAGGATTCGACAAAGACAGGCAAATGTTAATATGTGAAGATAACAAAAATATTGTTGGATTTATTGTTATATCTAGGGGCTTGTTCAATAGGAACAGGCATCTGGGTTCTATTGTTATTGGAGTGAAAAAAGAATATAGAAACAAAGGTATAGCGAGAACCTTACTCGACAAAGCGCAAGATTGGTCACGGAAAAATGGAATTAGCAGACTTGAGTTAACCGTTGCAATAAAAAACACATTGGCAATAAAGCTGTATTTGTCATCAGGTTTTATTTTTTCTGGCATCAGAACTAGCTCACTATTTATAAATGGTGAACTGACAGATGAATACTATATGACTAAAGGAATATCTGATGGAGAATTGAGGTAGATGATTACACTATTACTCCTATATTCGATGGGAGTTAACAGAGTTTTGAGGTTGACTTCTAATCTGGGGGGAACACATTTTTGATGTGTTCCCCTTAGCTACAGCCGAAATTAACCGATAGTCATCAGACTAGCATTGCCTCCCGCTGCCGCCGTGTTAATGCTCAGTGAACGTTCATGCAGCAGACGTTCTAACAGTAGATTAGTTTCTCCACGGGCAAAACCTTGTACGGAAATGATAACGCCTTTACGTTGAGCGACGTGTTCGCAAACTTGACGCAGTTGATCAGAGTCGCCGTGGTAAATAACCGCTTCGAATGCTGTATCTTCACTTTGCCAGTCCTGAACCAAATGGATTGATTTACGGACGCTATCTGGTAATTGACGAAACAGTTGTTGATGTAATTCATCATTTTGCCATAGCAACTGACAGCCTACAGACAGTGTTGCTGCCAGTTGAATGAATGTATCTTGTTGATTATCCGCCAGACACAGTACCTGACCACGAGGTAACAGGGTGTAAGTATTGCGTTCGCCTGTTGGCCCCGGTAACAGGCGAGTGGTACCACTTTGTGCCAGCAATTTATATTGTTGAACTAACTGATTTAGTTCTTCGTTGTGCTGATTGGCAGCCCATTCTGTCAGTGCATCAAAGGGTGCCATCAGTGCTGAACGGGCATTGGCATCCAATGGATATTCAGCATCCTGACGTTCCAACGTTTGGTTGATTGCATTTTGAGGACGGCAAGAGAGTAGACGATACAGATAGAGTGGGCCACCTGCTTTTGGTCCGGTACCGGACAAGCCTTCACCACCGAATGGTTGTACGCCAACAACAGCGCCTACCATGTTGCGGTTGACATACAGATTACCGACTTTCGCCTTAGCGGTAACTTGTGCAATCGTTTCGTCAATACGGGTATGGATGCCCAGAGTCAGACCGTAGTTAGAGTTGTTAATCTGCTCCAGTAACTTATCCAGTTCATTACGTTTGAAACGAACAACATGCAGAACCGGACCGAAAATCTCCTGTTTCAACTCATCAAAGCTTTCCAGTTCAATCAGTGTCGGTTTAACGAAAGTACCGTGATCCCACTCTTGATTGTCGACCACATTATCTTGTGTTGCCTGATAAATCGTGTGCCCTTTGGTACGCATTGCTTGAATATGGCGATCAATACCCGCTTTGGCTTCCGCATCAATGACTGGGCCGATATCGGTGGACAGGCGTTCAGGATTACCCATCCGGCATTCAGACATAGCGCCTTTCAGCATGGTGATGGTTCTTTCTGCTACATCATCTTGAATACAGAGGATACGCAAGGCAGAACAACGTTGACCTGCACTGTCAAAAGCAGAGGCGACCACATCCGTAACAACTTGTTCTGTCAGCGCGGAAGAGTCGACAATCATTGCATTCAGGCCACCGGTTTCGGCAATCAGAGGAGTTGGACGCCCTTGTGCATCAAGTCGTCCGGCAATGTTACGTTGTAACAGACCGGCCACTTCAGTGGAGCCAGTAAACATTACACCTCGCACTCTCTCATCACCCACCAGAAGAGAGCCAATGGTTTCACCTTGACCGGGTAATAATTGCAATGCATCGTGGGGAATACCTGCTTGATGCAGTATTTTGACCGCTGTTGCCGCAATTAATGGGGTCTGTTCCGCCGGTTTTGCTAATACACTGTTACCGGCGGCCAATGCAGCCGCTATCTGTCCGGTAAAAATAGCTAATGGGAAGTTCCACGGGCTGATACAGACGACCGGCCCCAGTGGGCGATGAGTATCATTAGCGAAATCATGGCGAACTTGTCCCGCATAGTAATGGAGGAAATCGACCGCTTCACGTACCTCGGCAATCGCATTATTAAAGGTTTTGCCGGCTTCCCGAACCAAAATACCTAATAGCGGTTGCATCTGGTTTTCCATTAATTCCGCCGCACGAACCAGAATAGCAGCCCGTTCTGATGGTGGTGTCGCAAACCAAATTGCG
Organism: Photorhabdus sp. CRCIA-P01; assembly: GCF_003545805.1. Lineage (GTDB taxonomy): Bacteria > Pseudomonadota > Gammaproteobacteria > Enterobacterales > Enterobacteriaceae > Photorhabdus > Photorhabdus antumapuensis. Next base: position 41,645 of record NZ_NMQR01000001.1, on the reverse strand, counting down.
CCAGCTTCTGTTGCGACATCCAGCGCATGACTGACTTCCTGCTCAGTTGCCTCACGAACATAGCCGACAATATCCGAAGGGGCCGCCGGGTTTATAACCGGTTTAGTGGCCGGTAACTCACCTTGATGGTGATAATGGCCGCCCAGTAGTGGCTCGCTATACTGCTCTTCGGTAGCAGAACTTAATAGCGCACTGGAAAGAGAAGCCAGACGATGTTCGTTGGCCAGATCCAAGCCGGCTGAGTTTGCGCGATCTTTGCCATACAGATTGTGAGGCAGAGGGATTTTAGGATGTGGAAGACCGATTTGGACGCCGGTTTCGGCCAGCTTCTGGATCTTTGTCACTGGATCGGCAACCAGTTCATCCAGTGGTAATGTGGTATCGGCGATACGGTTGACAAAAGAGGTGTTAGCGCCGTTCTCCAACAGACGACGGACTAAATAGGCCAACAACGTTTCGTGGGTGCCTACTGGCGCATAAATACGGCATGGGCGGTTTAACTTACCATCAGCAATTTTCCCGACCACTTGTTCATACAGAGGTTCTCCCATGCCATGCAGGCATTGGAACTCATATTGACCGGGGTAATAGTTTTGGCCCGCCATATGATAAACAGCAGCTAAAGTATGGGCGTTATGGGTAGCAAACTGAGGATAAATCAGATTAGGTACTGACAATAGTTTGCGGGCACAAGCCAGATAAGAAACGTCAGTATAAACTTTGCGGGTGTAAACTGGGTAACCTTCCAGCCCATCGATTTGAGCACGTTTAATTTCGCTATCCCAGTAAGCGCCTTTTACCAGTCGCACCATTAATCGACGGCGGCTGCGTTGTGCTAAGTCAATGACCGCATCGATAACAAAGGGGCAGCGTTTCTGATAAGCCTGAATCACGAAACCAATGCCATTCCAGCCAGCCAGTTGTGGTTCAAAACAGAGTTTTTCCAACAAATCGAGAGAAATTTCCAGACGATCTGCTTCTTCGGCATCAATATTGATACCAATATCGTATTGGCGTGCCTGTAATGTCAGGGAAAGCAGGCGTGGATATAGCTCATTCATGACGCGTTCATATTGAGCGCGGCTATAACGCGGGTGCAGAGCAGAGAGCTTAATGGAAATTCCAGGCCCTTCATAAATGCCGCGGCCGTTAGATGCTTTCCCGATAGCATGAATCGCTTGTTGGTAGGAAACCATATAATCCTGAGCATCTTCCTCGGTTAAAGCGGCTTCACCTAGCATGTCGTAGGAGTAACGGAACCCTTTTTCTTCCAGCTTACGCGCACTTGCCAGCGCTTGAGCGATGGTTTCTCCTGTCACAAACTGTTCACCCATCAGGCGCATTGCCATATCTACGCCTTTACGCACTAATGGTTCGCCACTCTTACTAATAATGCGATTCAGCGAAGTGGAGAGTTTGGCCTCGTTATGGGTAGAAACCAGTTTGCCGGTAAACAGCAGACCCCAGGTTGCCGCATTGACGAACATGGATGAACTTTGGCCCAGATGAGAATGCCAATTGCCGTTACTGATTTTGTCGCGGATCAGCGCGTCGCGAGTGGCTTTATCAGGGATACGGAGCAAGGCTTCCGCAAGACACATCAGAGCAACGCCTTCCTGAGATGAAAGCGAGAATTCCTGCAATAGCCCTTGAACCAGACCTGAACGACCAATGCCGTTTTTCTGGTTACGCAATTTTTCTGCAATGCTGTAAGCCAGCTTATGAGTTGCTTGAGCCTGATCTTCTGGCAATTGTGCCTGTTGTAACAGCATGGGAATGGCTTGTGTTTCTGGCAGGCGATAGGCAGCAGTAATTGCAGAACGTTTTACTGATTGCGGTAGGATATGTTCTGCGAAGTCGAGGAAAGGTTGATAAGAAGAGTTTGTTACCGTTTCTTCTGCGATTATTTTCTCTTCTTTAACATCTTGGTTAGCGGAGAGTTCAGCGATCTGCTCATCATTTTCAAGACGTTCAAGATAATTAAAAATAGCTTGTTTAATCAGCCAATGTGGAGTGCGGTCAATCCGTTGTGCAGCAGCCTTAATGCGATCACGCGTTGCTTCGTCAAGCTTCACGCCCATTGTTGTACTACCCATCCTTGCTCCTTAATAGGTAAGGTTTATCTAAAATTACATGATAATATCTGACATGTTGCAACTTTGTGCAACCTTATGAGAATCGCTTGTTTTATTTTTGTGAAATTAATCTAGTTATTATAATTAGGTGGGTATATTTATTTTTGTGATTTTATCTGGTTGATACACATTGGTTTAACATTTTATAGCTAACATCGGGGTGTAACCCTGAAATGGTTAAAAAGTATAATTTTTAAATCAAATAAATGTGATTCAGTAAACGTTTTTTGTAAAAAGTGGCGTTAATTAGTTGTTAAATTACCTGATGCTAATCTAGGATTCACTGTAACTTTCTAATTGGTTACAAAAATAATTATTTCAATTTAGAATTATGGACCATTTTTAGGTGCAATCAGGTGCAACGTTCCTGAACCTGACAGGGAAAACTCTGTGTACCCAGGAGAACTGCGGATTTGCAAAACACAGATAACACTATGGAGAACTTGCATGACAGTAAATACACCAATGCTAATCACTTTTATTGTCTACATTACTGGAATGTTGTTGATAGGTTTTTTGGCTTATCGTTCAACTAAAAATTTTGATGACTATATCTTGGGAGGAAGGCGATTAGGTAGCGTGGTAACGGCTTTGTCCGCCGGTGCTTCGGATATGAGTGGCTGGTTATTAATGGGCTTACCTGGCGTGGTCTATTTCGCGGGGATTTCAGAAAGCTGGATAGCCATTGGCCTCTCTTTAGGCGCTTACCTGAACTGGAAATTGGTGGCAGGCAGGCTACGGATCCAGACGGAAGTCAATAATAATGCGCTAACATTGCCGGACTATTTCACCAGTCGTTTTGACGATAGCAGTAAAATCCTACGTATTATTTCCGCGCTGGTTATTCTGATCTTCTTCACTATCTATTGTGCTTCTGGCGTGGTTGCCGGAGGATTGTTATTTGAAAGTACGTTCGGTATCAGTTATCAGAAAGCCATGTGGCTCGGTGCGGCGGCAACAATTGCCTATACTTTCTTAGGCGGCTTTCTGGCGGTTAGTTGGACTGATACGGTTCAGGCTTCATTAATGATCTTTGCGCTTATCTTGACCCCGATTATCGTTATTTTCTCTGTGGGGGGCATTGATACCTCTATGGCTCTGATAGCAGCAAAAAGTCCGGCTTATATGGATATGTTTAAAGGGTTGAACTTTATTGCCATTATCTCGCTGTTGGGTTGGGGGTTAGGTTATTTTGGTCAACCACATATTCTTGCGCGTTTCATGGCGGCGGATTCCCATCATACTATCCGCAAAGCTCGTCGTATCAGTATGACCTGGATGGTGTTATGTTTGGCAGGCACAATTGCTGTCGGTTTTTTCGGTATTGCTTATTTTGAAATTCATCCTGAACTGTCTGGTGCGGTCACAGCCAACCGTGAGCGTATCTTTATGGAATTGGCGGTTGTTCTGTTTAATCCGTGGATAGCGGGCATTTTACTCTCTGCTATTCTGGCCGCGGTGATGAGTACCTTAAGCTGTCAGTTGCTGGTGTGTGCGAGTGCTTTGACGGAAGATCTTTATAAACCCTTTATCCGTAAATCCGCCAGCCAGAAAGAGTTGGTGTGGGTGGGGCGTTTCATGGTGTTGCTGGTGGCGGTCATCGCGATGGTGATAGCAACCAATCCGGACAATAAAGTACTGGCTCTGGTCAGTAATGCATGGGCTGGATTTGGTGCTGCGTTCGGCCCAGTTGTACTGATTTCTGTTATCTGGAAACGTATGACACGTAATGGCGCATTAGTGGGGATGTTGGTCGGGGCCGTCACGGTATTGGTGTGGATGAAATACCAGTGGTTTGCGTTGTATGAAATTATTCCTGGCTTTATCTTAGCTTCTATTGCGATCGTGGTTGTGAGTCTGTTGGGTAAAGCGCCGAGCAGCGCATCGCAACAGCGTTTTATTGATGCTGAGGCGCAATACAAAACTAAATGAGTTGAAATAAGGTAAATTGAAATAAACCGACAAACCTCGTTTAAAATAGCGAGGTTTGTTTTTTTCATCATGAAAAATTATTGATCATTTTTCCCGGTTTTGTCTCTGCTGCACGGGAGTCGCTTCCACATTAAAGATTTTTGGATGCCAGTGACTTTGAGTCGTTCACTAGGAGAATTATCGGCGATCAATATCGTCATACCTTCACCCAAAATATGCGTTTTTTGGCTATTGACAATAATGACCTTAGTACTTTGTGTACCGCAATCGATACCAGCATAGAGCGCCATGTGTTACTCCATTTCCAACATAATTTTGATATCTGTCGGGCGACCCTCCGCGGCTCGTTCGTAAGCTTTAACGCTGTCTTTAAATTTATAGGTTGCGGATAATAACGGGGTTACCTTGAGCTTGCCAGAGCTAAGTAAACGGATAGTACGAGGGTACATATTTGCATAGCGGAAAATAGTTTTGAATGTGATCTCTTTAGCTTGAGCCGAGACAATATCAAGTGGCGTTGGATCGATGGGCATACCGACCAGAACAGCGATTCCTCCCGGTGCAATGTGCTCTGAAATAGTGGCAATGACTGATTTTGCTCCACTACATTCAAAGAGAATATTGACGCCATTACCGTCGGTTAATGCGTTAACTTTCTCAGCGAGTACTTTGCTATTAACCGGGTGGAGACCTGGATACTGTTTCGCGATTTCTAATTTTTCATCGAACACATCACAAATAATAACATCAGAACAACCACCGGCTAATGCTGCAAGTGCGGTAACAACTCCGATCGTGCCAGCGCCAACAACTAGTGCGATATCTCCGGGTTTAATTTCTGCTTTTGTGGCTGCTTGCATACCGATAGCTAAGGGTTCAACCATTGCACCTTCGGCAAAACTGACATTATCAGGTAATTTGAACGTAAATGCTGCCGGGTGAATAACTCTTTCACGTAAGCAACCGTCAATAGGGGGCGTTGCCCAGAAACGGACTTCTGGATCTAAATTATAAATACCTGCCCGTGATTGTGGTGATTGCAGATTAGGAATTCCAGGTTCCATACAGACACGATCGCCGATTTTTAAGTGAGTCACATTCTTACCTACTGCTGTGATTACACCTGATGCTTCGTGCCCAAGGATCATCGGTTTTTCGACAACAAATGGCCCAATACGCCCGTATTGGTAATAATGCACATCGCTGCCGCAAATTCCCACCGAGTGAATTTTTATCTCAACATCATTTTCACCCAGTATTTCGGGGGCTTCCCAATCTTGAATTGAAATCTGACCTGCTTTTTCTAATACTAATGCCTTCATATCACTTTCTCCTATAAGTTTAAAAAGTGGCTGTGAAGTTTACAATAACGGCAGCCTGTTATTTAAATTCATCAATATTATTGATGTAATAAGGTGGATGACCCTATTTTGTAAGAAAGATTTTCTTAACCAGTAGAGTAAGTGTAGTGGTAGTTTGGTGGCTTGCAGCAATAAAAAAGACCTGTGGAGTATTATTCCAACAGGCCATATAAATATTAAAAATTTGAATAGGTTAGCTGTGCAAACGTGTTCTACGTTTTTTTACAATTTGAAAACCGATAATTAAAACCAGAAACCAAACAGGCGTGATGATTAATGCTTGACGGGTATCATCCCGTAAAGTGAGTAATATCAGAACAAATGCAAAAAATGCCAGACAGACCCATGACATGATAATACCCAATGGCATTTTATAGGTTGAAGCCTTATGTAATGCCGGGCGACGTTTCCGGTAAACCAAATATGAACATAGGATCATGCTCCAGATAAACATAAACAGAATGGCTGAAACGGTGGTTACCAGGGTAAATACATGCATAACATCAGGAATTAAATAAATCAGCACCACGCCACAGGATAAACATAAACAGGTGAAGATTAACCCCGATGCAGGCACGGAACGGCGTGAAAGGCGACTGAATTGCTGTGGTGCATCACCTTCTTTTGCTAACCCAAATAGCATGCGGCTGGTGGAGAAAACCCCGCTGTTTGCTGACGAGGCGGCAGAGGTTAATACCACAAAGTTCACGATACTGGCGGCGGCGGGTAGACCAATCAGAACAAACAGTTCAACAAAAGGGCTTTTGTCCGCAATGATTGAACGCCACGGTGTGACTGACATAATAATTATCAGCGCCAGCACGTAGAAGGTGATAATCCGAATCGGGATGGCATTAATGGCTCTGGGAAGCGATTTCATTGGATCTTTAGTTTCCGCGGCCGCCGTGCCTACTAATTCAATGCCCACAAAGGCAAATATAGCTATCTGAAATCCAGCAAAAAAGCCACTTAACCCTGTGGGAAAGAATCCACCATCATTCCATATATTTGCCAGTGAAGCGGTATGACCGGCTGGAGATTGAAAATGCATGCCAATCAGAACAGCACCTGTCACGATTAAAGCGATAATGGCAACGATTTTTATCATGGCGAACCAGAATTCCATTTCCCCGAATAATTTCACTGTAGCCAGATTAAGGGACAGCAGTAGTGAAACGCAGAGTAGGGAAGTGAGCCATTGTGGAAAATCTGGTTGCCAATAGCCGATATAGGAAGTGATTGCGACTACATCGGCGATACCGGTAATGACCCAACAGAACCAGTAAGTCCAGCCGACGAAAAAACCTGCCCAGGGCCCGAGCAAATCGGCGGAGAAATCACTGAATGATTTATAATTGAGGTTCGAGAGCAGTAGTTCTCCCATTGCGCGCATTACGAAGAACAGCATGAAGCCGATAATCATATAAACGAATATGATCGAGGGTCCGGCGAGAGAGATTGTTTTCCCTGATCCCATAAACAGACCCGTGCCAATGGCACCACCGATCGCGATAAGTTGTATATGCCGGTTACTTAGATTGCGTTGTAGTTGTGTTTCCCCAGTTTTAGCGGAAAGCGAAGTGTGTATATTTTCTGCCATAGAATAGTGTCCAATATTTTTATTTTCTTAGGTAAATTGTTACGGCTCTTCAAGTAGCCTTATATTGACGGTGTTTGCAAAAAATATTGTGACACAGATGACTATCACAATAACAGTCTGATCTCACTTTAAAAACAAATTGGCTACAATTTAGCTTGTCAGTGCTGCTGGAATTGAATATGAATTATTCATTCAGAAAAAAATGGTCATAATATATTGACGATAGCTTTATATAGGTGAATAATTACTCACATTGGGTTGTTAGCTCAGTCGGCAGAGCAGTTGACTCTTAATCAATTGGCCCGGGGTTCGAGCCCCCGACAACCCACCAATCAAATGAATAAGTTGTAAATAAAATTGTTAAGGTCGGGGACTATCCTATCCCCGACCTTGTTTGGTGATTATAATGATAGCGTTGACCAACCAATTTCTGGTACTTTCGAAGTGCCAATCCGATTCAGAATAACTCGGTATTTTTTCCAAGCCTACAAAGTCATGTATTCCTTACCATCCAATAGCAAACCAAAAAACTCGAGCTGGTTGATCATTATCGCTTTGATCAAGGGTTAATTTAAATCTCTCATTGCTAATAATTTTAAAATATGCAGAAATAGAACCTACTTCGTCGTTATCATGATCAGGTGTTGCTACTCCGACGACACAAATTGAGGGAAATGCAATAGGAAAATAGTATTCTCCAGTTGACTCGTTAAGAGAATCAGGAGATATTCCCCATTGATGAATCATCCCAGTTTCACCACATTTCCACCAACCATTTGTAGCTTTTAAAGCCGTGTTTTTACTGCCATAGCGAGCATTGGATTCATCTTTAGTATACGACAGTCCTGCTGGCTGATAATTACCATGTGGTTGGTATTTATTGTCTGATTCAGTTTTATCGTAACTTCCCACATCCCCTGCATTTAAGCTGATGTCACTGGATAATACCTTCCCATTGACTTTCCGGGTGTTGGGTACTTTGCCATTAATATTTTCATTCAATAAATTTATTATATCCTGAGTAAGTTTTTGCGTAACAGCTAATGTGTCACTATTACCAATTACATTTGTAAGCTGAACAACGCCTTTGTGGGTTAATGAGGCGTTTGGCACTGTGGTTGTGATTTTCCGTTCTAACGCTTTATTTAATTGTTTAGTGAGTTTGGCTATATCGCCATCATCCAGAATATCATTATTAGATTGTGTCGCGATAAAATCAGCTATCACCGATGATATAATTGATGATTGGCGAAGGACTTTATTTAATAAATCAATGGAAATAGTATTTAGTGGAAACCCAGTCTGTAAACTCTGGCTTTCTCTATATTTTTCTTGATGAATTATATTTGCATCATTACTAATAGAAAAAGCTTTAAAATCATTCTTTTTTTTCATATATATTCCTTAAATAATGTTGATTTATAATCAATATATTAAATTATTGTACAGATAATTTCTTGTCATTTACATCAACCATAGTCTAATTCAGATAAAGAATAATGATATGTTTTTATTAGCTCAGAAGATTAACTGTTTTTATATCGTTGATAGAAATAAAAAACAAAAATATTGTAACTGAAAATATGTTTAAATTATTTATATTCAACATTTGGAAATTATTTTTCTTTCATCCCTTTAATTTCTTTCTATGATTTTTTCTGATAATGCTTACTGGATTTATTATAAATAGTTATGGCGATTTAATATTTCGAAAAATCACCAAGATTATCAATTAAATAAAATATTCAACCTTGGTGATGATACATTGCTCATTGATTAAGATTAGAAACGATAGCCGACAGTTATATTAAAACCGTTAGTAGATAAGTGATCTTTCTCGTTTCCGTCTTTAATACTAAAACGGCTACCTTCATAACCGGCGGTAATTGAGGTGTTGGTTGTTGGATTGATAATAAAACCCGCTCCCCAACCTAAAGTACTTTTGCTTATTGCTTCCTTTTCAATATATCCGCCACTATAGTGTGGAGAAGGTTTATAGTGGGTGGAAGATTCTGCATTAATCCTGGATAATCCCAGTTGACCATATAAGCTAATATAGTTATTAATCCTATAGGTTGGGCCCGCCATTAGGGAATAGTACTTAACATCACTTTTTGAGTGATAATCTTTTGTCGTCTCTTTATCATCTCCTTTAGCAAAGGTAAATGATGATAATAGCCCCCATTGGTCATCCAATTCGTATCGATAACTCAATATTGCGCCATTTAGCGCACTCGCATCTTGTGGTTTCACATAGGCGTATCCGATTGAAGCTGTATGTTGTTCTGCTTGAGCAGGTAAAGTTATCGCAGATACAGAAAAGATAACTCCACAGCTTAATAACAATTTTTGCATTTCATTACACTCTATATACTTCTAAAATAAATGACTTTATACCCTTCATCTTTCAAGCTGCTGCTTTGTTGGCTACTTTCACTCACCCCAGTCACATCGTTATCTATGCTCCTGGGGATTCGTTCACTTGCCGCCGCGCTGCAACTCGAAATCTATTAGGTATATAACTCATTTAAACGATTTGCTTATCAGCAGTTGCGATGAATATCATAACTTACACCATTAGTATATATTTTTTGATTAAGTTTAGATGTTATTTTCAAATAATTACATTATCACTGATTTTTTAAGGATAGAAATAGTGATAAGGAAAAATCTAGTATTAAAATCATCATGCATTAAAGGTAAAACGGTATTTGACGGTGGTAGGCAATATTTTCCTAGAGCCAATAAATGATGGAATTGAAAGTAGGGTAGAATCCGTTGTTAAATTCTGTGGCGACTCACTATCGCCACTTAAAACTTACCATCGCTACTTAAAACAGAGCAGGCTTTAATGGTTGGCTATATTTTTATTCGTCTATAGTTGATTTTAGCCATTGGATAAAGGCATTGACTTTCTCATTCTGTTGTTGAGGCAGGGTACAGGTATAGTAATATTGTTTACATAATACTTCAGTGTTGGGAAAAGGGGCGACTAATTCATTATTTTCAATTTTTTCCCAAATCATATTTTTTCTTCCCATTGCAACCCCTGCGTGGTGTATTGCGGCAACGGCAGCTAAATCGGAGCGATCAAAGACGATACACTTTTGTGATGGATCCAGTGTAATGCCAAAGTGTTCTGCCCAAGTATTCCACTCTTTGGTATCAGAATCGTAGCTCCATGCTTGTTTATCATGTAATAGCGTGCAGTATCGTAGATTATCAATATTTCCCATTAGATTATGTTTTTCGGCATACTGCGGGCTACAGACCGGGGTAATATACTCACTCATCAGATATTGATGTGATAATTCGTTGGATATAATATCATCAAAATAGATCGCAAGATCGATACCATAACCGCGGAAATTCACATTTTCATTACCGACTAAGATGTTCAGGTTAATGGATGGATATCGCTGATTAAAATCAGCCAATTTAGGCACTAGCCAGCATTGAGTAAAAGTCGGACGGGAGTAAATCGTCAGGTTACCCGATAACTCCTGACTTTTTATTTCCAGAATTTCCTGATTGAGGTGTTCCAGCGTCGATTTAATTGTCCAAAATAAACGCTTTCCTTCACAAGTTAATTCAATTTTTCTGTGAAAACGTTGGAAAAGTTTGAATCCTAACTCTTGTTCCAGAGAACTGATTCGATGGCTGACCGCACTGGCAGTGATAGCTAATTCGTCAGCAGCCAGAACAAAAGAGCAGTGGCGAGCGGCTATCTCAAATGTATGCAGCTTTGATAACTGGCTTCCATTGAGTAACTTATTTACAACCATGAAATTATCATCTGTGTACATATTTATAGTGTTTCTAGTTCATCGACGACGGATAATATAACCGTATCATTAAGGCGGTATGTTTCAGATAGTTTTAGTGATTTAAATCGCAAATAAAGTGAAAATTTTGATCGGTATCACTGAATTGGCTCAATCTGATTCATGCATGACTATGTATTAATCATTTGTCAAAAATTGAATATTCATATTCAATAATGAAAATTCGTGTGATGAACAGAGGCTAACCGCGGGGAATGATTAAGTGGATTCACAACCTTGGGTGATTGGTACGTTACTTACAAGTATTGTGTTAATTGTATTTACGATAATTAAATTAAAAATTCACCCTTTTCTTGCACTATTATTAGCCAGTTTTTATGTTGGTGCCTTAATGGGAATGGACCCTGTTGAAATGGTGAACGCCATTCAAGGGGGAATCGGGGATACGTTAGGTTTTTTGGCCGCAGTGATTGGTTTGGGGACTATTCTTGGTAAGATGATGGAGATATCCGGCGCGGCAGAGCGTATTGGTATCACATTGCAAAAATGCCGATGGTTGTCACCTGATATCATTATGGTACTGATTGGTCTGGTTTGTGGTATTACGCTGTTTGTCGAAGTCGGGGTGGTATTGTTAATTCCACTGGCGTTTTCTATTGCCAGGAAAACCAATACGTCACTGCTGAAATTAGCGATTCCATTATGTACAGCATTGATGGCGGTTCACTGTATTGTTCCTCCACACCCGGCTGCATTATTTGTGACGAATAAACTGGGTGCGGATATTGGCTCGGTGATTGTTTATGGGCTGATAGTTGGCCTGTTTGCAGCTTTGGTGGGGGGGCCATTATTTCAGAAACTTCTCGGTAGCCGTCTGCCTTTTAAATCGGTTCCGGCTGAATTTTCTGAAATTGCCGTTCGTAAAGAAGAGGATTTACCCTCTTTAGGCGTGACATTGTTTACAGTGTTATTGCCAATTGGGTTAATGTTGGTTAAAACGGCTGCTGAATTAAATATGGAAAAAGGCACCATGTTTTATACGGCGCTGGAATTTATTGGTAATCCTATTACAGCTATGTTCATTGCCGCGTTTGTTGCCTATTACACCTTGGGCATCAAGCAAAATATGGAAATGAGTACGTTGTTGACGAAAACAGAAGATTGTTTCTCTTCTATCGCCAATATTTTATTAATTATCGGCGCGGGCGGAGCATTTAATAGTATTTTAAAAGTCAGTGGCCTTAGTGAGTCGTTGGCCGTTGTTTTGTCGAGTTTGGATATGCATCCAATTCTTTTGTCTTGGTTGGTTGCCATTATTTTGCATGCGGCGGTTGGTTCAGCAACAGTCGCAATGATGGGGGCAACAGCGATTGTTTCGCCTATGTTGCCGTTATATCCAGATATTAGCCCTGAAATCATTACATTGGCTATTGGTTCTGGTGCTATCGGCTGTACTATTGTGACTGATTCACTGTTTTGGTTGGTTAAGCAATATTGCGGGGCAACGCTCAGTGAAACTTTTAAGTACTACACAACCGCAACATTTATTGCGTCCGTGGTTGCGTTGATTGGGACGTTTCTTCTTTCTACCATTGTATGATGGCTACCATTGTGTAATGGAAAGAAGCAACAACTCAGCTTGAAAAATAAGAATAAGAAGTGCGAAGTGTCAATACCAGGGAAGCCTATAAAATAGGCAGCTTTTATAGCTAAAATAATAAAAAAATAAACATTAACGTAGTAATCGAAATAAGGGGAAGATAAAAATAAATAAAATATGATGTGCTGATATTGGTAAGAAGTTGTAGTAAACATAACATATTGAATATAATAAAATTCTAATAATCAAAAAAGCAACAGTTGTTTTTATATACCTAATAGATTTCGAGTTGCAGCGAGGCGGCAAGTGAACGAATCCCCAGGAGCATAGATAACGATGTGACTGGGGTGAGTGAAAGTAGCCAGCAAAGCAGCAGCTTGAAAGATGAAGGGTATATACCAGGGAAACACTCATATTGGGTTAACACAAACATGAAAAGTACTGAAATTCAACAATTACTAAATGAATATCCGTTAGTAAAAAATTTAATGGAATTAGAGGAAATCTTCTGGTTTAACCCTTGTAATACCACCTTGAAAGAGGGGTTGTCTTTTGTCGGTTTGGTCGCTGATGATGTTGGGGATGCTGAAGCACGCCTGGATCGTTTTGCGCCTTATTTATGTCAAGCTTTCCCGGAAACAGCCGCCATGCATGGCATCATTGAATCGGAAATAGTGGCTATTCCTGCGATGCGGAAAACACTGGAACAACATTATGGTGTGGATATCACAGGGAGAATTTTGCTTAAAAAAGACAGCCACTTGCCAATTTCCGGTTCGATTAAAGCACGAGGTGGAATTTATGAGGTGTTAACTCACGCGGAAAAATTGGCATTACAGGCAGGTTGGCTTTCTGAAAACGATGATTATAGCAAATTGTTTTCGGAAGAGTTCAGGCAGTTCTTTAATCAATACAGTATTGCTGTAGGTTCTACCGGCAATTTGGGGCTGTCCATTGGTATTGTCAGTGCAAGACTGGGCTTTAATGTCAGTGTGCATATGTCTGCCGATGCTCGTGAATGGAAGAAGCAAAAACTACGTTCACATGGGGTCAATGTCGTGGAACATGAACTGGATTACGGGGTAGCCGTAGCCAGAGGGCGTAAAGAAGCCGAATCTGATCCTAACTGTTTCTTTATTGACGACGAAAACTCCCAAACATTGTTTCTGGGATATTCTGTTGCAGGTGGACGGGTAAAGGCGCAGTTTGAGCAGATGAATATTGTGGTTGATGAAGATCACCCATTATTTGTTTATTTGCCGTGTGGCGTTGGTGGTGGTCCCGGTGGTGTTGCATTTGGATTGAAACTGGCTTTTGGCGATCATGTGCACTGCATTTTTGCTGAACCGACCCATTCTCCTAGTATGTTGTTGGGAGTATATACCGGTTTGCATGACAATATTTGTGTACAAGACATCGGGATCGACAATATCACTGCTGCTGATGGTCTTGCGGTAGGCAGGGCTTCCGGCTTTGTTGGGCGTGCGATGGAACGCTTGCTGGATGGATTTTATACTGTCCAAGATCAGGAAATGTATAATCTATTGGGCTTACTGGATCGTGATGAAGGTATCCGGTTAGAGCCTTCGGCGTTAGTTGGGATGGCGGGTCCTGCTCGTGTGAGTGGAAACCTCGATTATCTGAATAATAAGAACCTTTCAGCAGAGAAGATGAAACAGGCTACGCATTTGGTTTGGGCAACCGGCGGCGGCATGGTGCCCGCTGATGAAATGACAAAATATCTGGCTACAGCGAAAATTTAATTGTAAATAATTTAACGGGCTTCAAACCCAGATTATTTGAAAATAAAAATGGTGTTTTTCACAGGGACAATCGGGTTGCCAGTATCTGGTTTCTCAGGTTCAATGTCCCGCTGGCTTCCAGGCTATTACTGAAAAATGCGTTGATTTGGTTTCCTACTCTGAAAAGTCATCTCCTTAATGTTTTTCAAGTTGTATACCTAATAGATTTCGAGTTGCAGCGCGGCGGCAAGTGAACGAATCCCCAGGAGCATAGATAACGATGTGACTGGGGTGAGTGAAAGTAGCCAACAAAGCAGCAGCTTGAAAGATGAAGGGTATATACCCGCCAGCATTTGGCGGGTATATATCAATACATTTGTTACTTACATCAAACATTTTTGTCATTAAATGCGTGTGTTCCTGAGTATTTCCACAACGGTTCCCAGTAGGATTCTATGAAAGCTTTCACCGCGTCCTCTCCCTCAATAAGATAGTTGAATTCTGAAAGATATCCCGGATAGAGATTATCAGAACCAACCACGTATAGTTCATCATCAATGATTGTTACTTTTGCATGATTGCCAGGAGCAGGGGGGACTTTGGGATATACCGGACCACTTGCTTTAATTAAGGATCGGAATGGGCGTCCTATAGCACCTTCCTGTGGAGGTCTTTCAAAAAGAGACGGTTCTTTTAGTGTAGCAGTATAAGAATTTTCATCCGGGGTTGGCCATTTGTATGTAGCACCTTCAATCAAAAGATCTTCAGGTACTTTGTCTGTAAAGAAAAAAGGGGCAACCTCTATTCTTTTCAGTGCGGCTTGCCTAATTCCATCCGGATCTCTCAGCTTCTCATTGGTATGCTCATCATGTGTCAAATAGTATTTAAATAATTCAAACGTTCTTCTGGCTCCAGAACCAAAAGAATATTGATCACCAGAAGCACCTGCGGCTGCATCAAGTGGTGATACAACAATTTGAACTTCCAGCTCGGGGTTGGCAAGTAATGCTTCGATTAACCATCGGCATACATGATGATCTCGCCATTGTTTTTTCCATGCACTGACGAGATCCTGTTGGGACATGCGAATTTTTTTCTTTGCATTCTTTATTATAAACTCTTTCATTATTTCAGAGCCTTTTTTATAATCTGTTCGCATATCAGGACCAGCCCAATATTTACCTACGGATAATATCCTGCTTGCTTTCTTATATTCTGGGTCCTTAGGTGGATTTTTTAGGCATTCTTGTTTTTTTCTGTCTATATATTCAGTAATGTGCTCTTTTTTTAATGGATCTTCCGGCTTTCCCACAATACCATTTACATTTACCCATCTATTTTCATCTATATCAAAGAATTCTTTAGTTAAGAGGTCTGTATTCGCCTCCCACATGTTATTTAAAAATAATTGTGAGCTTAATGATGCCGTTCCTATAACTTTAACAGAGACATCATGAACGGGAGGGTAATGTTTAAAAAGATCCATATTTAAATTATGGCCCCCGACAAATGACTCAATTCCATCAACTGCGATAATTTTTGTATGATTCCATGTCATTCTGGTATCGGCTTCTGGAATCATTTCTTCTGGCAGCAGTTTCTTCTCTAATGATATTTTAAGTCCGTCTACTATCCTGTAAAATCGACCAATCCATATTTCAGGTATACACTCCCAATTATCTCTCCTTTCTTGAATTAATTTAATAATATCATTCTTCAATGCCAGATATTCAGGGGTACCTTCAAAGTATGAATTCACACCGTTTAACAAAGATGTCGGTGTCTGAGCGAATAAGAACCTTATCTGAGTTCTGTCCTTCCTGTTTATTTTCTTTGTAAATGCGCGATCAATAGCTGATAGGATAACTTTTCTCCACTCTGCATCCGGGGCATTCAAGGAGGAAATATCACAGCGATAACGCATGTTTTCCAGAATGCTTACAATAGCATCTTCAAATTCCGCTGCTCTTTTAACAGCTTGTGGCATTATCTCTTTTCCAAAAGGAAGCCCCCATACTTTGGGAGTATCAAATATTTTTACATAGTTGATTTCACTTGTTTTATTAAAGTAACCGTCCAGTTTTTCTTGTAAACCATCCAATAAACTCATATATGCATCCTCCGAGTAAAAATTTTTTTACATATCAACCAACAGCCTCCAGCATCAGGCAAGCTATTTATAATCATAACCAATTTTTGAGGAGGGGAGGTTAAAAAAGATAAAACTGGGCTTACGTATTTTCAAACGTAGGTTATTGCATCTATCCATTAAAGGATGTTTCAAGGCTGAGTATTGTTTGGTTTTTTAAATTGCAAAATGCGACAAAATGTTGCATTCTATACAGATGCGTTTTATATCGCATGTAGTACAAAATCCCAGAGGGCAAACTAAACTATGGCTATCAGTATACGTTTGGATGATGATTTCGTGAATGATGTAAAAATTCATGCAGAAGCTTCAAGCAGAAGTGTACCTAAGCAAATCGAGCATTGGGCTAAGATTGGCCGTATTGCGGAGGATAACCCTGATTTGTCGTACTCTTTTATCCTTGATTCTTTACTGGCAAAAAGCGAAGTCAATAGCGGTAAGGTGTCGCGTTATGTCAGAAGGACAAAAAGATCCAAAGATTGATGTTTATGAAACAAGACGTTTCTCTAAAGCATTATCTAAGTTATCTGAGGATCTGCTTACGATAGTAGAAGATGAGATTGATAGAATAATTGATAACCCTAAAATCGGTGAGCAGAAGAAAGGTGATTTAAGTTTCCTTCGTGTTCATAAATTTCAGTTAAATAACCAGTTAACATTGCTTGGTTATTGTTGGGTTGAAGGGAAATTAGAGTTATACCTGCTGAACTTTGGCTCACATGAAAATTTTTATCAGGAACAAAAGCGACACGGAAAAGCGGATTTAAAACTCATTGGATAGGGACTCTATCCATTAAAGCGCGTTTCAAGGCTGCGTATTGCGTAGCCTTTTTTATACCACTCATTCAACGAATCCTTATTCACTTAAATCAAAGACTACAAGCGGCCTATCCCATTCTTAAACAAAGTCATTGTTGTGTCATGGCATTAATCTTGCGGATATCCTGACATCTGGTATCAGATCCCTCTTGTTTAATGTAACTGTGTAAGTTACATTAATTCATAGAAACGAATCGCCTGTTATTACAGGTTCGAGAGTGAGAAAAGTAGCCTACATTCCCTGACGGGTGTTGTTATCTGGTGATGTACCTATTGATGATTTGCAACGAAGTGCATTTATTAATCTAAATGAGAGAAAAAATATGCCTACACTTTTTGACCCAATTCGCATTGGTGATCTCGACTTGCCAAATCGCATCATTATGGCTCCTCTGACACGTAGCCGTGCAGTAGGAGAAGGGCGTGTCCCTAATACGCTGATGGCGGAGTACTATGTTCAGCGGGCTTCTGCCGGTTTGATTATCAGTGAAGCGACTTCAGTAACCCCACAGGGAGTTGGCTACGAGAATACGCCGGGTATTTGGTCGGATGAACAAGTTGCTGGTTGGCGGTTGGTTACGGATGCTGTGCATGCTGCCGGAGGGCGTATTTTTATACAGCTTTGGCATGTGGGGCGGATATCGGACCCTGCTTTCCTTAATGGAGAACGGCCTGTGGCGCCAAGTGCAATTGCGGCCGATGGTCATGTCAGCTTATTACGACCAAAACGTCCTTTCGTGGTTCCTCGGGCACTTGAGTCTGAGGAAATTCCTGGCATTGTCGAAGCATTCAGACGTGGAGCGGAAAATGCGAAAGCGGCAGGATTTGACGGAGTAGAAATACATGGCGCCAATGGATATTTGCTCGATCAATTCTTGCAAGATAGTGCTAATCTGCGCACAGATCAGTACGGGGGTTCGGTAGAAAATCGGGCTCGGTTGCTGCTGGAGGTGACAGACGCTTGTATTTCAGTTTGGGGGGCATCGCGCGTCGGTATGCATTTGGCGCCACGTGGTGGACATTACTCTATGGCGGATTCTAATCCGGTGGTGACATTCGGATATGTAGCAGGTGAACTGGGTAAACGTGGTATTGCTTTTATTTTCTCGCGTGATGCCATCGTTGATGGTGACTTAAGTAAGGTGATAAAAGAGGCTTTTGGGTCAACCTATATTGCTAACGAGGAACTTACTAAAGCGAGTGCCGAGCAAGTTCTTGCTGACGACTGGGCTGATGCAGTGGCTTTTGGTCAATTGTTTATCTCTAATCCAGATTTACCTCACCGGTTTTTAGTTGAAGCACCATTTAATGAACAACAACCGGAAACTTTTATGGTTCCTGGTGCCATAGGCTATACTGATTATCCAGCGCTTACCTAGGTAAGGGGATATCTTACCCGTAATGGATAGCCTAACATGAAAGATATTCGAGTTATTTTCCGGGGATGTTAATTTAAAGCTCCAGTGGCGCTTTTTTGTTGAACGTCTCAAGATATCCGGCCGGCTCATTTTATAAGAGCCGGTCATATTTCATTGCAGGATAATTTGAAGGAGAATGATAATGTCAGATTCATTAAATGTATCTATTGTTCGTCGTTTTTACGACGCTATGGGGGATGTTGATGTTCTTCGCCAGATTATGGCGAATGATATTATTTGGGATGTTACCGAAGGATCTCGGTATGGTGGGATTTATGAAGGAATTGAAGATGTATTAAATAATTTCTTTGTGCCATTTTTAAATGATATTGATGAGTTTGTTGTAGACAGTTCTGAATATTTTGAGTCAGATGATCATGTCATTGTTTTGGGTAATTATTTAGGACGGGTGAAGCGTGGTAAACGATTTATTTCTCGTTTCGTTCATATATGGACAGTGCGGGATGGGCGGTTAGTTAAATTACAACAAACTGCCGATACGCTTCAGATTGAGCGTGCTTATGCAGATTATTCTATTCGGTAGCATTAGTTATCATGCTTGTAACCTTAACTGAGCCAAATAATAGCATACGGTGGCAAAACGGGAGGAGTAGGAATGTTAATCAGACAAGTTAACATTCTGAATTTCATTCATTGTTATGTGACGAAATTAGTGACATACTACACGGTCTTTTTATTCATACTCTGCTATTCTTTCATAACATCCTTAAGGTATATAGGATCCTCCAGTGCCAACATCTACCCGTTTTGCTGTCGCTATTCATATTCTCACCGATATCGCGCTTCACCACGGACAAGCCGTGCGTTCTGAAGATATCGCAAAAAGTGTGAATACTAACCCGGCTGTTGTTCGTCGGCTCTTAGGCGCCCTTGCGGAAGCTGGCCTGACGTATTCGCAAATGGGGCAGGGAGGGGGAGCATTACTCGCCCGGTCGTCGAAGCAAATCTCATTATTAGATATTTATCGCGCAGTTGAAGACCCTTTGTATTTTACATTGCACCGCTCTAAACCTAATCCCAAGTGTTATATTGGGCACAATATCACCCCAGTATTAGAAGATGAATTCTCGCGTGTTACCGGTGTGCTGGAAGCCGCCTTGGCTGAAACGACAGTGGCTGACATAGTAAATAGGGTTGAAGATTATGCGGGTTTTTCTTTTACGCCACATGGTCTAAGCCAGTAGGTAAAGCAGGTAAAATAGTTACCACGGCTGGCTATAGGCTTTAATCACAATTGATGTCTCGTCAGGGCGTTTTTATTTTGTTAAGCACTTTGTCTAGGCTCGAACTTATATGAAAACAGGTGATATTGGTTGTTTTGATATTTTGTTTCATCTTCACCTTGTTGATCGAGCAGTTTTATCAGCAATTTTCCGGTGTCCCTGCCTATTTGGGGATAATCAATGCGAATTGATGTCAGTGTTGGCTGTGTGTGGTCACAGTTATCTGAGCCTTCCAGACAAGCAACAGCCAAATCAGTGGGTATCTTAAGCAGACGCCGCTGGCATTCAAACATGACACCTAGGGCAATGACTTCATGACTGCAAATCACACCTTCCAGTTCAGGTTGACGTAATAACATCTCAGTCATTGCCTGGCGACCAAATTGCATGCTAGCAGTATCCGAGGTAGTGATACTTTGGTCAGCATTCTGATAGTGATGCAGCATGGCTTTATGCCAGCCATTAATTTGCTGATTGCGTAAACGGCTGTCCATTTGGGCGCCAATATAACCGATATGCTTGCGGCCATTATTCAACATATGTTCAGTCAACGTATAGGCAGCCGCGGAAAAATCGGTTTCTATATTAATAGTCGTCTGCTGTTGATGAGAGCCCGCAACATTAATAATGGGAATATTGATATGAGAAATGTTACTGTAGGTTTTATCCGCCAATTGCGAACCGAAAATCACCAATGCTGCTGCATTGCTTTGCAGTAATGTCATGATAATTTCGGCTTCTTTATGATGGTCATATTCATGACATCCAAGCAAAACTTGAAAGGCATGTTTATTCAGCACTTGTTGCAGTGACTGTATAAATGTAGCGCTGGCTTTATCTGTCAATGAAGGCACAAGCACCGCGATAATATTACTTTGGCCCGAAGCAAGTGCGCCGGCAGCACCATTTGGGATATATCCCAATTCTTGTATAGCTTGTTCAATTTTTTCTCGTAATTTATCCGATACCATTTCTGGTGTTCTCAATGCGCGTGAAACTGTCATTGAACCGACACCGGCATACTTAGCAACATCTTGTAATGTTACTCGCCCTGTATTACGGCGTTTTCGTATCTTTTTCATCAAAATATTTTTCTATTTTTTTAATTAACGGCTATGAATTTGACGATGGGATTCTACCTGATCTCAGGCAAGTCGTGGGAAAAAACCATGATGTACTTTCGCTTTCTGGTGAATTAATCAAATAACAAATGATAGCGCTATCACAATTATGAGTTACGATCATGGATAGCGCTATCATTTGTGACTAATATCACTAGCAGAAGACAGAAGGTAGATAGTGCGGAATGAGATTTTAATTAGGGGAGATTGATGCTAAAGACGTTACTCACTCAAGATGTGATCCAAGTGATACCGAATGTTAAAAATTGGCGCGAAGCGATCGCGATTGCTTGTCAGCCTTTAGTGGAAAATGGCGCCATTTCTTCTCGTTATATTGATGCTATTTATCGTTCACATGAGGTAATTGGTCCCTATTATGTTGTCGGCCCGGGAATTGCTATGCCACATGCCAGACCGGAAGAAGGGGTCAACAAATTAGCTTTAGCGTTAACTGTGATTAGCAAAGGAGTGGAGTTTGGGTCGGAAGGAAATGATCCGGTTAGTTTGTTGATTGTCTTAGCAGCAACTGATAGCAACAGCCATATCGAAGTGATCGCTCAACTTGCCGAACTATTTGATAATCAACAAGATATTTCATTACTGATGAGTGCCAAAAGTAAAGAAGAAATTCTTGCCGTGATTAACCAGTATTAAATCGTTATTTTTTGCCATGGGGAAACTGTATGAAAATCACTGTTGTTTGCGGACATGGGTTAGGTACCAGCTTGATGATGGAAATGAGCATCAAAAATATTCTGAAAGAGATGGGAGTAGATGCCAGTGTTGATCACGTTGATCTGGGGTCGGCAAAAGCCACTCAAAGCGACATTTTTGTCGGTACTAAAGATATTGCAGAACAACTGGTTGCTCAGGCAGTCGATGGCAAAATTGTTTCGCTGGACAATATGGTGGATAAATCGGCAATGAAAGTACGTCTGTCCGTGGCATTAGTTGAACTTGGTGCACTGTAACCGGGAGGTCGCCATGGAATTTTTTCATTTTCTGATGAATGATGTCCTGTCAGAACCTGCGATTTTGGTTGGGTTTATCGCGCTTGTTGGTTTGATCATGCAAAGGAAACCGGTGACTGAATGTATCAAAGGTACCATAAAAACCATTATGGGTTTTGTGATCTTGGGTGCCGGTGCTGGATTAATCGTTTCTTCACTGGGAGGGTTTGCTGAAATTTTCCAACACGCCTTTGGTATTCAGGGAGTCGTACCAAACAACGAAGCAATTGTTTCCATTGCGCAAAAGAGTTTTGGTAAAGAAATGGCAATGATCATGTTCTTTGCTATGGTGATCAATATCTTGATTGCACGTTTTACCCCGTGGAAATTTATCTTTCTGACTGGGCATCACACATTATTTATGTCCATGATGGTCGCGGTGATTCTGGCAACAGCAGGGATCAAAGGCTCGATGCTAGTGGCTATTGGTTCTGTGGTTGTTGGCGTTGCTATGGTTTTCTTCCCGGCGATTGCTCATCCATATATGAAGAAAGTAACAGGTTCTGACGACGTTGCCATTGGGCATTTTTCCTCGCTCTCCTATGTTCTATCTGGTTTTATTGGCAGCAAACTAGGAAATAAGGCCCACTCAACCGAAGAGATGAATGTTCCGAAAAGCTTGCTGTTTCTGCGTGATACACCGGTTGCCATCTCTTTTACGATGGCGATTATTTTCATGATCAGTTGCTTATTCGCTGGCGGTGATTTTGTGAGAGAAGTCAGTGGTGGGAAAAATGGATTTATGTTCTCGCTAATGCAATCTATTACCTTTGCCGCGGGTGTATACATTATTCTGCAAGGTGTGAGAATGGTAATTGCAGAAATCGTTCCCGCGTTTAAAGGAATTTCTGACAAACTGGTACCCAATGCTAAACCTGCGTTAGATTGCCCGGTTGTCTTCCCTTACGCTCCTAATGCCGTATTGGTAGGGTTCTTGAGCAGTTTTGTGGCTGGTGTTATCGGTATGTTTGTACTGTATGCATTAGGTATGACGGTCATTATTCCCGGCGTTGTGCCGCACTTTTTTGTTGGTGCGGCGGCCGGGGTTTTTGGTAATGCGACAGGGGGGCGTAGAGGCGCTATTCTCGGGGCTTTTGCTCAGGGCTTTCTGATCACCTTCTTACCCGTATTTCTGTTACCCGTTTTGGGGGATATCGGTATTGCCAACACGACATTCAGTGATGCTGACTTTGGCGCATTGGGCATTCTGTTAGGTATTATTGTTCGTTGATTGTGGAGTATCTGGATCTTGGCATTGAAACAGGGTTATAAACACCCTGTCTCTTGCCAAAATGTTGATGTAAACCTTAAGGCATCAATCAGTGCTCATGGGAATCTCTTGGTTTCATCGTTTTTATATAAAGTCTTCAACAGAAATAGAAAAGTAAATTTTCAAAAAAATGATTATTTAGTCATGTTTTTAGCCCTTTATTTTTATTTATAAAATTGTTATCCATATATCAGTTAGGGGGAATTTAAGCAAAATTCAGGTTAATTAAACAGGTCAGAGAGAAATATGTAATCATGAAATCGATTATTTATAGCAAAATATGGCCTATAGATTGAAAGTATTGGGAGGGAATATAAAGATCATAACTATTCTCTTTGCAAAGTGTTCTTAACTCAATTGCTGAGTTAACTGATAGTTTCTCATAGATACTTTCGAAATATTTCTCCACAGTGCGATATGAAATTTTCATTTCGTCAGCTATATATCTATTATTAACGCCACGGCAGAATAAAAAAATGATTATCCATTCTTTCTCTTTTAATATATTGTTAGGTTGTTGAAATCGAATTGATATAGGAATATTGTTCTCCATATAATGAGATACCGTAAAATTATGTATTTCTCTTGCGTGAGCAATTATGCCAATACACTGTTTATTTTCGTCTATTAACGGATATTTATCACAGAAATAGGATGTAGCTTGTTCATTTTTTTCTTGAGGGTAAGTGCTAAGAGATGATATTCGTTGCATACCCTGTAACACCTTATGATCATGTTCCTCAAAAAGATAAGAAAATTGATTAACTGGCGAAGGTAATTCTTTATCGGTATACCCAATAATATCAAAATCTTCAGGTAGCTTATTAGCTTTAATAAACATTTTATTTGCATAAATAAAGCGGAACTCCTTATCTTTTACAAACCACGGTTCTGAGCTTTTATCCCACATATTAGTTAATTGAGGAGTAATAAAAGGGACTTTTTTACATCCTGATTGACTCATATTTGACCTTTATAACATTATTACCTTATAAAAAATTTGAATAAATAGACGATATTTATAAGTAAGACAATAAGAACCTTTTTGGTGCATAGAGATCAAAACTATTTAGTTGGCAATATTCCTCCAGTTGTGCGTCTGAGTTAACTTTCAATTTATTATAAATCTTTCTTATATATTCCTCTATGGTTTTATCTGAAATTTTGAGTAATTGACAGATTTGTGACTTACTATATTTTTGCAGAAAAAGAAAGACAATTTCCCATTCCTGTTCAGTAAGAAGATGAGTTGGCGATTGAAACATAATAGAAGCAGATAGTTTACTGTGAAATAGCCGAGTCAGTGAATTATTCTGAACTTTCCAGGAATGGAAAAGAATACCGATGCATTCACCTTGATCATCATAGAGTGGAAATTTTTCTTGGAAATAAGATGATAAAACTTTATCTCGCCCAAATACATGCGTCTCTAATGATAAAATACTTTCTCTATTTTTTATTACCTGCAAATCATGTGTAATAAAATCTTTGGCAGATTTATTGCCACTCCAGGGAATATCACTGTCATATTTACCTTCATAATCATAGTTGGCATTTATATTTTGGAGTTTAATTAATGCATTATTACCATAGAGGAAACAGGAAGACTTATCTTTTATTCCCCACGGTTCATTGCTGACTTCCAAGGTATTGATTATTTGTAGTGAAGTAGTCGAATTTTTTCTAGTCATATTTATGTAATATTTTGATTTAGGAGAACATAATGCTTTCTTGTTGTAAAAATTTTTCTGGTGTGTCGAGAGCAAAATCGTTTGCTTTATTTGCATGAAAGAGAGTACCAATACGATGCCGTGAATCCTCATATTCTGCAATAGGTGAGGGTAATTCATTTGCTGAAAATTTGGTAATATCAGAACTTTCAGATAAGTTGAGTTGTTGGCAAAAAATCGGATTGGCATAGGTAAATTTTGGCTGGCAATATTTAGCTCTCCAAAGATCATGGCTTTTTTTCCACATGTAAACTAATTGCGGAGTGATATTATTCTGTTTATTTGTTATATTTAACATGACAACTCCTTAATGAGTATTTAAATCATTATCTGAAGAGTTTTTCTACTTATTTTATTTAAAATAACCTGATTATATAACAAATTGCAATAATTAATTTGTAGAAAAATAGAATTTATCGATTTTTACCTGTATCTGTTAATTGAATAATTTATTATTCTATGTAAAAATACCTCTATGTGAGAAAATCTATACCTAATAGATTTCGAGTTGCAGCGAGGCGGCAAGTGAATGAATCCCCAGGAGCATAGATAACGATGTGACTGGGGTGAGTGAAAGCAGCCAACAAAGCAGCAGCTTGAAAGATGAAGGGTATAAACATTAATATTGTTTAATGCTAAAATTATTTAGATAGTTCTATGTAGGTTTGATTTAATACTTAACATCTCTTCCTGTGTTTTTATTTTCCTTGGCTGTCGAAATCATATTGTATGGTTTGTGCTCAATGAATTAAGACGTTGCCTGTAATAATAGTCAATCGATGAGCATGATCAGATTAGACTCGAATGAAGTTATTTCGTTGATTTTCGCATCGAAATAAATTGCCTCGTCATACAGTGCAAAGTGCACATCAGCCGTATTTGCCTGTGAAGGAAGGGTGCATTCAGGCCGTCCTTTGAAGCAGGAACCAGACACTGAGCGATCAGCAGTTACCCACTAACGGGAATCCCCCTCCTGAGTCACGAAGTGTGAAGGTGGGGGAGGATGATTCTTTTCATTAAATTTCTGTTCCTTGCGATGGATATTATTTGACTACATAAAACTAAAGATACAGATTAAGAATAGCAGCACAGGAAGGTAAAATAACACTTATCCGATTGTTTTAAATAACAAATAATGGGAAAGGCAGCATGTAACTTTTAAACATGTGAATACACTCGCAAACCAATTTTGTTTCAAATGATTGGCGGAGGAGGGCAATAATGAGTCATAATATTGAGGTTTAAAAAATTTATAACAGGCATCATTGATGACGGCATGGATAAAATCTAGTAATGGCTTGGAAAGCTGAATATTATATCTAGCTGATATACCGGATCATTCTGCATAAAGGATCGTCTACTCGTGTTACCAGTTTGTTAAATTTGCTGCCTGCCGGTCTCTCTGGCAAAGATAGAGAGATTAAATGTTTATCGGAAGCTGGCAAACATTGCTGCATCAACATCCTTCCTTAGTGATTTGAACCAGAAATCAATCTGATTGACATGCCCTTTTGTTAAAATGGTTATTGGGCCTATCGCAGCGATTTTTGTTGGTAATTCTAGCCAAAAAGCCTTGTTTGGCGGGGGGCGGTTAATTGAATCACTATTTTTCTTTTGACCTTGTGATGGTAAGAATAGGGGGGATTACCGGAGAACAGACATTGAATATCTATCCATTACGCGGCTTGAGCATAGATCAAGTACAGAAACAGAAGTTTATACAGTCATCTGCCGCTATTCCGGCGCAGGTTTAATTACTATGGGGGATTTAGGGTTGGTTCCGGGTCTTAATCAGTTACAGATAACGCAGTGTGTTACATGCGTTGAAATAAAGAATATTTGGGATAGACCATAATGGGTCAACGAAGACATCTAACGCAATACGAAGTGGAAAGAATGCTGGAAATGGCGAAAAAGAGCTCCAATGGGGAGCGCGACTATTGTCTGGTATATATGAGTTTTGTTCATGGCTTACGTGTTAGTGAAGCCAGGTATTTACGGTTATCTGATCTGGATTTGGATGATGGAAGTTTGTACATCCGGCGTTTAAAAGGTGGATTTTGTACTAATCACCCTCTTTTGGGTTATGAAATCCAGGCGATCAGGGAGTGGCTTAAAGTCCGTAAAACCTTTAAAGGGGCAGAAAGTGATTGGTTGTTTCTGTCACGTACTGGGAGACCGCTGACACGCCAGCGCATTTATCAACTTGTTAGTCAATTAGGGCGATTGGCTAATATTGCCGTGGATTCGCATCCACATATGTTGCGCCATGCTTGCGGTTTTGCCCTTGCGGATAGAGGGATAGATACTCGGTTAATACAAGATTATCTTGGGCACAGCAATATTCGCCATACTGTGCGGTATACTGCCAGTAATGCAGAGCGTTTCCACGGTGTTTGGGGTGTAAAAAGGAACCGGGATCGAGAATTACACTTTGATTATGTCCCAAAGGAAAATGCTTGTTCAATTGAATAAGCGATTCTGATGTATGCGCCTGTTAAGGCGCATATATAAAAACTATCTTAAACAGTGTGACTTTTAATATTTTCATACGGATAGTTTCTTACCATTGTCTTAGTACTGTAGAGGTTGGTGAATGGCAAGCGAGTTATTGGTTTACCAAATCCCTTAAACCGGAGGTAGGCAAAAGACGATGGCAGGGAAAATGTGAGTAATCTCAAAAAATTGCGATTTTATTTCACATAAGTATTGAATAAAAATTAGTCATATCCCACACTCGTTGAAACGTTTCAGTTTTTTATCTCTTTTCTTTTTATTGGACCTAATGCTTTTTTCTCTGCGTAAACTGGAACGATTCTATTTTCGGTAATAGGGAGAAAATGATGTTCCAGTTGGCTCTGCAAAATATCCATACTGGTGCAATTGCGACCAGTAAAGAGGATGCCATTCGCCAGGTAGCGGCCATGCTAGCCGCGAGTGGTAATGTCAGTGATACTTATGTTGACGGCATGCTGCAACGTGAAAAGCAAATTTCCACCTACCTTGGCAACGGTATTGCCATGCCTCATGGCACGCTAGATACCCGTGATCGGGTACTGAAAACCGATGTACAGGTATTTCATTTCTCACAGGGTGTTGAATGGGATCAGGGAGCGATGTGTTATGTGGTTATTGGTATTGCCGCGCGTTCCGATGAGCATTTGGCACTACTGCGTCAGTTAACACACCTACTGAGTGATGATCGTATCGCCGAACAGCTAAAAACTATTGAGTCAGCACAGTCACTGCATAGCTTGCTAATGGGAGAAGTTCAGCAGGTTGAATTTAAATTCGATACCAGCCTGATTACGCTAGATGTTAATGCCCGCGATCTGATGACACTACAGGCATTGAATGCCGGGCGGTTACAGCAAGCGGGGGCAGTGGATACGGCCTTTGTTAGCAAAGTGATTAACAGTAAACCACTGGATCTTGGGCAGGGCATTTGGCTCAGTGATAGTCCCGACGGTAACTTAACTAGCGCTGTGGCAGTGAGCCGATTATTCACGCGGGATAACGAGCCGGTGGTGATGTTGCTGACTGTTGCGGTTGCCGACGACCAGCCGCTAAATGTGTTGCATCACCTAAGTAACTTGTTATTAGCACAAAAAGCGGAATGTTTGCTGAAAGCTGATGCGCCGACAGTGCTGGCATTACTGACCAGTGGCGTACTGGCGCAGAGCACAATATCCAGCGGGGAATTTGTCCTGTGTAACGAACATGGCTTACATACTCGCCCTGGTGCTGTGTTGGTTAATGTTATCCGGCAATTTTCCAGTGGCATTACCATCATTAATCTTGATGGTACCGGTCAACCGATCAGCGGTCGTAGTCTGATGAAAATCATGGCATTGGGCGCTAAAAAAGGCCATCGGCTTCACGTTACCGCCAATGGTGATGATGCGCGGCAGGCGATAGCGGCCATTGGTGAAGCGATTACTTCTGGTTTGGGGGAGGGGCCGCGTGAGTAGCAATCCCTAATTCGCCGTGATAATGGTGCACGTCGATCCACAACCCTTTTAGCTAACAGCAGGAGAAGTATGATGAAAATGCTGCTTATCGTTGATCCTTCACTCGGACTTGCCGGAAGTTATCTGGTGAAAACTATCCTTAGTGCCGCGGCGGCGGAAAACAGACTGATACTAACAGAAGATCCAGCAGAGGCCGATTTGGTGGTGGTGACCGGCGGTCGCATCCCCACCGATAACACATTGAACGGTAAGCTCGTTTATCTCGGCGACACAGAACAGGCGTTGCATGCGCCAGAGAGTTTCTTTCAGCAGGCAAAAATCGATGCACAGCCGTACCAGTTACCGGCTACTGACATCAGTTGTGATACAAAACGGATTATCGCGGTTACTGCTTGTCCTACAGGGGTAGCACACACCTTTATGGCCGCCGAGGCCATCGAAACCGAAGCCAAAAAGCGCGGCTGGTGGGTAAAGGTGGAAACGCGAGGCTCAGTAGGTGCGGGCAATGTTATTACGCAGGAAGAGGTGGAAAAAGCGGATCTGGTGCTAGTCGTTGCAGATATTGAGGTAGATCTGGCGAAATTTGCCGGAAAACCTATGTACCGTACTTCCACCGGGCTGGCGTTGAAGAAAACAGCGCAAGAATTTGATAGAGCGTTAGCCGAAGCCAAGCTTTTCGAGCCGGAAGGGCAAAATGTTAAAACTGACCAGAGGGAAGATAATGCAGGTCTCTATCGTCACTTGTTGACGGGCGTCTCTTATATGTTACCGATGGTGGTGGCGGGTGGCCTGTGCATTGCATTGTCATTTGCTTTTGGCATCACCGCATTTAAAGAATCGGGTACATTGGCGGCGGCGTTAATGCAAATCGGTGGTGGCTCGGCTTTTGCTCTGATGGTCCCTGTATTGGCGGGTTACATTGCTTTTTCGATCGCTGATCGTCCCGGTCTGACGCCCGGTTTAATTGGCGGCATGTTGGCAACTAGCACGAACGCGGGATTTATTGGTGGAATTATTGCGGGTTTTCTCGCCGGTTACGTAGCGAAGTTGCTTAATACCAAAGTGAAATTGCCGCAGAGTATGGCAGCGTTGAAACCGATCTTGATCATTCCGCTATTTGCTAGCCTGATCACTGGCCTGATTATGATTTACGTTATTGGTAAACCCGTCGCCGGTATCATGGCGGGGCTAACGTATTGGCTTTCTCACATGGGGACAACCAACGCACTCCTGCTAGGAGCCATTTTGGGTGGGATGATGTGTGCTGATATGGGAGGAGCGATAAACAAAGCTGCCTATGCGTTTGGTGTCGGCTTGCTGAGTTCGCAAACTTATGCGCCAATGGCTGCCATTATGGCAGCGGGGATGGTTCCTCCGCTGGCTATGGGAGTGGCGACACTGATTGCCCGGCAGAAGTTCGATAACGTTCAGCGGGAAAGTGGTAAAGCCGCATTGGTGTTGGGTTTATGTTTTATTTCCGAAGGCGCGATTCCCTTTGCTGTCCGCGATCCGATGCGTGTGCTCCCATGTTGTATCGTTGGTGGCGCGGTGACTGGAGCGATCTCCATGGCAGTGAGTGCTCAGTTGATGGCACCGCACGGTGGCCTGTTTGTGCTGTTGATTCCAGGTGCTATCACACCAATACTGGGTTATTTGATGTCGATTATTGCCGGTACCTTGTTGGCGGGATTGATCTATGCACTGCTTAAGCGTCCAGAAACGACCACGACTAAAACATAAAAACAGAAATTATTGGTTATCAAACTAAAATTATTGAAATTGCAGAAAATTACCTATTTATTCGTGACCTCATTCGCATTTTTGCTATTTTCCGATTGTTATTTGCCTGCTTAAATTGGATATAAATACATTCAAAAAAATGAAGAATTATTATGAGTCATGGGCTGCTTAAAAAAGAGGGGGTTGCTCAGGCGTGTCTGGCACGTTATCTGCTAGGTGAGCGCTGTGGTAATCGGTTGAAAACGATTGAAGAGCTGTCATCTGACTATGGGTTGTCTGTTGGTCTGGTTCAGTTTGCATTAAAAAAACTGGAGAGTTCTGGCGCGGTTTATGTGGAACGGCGGGGGCGCAATGGCAGCTATTTGGTCGGTATGGATCACAAGGCACTGTTAGCCCATGCTGATATTAGTAACGTGGTTTGTGCAATGCCGCTGCCTTATACCCGGTTGTATGAGGGGCTGGCGAGCGGTCTGAAAGCGCAATTTGAGGGCATTCCATTTTACTTCGCCCACATGAGAGGTTCAGATGCTAGGGTGGAATGCTTGCGTAATGGTATTTATGACTTGGCAGTGGTATCACATTTGGCGGCGCAAACTTATCTGGAACAAGGTGATGTTTGTACTGTACTTGAATTGGGGCCACATACCTATGTTGGCGCACACCAACTGATTTATCGTAAAGGAGGTGAACATAATATCCGTCGTGTTGGGTTGGATCATCGTTCCGCCGACCAGAAAATCATGACTGAAGTGTACTTTGCCGGGCAGGATATCACGTTGGTGGATATTTCTTACCACGAGAGCCTGTATAAGGTAGCGAAAGGTGACATTGATGCAGTGATTTGGAACGTTAGCAGAGAAGTTGAACTCAGTTCCAGGGAGCTTATTGCAGTACCGCTCCGTGGAAGTGCATGTTTTATCCAAGCCTCTGAAGCGGTAGTTTTAACCAGAGCTGATGACATTCTGATTCAACAACTTTTACGTACTATGGTGAATAAAACAGAGTTGTTGGCTCATCAACAACGTGTACTGGCAGGCCAGCAGGACCCAAGTTATTAATTTGGCATGGATGGAGTTAACGAAATGGAAAATCGACTGAATCTGCTCTGTCAGGGAAATGTCATTGATCAGGATATCTGTGATGGCATGTTACAAGTTGTGGCGCAGCTTGAAAATAATTGGGAAATTCCTGTCAAGAATGCGCTAGGGGAAATAGTAATAACACATATGGCTAATGCGTTGATGCGCTCACGCCGGGGAGAACAAATCGGTTCAATGGATGTTGAGCTGCTGATGGAAGTACGTCAATCGGGTGTCTTTTCTCATTTGCAAGCGATAAACGCTTCGCTGTTGGCACATTTTGACGTGCAATTACATCCCTGTGAGGAGGGTTATCTGCTAGCAAACTTGTTTAGCCTTTGGGCGGCAAAGGGGCAGTGGTAGCACAACAACAGAGATGAAGGGAATTTTTTTTCCATCAAATATTCAAAAAAATGATGATTTAACATCTAGCTTATTGCAATGGCATTGATCGCCGAAGGAGTACAGGAGGTACAGCATGTTTATGCATGCGCTGAACAAACAAAATCCGGCACTGATTGAGGCAGCCCAGATGTTGTGGGCACGAGGGGTTTTACTGCCTGATACTTATGTTATCGACGTTGATCAGGTTTTAGAAAATGCCAGACGATTGCTTGCGGTAGCGGAGCATCATGGTATTGCGCTCTATCTGATGACCAAACAGGTTGGGCGTAACTCTTGGTTGGCACGTAAACTGATAGAACTGGGTTATCAGGGTGTCACCGTGGTGGATTTTAAAGAAGCCAGAGTCTTGATGAATGGCAAGATCCCGGTAACTCATGCAGGCCATCTGGTACAGATCCCTCGAAGTATGGTCTCCTCGGTGATGCAGCAACATCCGGAAGTGATCACAGTATTTTCTTTAGAAAAAGCGGAGGAAATTTCCAGTCTGGCGCAGCGTGAGGGAAATGTGCAACGTATTATGCTGAAAATCTATGATGATCATGATCATTTATATCCAGGTCAGGAAGCGGGTTTTCACTTGTCGGAATTGCACACTATCGTTCAGCGCATTATGGCAATGCCCGGTGTAAAACTGACGGGGTTGACACATTTTCCTTGCTTGCTGTGGCAAGAGGATCAGCAGCAGACACTGCCGGCGCCAAACTTATTGACTTTACTAAAAGCAAAAGACATTTTACGCCAAACTGGGGTTGAGGTGACGCAGATAAATGCGCCGTCGGCGTCAAGCTGTAGCACACTGCCGTTACTGGCAAAGTATGGTGTTACCCATACCGAGCCTGGACATGCGCTAACAGGAACAATCCTTGCCAATTTTCGGGGAGAGCAGCCAGAACGTATTGCTATGCTCTATCTGACGGAAATATCCCACCGATTTAACGGTAACAGTTACTGCTATGGGGGCGGTTATTACCGTCGTGGACGGGCGCATAACGCGCTGATATTCCTGCCAAACGGCCAGATCACCACCACTCACCTGTTACCGATGGATGACACCAGTATTGATTACCATTTTCCTCTGAGTGGTGAATTTCCGGTCGGCTGTGCTGTCGTATTGTGCTTTCGCACCCAGATATTTGCTACTCGCAGTGATGTGGCATTGGTTAGCGGTATCCAGTCAGGGCATCCGGTCTTGGAGGGGCTTTATGACAGCCAGGGAAACCCCATCCCGATTAATGGAGAAAATAGCCTATGACTAGATGCATCTCCACTCTGTTCGTCTTCGGACCGTCTTACTCATGACTCAGCAAAACAGAATTGACGCATCCGGCTATACCTATGCACATGAGCACCTGCATCTCGATTTATCGTCATTTAAAAACAGCATTGACTGCCGGCTGGATCAGTACGACCTGATTTGTGAAGAGATGAAAACACTGGTCAGCTTGGGTGTACACAATATTGTGGAAATGACCAATCGTTACATGGGACGTAACCCACGGTTTATACTGGATTTGATGCGGGACTCCGGCATTAATGTAATAGTTTCAACTGGCTATTACCAATCTGCCTTTTTTCCTGAACATGTAGCACATACTACGGCTCGACAACTGGCGGATGAAATGATTGCTGAGATTGAGCAGGGTATTGACGGTACGACGCTGAAAGCCGGAGTGATTGGGGAAATTGGTTCCAGCAAGGGGGTGATTACGCCTGATGAAGAGAAAGTATTTTATGCTGCGGCTATAGCCCATCTGGAAACCGGGCGTCCTGTTTCGACCCATACGACATTAAGCACGATGGGTCTTGAACAACTGGCGTTACTGAAAAAGCACGGTGTAGATGCTGAACGGGTAGTTATTGGTCACTGTGATCTTAAAGATAATCTAGACAACATCTTGCGCATCATTGAACAGGGGGCCTACATCCAGTTCGACACGATTGGCAAAAGAGATTACTACCCGGATGAAAAGCGGATCGCTATGTTACAGACCCTGGCCCAACGTGGCTTACTTAACCGCGTCATGTTATCGATGGATATTACCCGTCGTTCTCACTTAAAAGCCAATGGTGGCAATGGTTTTGCCTATTTAATCACCACCTTTGTGCCGATGCTAAACCGGGCGGGATTAACGCAAACCGATATTGATTTGATGTTACGTGATAACCCAACGCTATTTTTCAAATAAAGGAAAAACATATGAGATTTGTTATTGGAGGACAAATTGAGAAAGAAAAAATTGCTGAAACTTTACGCCGTCTGGCCGGGGATAAAACCTCATCCATTACCGTGATGGGCGATATAGATGCCGCTATGGCGCTTAAGAGTGGTCATGCGGATTACTATTTGGGAGCCTGTAATACCGGTGGAGGCGCTTTGGCAATGGCAATTGCTATTGTTGGTATTAACAAATGCGCCACCATCAGTATGCCAGGCAAGATCCTGCTTGATGAAGAAATTATTGCCCATGTTAACGCCGGGAAGACCGCATTTGGTTTTACGGGTCAGGATATAGACGCGGTTATTCCGGTGATTATCAAGGCTATTTTTTCTTCATGAGGACAGGAAAATGGAATATGAATTTTTCAGCCGTTTAATGGAAATTGATCCGTTTAAAGCGGGTTTGTTGGCGGTGATTGGTGGGATATCCGCCATGATGGCTAACCGTGGTATTGCCGTATTTCATGATGGGCTACGTCCTTTAATGCCGGAGCATCTGGAAGGGCGTATGAATCGTAAAACCCTGGCTGCCACCAGTTTTGCCCTAAGTTTTGGGCTGGTTATTGGCTTTGGTATTCCGTTCTCGTTGACCGCCCCGATTATTCTGGTGCATAGCTTATTATTGGGAACCGATGTCATTGGTACTTGGTGTGCAAACAGTAAAAAAGGTTTCATACTTTCTGCTGTTTTGGGGGCGCTGTATGCCGTTGCCTTGATGACCGGTTTACGATCCGTGGTCGATATCTTTGCCCATTTGCCGGTTAATTTCATGGGCAACCTGAGTAAAGTTGGCGATCCTATCGTAGCCTGCTTTGCACTGTTTCCGGCGATTGTTGTGGCCTATCAATACGGATATGGCAAAGGAATATGGGTGCTGATTGCGACATTGGTGGGGTATATCGCGACGAAAGCGGTAGGAGCATTGAGTTTTGGTGGGGCTCTGAGCAAACCGGTGCAACTGGATCCTAACGGGATAGCCCTGCTGATCTCGATGATTGTGATGTTTTACTTTGCGATGAAACAGCGTGCTCCCAAAGCTGGCGAGGGATCTGCTCCGGCCAAAGGCGCGAATGAGATGCTGGTTGGACTATTCTCCACGCGGATACAGCGTATTCAAAACAACATCTGGTTGCTGGTATTAAGTGGTGGTTTGACTGCGGTAGCGGCTTCGATGTCACTCAGTCTGCTGGCGGAAGGTCCGGTATCACTGCAACTGATGGCGCAGGGAGAAGGGGCTAATGCCATGTTGGTGGCGCTTGCCAGGGCGATCAGCTTTGTGCCGTTAGTTGGTATGACCGCTATTGCTACTGGGGTTTATAGTCCGGTCGGCATGAAGTTCGTGTTTGTCGCCGGGTTAATCACGAATAATCTGTGGATTGCCTTCATTGCCGGTAGTTTGATTATGTTTATGGAAATCAAACTGCTGGCGAGAATTGCTATCTGGTTGGATAAATATCCCGGAGTCAAAGCTTGTGGTGAGCATATTCGTACGGTTATTACCCGCATGTTGGAAGTTGCCTTATTGGTGGGGGGAATGATGGCTGCCAACGCCATTCTGCCGGGCATGGGATTTATGGTGGTGGCGGGTATTTATCTACTCAACCGTACGGCTAAACGTCCTTTGGTTGAAATGGCGATTGGGCCGATTGCAACGATTGTGGTTGGTGTGCTAGCTAACGTCATCTATCTGGTAGGTATCAGTTAATTGAATAAATTTCCCCCTTTATTTTTAAAAATATAAGGGGGAAATGTGGGAGAGCAG
The DNA here is from genome assembly GCF_003545805.1 of Photorhabdus sp. CRCIA-P01. GTDB lineage: Bacteria > Pseudomonadota > Gammaproteobacteria > Enterobacterales > Enterobacteriaceae > Photorhabdus > Photorhabdus antumapuensis. Next base: position 5,554 of record NZ_NMQR01000001.1, on the reverse strand, counting down.
ATATTGAACACCTATCCATTACCTAGTCTGAGCATGGAGCAAGCGCAGCACAAACAGTTTCGTTTAGTTGATATTATCTGCCGCCATTTTCCCGGTGCGGATTTTCTCACTACCGGAGATTTAGGGTTGGTGCCGGGATTGAACCGGCCACAGATAACGCAACGCGTTGAACAGGTCGTTGCCGATTTCTTTTCTGCTGAGGCTGCTGTGTTAGTGCAAGGGGCGGGAACCGGGGCAATACGTTGTGGGCTGGCGGCATTACTTAATGCGGGTGATAGCCTGCTAGTTCATGATGCGCCGTTATATCCCTCGACAGCGATTATTGCTGAGCAGATGGGTTTGCATCTGGTGCGGGCTGATTTCAATCAATCCGAACAAATACGGACTGCGATTTTGCAACATTCGCCGGTGGCGGCGTTGGTACAACACACACGACAGAAAATTGATGATGCTTATGAGTTGGCAGAAGTCATATCACTGCTGAATGCCGCATCACTACCAGTTCTGGTTGACGATAACTATGCTGCCATGAAAGTGGAACGTATCGGTTGTGAATGGGGTGCTGCGTTATCGGCCTTCTCTAGCTTCAAACTGTTTGGCCCGCAAGGTGTCGGTGTTGTGGTCGGTCAACAAGCGGCAATAGAGCGCATCCGGCGTAGTATGTATTCCGGTGGCAGTCAGGTACAGGGATTTCAGGCATTGGAAGTATTGCGTGGATTGGTATTTGCCCCAGTGATGCATGCTGTGCAGGCTCAGGTGAGTGAAACATTAGTGTCTCAGCTTAATCAGGGAGCTATTCCTCAGGTAAAACAGGCGTTTATCGCCAATGCGCAATCGAAAGTATTGCTGGTGGAGTTTTACGATGAGATTGCCGAACAAGTACTTCATGTTGCTCATAAGCTTGGTGCACTGCCATATCCGGTGGGTGCTGAATCGAAATTTGACATTCCACCACTGTTTTACCGGTTGTCCGGTACATTCCGTCAGTCTGATCCCACGTTAGAGAGACGGATGATAAGGATAAATCCCAATCGAAGCGGTGCGGAGACGGTAATAAGGCTCCTGAGTCAAAGTTGTGCACAAGCCGTCGCCTTACGATAATGAAAGGCTAAGAAACAAGCAGAAAATTATTCTGGATGCAGTGACATCCGCCACAATGGGCGGTATATACCCTTCATCTTTCAAGCTGCTGCTTTGTTGGCTGCTTTCACTCACCCCAGTCACATAGTTATCTATGCTCCTGGGGAATTCATTCACTTGCCGCCGCGCTGCAACTCGAAATCTATTAGGTATATATCGTCTGTCATCCAAAATGTGTGCAATATTTTCTGAGTATGGGGAAATCGATATCAAGGCTTATCGATCCTGAATTAATGCAAAAGTCGGTGATATCATTAATTGTATTCCTAATTATTAACAAAATTAATCAATAAATAAGTCGTAGTTAATAGTAAAATCAATTAGCTATAATATAAAATGGCCTATGGATAGAAAATACCTGGGTGGAATATAGAGATCATAACCTTTTTCTTTGCAAAGTAATCGTAACTCTGTCACTGAACTGACAGATAATTTCTCATAGATACTTTCAAAATGTTTTTCCACAGTATGGAATGAAATATTCATTTCAGTGGCCGTATCATTATTATTCATGCCACAGCAAAATAGAAAAATAACCATCCACTCTTTCTCATTTAGCAAATCATTAGGTGGTCTGAGGCAGGCTGACGTTGGTATATTGTCCTTAATATAATGATAAACCGTAAAGTGCTCTAATTCTCTGGCGTGAGAGATAATGCCGATACAGTGATTATCTTCACTCATCAATGGATATTTTTCGCAAAAATAGGATTTAGGTGGTCGACCATTACCTTGAGGATAAGTGCCGACAGAGCATACTTTCTGCATACTTTCTAAGACTCTGCGATCATGTTCTTTAAAGTGATGAGCAAAACCATTAACGGATATTGGTAATTCTTCAACGGTATATCCTATAATATTGAAGCTTTCCGGTAACTTGATGACTTTAATAAAATTGGTATTTGCATAAATAAAACGGGATTCCTTATCTTTTACAAACCAAGGATCAGGGCTTTTGTCCCATATATGTGTTAATTGAGGGGTAATAAAAGGGACTTGTTTTAATCCTGATTTATTCATAAATATCCTTTAAGATAATTATTGCTTTTTTAAATTATTGAATGTAAATTTTTCATTGAAAGAAAAGCATATTTCCATAGAGTTATATATTTTATCAATAAATAATTAACAAAGGTAGTATGTAGAAACTGGGAAATAATACGTAATCTAAGACAATAAAAACCTTTCTGGGATATAGTGATCAAAATTATTGGCTCGACAATACTCTTCCAACTGTTGACTAGAGTGAATCCCGATTTTACGGTATATCCTTGTCATATGTTCTTCAACCTCACGATAGACGATATTCAATATTTTCTCAATTTGTTTTCTGGGGTGTTTCTGTAAGCAGAAAAAGATGATATCCCACTCCCGCTGAGTAAAAAGATCGGAGGGTGGTTGGAGTAGTATGGATGGTGGTAATTTATCATAATATTGATATAGGCAGGTCAATGAATACTCTTTGGCTTTCCACAGATGGTACATAATTCCCATACAATTACCATTGTTATGATAAAGAGGCAATTTTTCACAGAAATAGGATGACAAAGTTTGCTCTTGCCCAAATACATGGGTTTCGAGTGAACAGACTCTTTCGCCTTTAGTCATGACATTTTTATCGTGGATAATAAATTCTTTGGCGAACTCAGCGCCATCCCAGGGCAATTCATGATCATAAAGTCCTTCATAATCAAATGACTCTTTAAAATTATGAATAAACTTCTTTGTGGCTGAATTACCGTAGATAAAGTTTGAAGAACTATCCTTTATTCCCCACGGTTCATTGCTTATTGCCATTGTATTAATAATTTGAGGCGATATTGCATAGTTCTTCTTCATATTAGTAAAAACTCCTTTGTAATCTAAGGGCTATAGAAATGTTCTGTTGCCAGGTTGCACAAATCTTTTTGGTACATAGAGATCATAATCATTGGTGCGACAATACTCTTCTAATTGGTAACCAGAGTGGACACCAATCCGTTTATATATACGCGAGATATGGGTTTCAACCGTACGATAGGAAATATTTAACATTCTACCGATTTGCTTACTAGTATATTTGTGTAACATCAGGAAAATAACATCCCATTCCCGTTGAGTAAAGAGATCAGTTGGTGGTTGGAACATAATATTGGCTGGCAGTTTTCCACGAAATAGTCGGATGAATGAGAAATCCTGAACTTGCCAACCGTGATATATCGTTCCTATACAGCTTCCGTCTTCATGATAGAAAGGATATTTTTCAAAGAAGTAGGATGACAGAATTTGTTCTTTAAAAAATTTATGTGTTACAAGTGAACATATTCGTTCTTCCTTTTCCATCACTATCTTATCATTGTCCATGTAATCTTCAGCAAATTCGGCACCATCCCAAGGAAGATCATAATCATAAAGACCCTCATAGTCAAAGGAACGTGAAATATTTTGAACGCGATTACATGCTTGATTAGCATAAATAAAGCATGAGCTTTTATCTTTTATTCCCCAGGGCTCATTACTTTGCTCCATTGTATTAATAACCTGAGGGGAGATTATATAGTTTTTGTTCATATTAGTGAGACTCCTTTTTAATCTAAGGGCTAAAGAAACATTTTGCTTTCTGGATGTACAAATCTTTTTGGCACATAGAGATCATAATCATTGGTGCGACAATATTCTTCTAGTTGATAACCGGAGTGAACACCAGTCCGTTTATATATGCGTGAAATATGGTTTTCAACCGTACGGTCGGAAATATTTAACATTCTACCGATTTGCTTATTGGTATACTTGTGTAACATTAGGAAAATAACATCCCATTCCCGTTGAGTAAAGAGATTGGTCGGTGGCTGGAACATAATAGATGCCGGTAGTTTTCCATAAAATAACCGGGTGAATGAGAAATCCTGGGCTTGCCACATATGATATATAGTTCCTATACAATCCCCGTTATCATGGTAAATAGGGGTTTTTTCACAAAAATAAGATGATAGGAATTTATCTTTGCCAAACAGATGTGTTTCAAGAGAACATACTCTTCCTCCTCTTTCCATTACACTTTTATCATGAGCAATAAATTCTTTTGCAAATTCAGCTCCATCCCAGTCGAGTTCATCATCATAAAGTCCTTCATAATCAAATGATTTTTTAAAGTCATGAATGAATTGTTTTGTTGCTGAATTACCGTAAATAAAGCATGAATTCTTGTCTTTTATTCCCCAAGGATCATTACTCTGCTCCATTGTGTTAATAACCTGAGGGGAGATTACATAGTTCTTATTCATATTATTAACAACTCCTTTTAATCCAATGGTTAAGGGAACATTCTACTTTCTGGATGTACAAATCTTTTTGGCACATAGAGATCATAATCATTGGTGCGACAATACTCTTCCAATTGGTAACTAGAATGAACACCAATCCGTTTATATATGCGTGAGATATGGGTTTCAACCGTACGGTAGGAAATATTTAACATTCTGCCGATTTGTTTACTGGTATACTTGTGTAACATTAGGAAAATAACATCCCATTCCCGTTGAGTAAAGAGATCGGTCGGTGGCTGGAATATAATATTGGCTGGCAATTTTCCATGAAATAGCCGGGTTAATGAGAAATCCTGAGCTTGCCAGCCATGATATATCGTTCCCATACAGCTTCCGTCTTCATGATAAAGAGGGTGTTTTTCAAAAAAATAAGACGAAAGAATTTGTTCTTTTCCAAAAGTATGTGTTAGAAGCAAACATACTCTTTCTTCTTTTTCCATCACCTTTTGATCATGAGCGATGTATTCTTTGGCAAATTCAGCCCCATCCCAGGGGAGTTCATGCTCATAAACTCCCTCATAGTCAAAAGAGCATGAAATATTTTGAAGACGCTTACATGCCTGGTTGACATAAATAAAGCATGAATTTTTATCTTTTATCCCCCAAGGTTCATTACTTTGCTCCATTGTGTTAATAACCTGAGGTGAAATAATTAATTTATTGTCCATGTCATCATTCCTCTTTCTAGTCTTAAAGTTAGATTATTGATATTTAATCTTATAATCAATTTAACTCTAAACTACCAATAGTGACGAATCTTGCCGGAATATAAAGATCAAGTTTATTTTCTTTACAGAAATCTTTTATACCCAAGAAACTTCAAGATGCAGTTTTTAGCACCTGAAAATGGTCGTTAATTCTAGACGTCAGCGAGTCCGCTATATCAGGTAACGTTGTGGTGAAAAATTTGAAGACTTTGTCTCGAAATTCATGCTTATCAGCGAAATAACGGTTATTTCGAACCTGTTCATTCATGACCTTCCATAATCGCTCTATCGGGTTTAAATTTGGGCTGTATGGAGGAAGGTAATGTAACTCAATATTGCTAACATAAGCCCACTCCTTCACAAGATGAGCTTTGTTGTAACCCGCCCCATCCCCCCATCCAC